>NZ_BAABHV010000010.1:0-553625 GCF_039542285.1 Erythrobacter westpacificensis
CACTACGACGAAGCCCAAATCCTCCTTAAATCACAACCTCAAATCTGTGCCATAGGTGCTGACGGGGGACAAACCCGCACGCGAGCGGCTCCTGACCTAATGTCGCTGTTGGCAGGGCGCGCTCCCTCCTGTAGACATAGTCAATCTGCGTACCGTATCGCGCATCACCTGGACAAAACAGCATCGGAGCCCTGCCCATGGCATACAGTGTCACCATCAACGGAGAAACGCGCGAGATCGACGCGCCGGGCGACATGCCCCTGCTCTGGGCGCTGCGCAACGAGCTGAGCATGGTCGGCACCAAGTTCGGCTGCGGCATCGGCATGTGCGGTGCCTGCACCGTGCACGTGGACGGCCAGGCGACGCGGTCATGCTCGCTGCCCCTGTCTGCCGTGGGCGACAAGCAGGTCTCGACCATCGAATCGCTGGGCGAAACCCCGGTCGGCCAGGCGCTGCAGCAGGCATGGCTGGACGAGGACGTGATGCAGTGCGGCTATTGCCAGGCGGGCCAGTTGATGAATGCGACCGCCCTGCTCAACAACAATCCCAACCCCAGCGATGGCGAGATCGAGGCGGCGATGCAGGGCAATATCTGCCGCTGCGCCTGTTACAAGCGCATCCATTCCGCCATTGCCAAGGTCGCCCGTGACGAGGAGACGGCCAATGCCTGAGGCAATCCAGCTTTCGCGCCGCCTGTTCCTGAAATCCTCGGCCGTTGCTGGTGGCGGCTTCGCGCTCGCCGCGACGTTCCCGATGGCTGCGCGCGCCAATGCCGCGGCCGGACCGTCGGAACTGACGGCCTTCATCACCATCAACGCGGACGACACCATTACCATCGTCGGCAAGAACCCGGAGATCGGGCAGGGCATCAAGACCATGCTGCCCATGCTGATCGCCGAAGAGCTTGATGCCGACTGGGACAGTGTGAGCGTCGAACAGGCCGATACCAATGCGGCCAAGTACGGTCCGCAGCTGGCCGGCGGTTCGTTCGCCACGCCGATGAACTGGATTCCCATGCGCCAGGCAGGTGCTGCGGCGCGTGCCATGCTGCTGGCAGCAGCGGCGCAGCGCTGGGGCGTGAGTGCCTCCAGCCTGGCAACGGAGCCGGGCCGCGTTATCGAGAAGAGCGGCAAACGCAGCGCCAGCTTCGGCGAACTGGCTGCCGATGCCGCGCTGATGGACGTGCCCGATCCCGCCACCCTCCAGCTGAAGGACCAGGCGGACTTCCGCATCATCGGCCGCGCCATCGGCGGGGTGGACAGCCCCAAGGTGGTGCGCGGGGAGCCGATCTTCGGTGTCGACACGCAGCTTCCCGGCATGGTCTATGCCGCGTTCGAACGGTCGCCGGTGTTCGGCGCAAGCCTCGTCTCTGCTGACCTCGATGCCGCCAAGGCGCAACCCGGCGTGATCGATGCCTTCACCATCGACGCGGCGCCGGAAGTCGAACTGACACAGGGCATCGCCGTCATCGCCGACAACTGGTGGCTGGCCAACAAGGCTCGCGCTGCCCTGTCGCCGCAATGGGACAACGGCGAATGGGCCACCCATTCCAGCGCCGGCTATGCGCAGGCAGCGCAGGAGGCCTGGGCCGCAGGCACCAGCGATGAAGTGTTCGCAGAGAAAGGCGATACCGAAACGGCCTTCGCCGAGGCGGACAAGGTGCTGGAAGCGGAATACAGCTATCCCTTCCTCGCCCACGTGGCGATGGAGCCGATGAACTGCACCGCGCTGATGCACGAAGATGGCACCATGGAAATGTGGGCCCCTTCGCAAACGCCGCAGGGCGGGCAAGCTGCCGTGGCGGGCTACCTTGGGCTGGAACCTTCGCAGGTCACTGTTCACATCACTCGCATGGGTGGCGGTTTCGGTCGCCGCCTCAATAACGATTACATGGTGCAGGTTGCCGCGATCGCGAAGCGGATGCCGGGAACCCCGGTCAACCTGATCTGGAGCCGCGAGGACGACGTCCGCAGCGACTTCTACCGCCCCGCGGGCTGGCACAAGCTGCGCGCCGCGCTGAACGCGGATGGCAAGATCACCGGCTGGGCCGATCACTTCGTCACCTTCGACCTTGGTGACGGGCAATTCAATCCGGCGGTCATGCCGCCCGACGAGTTCCCGGCCAAGTTCGTCGACAACCTGAAGTTCGAGCAGACCAAGATGAGCAGCGCCGTTCCGATGGGGGCCCTGCGGGCGCCGACTTCGAACGCGCTCGCTTTCGTGATGCAAAGCTTCCTCGACGAAGTGGCCCATGCCAGCGGCAAGGACTTGCCCACGCTCATGCTGGAACTGACGGACGGGGTCGAAGCCGAACCGATGACGCAGGGCTTCATCGGCCCGCAGCCCGGCTTTTCCGCTCCGCGCCTGCAGGCCGTCACCCGCAAGGTGATGCAGATGGCAGACTGGGGTGCGCCCGCACCCGCAGGCCGGGCCAAGGGCTTCGGCTTCTATTACAGCCACATGGGCTATTTCGCCGAAGTGGTGGAAGCCAGTCTCGACGATCGGGGCAAGCCGGTGGTGCACAACGTGTGGGCCGCTGGCGACGTCGGGAGCCAGATCATCAACCCGTTCGGCGCCTTGAACCAGGTGGAAGGCTCCATCATCGACGGGCTCGGCCAGGCGATGCAGCTTGCGGTCGAGATCGAAGGTGGCGCGGTGAAGCAGTCCAACTTCCACAACTACCCGCTGCCGCGCATGCCGATGACGCCGCAGATCCATGTCGAATGGGTCCTGTCGGACAACGATCCCACGGGCCTTGGCGAACCCGCCCTGCCCCCGGTGATCCCGGCCCTGACGAACGCGTTGTTTGCCCTCACCGGCAAGCGCATTCGCTCCTTGCCGATCGACACGTCGCTGTTTGTATAAATGCTAGGCCGGGCCGGGGGCAGTCATTTCGACCACCCGGCCCGCCAGCCGCTCCACTTCCGAGCTCGAGTGGCTGACCAGCAGCATCGGCAGGGCAAGCTCGTCGCGCAGCCTCTCAATCAGGCTCAGCAACGTTTCGGCGCGACTCTCGTCCAGCGAGGCCAGCGGCTCGTCCAGCAACAGGAAGCGCGGCGCCGACAGCAGCGCCCGCCCGATGGCGACACGGCGCGCTTCACCGCCCGATAGCGTGGCCGGCAGGCGATCGAGCAGGTGGCCGATCTCCAGCAGGGTGACGACTTCGTCTCGAGATATGATCTCGGCGCCTTCCGGAGCCAGCTTCGCGCCATAGGAAAGGTTGGCCGAAACGCGCCTGTGCGGAAACAATCGCGCGTCCTGAAAAACGTAACCCGCGCGGCGCCGTTCGGGCGGCAGGTTCACCCCGGCGGCGCTGTCGAACAAGACATCTCCGGCAACCACGATCCGCCCGGCCTTTGGTCGCAGCAACCCGGCGATGGCATTGAGCGTGCTGGTCTTGCCCACACCGGACGGGCCGACCAGCGCAGTCAGCTTTGCATCCGATGAGAATTCCAGCGCGAAAGCATGGTCGTCCACCGCCATTTCGATCTTCACATCAAAGGACATGGGCGCGGGTCCCCTGCGATCGCCTTACCAGCCATTCGGACACCAGCAGCGCGCCCAGCGAGAGGACGATGGCGATGGTTGCGAGGCGCGCGACGTCGCTTTCCGAACCCGGCACCTGCAACCCGGTATAGATCGCCAGCGGCAAGGTGCGCGTCTCGCCCGCGATGTTGGCGGCAAAGGTGATGGTCGCGCCGAATTCGCCCAGGCTGCGGGCAAAACCCAGCATGGCCCCTGCCGCGATGCCCGGCAGGCTGAGCGGCAGCGTGATCGTGAGGAAGGCATGGAACGGCGACGCGCCCAGCGTGCGCGCCGCGCCGACCAGCCGCCGGTCCACCGCTTCGATCGAAAGCCGCATCGCGCGCACCATCAGCGGCAGGGCCATGACGCCTGCGGCAACCGCGGCGCCCGTCCAGTTGAAGACGAGCGTCAGGCCGAATGTCTCGAACAGCCATCCACCAATGGCCCCGTTGCGCCCCAGGACGATGAGCAGTAGCCAGCCCGTCACCACCGGCGGCAGCACCAGCGGCAGATGCACCAGCGCATCCAGCAGCATTCGCCCCGGAAAGCGGCGGCGGGCGATGACCCAGGCCAGCCCATAGGCAATCGGCAAGGTGACCAGCACGGCAACCAAGCTGACTTTCAACGACAGCGCGACGATGGTCCATTCGGTTTCGCTCACGGCAGGGAGAACCCCTTGGCCGCGATTGCGCCGCGCCCTTCCGGCGAAGTCAGGAATTCCATCAGCGCGCGCGAGTCAGGATGGCGCGAACCCTTCGTCATGGCCACGTAGTAGACGATGGCCGGATGGGCTTCCGGATCGATCCGCTCCACGACCTCGACCGCATCACTGGCCGCGGCGTCGCTGGCGTAAACGATCCCCAGCGCGGCTTCCCCCCGCTCCACCAGTGCGAGCGAGGCCCTGACATTCTCGCCGGGTGCGAGGCGAGAGGAGAGCGCGTCCCACAGACCCATCGACCGCAACGCCGCCCGCGCAAATTCGCCCGCCGGGACGCTGTCCGGCTCGCCGATTGCCAGGCGGCCAGCCTCGGGGGCTGCCGCGAAGTCCGCCAGGCTCTCGTTGCCGCCCGCTCCAACAGGAGCCACCACCACCAGCGAATTCGCAACCAGGGGGAGTGGCTCGCCCGACAAGGCCCCACGTTCGTCCAGCCAGTCGATCCAGCGATCATCCGATGTCACCACCAGGTCGGCGGGTGCGCCTTCGCTCACCTGCCTCGCCACGGCGGAACTCGAAGCGAAGGAGAGTGCGGGCCTTTCGTGGCCCTTCCCGGCCCACTGCTCGGCTGCCGCGCCAAGCCCTTCCTGCATGCTCGATGCAGCCAGCACCACCGGGCCTGATTGTTCGGCAGGCGCGCAGCCGGCCAGCAGGGTGGCCGCGATAGTCGCCACGATTCCGGAAAGGAGAGGAGTGCCCCGCATGGCAGCCAGCCTTAGAGCGACAGGAATCTGCCGTCCATATCAGCTATCGTCGGCCTTCTGCTCTGCCTTTGCAGCGCGGATCATGAATTCGCTGGGGCGGCGGACAGGGATAAGCAGCACGCAGCGTACGCCCTCGGGATCGAAATCCAGTTCCACCGGATGCCGCAGTTCGTGCGCTACGATCCGCTCGATCAGGTCCATCCCGAACCCGCGGGAACGCTCCTGCTTCACGGGTGGGCCACCGCGTTCCAGCCATTCAACGCGGACAAGGTCTTCGGAAACGAGCCGCCACTGCACACTCACCTTGCCGCCCGGTTTGCTCAGCGCGCCGTACTTGGCAGCATTGGTCGCCAGTTCGTGAACGGCGAGGCCCAGTGACAGCGCATCGTTGGGGGCAAGCTCCACATCCGGCCCGACCATCTCCACCGAATGATCGTCATTGTGCGCATAGGGGAGCAGTTCGGCGTCGATCACCGCCTTCACAGGCGTCGATCCCCAGTCCGACTGGGTGAGAAGATCGTGCGTTGCCGAAAGCGCACGGATGCGCCCGTCGAGACCCGTGGCGAATTCGTCCACGTCCGTCGCCCGTCGGCGGGTCAGCGCGATAATCGACAGGACATTCGCCAGGGTATTCTTGACCCGGTGGTTCAGTTCACGGGTGAGAGAGTTGCGGATGGACGCCTGCTCCTCGAACCAGGCAAGTGCGCTCTCGTCCTCTTGCGCCTGCTGGGTCAGCATTCTGACAAGCAGCATCAGCAGGCTGGCTACAAGGAGCCCGAAGATGAGGGTGGCCATCGATAGTCCGGACAGCCCCAAGTCCTCTCTCGTACTGACCGCAAGACGCCAGGGATTGTTGGCGATCGTGACGGTGCGCGTGGCAGTTTCGCGGTTGTCGAGATCGCCATCGAAGGTCGCGGCGAGCAGCGTGTTCTCCCCCCCTTCGTTTTCGTCGTCGTAGAGGCTTACGCCATACGAGCCTGCATCTTCCAGTTCGAGCGCGCTCTGCAGGAAGTCTTCGGCATTGAACGGCGAATAGATGAAGCCCTTCAGCGTACGCCCCCCGGCACCGGGTTCGAAAACCGGCATGTAGATGAGGAAGCCCGGTGCTTCGCTCTCCCCTTCCTGTTGCAGTACGATGGCATCGGTGGCCGTCGGCCTGGACGTGCGCTCGGCTTCCACCATCGCAGCACGGCGTACGGGGTCCGAATACATGTCGTACCCAAGCGCCCTGCGATTGCGTTCGGTATCGGGCTGCAGGTACGTGACAGGCACGGCAAAGGGCTGGTTGCCGGTGAAGACCGGATAGAACTGGGTTTCGACAACGGCTTCTTCGGCCAGCAGCGCTTCGAACTCGGCTATTTCGGACGGGCGAACCACCATGGCCCAGCCGATGCCTTCCGCGCCGCGATAATCGGCATCCAGCCGCAGTTCGGAAACAAACCGGCGAAAATCGTCGGCCGGCACATCGTCCATCGTCGACAGCAAGGCTGCGCCCGCGCGCAGGTATGCGCTGCTGGCATTGGCCCGGCGTTCCAGAGCGGAGGCAATTGCCGTGGCGCGCGCGTTGAGCTGTGCTGCCTGCCGCTCGTACTCGCCGCGCTCTATCGCAAAGATCGAAAGGATGGTGATTGCCGATATCAGGAGGAAAATGCCAAGCGGCATTCCTCTTGGATAGCGCATCAGCCACCGCTTCGTCCTGCTACGCTTGCTTACCTGCTGCTGCAATTCGATTCCTCGGCCCGACAGGGATCAACCACCCCAGCGATAATGACGGTGCCGGGCCCGCAGCAACATTGCAATCGGCCCTCGACACGAAATTCCTACTTGGGGAACCGGATGGCTGCCGTTTCGTTCCGCAATCATATTAAAGGCAATAACGCACTGGTTGCCGCTGCACGAAAGGGCGATCACCACTGTAGCGGAAATCTGCATGGCGACGGGAAATTTTTCACTTATGTCATCGTCAAACGACGGAGCTAAGGCTGCCAAGGGCCTGAAGGGCGACGCAGCCGGCAAGGCTGGCGATCCTGAATGGACGTCCAGCCTCAAGAAACTTTACAATTCGGTAGTGGACGAACCGCTGCCCGACTCTTTCAAGAACCTGCTTTCCAAGCTGGACGAAGACGAGGGCAAATGAGCAAGGCGAAAACCAAACGCGAGCTGCCCGAGCGTAGCGCCGAAGACAAACGCGCATTCAAGCGGGAGCTGACTGAAGTCGTGCCTCACCTGCGTGCGTTTGCCCGCGGCCTGTGCGGCAGGCCCGACATGGCCGACGATCTGGTGCAGGAAGCCCTGCTGAAGGCATGGGCGGCACAGGAGCGGTTCGAGCCGGGCACATCGATGCGAGCATGGACCTTCGTGATCCTGCGCAACGCCTACCTCACCGACATGCGGCGCAACCGCTTCCGCGGGGAATACGACGAGACCGTGGCGGAACGCATCCTGACGGCACCTGCCGGGCAGGAAGAACCCCTGCACCTGTCAGACCTTCACCGCGCTCTCCTGACCCTGCCGCCCGAAAGGCGCGAAGCTCTGTTGCTGGTTGGCGCTGGTGGTTTCTCGTACGAGGAAGCCGCAAATATCTGCGGCTGTGCGGTGGGCACCATCAAGAGCCGTGTGGGCCGCGCCCGTGCCGCGCTCTCCAGCATGATGGAAGATGGCGACATCCCCGACCGCGACCTGAGCGACCCTGCGGCACACCGCGCCATCCTCGAAGAGCTGGACGAAGTGGCTGCCGGACGCGGCGAAGCGGCTGCTTCGAAGTAGTCGTCGCTTGATCGCGCTCGCGCAACGCGACATGCTGCGCGCAGACGGGCAGGATAAGACAGGCACGCGCCGATGAACGCCGAGGGGGAAAGTCCCAGCAAGCCGAGCAGACCGACCGCCGGGCGTCGCCGGGCGATGACTTTCGCCGCGCAGGAACTACGGCTGATTTCATCCCTGGTCGTACTGTTGGCGATCGGCCTGTTCCTGGCCTTGCCGTTCGTCCTGTCGATTGGATCGGTGGTGTTCCTGCCGCTGGTTGCCGCGCTGATCCTCACGATCATCCTCTCCCCGCTGGCGGACAAGCTGGCGACGTGGCTGCCGAACTTCCTCGCCTCGATCCTCGCCTTGCTGGTGTTTTTCGCCATACTCGCGCTTGCCTTCACCGCTGTCTTTGCGCCTGCGATCTCGCTTTACGACCAAGTGCCCCGCATGACCCGGCAGGTGGGCGAGCATTTCAGCGAGTTGCAGGCGGCTTTCGCCTGGGTCGGGGAACTGAACGACCAGTTGACCTCTCTGACCGGCGTGGAAGAGGGCCAGCAGGTTGTCCTCGCCGGGCCGAGCATGCTGGAGCAACTGGCTTTCGCGACACCCACCGTCCTGCTGGAAACCCTGCTCACCTTCATGCTGGCCTTCTTCATGATCGAGGCCCGTATCCGCTTGCGGCGCCGCCTGTTGCTGGAGCGCCAGCAGGTGGGCGCCAGCCTGAAAGCCGCGCGCGCCATTCGCGAAGTGCAGGACAGGGTTGCCGCCTATATTCTCACCGTCGGCCTCATCAACACGTGCGTCGGTATCGTCGTGGCGCTGGGCGCCTGGGTAATGGGCCTCGATGCGCCGATCATGTGGGGCGGCCTCGCTGCCCTGCTCAACTTCATCCCCTACGTCGGGCCGCTGATGATGGTGATCCTGCTCGGCCTGTTCGGCATCGGCTCTGCGGACTCGGTGTTCGTCGGCCTCATCCCTGCCGCCGCCTACCTCGGCCTGCACACGGTTGAGGCGAACGTGATCACCCCGGCCGTGCTGGGTGCGCGGTTCACGATGAACCCGGTGCTGATCCTGCTCGCGCTGTCATATTTCGGGTGGATCTGGGGCGTCGCCGGAGCCCTTCTGTCGGTGCCGATCCTGCTGACGCTGACTGCGCTCGTCGACCATCTCGGCAGGCCGAACTTCGTTGGCTTCATTTTCGGTGAGCCATTGTTCAAGACCAACATTCTCGAACTCGGCGAGGAGGACTAGGCACCTCCGGCCCATGTAGGAAAGGGGCCCGCTTCCGGTGTGGAAACGAGCCCCTTGCTCAGTCCGCCCAGCGGACTCCCGTTCGGTTCAACCGATCAGGCTTCGTAGGTCCAGGTGCTGCCGCGTGCCAGGTTGTCGGCGGCGAAGTCCCAGTTGAGGTGGCCGTCGACCACGGCCGAGAGATAGCTCGGGCGGGCGTTCTGGTGGTCGAGGTAGTAGGCGTGCTCCCACAGGTCGATCACCAGCAGGGGGTTGTAGTCCTGGTCGGCGAGGGTGTCGGCGTCATGCGTATCCACGACTTCGAGCTTGCCGCCCTTTTCCGCGAGCCACACCCAGCCGCTGGCGAAGTGGCCTGCGCCCTTCGACTTCAGTTCGTCCTTCAGCTTGTCGAGCGAGCCAAAAGCTTCGTCGATCTTGGAGGCGAGGTCGCCCGAGGGACCATTGGTGGAGGGGGTCAGCGAATGCCAGTAGAAACCGTGGTTCCACACCTGTGCGGAATTGTTGAAAAGGCCGCCGTCGCTGCCGCGCGATGCCGCGATCACTTCTTCCAGCGACTTGTCCGCGTGGGCGGTGCCTTCGATCGCGGCATTGGTCTTGTCGACATAGGCCTGATGGTGCTTGCCGTGGTGGTAGCTGAAGGTCTCGGCAGTAATTGCCGGGGCAAGGGCTTCCTTGTCATAGGGAAGCGACATCAGTGAAAAAGCCATTTGATCTGTCTCCTGTTGATCCGGTTGTCGTGTAACCAATGCGCGAGACGGCTGGATGTTGCATGTCCCGCACGAGAAATCGGGGTCTATCTGGCGATGCGTTCATCGCAAGGCAAGGGGGGCGGAACAGCGGGGCCGTGACAAGAGGGCCGAATGTCGGCATTGCTGCGGCGCGAAGCCTCACAGGCAACGAAGGACATTTATGGGACGCGAGTATTTCGGCACCGATGGCATCCGGGGCCGCGCCAATGGCAGGAAGCTCAATGCCGCAACGGCGATGAAGGTGGGGCAGGCCGCCGGCCGCCACTTCCTGCGTGGCGATCACAAGCACCGGGTGGTGATCGGCAAGGACACGCGCCTGTCGGGCTACATGATGGAGAACGCGCTGGTGGCAGGCTTCACCAGCGTGGGGATGGACGTGATCATGACCGGCCCCCTGCCCACCCCCGCCGTCGCCCTGCTGACGCGCGAGATGCGCGCCGATATCGGGGTGATGATCTCTGCCAGCCACAACCCCTACGACGACAACGGCATCAAGCTGTTCGGGCCCGATGGCTTCAAGCTGTCCGACGAGGACGAGGAAGCGATCGAGGCCGCCATGCGCGAGGAGCAGACATTGGCCGAGGGCGACCATATCGGCCGCGCCCGCCGGATCGAGGATGCGCGCGGGCGCTACATCCATGCCGTCAAGCAGTCGCTGCCTGAGGACGTGCGTCTCGACGGCCTGAAGATCGTTGTGGATTGCGCCCATGGTGCCGCCTACCAGGTGGCCCCCACCGCGATCTGGGAACTGGGCGCGGAGGTTGTCTCCATGGGCGTTGCTCCCAACGGCCTCAACATCAACGACGGCGTGGGCTCCACCCACCTCGATGCGATCCGCAAGCGCGTGGTGGACGAAGGCGCCGACCTCGGCATTGCGCTTGATGGCGATGCCGACCGCCTGATCGTGATCGACGAGAAGGGCCGCCCCGTCGACGGCGACCAGATCATGGCGCTGATCGGCAGCCGCTGGGCGAAAGACGGCAGGCTGAAAGGCGGCGGCGTGGTTGCCACGGTCATGTCCAATCTCGGGCTGGAGCGCTTCCTGCAGGGCAAGGGCCTGGAACTGGTGCGCACCAAGGTGGGCGACCGCTACGTGCTGGGCGCGATGAAGTCCGGCGGATACAACGTGGGCGGTGAACAGTCCGGCCACATGATCCTGCTGGACCACGCCACCACCGGCGATGGCACGGTGGCCGCGCTGCAGGTGCTGGCCGCACTGGTGCGCACCGGCAAGCCCGCCAGCGAATTGCTGCACCTGTTCGATCCCGTGCCGCAACTGCTGAAGAACGTGCGCTACGAAAGCGGCGATCCGCTGGAAGAGCAGAACGTGAAGGACGCCATCGCCTCTGCCAAGGGCGAGCTCGGCGGCAGCGGGCGGCTGGTGATCCGCAAGTCCGGCACGGAGCCCCTGATCCGCGTGATGGCGGAAGGCGACGACGAAGCCCAGGTCGAGCGGGTGGTCGATTCCATCTGCGACGCGGTGAGGGCCGCGGTCTGATCGCATGAGCGCGCGCCCGCCCCGCATCCTTGTCATCGCCGGGTCCGATTCCTCGGGCGGGGCCGGCATCCAGGCGGACATCAAGACCATCACCATGCTGGGCGGTTATGCCATGACCGCTATCACCGCCGTCACCGCGCAGAACACCCGCGGGGTTACCGGGGTGGAGGCGCTCTCGCCCGATTTCGTCGCCGCGCAGATGGATGCCTGTCTTGAGGATATCGGCGTCGACGCGGTGAAGATCGGGATGCTCGGCAGCGCCGACATTGCTGAGGTGGTGGCGGACCGGCTGGAGGACCTTGGCAAACCCATCGTCTTTGACCCCGTGATGGTCGCCACCAGCGGCAGCGTGCTGGCGGACGAGGCGACCATCGAAGTGTTCGAATGGCTGATGGACCTCGCCACCCTCACCACCCCCAACGTGCCCGAGCTGGAGGCGCTGGGCGGCGCGGCGGGGATGGCGGACCGAAAGATCGCCTACCTTGCCAAAGGAGGAGACGCGGATGGCCCGATGGTGGAGGACCGCCTCGTGCGCCCCGGCACACAGGACGCGGTTTGGAGCGATGCCCGCATCGTCACCAAGCATACCCACGGCACGGGCTGCACTCTCTCCAGCGCAATCGCCACAAACCTCGGTCACGGCCTGCCACTGGAGCGAGCCATCGCCGATGCCCGCCTGTTCGTGCGCGAGGCACTGAAGAGCGCGCCCGGCTTCGGCTTCGGCAACGGACCGCTGGGGCACCAGGCGGTGCGATGAACCTGGAACGCACACCACCCCGTTTCTGAAAATATCCGCCAGCCGTTCTGCCGGCCCCCTTTCGTGGCTGGCAGCGCCGAAGGCACGCGGTTCGAACAGGCGCGAAAGCGCGCAATTCCGGCATTCCTGAATGCTCGCGCCGCTGGGACCTTTTCCGTTTCCCCACATATCCAGCGACAATTGCCTCGGGCAATTCGGGGCGCGCTGTGTAACCTTTCGCCAATCCGGAGCGCCACGGGGAAATGCGACGTTGCACGGTGCCTGGAAGACGTGGGGAGCAGGAAGTCTCGGCATCGGTCGAGCGTGCCGGGGCGGAAGCGGTGTAGGACAGCCGATCCCGCCAGGACTGGGTCAGGCGGCAGGCCCCGCCACGTCCTGCTGGCGGCGCAGGTAGATGAACGGCACCAGCCCCGTCTTGAACCGGCTCCTGATCGAACGCTGGAAGAACGGGGGAATATGATCGCCCACGATCAGGACATCGGTATCGGCAAAACCGGGACTGTCGATCTCCTCTCGCAGCGCATCGGCAATCTGCCGTTGCAGCATGTAGCTGCGGCACAGCATGGGAAAGGCCTCGCGCCACTCGGGCGTACCGAGGTTGCAGGCGCCAAGCTGCATGCTCGCGTTGTCGTCCACGGGCAGGTGCCCACTGAGCGTGAGCCAGTAGACCAGCTTGCGTTTCTGCGGTTCCCTTCCCAGGATCGCTGCGATCTCGCGAGGGAATTCGCGGTCGCAAACGCCGGTGAAGACCCCGTCGCACAGTTGCGCGCCTTCCCGGACCAGGTCGGGGCCGAACTGCACGTTCTCGAAGCCAACCCTGGGATACCAGTCCCGGCGGTCGAAGAACTCGGGCGTAAAGCCGTGTAGCGCGGTCGTCTCGAAGCCGGCTTGCGCGAAGCGGTGCGGCACGCAATTGGCGCTGTCGAAATCGAACCGGGTGGGGTCGTCCCACGCCTCGCACAACTCGCGGATCTCGGCATTGGTGGTCGACCCGTAGAACGGCGCTTCGCCATAGCTGGCCGTGTAATGCGGCGCCCACTTGTCCGCGTTCCAGATCGCATCGAAGATCGCCCGGTCATGATCGTTGGCGGGCACGCCGACCGATTCAAGGATGATGACGACGAGGTTGCGCGTCCCGAGCGTTTCGGGGAAATCGCCGTCGTCAGCATGGCGGATTCTATCGGCGTACCTTCCGGGGCCTTGACCATGTAACCACCCCGGTCGGCGCTGTTGAAGCGCTCGTCGGCCTGCGCCAGCAGGGCCACGCAGACGAAAGCGAGCAGGAACTGCCGGAACCCGCGCGGCCTCTCGGTTCGCGGGGCGAACCACAGGCACAGGCCGAACGCCAGCGCCAGCACCGCGCCGCCGACGACATAGCTTGGCGATGCCGAGAGGTTCATCTCGCCAAGGTAGACGAGCGAGGTGAAGGCCTTGTCTACCGTCAGGTAGAACACGCGCGAGAAATAGGAAATCAGCAGGAACGCGAAGATGGCGACGATGCCTGCCGTACGCACGAGCCGATTGGGCATCGAGCCGAAGACCAGCGCGGCAACGCCTGCCATGATGATGCGCGAGGTCATGTTGGGACCACCCACGAACCACATGGCAATCAGCGCCAGGTTGGGCATCAGCACCCACCAGAACACCCACCTTGCAGGGAAATTATCGAGGAGTTCTATTCGCGTGCGCATCCATCGGTCCACCAGTGACCGAGGGGCTTGCCATGCCAGGGTAAATTTCGTCCTAACCGGGATGCCGGGCGCAGCCGAGAGGACCCGCGCGCGCGCCGATCAGGCGTCGCAGTCCATCCCCGCCGCGCCGTTGTCCTTCAGGCAGTAGAATTCGCGGATCGCTTCCCACCCGTCCTCGGCGGTTTCACACCAGGTGATGAGGTCGAGATCCTTCTTCGAGATCGTGCCTTCCTCTGCAATCGCTTCGAAATTCACCACCCGGTTCCAGAAGTCCTTGCCGAACAGCAGCACCGGAATGCGCTTCATCTTGCCGGTCTGGATCAGGGTGAGCAGTTCGAACATCTCGTCGAAAGTGCCGAACCCGCCGGGGAACACCGCCACGGCGCGTGCGCGGATCAGGAAGTGCATCTTGCGCAGGGCGAAATAGTGAAAGTTCAGCGACAGGTACGGCGTGACGTAAGGGTTGGGCGCCTGCTCGTGCGGCAGGATGATGTTGAGGCCGATGGATTCGCCTCCCGCATCGCTGGCCCCGCGGTTGGCGGCTTCCATGATCGACGGGCCACCGCCCGACGTTACGACGAACTGTCGCTGGCCGTCCTCGACGATGGACTTTTCCGTCACCATGCGCGCCAGGCGATAGGCCTCGGCGTAATACTTCGCCTTGGCGGCAAGGTTGCGCACCACCAGCGCCTCGTCGTCGGGCAGGTTCTCTGCCTGCTCCAGCGCGGCCTCGGTCGATTCCGGCGGAGGAATGCGGGCAGAGCCGTACATCACCAGCGTGGAACCGACGCGCGCTTCGTCCAGCACCATCGTGGGCTTCAGCAGTTCGAGCTGGAAGCGCACCGGGCGCAGTTCCTCGCGCAGCAGGAAATCCTCGTCGCGGAAGGCGAGGCGATAGGCCGGGTGCCGGGTTTGCGGGGTATCGTTGTCGAGGGAGTCGGCAAAGCCGGCCTCCATGTCCGCGTGGTAGAACTTGTAGTCCTTCAGATCGTGGTCTTCGTTTTCGGGGCTGTCTGCCACGCGTAATCCTCTCGATAATAAGCAGCATCGAGAGGTAGGGCTTCGCCGCGACGATTTAAAGTCAGGAAATCCGCCGCAGCTTCAGGGCGCGAGCCACCAGCGGATTACCATGGCGATCGCGCCCAGCACGCTGATGCTGGCAAGCCATATCGCCGCCATCCACGCCAGACGCTTCCACAGCGGTCCCGCTTCGCTTTCCTGCCTAGTGGTATCCTTCATCGTCCACTTTCCCGCGGAACACCCAGTAGGCCCAGGCGGTGTAACCGATGATCAGCGGCATCGTGATGGCAACACCCACCAGCATGAACACCTGGCTGCGCTCCGGCGCGGCGGCATCCCAGATGGTGACATCGGGCGGCACCACGTTCGGCCAGATCGTGACGCCCAGTCCCGCCATGCCGAGGAAGAACAGCAGCAGCGCCAGCCAGAACGGCTTGGAATTGCGCTCCTTCGTCACCGCGCGCAGCAGGGAGACAGCGACGATCGCGGTCAGGATCGGCACCGGGGCGGCGAAATAGATTTCCGGCGCGGTCAGCCAGCGGGCCGCATATTCGGCGTTCAGCAGCACGTTGTAGACGCTCACCGCCCCCATCAGCACCAGCGTTGCCAGCCCGGCGCGCAGGGCCAGCTTGCGGGCGTGGGCCTGCCCTTCGCCGTCCAGCTTCCAGATCAGCCACGTCGCGCCCAGCAGGGCATAGCCCGCCACTGTGCCGAGGCCGGTGAGGAGCGTGTACGGCGTCAGCCAGTCGAACCAGCTTCCGGCATAGGCGCGGTCCACCACGTCGATGCCTTGTAACAAGGCGCCCAGCGTCATGCCCTGCGCCATCGCCGCGACTACGGAGCCGCCGGTGAAGGCGAAGTCCCACAGCCGGCGATGCGATGGATCGCGCCAGCGGTATTCGAAGGCGACGCCGCGAAAGACGAGGCCCAGCAGCATGGCGATGATCAGCGGATAGGTGGCTGGCAGGATCACCGCGTAGGCCAGCGGGAAGGCGGCGAACAGGCCGCCGCCGCCCAGCACCAGCCAGGTCTCGTTGCCGTCCCACACGGGCGCGATCGAGTTCATCGCCCGGTCCCGCTCGCGCCCCGGATCGAAGCTGGGGAAGAGGATGCCGATGCCAAGGTCGAACCCGTCCATCACCACGTAGGCGAACACGGCGAAGGCGATGATGAAGGCCCAGATGGTCGTCAGGTCCATTACCGCGCCTCCTCATCGCTATCGGGAAGCGTCTCGGCATGTCCCGGATTCTGCGTCGGCCCCGGCGTGATACCGGCGGTACGGATCGGCCCGGTGTCGCCGCGCTTCGCACCCAGTTCGCCGGTATGCGGAGCCTTGCGCATCAGGTGCAGGATGTACCACACGCCTGCGCCGAATACCGTGAAGTAGACGACGATGAAGGCCAGCAAGGAGGCGCCCACGGCAGGCGCGGCAAGCGGGCTGGCGGCGTCCGCCGTTCGCAGCAGGCCGTAGATCACGTAGGGCTGGCGGCCCACTTCGGTAGTAATCCAGCCGCACAGCACGGCAAGGAAACCGGACGGACCCATCACCAGCGCGGCGCGGTGCAGCCAGCGCCAGTCGTACAGCTTGCCACGCCAGCGTGCGAACAGGCTCCACACGCCCACCGCCATCATCGCCATGCCGATGGCGATCATGATGCGGAACGCCCAGAACACCAGGAAGACCGGCGGCTGCTCGTCGTCGGGCACGGTATCGAGCCCCTCGATCGGCGCATCGGGATCATGCTTCAGGATCAGGCTGGAAAGCTTGGGGATGCCGAGGGCATAGTCGAGGCGCTGCTCCTCGTCGTTGGGGATGCCGAAAACGTAGAGCGGCGCGCCCTCGGGGTAGCTGTTGTAGTGCCCCTCCATCGCCATCACCTTCTGCGGCTGATGCTCCATGGTGTTGAGGCCGTGCATGTCACCCGCAACGATCTGGATCGGTGCGACGATGGCCGCCATCCACATGGCCATGGAAAACATCTTGCGCGCGTGCAGGTTGGCCCTGTCCTTGAGCAGGTGCCACGCACCGACGCCGCCTACCACGAATGCGGTGGTGAGATAGGCCGCCAGCACGGTGTGGACGAGGCGATAGGGGAAGCTCGGGTTGAAGACGATGGCCAGCCAGCTGTCGCCCGGCAGGTATTGGCCGTTGGCGCCCATCTCGTATCCCACGGGCGTCTGCATCCAGCTGTTGACCGAGAGGATCCAGAAGGCCGAGATGAAAGTGCCCACCGCCACCATCAGCGTGGCGGCGAAGTGCAGCTTCTTGCCAACCTTGTTCATGCCGAACAGCATCACGCCGAGGAAGCCTGCCTCCAGGAAGAAGGCAGTCAGCACTTCGTAGGCCATCAACGGTCCGATCACCGGCCCTGCAATGTCGGAGAAGACCGACCAGTTGGTGCCGAACTGGTAGCTCATCACGATGCCGGAGACGACGCCCATGGCAAAGGTGATGGCGAAGATCTTCACCCAGTACTTGAACAGGTCGAGATAGAGCTGCTTGCCCGTCTTCAACCACAGCCCCTCCAGTACCGCGAGGTAGCTGGCGAGGCCGATGGTGAAAGCGGGGAAGAAGAAGTGGAAGCTTACCGTGAAGGCAAACTGTATCCGGGCGAGCATCAGGGCATCGAAGCCGTCGAACATGGTATGCCTTTACAAGCTCTGGGTGCAAAACCCCAGTGCGGATTTTGCAAGGGGTGATGCAGGAACCGGGGCGCGCCGGAGGGAGGGAGGACGCGCGCCCCGGAAGCGGGTGATCAGTCGACCAGCGTCGTTCGCAGGTAGGGCTTGATCGTCTTGAAGCCCTGCGGGAATTTCGCCTTCGCGTCCTCGTCGGACATGCTCGGCGGGATGATGACTTCGCCGCCCGGCAGCCAGTTCGCCGGGGTGACGACGCCCTTGCGGTCGGCCAACTGCAGGCTGTCGATCACGCGCAGGATTTCGTCGAAGTTACGGCCCACGCTCATCGGGTAGGTCATGATGAGACGGATGGTCTTGCTGGGATCGATGATGAAGACCGAACGCGCGGCAGCGGTCTCGCTCTGCCCCGGATGGATCATGTCGTAAGCCTGCGCGATCTTCATGTCGGCATCGTCGACGATGGGGAATTGCAGGTCCACGCCCTGCGTCTCGTTCACGTCGGCGATCCAGGCGCGGTGTTCGTCGGCCGTGTCGGTGGAAAGGCCCAGCGGCTTCACGTTGCGCCTGGCAAACTCGTCTGCAAGCGCGGCAGTCGCGCCCATTTCGGTGGTGCAGACGGGCGTGAAGTCGGCCGGGTGGCTGAAGAAGAAAACCCAGCTGTCGCCTGCCCAGTCGTGCAAGCTGATCTCGCCGACGGTGCTGTCCGTGGTGAAGTCGGGTGCGGTATCTCCGATGTGAAGGCTCATTCTCGTATCTCCTTTGTTGCTGGAGCCGGATTAGCCGACTCGCGCGACATTGGCGAATTCATATTCTCAATTTCAATAATCGTTATTCTGAATATATGCAAGAGAGGGTTCAAGAATGGGGGGAAAGCCGATATGAAAGGGTGCAGACCCCTTCATCATTTGCATTATTTAATAAACTATGTGGAGGCGTCAGCCTTGCGCCAGCGGTAGTAAGTCTTTTCCGAGACGCCCACTTCGCGGCAGCTTTCGCAAACGCCCCGCCCTTCGGCGATCAGCGCCTCGATCCGGCGACACTTTGCGTCCTTGTCGGGAATGACTGCCATCAGATCATTCCGCGCGGCCAGTCCTTCGGCTCCTCGAACGTGTCGCCGTTGTCGCGCAACGCCTCTTCGAAAGCGCGCGACTGGGAAAGGTAGACCTTGCCGCTCAATTCGTCGGGGAAATGGGTGCGCTGCAGCCGGTCCATCACCGGCCCCTTCACTTCGGAAAGGTGCAGCTTGATTCCCGCATCCTGCATCCGGTGGTTGATCGCTTCCAGGCTTTCGAGGCCCGACGCGTCGATCTCGTTCACCGCGCTGCACATCAGGATGACGTGGCGCACCCTGGGCCGGTCGGCCACCTGTTCCAGCACGTATTCCTCCAGCCAGCGGGCGTTGAGGAAAGTCAGCGCCTCGTCGATGCGGATGGAGAGCACGTGATCGGCGGTGAAGACCTTGTGCCGCTCGATATTACGGAAATGCTCGGTTTCAGGAACGCGGCCCACGATGGCGGCGTGGGGTCGGCTGGCGCGCCACAGATAGAGCAGCAGGCCGACGGAAACGCCCGCAATCACGCCCATCTCCACGCCTGCAACCAGGGTGATGCCGATGGTGGCGACATGCGCGGCAAAATCCGCCCGTGAATAGGTCCAGAGCTGCTTCGGGGTCTTCAGGTCCACCAGGGCCAGCACGGCAACGATGATCGTGGCGGCCAGCACGGCGATGGGCAGGCTGAACAGCAGCGGGGTGAGGAACAGGCTGGCGAGCGCGATACCGACGGCAGTAAACGCGCCGGCGGCAGGCGTCTGCGCCCCTGCGTCGAAATTCACCACCGAGCGCGCGAAGCCGCCCGTCACCGGATAGCCGCCGGAAAATGCGCTGGCGACGTTCGAAGCGCCGAGGCCGATCAGTTCCTGGTCGGGCGAGATGCGCTGGCGGCGCTTGGCGGCCAGCGTCTGCGCGACGCTTACGCTTTCCACGAAACCGATGATGGAAATCAGCAGCGCGGGCACGATCAGTTGCTGGATCAGCGAAACGTCGGTGCTGGGCATGGCAAAGGGCGGCAGTCCGGAAGGGATTTCGCCGGTGATGTTCACGCCCTTGCCCGCAAGATCGAATGCGATCACGGCCACGATGCTGACAGCCACGGCCAGCACCGGCCCTGCCTTGGCGGCGATATCGGCAGCCTTGGGCGGCAAGCCCATGCCGATCAGCATGGGTTTCAGCCCCTTGCGCACCCAGAACAGGAAAATGACCGCAGGCACACCCACGGCCAGCGTCCACGGGTTCACGTTGCCGATATTGGCGGCAAGCGAGCCTAGCATGTCGGGCCAGGTATCGCCTCCGCCCTGTACGCCCAGCACGTGCCGCAGCTGGCTGGTGGCGATCAGGATGCCGCTGGCGGTGATGAACCCGCTGATGACGGGGTGCGAGAGCAGGTTCGCGAGGAAGCCCATGCGCAGCACGCCCAGCACGAGCAGCATTACGCCGGACAGCGCGGCCAGTGTGATCGCCGCCTCCAGGTATTCCGCCGTCCCCTGCGCCGCCACCGCGCCCACCGCGCTCGCCGTCATCAGGCTGACGACGGCCACGGGCCCCACGGCCAGCGTGCGACTGGTGCCGAAAATGGCATAGGCGACCAGCGGCAGGATGGAGGCATAGAGGCCCACCACCGGCGGCAGGCCCGCCAGCAGCGCGTAGGCGAGGCTTTGCGGGATCAGCATGATGGTGACGATCACCGCCGCCACCATGTCGCTGCTCAGCGCCTCTCCGTTATAGGTGCGTCCCCAGTCGAGGATCGGGAAATAGCGTTTCAGCATTGCGGTCGCGTCAGGCCCCGCCGATGGGCCGGGCCATCCATTCGCGCCCCTTCAGCATCGCGTGCCAGTAGATGCCGGGCAGCACGTCAACCTTCAGTGTCCAGGCAGCGCGCGTGGCCTTGGTGCCGTCGATCACCCACTTGGGGAAAGTCGGCAGCAGCTTGCCGCCATAACCGAATTCGGCGAGCACGATCTTGCCGCGCTCCACCGTCAGCGGGCAACTGCCGTAGCCGTCGTAATTGCCTTTCAGTGGCTTGCCTTCGAGCCGTGCCAGCGCGTTGACGGCGGCGACCGGCGCCTGCTTGCGCGCTGCCGCCATGGTCTTGGCATTGGGCGTGCTGCCGCAATCGCCCAGCGCGAACACATCGGGGTAGCGAACGTGTTGCAGCGTGTGCTGGTCCACCTCGGCATAGCCCGCGTCGTTCGCCAGGACGCTGGCAGCGACGATCGGATTGCCCTTCTGCGGCGGACAGACGTGAAGCATGTCGAACTCGCGCTCAACCTCGCCGTTCTCGGTGGCGAAATACGCCTTCTTCGCCGGGCCATCGACGCGGGTGAGCGTGGAACCAAAATTGAGGTCGATTCCGTATCGCTCGACGTATTCCATCAGCGCGGGGACATAGTCGGCCACCCCGAACAGCACGGCGCCGTTGTTGTGAAACTCCACCTCGATATCGCCGAGGACGCCGCGCTTTTCCCATTCCGAGCAGGAGAGATACATCGCCTTCTGCGGCGCGCCCGCGCACTTGATCGGCATGGGCGGCTGGGTGAACAGCGCGCGGCCCTCGCGGGTCTGTTGCACCAGTTGCCAGGTGTAGGGCGCAAGGTCGTAGCGGTAGTTGGAGGTAACGCCGTTACGCCCGAGCGTTTCCTCCAGCCCCACGATCTCTTCCCACGCCAAGCGGTTGCCCATCGCCACCACCAGCACATCGTAGGTGACGCGTCCATTGTCTGCGTATTCGACCGCCTTGTTCTCCGGATCGAAGCCGGTGACTTCGGCTTTCAGCCAGGTCACGCCCTTTGGCATCACCGACGCTTCGGGCCGCACGGTCTCGTCCTTCTCGAACACGCCGCCGCCCACCATGGTCCAGCCGGGCTGGTAATAGTGCTCGTCGGCAGGCTCGATAATCGCGATGTCCAGACCCGGGTGGCGACCCAGGATCGAGGCGGCGGTGGCAATCCCGGCCGATCCGCCGCCAGCGATCACGACGGTGTGGTGGCTCTGGTGGGCAGTCATGGTGATCTCCGGTTCAGCCGGTTACGGCCTGGTGTAACAGCGTGCAGCGGTTGCCGGTGCGGCAATAGGCGAGCACGGGCGCGGGCAGTTCGGCCAGCGCGCGGGCGAATGCATCCTTCTGCATTTCGACGGGACGCGATGCATCGACGGGGATGTGGCGCACTTCCAGCCCCTGCGCCTCGGCAGCGGCGGCGATCTCCGCGAAGTCGGGCTGGCCCGGCTCCTCGTCGTCGGGACGGTTGCAGATGATGGCCTTGAACCCGGCCTTGGCCAGTTGCTCCACCTCTTCGGGCTGCACCTGTCCGGCGACGGAGAGGCTATCGGTCAATTTCTTCGGTTCCATCAGGTTCTTCCTTCGGTCAGTCGCAGCAGCGCCATGCCCACCAACATCGAGACGACGAAGATCGCCGCGCCCGCAGGCTCGATCGCCAGCGCCGCGAAGCCCGGGCCGGGGCACAGGCCCGCGATCCCCCAGCCCACGCCGAACAGCACCGCGCCGCCGATCAGCTTCGGAGTCAGCTCGTTCTTGGTGGGGACATGGAAATCGTCCTCGAAGATCGGGCGGGCCATGCCGGGCACGATGCGCCAGGCAATCGCCATCACGATCAACGCGCCGCCCATGACGAAGGCGAGCGTCGGATCCCAGTCACCGAACAGGTCCAGGAAACCGCGCACCCGCGCAGGTTCGGTCATGCCGCCTACGGTCAGGCCGGCGCCGAACAGGACGCCGGAAATCAGGGAGAAGAGTGTCTTCATGGCTCAGCCCTTGCCGCAGGTGTTGATGCCGAACGGCAGGTAGGCCGGGCAAAAGCGCACGAGACTGGTGAGCACGAACACCGCCGCAACGACGTAGGCGACGATAGCGAGCGTGCCGGTGATGGTGCCCGTCGCAGCCAGTGCGACAAGGACAATCGCGGCGACGATGCGCAGCGTGCGATCGAGTGAACCCATGTTCTTCGTCATTGCAGTACCTCCCATCCAAGCAAGTTCATTACGGCGACCGTGGCGATGCCTGCGGCCATGAAGGTGATTGTGGCGACGATGGAGCGGCCCGAGAGGCGGCTGATGCCGCACACGCCGTGGCCGCTGGTGCAGCCGCTGCCCAGCCGCGTGCCGAAGCCGACCAGCAGCCCGGCCACGATCAGCGGGACAGGCCCGGCAAAGGCAGGCTCCAGTCCGCCCTTGGCCAGCATGACGGCCAGCGCGCCCAGCGGCAGGCCGATCACGAATGCCCACGCGCCGATCCGGTCCATGCCGCTGCCGCCAAGACCGGCGGCTTTCGCCGCGATGCCGGAAACACCGGCAATGCGGCCCAAGGCCAGCAGCATGATCGCCGCAGCCAGGCCGATCAGCGCGCCGCCGATCAGCCCGTCCACGGGCGCTGCATCGGGAAATCCGGGGATCGTCATACCGCGTTCACCGGAATCTTGATGTAGGAGACGCCGTTATCCTCCGGCTCCGGCAAGCGACCGCCCCGGATGTTCACCTGCACCGAGGGCATGATGAGCGTGGGCATGTCCAGCGTCTTGTCGCGGGTGGTGCGCATTTCCACGAATTCCTCCTCGGTCACACCGTCCTTCACGTGCACGTTCTCCTCGCGCTGCTGCTTGACCGTGGTTTCCCAGGCATAGACGTCGCGGCCCGGTGCCTTGTAATCGTGGCACAGGAACAGGCGCGTATCGTCGGGCAGCGAAAGCAGGCGGCGGATCGAGCGGAACAGCTGACCTGCATCGCCGCCGGGGAAATCCGCGCGGGCGGTGCCGAAATCGGGCATGAAGATCGTGTCGCCCACGAAAGCCGCATCGCCGATGATGAAAGCCATGTCGGCAGGCGTGTGGCCCGGCACATGCAGGGCAATGCCTTCCAGCTCGCCCACCTTGAAGGTCTCGCCGTCGGTGAACAGGTGATCGAACTGCGATCCGTCCCGTTCGAAGTCGGTGCCGGCGTTGAACAGCTTGCCGAACACGTCCTGCACCCGGATGATATCCTTGCCGATCGACAGCTTGCCGCCCAGTTTTTCCTGCAGGTAGGGCGCGGCGGAAATGTGATCGGCATGGGCATGCGTTTCGATCAGCCACGTCACTTTCAGGTCATTGGTTTCGACGTATTCGATAATGAGGTCCGCCGAACCGAACGAGGTTCGACCCGAATTTGGCGCATAGTCCAGCACCGAGTCGATAATCGCCGCCTCTTTCGTGGCGGGATCGTGCACGACATAGCTGATGGTGTAGGTCGCTTCGTCGAAGAATCCCGCGATTGTCGGACGTTTGGTTTCGTCGTCGCGAGCGCGCTTGACCTGCGCGCTGGCAATGGCGAGGGCCTGGTCTGTGCTCATTTTCACGTTCCTCTTATCAATTTCGTAAACTGATAATATGTATTGCTTCGAGTCGCGTCAAGTGCTAGGTCACTTGCATGCAATCTGAAACTGACAACGCAATTCCCGTCCCGCCCCGCATCGGCGACAAGGCGCCGGCCTTCTCCGCACGCGCCACCACCGGGCATGTGAGCCTTGCCGATTTTCGCGGGGAATGGCTCGTGCTGTTCTCGCACCCTGCGGACTTCACGCCGGTCTGCACGTCGGAATTCGTGGCGCTCGCCCGCAAGGCCGATGAATTCGCCAAGCGCGACTGTGCGTTGATGGCATTGTCGATCGACACCCTGTTCTCCCATTTCGCCTGGCTGCGCCTGATCCGCGACAGGTTCGACGTGGAAGTGCGCTTCCCGGTGATCGAGGATCCGACCATGGTGATCGCCAGCGCATATGGCATGACCATGCCCGGCGATGCCGACAACTGGGGCGTGCGCAGCACCTATTTCATCGATCCCGAAGGCACGATCCGCGCGATTACCTGCTATCCGCCCAACGTGGGCCGCTCGATCCCGGAGATGCTGCGCATCCTCGACGCGCTGCAGGCGGCGGACAAGAATGCAGCCCTCACTCCCGCCGACTGGAAGAAGGGCGATGCCCTGCTCAGCCCTCCCGGAGAGGCTCTCGACGCCGTCTATGCTGCCGAGAACCCAGGCGACTGGTTCTGGCAGGAGCGCAAGTGATGGACGAAGGCCAGCTTCTCGAAGCGCTGAAAGCGGTCGCCCACCCCTCGCGCCTGACGATCCTGCAGGCCCTGTCGCGCGGTGAGCTGAACGTCGGCGAGATCGAGGAGGCGACCGACATCGGCCAGCCGACGCTGTCGCAGCAGCTCGCCATCCTGCGCAAGGCAGGGCTGGTGGAAACGCGCAGGCAGGCGAAGCTTGTCTATTACTCGCTGGATGCCCATGCGATCGGCACCATTGCCCGCGCTTTTTCAGACATGGCTCCCGCAAGCGCTCTGGCCGAGACCGAGCAAGGAGGGCGCAGACCGGCCTCCGGCGTCGCCAATTTCGCCAGGCTTCATATCTAGGCTCCGTCTAGCCCGCGCATCCGATCGCCACAGCGCTTCACGCGGGCGTCCTTTTTTGCCAAAGGGTGATGCAAAGCGTCGAGCCGTACGCAAAACAGGACGAAAACCCGCATGATCCGCACCGACTGGACCCGCGAAGAGATCGCCGAACTCTTCGACCTGCCTTTCACCGAACTGCTGTTCCGCGCGGCCAGCGTGCACCGCGAACATCACAGCGCGGACGAAGTGCAGCTGTGCACCCTGCTTTCCATCAAGACCGGCGGCTGCCCGGAAGACTGCGGCTACTGCTCGCAAAGCGCCCACGCCGACAGCGGCGTGGAAGCGACCAAGCTGATGGACGTGCGCCAGGTGCTGCAATCGGCTGCGCAGGCGAAGGATGCCGGCAGCCAGCGGTTCTGCATGGGCGCCGCATGGCGCAACCCCAAGGAACGCGACATGCCCAAGATCGTGGAGATCGTGAAAGGCGTGCGCGAGATGGGCATGGAAACCTGCATGACCCTGGGCATGCTCACCCCGTCGCAGGCGGAGCAGCTGAAGGAAGCGGGCCTCGATTACTACAACCACAACATCGACACGGGCCCCGAATATTATGAGCGCGTAATCACCACCCGCAATTACGAGGACCGGCTCACCACGCTGGAAAACGTGCGCGCGGCAGGCATCAACGTGTGCAGCGGCGGCATCGTGGGTATGGGCGAGACGCGCGAGGACCGGGTGGGCTTCGTCCACACGCTCGCCACGCTGGAGCGGCATCCCGAAAGCGTGCCGGTGAATGCGCTGGTTCCGGTAAAGGGCACGCCGCTGGGCGACATGCTGGCCGACACGCCGATGGCGAAGATCGACGACATCGAATTCGTACGCACCGTGGCGGTGGCGCGCATCTGCATGCCGATGAGCATGGTGCGCCTGTCCGCCGGCCGCGAGTCCATGAGCGATGCCACGCAGGCGCTGGCCTTCATGGCGGGCGCGAACTCGATCTTCACCGGCGAAAAGCTGCTGACCGCTCCCAATGCGGGCGATGATAGCGATGCCGCCTTGTTTGCGCGCCTCGGCCTGAAGGCGATGGAAGGTCAAGAACCCATGCGCGCGGTAGGCGGCTGCTCGGGAAGCTGCGCGACCAAGGCTGAGGCTGAAGCCGAACTCACCTGAGCCGACAGCCATGCTCGACCATATTCGCCAGTCGCTCGAGGTCATCGCAGCGAAGCACCGCACGCGGGCGCTGCGCGCGGTGGAGATGCGCTCCGGCGGCAGGCTGGTACGAGACGGGCGCGAGTTACTGGACTTCTCCAGCAACGACTATCTCGGCCTTGCGCAGCACCCGTTGCTGGTGGAGCGCACCGCCAACTACGTGCGCCAGTACGGCGCGGGCGCGGGGGCATCGCGGCTGATCACCGGCACCAGCGCGCTGCATCTGGAGGTCGAGGACAAGGTCGCCGCGTTCAAGGGGACCGAAGCCGCCCTGCTGTTTGCCACCGGCTGGCAAGCCAACGCCGCCGCGATCCCCGCGCTCGCCAAGGCGGCGAAGGGCACGGTGATTTTCGCCGACCGACTGGTGCACAATTCTATCCATGCCGGACTGCGTGCATCGAATGCCGACGCGCATTTCTACGACCACAACGACTATGGCCATCTCGACACGCTTTTGCACGAGCACGCCAACGCGCCCGCGCGGCTGATCGTCACCGAGAGCGTGTTCAGCATGGACGGCGACCGCGCCGACCTGCCGCGCCTCAATGCCCTGGCCGCACAACACGATGCCATGCTCTATGTGGACGAGGCCCATGCCACGGGCGTTCTGGGCAAGGGCGGCGCGGGGCTGACGGCGGACCATCCGGGCGCGCAGATCGTGATGGGCACGTTCAGCAAGGCGCTGGGCGGGTTCGGTGCCTACATCGCCTGCCCGGCCGTGGTTCGCGAATACCTCGTCAACATGTGCGCCGGGCTGATCTTCACCACCGCGCCCCCGCCCGCGATGCTGGGCGCGATGGACGCCGCGCTGGAACTGGTGCCGGGCATGGACGAAGAGCGCGCGCATCTCGCTGCGCTGGGCGACCGTCTGCGCGCCGGGTTGCAGAACCTGGGCTACGAGACGCTCGGCTCCACCACGCAGATCGTTCCGCTGGTGGTCGGGGCGGAGGCCGATGCGCTGGCGCTTGGCGAACACCTGCTGGTTAGCGGTATCGCTGCCCTGCCCATCCGTCCGCCAACAGTCCCCAACGGCACCAGCCGCATCCGTTTCGCGCTACGCTCGACGCTCGGCGAAGACGATATCGACACGGTGCTGGCTGCCGTTGCCGCATGGAAGAAAGCATGACCCGCTTTATCGTCACCGGAACAGATACCGACGTCGGCAAGACCGTGTTCGCCGCCGGGCTCTCGCAGGCGCTGAAGGCAAGCTACTGGAAGCCCGCACAGGCGGGGCTGGAAGGAGAGACCGACAGCCAGGCCGTTGCCCGCCTTGCTCCGGAGGCGACGGTTCTGCCCGAAGCCTATCGCCTCGAAACGCCCTGTTCCCCGCACGAGGCCGCGCGGGTGGACGGGGTGCAGATCGACGACGCGGCGCTGGCCCTGCCGCAGGTCGACGGCCCGCTGGTAGTCGAGGGCGCGGGCGGCGTGCTGGTGCCCTATCGCGAGGATTTGCTGGCGGCAGACCTGTTCGCACGCTGGAGCCTGCCCGCCATCGTGGTGGCACGAACCACGCTCGGCACGATCAGCCACACGCTGCTTTCGATAGAAGCACTCACGACACGCGGCCTCCCCGTTGCGGGCGTCGCCTTCATCGGGGAGGAAGAGCCGGTGGCCGAAGGCGCGATCACGCGCATTGCCGAAGTGCCGCACCTCGGCCGCCTCCCTCGCCTGGCTCCCCTCGATGCCGACACGCTGGCCGCCGCCTTCGCAACTCATATCCGCGTGGACCTGCTCTCATGACCCGCTCACCGGTCTGGCATCCTTTCCATCAGCATGGCCTGGAAGAGGACATTCCCCTCGTCACCCATGCAGAGGGGGCCGTGTTGCACACCGCCGACGGCAGGCGCGTGATCGATGCGATCTCCAGCTGGTGGGTGACGACGCACGGCCACAACCACCCCGCGATCATGGCCGCCGTTCGCGAGCAGACCGAGAAGCTGGACCAGCTGATCTTCGCCGGCTGGACCCACGAACCGGCAGAGACGCTGGCGCGAGCCCTGGTGGAGATAATGCCCGACGGCCTCGACCACGTTTTCTATTCCGACAGCGGATCTACCGCGGTGGAAGTCGCGCTGAAGATGGCGCTGGGGTACTGGCACAACCGGGGCGAGGCGCGGCACCGCATCCTGGTGCTGGAACACAGCTATCACGGCGATACCATCGGCGCGATGAGCGTGGGCGCGCGCGGTGTGTTCAACCGCCCCTATGCCCCGCTGTTGTTCGACGTGGGCACCGTGCCTTTCCCCGCCGCCGACCCGCAACCCAGCCTCGATGCGCTGGAAGCGGCCTGCGCGGCAGGCGATGTCGCCGCCTTCATCGTCGAGCCGCTGCTGCTGGGCGCGGGCGGGATGCTTACCTATCCGCCGCGGGTGCTGGCCGAGATGCGCGCGATCTGCGCGTGGCACGGCGTGCTGTTCATCGCCGACGAGGTGATGACCGGCTGGGGCCGCACCGGCACCCTGCTGGCGTGTGAGCAGGCGGGCGTAACGCCCGATATCCTGTGCCTTGCCAAGGGGCTGACGGGCGGCTCCATGCCGCTGGCCGTCACCATGGCGACGGCACCGATTTTCGAGGCGCACTACTCCACCGACCGCTCCAAGCTGTTCTTTCACTCCTCCAGCTTCACCGCCAATCCCATCGCCTGCGCGGCTGCGGTCGCCAATGTGCGGATCTGGCAGGAGGAACCCGTACTGGAGCGCGTGGCAGTCCTCTCGGACACGCTCGGCGCGGTACTGGCGAAACTGGCGCGACGTCCTGATGTGACGAATCCGCGCCAGTGCGGCACCATGATCGCCTTCGATGTCGCCGTGGGTGACGACGCGGGCTACCTCGCCGAGATCGGCCCGCAAATGCGGTCGCATTTCTTCGCGCACGACGTGCTGATCCGGCCGCTGGGCAACACTGTCTACACCATGCCGCCCTATTGCATCTCGCAAGCCGATACAGACCGCGTGGCCGAGGTGATGGCATCCGCTATCGAAAGCTGCGGCACCCGCTGAACGCGCCTCGAGGCGCACCAGGGGCTTCTTATCATCTGAAGTGACAGCGTGACCGCGAGAGAGCGGCCTCCCTCTCCATGCCATCGCGCAAGACAGACCAACCCCAGCTGCCGGATCTTCGCCAAAAATTCCCGCTTCTTTTGTTGCTAATGAGAATCTTTCTCACTACTGGCGCTGCGAATGATTCGCAAAAGCATGCGAACAAGCAATAATGAGGGATAATCCATGAAGTTTGCCTTGCCGCTCCTGCTCGCCAGCAGCGCCCTTGCCTCGAACGCAGCATTTGCGCGGGAGGCAGCGCCCGCCGAACAACCGCAGCGCGAGCCGATCGTCGTCACCGGCGAAAGACTGCAGAGCGAGAGCGCGACCAAGACCCCGGTTCCAGCGATCGAGGTGCCGCAACCGGTAACGGTCGTGCCCGCCGAACTTTACGAGGCGCAGGGGGCAATCTCGATTTCCGACACGCTGAACTACGTCGCGGGCGTGCATTCCAACCCCTACGGCCCGGATGGCCGCGTGGACGGCGGCTTCGTCCGCGGCGTCGACGCCTTGCAGTTCCGCGATGGCATGCGCGACATCTTCAGCTTCTACGCCAGCATCCGCGCCGATCCCTACAATTTCAGCCAGGTCGAGGTCATCCGCGGTCCCTCGTCCGTCCTGTTCGGTTCGGGATCGCTTGGCGGCATCATCAACCTCGTTTCCAAGACCCCGGAGTTCTCGCCGTCTGGAGAGATCTCTGTTCGCTACGGCTCATACGACCGTTTCGAGGCGCTGGCGGATTTCACCGGCCCGATCGGGGACACGCTGGCCGGGCGCGTGGTTGCGCGGGTCCGCGACAGTGGCACCCAGACCGATTTCGTGCCCGATGACCGGGTCCTCGTCTCGCCCTCGCTGACCTGGTCACCCGGCATGGATACCGAGCTGACGCTCATCGGTCTCTACCAAGAGGACGACGGCGGCTCGACCTCGCAATTCCTACCCTTGGTTGGCACCCTCCTGCCCAATCCGAATGGCCAGCTGCCGCAGGATCTTTTCATCGGCAAACCGGGCTATGACCGCTACGACGGCCGCCTGGCCCAGGGGACGGCGCTGTTCCGCCAGAACTTCTCGGAAAACGTGCGGCTCAACATGCGCGGTCGCTACATCGACAGCGACCTGACCTACTTCACGCACTACCCGAACAGCTATTCCAACCCCGCCAATCCCTATCTCGACGACGACCAGCGAATAATCGGCAACTATGCCAGCGGCAGCTATGCCACGCTGGAGATCGCTTCATCGGACAACAACCTGCAGTTCGACTTCAACACCGGCGACAACATCGAGCATATTCTTCTCGCAGGCGTCGATTACTCGTGGAACCGGGTCCGCAAGGAAGACGGCCTCGCGCTCGAGACCATCGACATCTACGATATCGATTACGGCGCGCTGTCCGACTTCGGCTTCGACATTCCGCGTGCGGGCGATCCGGGATTCATCTTCGGCAGTACGCAGGATACCGAAACCGAACAGCTCGGCTTCTATCTCCAGGACCAGATCCGTTTCTTCGACCGCGTTTCGCTGGTGCTGGGCGCGCGCCGGGACAACGTGACGGTCAGCAGCTTCGGAACCGAGACCATCGATTCCAGCGCAACGTCATTCCGCGCCGGCGTGATCGCCGAAGTCGTATCCGGCGTCTCGCCCTTCGTCAGCTATACCGAGAGTTTCGAGCCCATTGCCGGGACGACGAGCGATGGTACGCCATTCGTCCCCAAGCAGGGCGAACAGTGGGAAGTGGGCTTGAAAATCCATCCCACGGACAACGTGCTGGTTACGCTGACGGCCTACGACATTCGCGAAAAAGGCCGCCCGATCAGCGACGATTCCACGCCCGATCCGACCGACCAGGTGCAGGCGGGCGAATCGTTCTCGCGCGGGTTCGAGGCATCGGCCAGCGCACGCCTGCCGGGCGATTTCACCGTCATCGCCAACTTCAGCTACAACGAGGCGGAGATCGAGGGCACGAATCGCCAGCTCGACAATGTCCCCAAGACCAATGCCTCCCTCTGGCTGACCCGCCCGTTCGATCTCGGCAATGACGTGACCCTGCTGCTTGGCGGCGGCGTGCGCCACGCGGGCGAGAACGTGTCCTACGGCGCGGCATTTCCCGATGGTATCGTGACGCCGGGCCACACGCTCGTGGACGCTGTCGCAGAACTCTCCTGGAACGACTGGAGTCTCGCTCTCAACGCGACGAACCTGTTCGACGACGAATACTATTCGGCATGCCTTGCCCGGGGCGATTGCTTCCTGGGAGCGGAGCGCAACGTTTACGCAACGCTGACGCGCCGTTTCTGATGGCGGACCTCCTGCTCTGGGCCGGGATGGCCGCTGCGGCGCTGGGGATCGGTGTCTTGCGCTGGTCATGGTCGCTGAAGGGTCGTTCGCACTCTGCGAACCTGGCTGGCTGGGCATTGCTGGTGGCGGGCTGCGTGTGTGGCGGGATCGCCGCAGGCGCATGGGGGGCGGCCATCGTGTCGCTGGTCGCGATGGGAATTGCGCTCGCCGTGTTGTCCTGGGCCGCGGCGACCTCGCCATCCCGGCCCGGCAGGAGCCCCGGTCGGCGGGTGCGTCTGTTGCCGGACGGTGACGGCCCGCTCCGCATGGGAGGCAGGCTCGCCACCTTCGCGCTGGTGGTGGTCGCAGGCTTCGCCGCGTCGGTGGCACTGGCAATAGCGCTGCGGGCAGGCGCCATCGGACTCGGTTGGTCCGAAGCCGATGCCAATGCCGCCGCCCTGTTCGTCGTACCGATCGCGTGGGGAGCGCTCGCCACGCTCGTGCTCATGCTCGAAACACGGCGCGCGCAGTTCGTCGCCTTGCTGGCGGTGAGCCTCCCGCTCGCCCCCGCACTGATGGCAGGAGGCTGACCGAAATGACACTCGCCATGGATCCTTCCACCGTGAAGCGCGGGCTTTCGGCCCACGCCGCCATCGGCCTCATCGGAGGCGCGCTGCTTTATCTCGTATGCCTGACCGGCACCGTCCTGGTCCTCTACGAGGAATGGCAGCGCTTCGAGCAGCCCGATGCGCCCGAGATGAGCGAGATCAGCCCTGCGGCCGTGCAACGCGCTGTCGAGGCCGTGATCGCCCGCGAGGATGAACCGACCACCCATCTCTACGTGCACATGCCGGTGGACGGCCTGCCCCGAACCACCATCACCACCGATACGCAGGCCCTGCATGTCGATGCAGAGGGCAGCATCGTGCTGCCCGAGGAAAACGCCTGGTCGGAATTTCTCTACGGGCTGCATTATACGTTGAACCTTCCCACGCTGGTGGGGATCAGCATCGTCGGCCTGCTGGGCGCGATGATGATCGCCCTGGCGGTGACGGGCGTCATCGCGCATCCCAAGATTTTCCGCGATGCGTTCCGCCTGCGCTCGCGGAACAAGGGCGGCGTAGCCCTGGCGGACTGGCACAACCGATTGAGCGTGTGGACCTTGCCCTTCACGCTCGCGATCGCGCTGACCGGGGCGATCATCGGGCTGGCAACGCTTGCTGCCTACGGCATTGCGACCGCAAGCTACGGCGGCGATGTCGAGGCAGTCTATGCTCCGCTGTTCGGCGATGAGCCGGAGGCCGATCCGGCACCTTCGACCATGCCGAACGCGGTCGCGGCTCTGACCTACATGAGTGCCAACTACCCCGACGTGGAAGTGACCTACGCCATCCTCCACGATCCGGGGACGGCCGGACAACACATGCAGATGGTAGGAACGCATGACCGGCGACTGATCTTCGGCGAATATTACAACTTCACCGCGGATGGCGCGTTCACGGGAACGGCTGGGCTTGCCAACGGCGCGCTTGGCCAGCAGGCGGCCGCCTCGATCTACAACCTGCACTTCGGGAATTACGGCGGGCTGACCGTCAAGATCGCCTATATCGTATTGGGGCTCGCGCTGACTGCAGTCTGCGCAACAGGCACTTTCATCTGGCTGGGCAAGCGGCGCAGGCGCGGGATCCACGAGCCGCGCCTGAGAGCCGCCTGGCATGCGGTGGTATGGGCAGCCCCCGGGGCCCTTGCCCTCACCCTCCTCATCCGGATTGCAGTCGGCAACGAAGCGCCGTTCACCGCGATTTTCTGGGTAGCCTTCCTGCTGACCGTGGCCCTCGCGGCAATGCGGGCCAGCGAGCCGGCTCCCGACGCGCGCCCGGATTGATTGGGCTTTCGATCAACCAGCGATCTCGTTCGTCGCGGTGAAATAATCCGAGCGTATGACCTCGACGTCGGAGAGGAATGTCACCCCCGCAAGCCTTTCGAAAAGGCGAGCCAGGGCTCCTGCCACTTCGGAGATTTCCTTTTCGCCGCCGACCCCTACGAACATCACCAGCCCGGTCTTGTCGTTGAATATCGATTTGCCGTCATGAAACCCGCTGTGTCCCATCCCTGAGACATCGCGGATCATGGTCCAGCCGGAAATGCCCGCGGTCTTCAGGATGTCTTCCACGAGATTGCGGTCTTCGGCGTGGACCACCACTTCGATTTTTCGCCGTCGGTGAAGTTGCAGGGTGGGCGAGTCCGAATTGCTCATTTGGTTTCCTCCTGATCAGCCATTTACGGATAAAGGCGCGGCGCCTTCGGCAGGCGCTGTCGCCCGTGAACGCCACTTTCGCGCCTTGCCGTTTTCCGGGTCCACCACGACCAGCCGGACCCAGCCGTTATCGAACAGGCGGCTCAGCAGGTCGTTGCTCTCGACGATCGCCTGCACGCGGCCTGGCGGAGCGACGACCACCGTGAGCAGGCGCTGCGGGACGTGGAAGGGGGTGCCATCGTCCGCGAAGAGCGACTGCCGGGGCAGGCCAATCCGCAGGTCGCCACCGTTGCCCTGCACGACGCCGATACCGCCGATCACATTGTGCGTGGTCTTGTCACCGGCGCCGTAGTGGCGATTGTCGATGGTCGAGAACAGGTATTGGCAATTGATCCACTGGGCCACCACCATGGGCGCGGTGAGGATCGTTGTGAGTGCACTACCGTCCGCATCCTTCTCCCAGTCGTAGCTATGCAGGAAGGCGCGCCCCTCGAGATCGATCGATCGCGTCTGCTCTCGCTTGCCAACGATGAAGCCGGCATTGCCTGCCAGCCCCCACTCGGGCCGGATTTCGCCCCAGTGTGCGGCGCCTGTCAGCAAGTCGTCGGGCGCGCGGCCCAGGCGGCTTGCCCGTTTTTCGCGATTGCCGACGGCCGCCCGCGCGAGGTCACGCGTCAACTTCTGCAGGTCGGCATGGTGACTGGCAGGCACCTCGTCATGGTCGAACAGTGTCACCTCGTCGGTGGTGGTGTTGTGTTCTGCGGCCAGGAAATGGGTGGTGGACGGGATGGCAACCCCCTTCGCCGCCAGTTCCTCGCGCACCTCCGGATCGTTGAGAAACGCAGCGAGTATCCGCGCGTTCGATCCCCCCGCATGACCGCCGCATGCTCCGCAATCCAGTGCTGCGGCATAAGGATTGTTCACCGCGCATCCCGCGTGACCGGCAAGAACGACCAGCCGTGACGTTTCGGCCGGTAGCCCCGTCAGTTTGAAGAGGGCGGAGGCATATCCGACCTTGTCTTCGAGGGTAAAAGGCACGGCCTTTCCGGCGTCGACCGCACCATCGGCGTCCGGGCGCAACGCCCGGTTGCGGTCGGGCCGGAAGGCGGACGAGGCACGGCGCACGGCCTTCGGCGTCAGCGTTCGCGCCACCATTGCAAGGGCGCCCAGCGGCCCCATGGCCTCTGCGGTGGCAAAGGCCGTGGAGGTGCCCAGCTTGGCCGCGCCGAAGACCTGCGCCGCCTTTGCATCGCGGGCGGTAACGGCTTCCAGATCGGCGACCTCCTGCTCGCGGCCCGGAACGCCGCGCTCCTCGACATCGTGTTGTGGGGAGAGCAGCACCGGCAGCAGTTTCCTGCGCCGGTCTTCCCGAAAAGGATGCAGCGCAATGGGCAGGCCGAAGAAACCGGCGTAGCCGAATGTCTCGTAGTTGCCTTGCTCCTCCAGCGCCCTGCGGAAGGGTTCGGAACGCACATCGATGCAGAACATCAGCTGCGCGTCGGCCTTTGGTTGCGGCTCGGCGCTCCTGACTGCCGCCTGGATCTTCGGCACGAGGTCGTTCGCGTAGGTCCATTCGGCAGCCTGCATGAAAATCGCGCCCAGTTCGTCGTCCGGCATCGCCGCGATCTCGCGGAGGCGTTCGGCTTGCCGGTCGTCGAGGGACGCCGCGTCAAAGCCGAAATGTCGGGCAAGAGCGGGCACCGCATCGACTTTCCCGCTCGGCTGCGGTCGTTCGGAAACGCAGCCTGCGCGCTCCATGAGGAACCATAGCGCGAGCAGGTCCGCCATAGAGGTTGCCGGCTCGCTGGTCGTTACCGGATCGGCGTGCTCGCGCAGCCAGCGGATGTGGCCGGCCCAACCGGGAAGCCGCGCAACGAGGTTTTCGAGGTGGTCGATGTGGTCCTCGTCCCGAGTGCACAGGGCCAGCCCTTCCGCGATCGCTTCCAGCGGGTCGCGCGGCACGGTCAGCAGCAATTCGGCTCCTGCTTTCCCGGCAAGGCGGCGAAAGTCGCTATCCCTGCCGGCCATGGCCAGCACCGCCCGGTAAAGGCCCAGTTCGCGATAGGGCATCGGCGACGCAGCCAGCCCCTGGTCGAAATATGCCCCGCACCACTTGGCGATGAAGGCCGCATCGGGCGCGAGCTTGCCAACCTGTTCCGGCTGCTCGGCAATTTCGATCTCGAGCAGCCGCGCCATCAGCAGGTCCAGCGTGCTCAGCCCGGGCGCGACTGTCGCAAGAGCGCGGTAGATCGTCCCCAGCCGCGCAATCGCCGCGTCACGAAGCAGCTGCGGATCGATTCGCCCCGCATGCATGAGACGCCTCCAGACAGGAATCGGGAGGCTGCCCCGGGCACCGAAGCGGGCGGAAGCCTTCGACACGGCTTCAGCGAAGGGCAGATCCTCGAAAGCGGCGAGCGGGTTCACGCCAATGGCGCTTTCCAGCGGCCACAGGGGCGCCACGCTCCGAGACGCCAGCGCTATCAGGCCGGCAACTTCGGACCGGGTCAAGATCTGGTCCATGGCGGCAGCGGTGGGCATCATGTTCATGCTGGTTTCTCCTGCTGTTCGTCAGCGCAGCGCGCCGGCATTGATCAGTGCCGCATAGAGCGCGGGGGGAAGCGGGCGGCGGGCGGCAAGGCGACCGTGTTGAGCGGTCCAGGTGGCAAGAAAGACCGCCAAGAGCGCCAGCGCCTCCCACGAGCCGAGCAGGGCCGGCGGCTGCGATGAAAAGGCCTTGGCGGCAAACAACAGTCCCAGCCCGTTGACGGCGAACAGCCCGGCGATGATCGCGCCAAGGCCGATGCGCGTCCGGCCACGCAAATCTCCTCCCAAGACAGCGGCCAGGGTCGTCAGTCCGGTCAGCAGGCCCAGGGCCAGGGGGACCACCCCGGCGCTCGCCAGCCCGGAGAAGATCGCCGCCCCCACCCCTGCGAACAGCATGGCTGCCGTCGCCGTGGCCAGCTTCGGATCGACGAGCACGGACCTGCGGTTGCCCGCCATGCCGATCGCAGAGCCGGAGCCGAGGAAGAGCCATGCCTTGAACAGGCCGTGCGCAACCAGATGCCACAGTGCAGCGGCATAGGCGCCAAGGCCGCAGCTCATGATCATGAAGCCCATCTGCGCCACGGTGGAACCCGCGATCGATCCCTTGATGTCGGGCCGCACCATCATGATGCCCAGTCCCCAGAAAGCGGCGAACAGTCCCGTTCCGACAGCCGCGAAGCGGGCTATGTCCGCCATTTCGAAAACCGGCGCAAAGCGCAGCAGCAGGAACCCGCCGGCGTTGACGAGTCCGGCATGCATCAGGGCCGAAACGGGCGTGGGTGCAGTCATGGAAGACATCAGCCATCCCGAGAAGGGCGGAAGGGCGCAGCGGGCGGCTGCAGCGATCAGCAGGCCCAGCGCCGCCAGCGTCAGGAGGAATGGCGAAAGGCTCCCCGCGCGGTCAGCCACCACCGCCAGATCGATGGAACCGGCATGCCATGCCAGCAGCCCTAGCGCGGCGAGGAGCGCACCGTCGCCCAGAACGAAACTGCGCATGGTCCGGCGGCGGGCCGCGCTTGCATCTTCGAGGCCGGATGAGTGCCCCACCAGCCGCGCAAGCGCCCACCCGCTCAGGCACCAGCCGAGCGCGATCAGCAGCACGTTTCCGGCAAAGGCCAGCACCAGGACTGCAAGCACGAGAAGACCGAGATTGCCGAAAAAGCGCGCTTCGACCGGGTCGCTGCGCATGTAGCGGCGAGAGAAGCTGGCGGTGATGGCACCGACGAACAAGGTCAGTGCCCCCACGATCACGGAAAGCATGTCAGCCCCGGAGAAGGCGGCGATGGGCATTGCGAAGAAGCCGATCCAGAGCGCACCGGCGACGAGCCGACCTGCCCTCGAGCATGTGATGCGCGGCGATGTCAAAGCCATGAGGCCTCCTTTCGGGAGGCGCCAATGCCGACGAGCCAATGATTAAGGAAACGAGTTTTTAAAATAGCAACTATTGAATATACAAATGGCCAGGTCTAGCCTCGCCCGATGCCAGCTTCCCGCACCCTCGACCTCGAATTGCTTCGCTGCTTCGTCACGATCGCCGAAACCGGCAGCTTCACCCGCGCGGGCGAGCGACTGGGACGCACGCAGTCCACCGTCAGCCTGCAGATCAAGCGGCTGGAGGACCAGCTGGGTCGATCGGTCCTGAAACGAACGCCGCGCTCGCTCAGCCTGACGGAAGAGGGCAACCGGCTGCTTGGGCCTGCGCGCCAGATGCTGCGGCTAAACGATGCCACCATCGCCCAGTTGTTCGAGCCGGACATGAGCGGCAAGGTCAGGATCGGCGTGCCGGAAGATTTCGCGACCGCGCACCTGCCCGGAGTGCTGTCCGATTTCTCCCGCACACATCCCCTGGTCGAACTCGAAGTTACCTGCGACCTCACGTTGAACCTGCTCGAGAGGTTCCATTCCGGCGACTTCGATCTCGTGCTGGTGAAGCGCGAGCCGTCGGCACCGCTGGAAGGCATGCGCGTCTGGCGTGAACCGCTGGTGTGGGTGGCGCGCGACGAATTGGCAGTGCGGGACTTGCAGGCCGTGCCGTTGGTTGTCTCCCCGGAACCCTGCGTTTACCGAAAACGCGCCACGGACGCGCTTGATGCCATGGGTCGGCAATGGCGAGTAGCCTACACGTCCACGAGCCTTTCGGGCAGCCTTTCAGCCGTGAAGGAAGGTCTGGGAGTCGCCGTCCTGCCCCGGGAAATGGTGCCCGATTCTCTCAGCGCAATCATCGGGGACGAGGACCTGCCTCAACTCTACGACACGGAGATCGCGTTGATAGAGGCGTCGGGCCTGTCAGACACCGCACACCGACTTGCTCAGCACATCGTCGCCGCACTGGAACGGGAGCGCCATTGATCGGATGAAGAGGAAATGGATGCCCCGCAAGGATTCGAACCTTGATTGACGGAGTCAGAGTCCGCTCTCTTACCGTTAGAGGACGGGGCACCAGAGGTGGGCGCCATTAACGCCGCCTCCGGATTCGGTCAACCCTAGTCTGGCTGTACTAGCGGGCGGCGGGCCACACGCGGGTGCGGCAGAACAGCACGACACAGCCCTTCACCTCCAGCGCACCGTTGGCGCGGCGGCGCACTTCGGTGCGGTAGGTGTTGCCATCCTCTGGATTGTAGACCTCCCCGCGCCATGCGCCATCGTCCCAGCGCAGGTTCTGGAGGATGGTGATGCCGAGGATCGGGCGGTCGCGCAGGGCGGGATCGTCGTTGTGAATGTCTCGATTGGGCTCGCCCGGCTTGTTCTTGATGATCCGCGTGATCTCCCCGCACCGGGCATTGCCGCAAGGGGCGACGGTGATCTCCGTATAGCCGCCCGAATCAACGTAGGTTCCGTCGATGCTGCTCTGCGCAGCGGCGGGTGTGGCAAGCAGCGCGATAGCGGCGAAGGGGGCGAGGTTTTTCAGCGTCATGCTTCCCAATACGCATGAACGGCGTGAACGGCACCTGAGGCCGATGCCGATCAGGCCGTTCAGGCCGAACAGCTTGCCCCGCCCAGCACGCAGAAGCGTGCGCAGTGCGGGTGGTTCAGCGGCACCTCGCGGTCCGCCTCAGCCACGGTATCCCCCAGGTCGAAGCCGGGATCGTAGGGCAGCAGCGTGCAGGCGACCACGCGCGGCGCCGGTTCGCCCTTGCGGTGCACGACCATTCGCTGCGTCGCGCACATCACCTCGTCCGGCGACTTGCCCAGAATGTCCCAGCAGCCGGTCGTGATTTCCGCGATGTCTGCCTCGGCGTCCATTTCCGGGAACAGCACGAGCCGCGCGGAATCGAAGGCGTCGATGGCAATGCCCTCGGCCTCGAACAGCAGGCGATAGGCATTGCGCGCCTGCTCCTGCGTTTCTCCCGCAAGGCTTCTCCCGGCAGCAGCGAGCGAGAATCCATTGGCCGAAAGCCAGCGCATCCCCTCCAGCATGGGTGCCCAGCTATTCGGCCCCCGCTCCGCCTCGTGCACATCCTGCCTATGGTGATCGATGGAAACGCGCACGGTCAGCTTGTCGCCGTAGGTCTCGCGCAGGCGCAGCAGATCGGCCTCGTGCCGCCGCATCGGCTTCATCGCGTTGGAGAGGACCAGCACCTCGTGGCCGCGCGACAGGGCATGCTCGATCATGGTGATGATCTCGGGATTCATGAACGGCTCCCCTCCGGTGAAGCCGATTTCGCGCACATCCCTGTCTGCAATTTCATCGAGGAAGCGCGTCACGTCGCTGGCGGCCATGTAGACCAGCGCATCGTTGGTTGGGCTGCTCTCGATGTAGCAGTTGGCGCAGGCGAGATTGCACAGCGTGCCGGTGGCGAACCACAGCGTATCGAGCCGCGTCAGCCCGACGCTGGCGCGCTGCTCTCCCTTGGCAGTCACCTGCGGATCGATGAACTTGCCGGGCGGCAGGCGTTCGCCATCCACGGTGAAGGGCGACACGCCCGCAGGCGCATTCCTCGTCTTCGCGCGCGATGCCATCAGAAGGCGCGCCGCATCTTTGCCAGCAGGGAGACCCATTTCTTCGGCCACTTGCCGAAGACGGTCGGCTCCCACGCCTTGAACGCAGCTGCCTTCACGATTTCCGCGCGGGTGGGATAGGAGATTACCGCGCCGCCCACGTCGAAGGTGCCGCTCTTCCCGGTGATCAGCTGGGTGAACGGCAACAGCAGTTCGCCAGCGTTCACGCCGCAGATGGATGCGCCCACCACTTTCTTTCCCTTCAGCATCACCTTGAGGTGGCCCTTGTCCAGTCCTTCCGCAATGGCGCGCTCGTTGTGGTCGAAACCTTCGGTTACGACGGTCAGCTTGTCGCCAAATGCCTTGCGCGCTTCGCTCTCGGTCATGCCGATCTGGGCGATTTCAGGTTCGGTGTAGGTGCACCAGGGCAGCGCGCGCCAGTCCACCTTGGCGGGCAGGCCAAGCGCGATTTCCAGCACCACGTTCGATCCTTCGTAGCCCGATACGTGCGTCAGGCGGGGCCCCTCGCGGCAATCGCCGATGGCATAGATGTGCTTGAGGTTCGTGCGCCGGCGTTCGTCCACCTTGATGCCGTTGCGGCCCAGTTCGATGCCCAGTTCCTCCAGTCCGTAGCCTGAGGTGCGCGCCTCGCGCCCCACGGCGATCAGCAGGTGCGAGCCGGTGATATCCTCGCCGCTATCGGTGGTGACGGTGATCGCGCCTTCTCCGCCTGATAGCTTCGCAGCCTTGCCGCCGACGAAGCGCACGCCCTCGGCTTCCATCGCGGCTTTCACCACGGCCACGCTGTCGCGGTCGTCGCGCTTCATCAGTTCGCCCGGCTCGATCACGGTCACTTCGCTGCCGAGCCGACAGAACGCCTGCGCCATTTCCATGCCGATCACGCCGCCACCGATGATGACGAGGTGCTCCGGCTGCTCGGTCAGGTCGAACAGATTCTCGTTGGTGAGGTAGGGCACGTTCCCTAGCCCTTCCACGTCCGGCACCAGCGGGCCGGAGCCCGTGGCAATCACGATGCGCGGCGCGGTGAGCGTGCGGCCGTCGACCTCGACGCTCTTCGGCCCGGTCAGCTTCGCCCAACCCAGAATGACTTCGCAGCCCATCTCCTCGAACCGCTCTGGCGAATCGTGCGGCTCGATATGGGCAATCGCATCGTGGATGTGCCTGTGAACGCCGCTCCACTCCACGATCGGCGCGGAAAGTTGCACGCCGGCCCGCTTCTCCTCGCGCGCTTCGGCGGCGCGCCTCGCCGCAGCGATCAGCGCCTTGGAGGGGACGCAGCCGTTGTTCAGGCACTCCCCGCCCATCTTGTGCCCTTCGATGAGGGCAGTCTTTAGACCGAATAGCCCGCAGCCGCCCGCGGCGGTAAGCCCTGCCGCACCGCCGCCGATCACGATCACGTCATGCGTGTATTTCAAGAAAATTCCCTTCCAACAACTGTTTCAGGATGGCCGACGAACGTGAACTCGTCCATGCATCCTTTCGGTCCCCACGGAGATAAAGTTTCATGAACCTCGAGAATTCGCAGAACTATTACGGCAAGGTTCTGGAAGGTTCGTCCGACCTGCGCACCGATGCGTGCTGCACTTTCGAGATGCCCTCCCCCAGCGTGCGAGAAGCGCTGCGCAACGTGCACGAAGAGGTGAAGGCGCGCTATTACGGCTGCGGCCTCGTGGTGCCGCAGGCGCTGGAAGGGTGCCGGGTGCTCGATCTCGGTTCGGGCAGCGGGCAGGATGCCTACCTGCTGGCGCAGCTGGTCGGGCCGGAGGGCTCCGTCATCGGAGTGGATGCAACGCCGGAGCAACTGGCCGTCGCCAATGCCCACAAGGACTGGCACGCAGAGCGGTTCGGCTATGCCAATGTCGAATTCGTCGAAGGCGATATCGAGAAGCTGGACCAACTGGGGCTGGAGCCGGAAAGCTTCGACGTGATCGTCTCCAACTGTGTCATCAACCTTGTCGCCGACAAGGAGGCCGTGTTCCGCGCCGCGCACAGGTTGCTGAAGCCCGGCGGGGAAATCTACTTTTCCGACGTCTATGCCGACCGCCGCGTGCCTGCGCACCTGCTGGACGACCCCGTGCTGCACGGCGAATGCCTGTCGGGCGCGCTCTACTGGGGCGATTTCGACCGGATCGCCAAGGCCGCAGGCTTCGCCGATCCGCGCCTCGTGACCGATCGACCGCTGGGCATCAACGATGCCGAGGCTGCAGAGAAGCTGGCGGGCATCAATTTCGTCTCCGCCACCTACCGCCTGTTCAAGCTGGATGGGCTGGAGCCGCAGTGCGAGGATTACGGGCAGGCCGTGATCTATCAGGGCACCGTGCCTGAGCACGAGAAGGTCTTCGAACTCGACGCCCACCACGCCATCGAGGCGGGCCGGGTCTTCCCGGTGTGCGGCAACACCTGGATGATGCTGTGCGATACCCGCTTCGCGCCGCATTTCGACTTCATCGGCAATTTCTCGAAGCACTTCGGTGTCTTTCCCGGCTGCGGATCGGCCGTGCCCTTCGGCCAGTCCGATGCGAACCCCGCCAAGTCGGAAGCGCCCTGTTGCTGAAAGTCCTCGTCACCGGATCCGCCGGTCTGATCGGCGGCGAACTCTGCGCTCGGCTGTCGGCGCGCGGCGCGCAGGTGACGGCCATGGTGCGCAAGACGCGCGAGGTGCGTGGGAATGACGGTGCCTTGGTCGAGGGGATCGATGTGGTTTCAGGCGACGTCATCGCGCCGCTGATGGGCCTCGACCCGGCAAAGCACGATATCGATCTCGTCATCCACTGCGCCGCCAGCCTGGAATTCGATGCCCCGCGCGAAGTGCTGGCGGCGGTGAATATCGAGGGCACGCGCAACGCGCTGGACTTTGCCACGGCTGCGGGTGCTGGCTTCCTCCACGTCAGCACAGCCTATGTCAGCGGCACCCGCGAGGGCGCGATTGCCGAGGGGCCTGTGCCGGAGGGCACGCAGTTCACCAACAATTACGAGGAGAGCAAGGCGCTGGCCGAGGCCGTGGTGGCAGCCAGCGGCGTGCCCTTCGCCGTGGCGCGTCCTTCAATCGTGCTGGGCGACTTCGAGAACGGCGCGATCCGCGATTTTCCCTCGCTCTGCAACGTCTTTCGCCTGATGGCGCGCGGCAAGGTGGGCACCTTTCCGGCGCGCGAATCCTCGACGCTGAACCTGGTGCCCCTCTGCCACGTGGCGGAAGGCATCGCGCTGCTGGCAGAGCGTTTCGATGCGGCGCAGGGCGGCTATTTCCACCTTGTCACGAACAGCCCGACGCCCGCCGCCGAACTGGCGCACGGCGTATCCCGCGTGGATCATTTCCCCGACCCGCAAGTGGTCGACCCTGCGGCTTTCGATCCGCAGGCATTGCGTCCGGCGGAAAGGATGCTGCTGGAGCGGATGATGGCGACTTTCGGTGCCTATTTCACCCGCGACCCCCGCTTCGACGACAGCCAGTTCCGCGCCGTGACTGGGCTGGAATGCCCGGTAACGGACAGAGCCTGGCTCGACCGGCTGATCGCCCACGGGATAGCGAGGGGATACCTGCCTAACGAACGTCGGGGTAGTGCCGCTCAAGCCGCTGCCTAGCGCCCGTGGCCCACAGGAATCCGACCTTCAGGTAGATCCAGTTCGCCTTCAGGCCGCCCCATTCGGCAATGCGCCTGTCGGATGTCTCGATGGTGCGCGGCACCATCCGCACGCGGCCAAGCTCTGTCATGCGGATGCACAGGTCCGCTTCCTCCATCACCTTGGCCGCCGGGTCGCAGCCGCCGCAGCCCAGGAAATCGCCACGGCGGAAGAACATCGCGTGATCGCCGAACAGCAGCCGCCCGCCGCGAAGGAACAGCGAGGGGCGGAAAAGGAGCGGCGCGTACCAGGTCTTGGCCCAGTTGTGCGCCGTGGTGCCCCAACGGGTCTTCCTGCCCCTGATGATCGGCGTGAACCCGGCGAGCGAGGTCTTCGGGTCCGCCAGCACCTCTTCGATCACCGCCACCATGTCGACCGGCGGCACGGTGTCGGCATGCAGCACGCAGACGTTCGTCGCGCGCGCCGCCGCCACGCCGGTGTTGATCTGCACGCCGCGACCCCGGTCGGCTTCGATCACATGCCAGCCTGCCTTGCGCGCCAGCGAAACGGTGGCGTCTTCGCTGCCGCCATCCACCAGCAACACTTCCGATGGCCGGGGATCGAGGCGGGCGACCTTCGCAATCAGCGCCGGCAGCGCCTTCTCCTCGTCGAGCGTCGGGATCAGCAGGCAGGTGTCGCTCACGCCGTCAGTTCCGGCCACCGGGCAAGATCTTCCGGTCGATCGCAGTCGTCGAGTTCCTCGAGCAAGCTGTAAGCGATACCCAGATCATCGAGCCTGCGCTTCGTTTCTGCCAGCACCGAGTCGGTGCCCCACGGCATGTCCTGCCAAAGTTGCGGGACGGCCTGCGTGAAGCCTAGCAAGTAATAGCCACCGTCGGTGGCCGGTCCGATCACCACCGGCACCTCTTCCAGCGCCCGAGCGGCAGCGCGGAGGTGATCTGCCGTGAGTGCCGGAATGTCCGCGCCCAGCAGGATCGCCGGGGGTGCAACCTGCGACAACCGCGCCCCAAGGTCGCCCTCGCCCTGTTCGACCAGCGGCACGTCGTCGCCCAGCCACTCGGCAAAATCCGCAGCACTTGCGCCAGTATGGTGGACCACGAACGGCAAACCACTCTCGCGCATCGTCGCCAGCGTCCGCTCGACCAGCCGCCGGTGGACTCGCGCCGCGCCCGCATCGCCCAGCAGCGGGGCGAGCCGCGTCTTCGCCTTTCCGGCAGTCGGATACCTGGCGAACAGGGCAATCTTCGGTGTCACGTCCATGCCCGTCGCTGTAACTGCTGGACGCGCCGGAAGCGATGGCTCAATGTGACGCATGGCTTCCCGTCTCTCGAAAATTACCGGCATCGCCGTGGCAGGGGCCGCGGTCGGCGCTCTCCTGCTGGCTGAGCGTGCCCGTCCGCTGCGCCAGCGCACGCGCAAGGAATTGCCGCGCCTTGCCCGCAACGCCGCGATGGGCGCGGCGTGCCAGGCCGTGATCATGGCCAGCGAAGCGCCGATCACGGAGGCCATCGCGCAGGAGAACAGGCGGCAGCGACGCGGCCTCCAGCACCTGATCGGCGGGTGGCCGGGGCGCTTCGCCGCCGTTCTGCTGATGGATTACACCTATTACCTGTGGCACGTCGCCACCCACAAGGTGCCGTTCCTGTGGCGTTTCCACCGGGTCCACCACGTCGATCCCGATCTCGACATGAGCACGGCAGTGCGCTTCCACGCTATCGACATGCTGGTGTCGACCCCGATGCGGATGCTGCAGGTTCGCCTTTCCGGTGCGGACCCCGCCACGCACAATATCTGGCGCGGATTCTTCCTCGGCTCGGTGCTGTTCCACCATTCCAACCTGCGCTTGCCGAAAGGCGTGGATGAGGCACTGAGCACCGTTATCACGACGCCGAGGATGCACGGTATCCACCACAGCCAGAAGCTGGACGAGATGGATTCCAACTGGACCTCCGGCTTCAGTTTGTGGGACCGGCTGCACGGCACCTTCCGCGCCGACGTGCGGCAGGAGGCCATCGTTATCGGCGTGGACGACCCGGCGGCGACGCGCGACATTGCCCTGCTCCCCGCGCTGGAAGCGCCCTTCGCGCCCAACAACTATCGCCACGCGCCGGGAACATCCTGAAATCCTGCCGACTTGTGCCCCTTCCCCGCTTGGTATAGCCTGTAACCAGGTTCCGTCCGCGTGGGCGGGTTATAGAATAGACGAAAGCATACCAGTTATGGCGGATATCAATCCGCCGGACCGACGCGAAAAGGCCAGGAAAGCGGCGCCACAGGGGCAGACAGGGCGCCAGAACAATCGAAATGGCCAGCACAGCAGTTCCGGCGATCACAATGGCAGGACGCAGCGGGATTCCCGCAACTGGCGCCGCCCTCCACACAAAAGCTACAAGCAGGCCTACGCCGCGATCGACCTTGGCACCAACAACTGCCGCCTGCTGATCGCGCGCCCCAACGAAGAGAATTTCGTGGTGATCGACGCATTCAGCCGCGTGGTGCGGCTGGGCGAAGGCTTGGCGCAGACAGGCAGGCTGTCCGATCACGCAATGGATCGCGCGCTGGGCGCGCTGAAGGTGTGTTCCGACAAGCTGCGCAAGCGCAACGTCCACCTTGCCCGCTCGGTCGCCACCGAAGCCTGCCGCCGCGCATCGAACGGAGGGGCATTCATAGAGCGTGTGCGCGAGGAAACCGGCATCGTGCTCGATATCATCAGCGCGCAGGAGGAGGCGCGGCTCGCCGTGCTGGGCTGCCACATCCTGCTGGAAGACGGCATCGGCCCTGCCATCATCTTCGATATCGGCGGCGGCTCCACCGAGCTGGTGCTGATCGAACCGGGCGCGCCCGTGCCGCGCATCCTCGACTGGCAGAGCGTGCCGTGGGGCGTGGTCTCGCTGTCGGAAACGGTTGGGGAGGAGCCCGACGACGACGAAGGCCGCCTTGTCCGCTATGCGAAGATGAAGCAGCTCGTTCTCGACAGCTTCACCGAATTTGCCGCGCGTATCGAGGAGCACAAGGCACCGGACCAGCGCCTGCTGGGCACCAGCGGCACGGTGACGACGCTGGCAAGCGTTCATCTCGGCCTGCCGCAGTACGACCGCAAGGCGGTGGACGGGCTGATCGTGCCGTCCGATTCCATGCGCGATATCTCGCAGCGGCTTTCGGCGATGTCGCCCGAGGAACGCAGCGAGCTCGATTGCATCGGTTCCGACCGGGCAGACCTGGTGGTTGCCGGATGCGCGATACTGGAAGCGATCCTGGAAATCTGGCCCGCAGACCGGCTGGGCGTTGCCGATCGCGGCATTCGCGAGGGCATTCTGCGCAGCCTGATGGCCGCCGATGCCGAGGGCATGGAAACGCAGGCCGCCCTTCGCCGCCTGAAACAATCGGGAGCGGCAAACTGATGGCCCGTGCAGGACAGGATTCGCAGCGCCGCCTGAAGAGCGGGAAGAAGCGCAAGGCCAGCTCGCAGCGGTGGCTGGAGCGGCAGTTGAACGATCCCTACGTCAAGCGCGCAAAGGACGAGGACTATCGCAGCCGCGCGGCTTTCAAGCTGATCGAGCTGGACGACAGGTTCGGCCTGGTGAAGGGCGCGAAGCGCGTCGTCGACCTCGGCATCGCGCCGGGCGGCTGGGCGCAGGTGGTGCGCCGCCGCGCGCCCCGGGCCGCGATAGTCGGGATCGACCTGCTGGAAACCGATCCCATCGAGGGCGTCACCATCTTCCAGATGGATTTCATGGACGATGCCGCGCCCGCGGCTCTTACCGAAGCGCTGGACGGCGCGCCCGACCTGGTGATGTCGGACATGGCGGCCAATACCGTGGGCCACAAACAGACCGACCACCTGCGCACCATGGCATTGGTGGAAGCGGCAGCTTGGTTCGCCGTGGAAGTGCTGGAAAAGGGCGGTGCCTTCATTGCGAAGGGCTTTGCCGGAGGGACGGACCGCGAGTTGCTCGACCTTTTGAAAAAGCACTTCAAAAGCGTGAAGCACGCCAAGCCACCCGCCAGCCGCAAGGGTTCCAGCGAGTGGTACGTCGTGGCGCAGGATTTCAAGGGCCGCGACGCTTAGGGCGCGGCCCCGTTGTTCCGAATAGCGCGGCGATTATTCGCCGGTGTTCACCAGCGGCGAATCTTCCGAAACCGGCTGTTCGTCACCCATTGCACCAGCCGCTTCCGCCGGATCGACAGGCGCGCCTTCGGTCTGGCCGGGGCCTTCGCCCGCGCCATCCAGTTCGCCTTCCACATCGACTTCGGCGACGGGTTCGGGCAGCGGCGGGCCGCCACCGTATTCACGCAGGTAAAGCGTCACGTCGGCACGATCTTCGGCGCTGGAGAGGCCGGCGAAGCTCATCTTCGTGCCGTTGGCAAATGCGCGCGGGCTGGCAAGCCAGGCATCCATCGCCGCGTAATCCCAGGTGCCGCCCTTGTCGGCGAGAGCGGAAGAGTAAGCAAAGCCCGGCGCGTGTTCACCGATGCCGGTGCCCAGCACACCGTAGAGGTTCGGGCCGATACCGTTCGCACCGCCCTGCTCGATCGTGTGGCAGGCAACGCACTTGGCGAACACGGCTTCACCGGCGGCAGCAGAGCCATTGGCCAGCAGGGTGGCGAAATCGGGGCCACTATCGGCCGCGGCACCTTCCTCGGCAGCTTCGATCACGTAGCCGAATTCCTCGACTTCGCTGGAGAAAAGCTTGTCGCTGACCGAGTTGAGGCCCAAGGCCACGATACCGCTGGCGAGAACCCAGCCGAAGATGGTGTTGGTGTTGCTCATGTCGATTATTTCTGCCGGTTAGAATCTATGCGGTCGCGCTCTAGTGCCCATGGGCGCGCTTCGCAAGGGCGTATGCGCGCTTGTCGCCGGGCTACGGCCTCGCTACCGACTTTCGCCCTATGGAATCGTATCCCGCTCCCGCCCTCGCCATGGTCGAGTCAATGCATGCTGCCGCAGCGCAGGACCCGGCACGCGCCATCGCCTTCCAGGGCGCGCCCGGTGCCAATTCGCATCGCGCCGTCAACGAATGGGACCCGGATGCCCTGCCGCTGCCCTGCTTCAGCTTCGCCGCGGCGATCGAGGCGGTGGAGGAAGGGCGCGCTTCCTGCGCGATGATCCCGATCGAGAATTCGCAGGCCGGGCGCGTGGCCGACATCCATTTCCTGCTGCCCGAAAGCGAACTGTGCATCGTGGGCGAGCATTTCCTGTCCATCGAGCATTCGCTGATGGCGCTGGATGACAAGGGACCGTTCAAGGGTGCGTTCAGCCATCCCCACGCGCTCAGCCAGTCGCGCCATTACCTCAAGGAGCGTGGCATCGTCCCGCTCAGCCATGCCGATACCGCTGGCGCCGCCGCCCATGTGGCCGAGCTTGGTGACCCGGAATTCGCCGCCATCGCGCCCAAACTTGCCGCCGATCTCTACGGCCTCAAGATCGTGGATGAGAACGTGGAGGACGCTGCCGACAACACCACCCGATTCGTGGTGCTGGCGCGCGAGGCGCTCGATCCGGCAACGCTGGCGGGGCAGGAAACGCTGACCACCTTCGTGTTCGAGGTGAAGAACATCCCCGCCGCGCTCTACAAGGCGATGGGCGGCTTGGCCACCAACGGGGTCAACATGACGAAGCTGGAAAGCTACCAGAAGGGCGCCAGCTTCGCCGCCACCATGTTCTACGCGGATATCATCGGCGCGCCGGGCGATCCGGCAGTGGACCGCGCGATGGAAGAGCTAGCGTTCCACTGCAAGGGGGTGCGCATGTTCGGCACCTATCCGCTGGCTCGCCAGAGGGGTTGATCGCCCGTCAGGCAGCGGCCTTCGCCGCGCAATTGTGCGCGATGAACTCCTCGTGCAGCGGCAGGCGGCTGGCGGCGGCGGCACAGTCTGCTGCAATCCGGCGCACCATCCGGGCGATTTCCGCAGGATCGGCCCTATCCGCCAGCGCGTGCACGCCGCGGGGCAGGGAGCGCTGGCCGATCAGCATGGATGCCCAGCTGCCGATCTGGAACAGGTGGCCGCCATCCACGGCGAGGTGCCCGCGCGCACGCCACACGTCCAGCGTCTGCGCCAGCGTATCGGGCACGTCCATGTTGCGGGTGTAGCGCCAGAATTCCGAATCCTCGCGCTCGGTCAGCTTGTAGTGGGCGATGATGAAATCGCGCACCTGCTCCCATTCGAGGCGGGTGCGGGCATTGAACTGGTCGCGCAGCTCCGGGTCCATCGCGCGGGTCGGGAACAGCTCCACCAGCCGCTCGAGCGAACTCTGCACGAAATGGATGGAGGTCGATTCGAGCGGTTCGAGAAAGCCCGAGGACAGGCCCACGGCCACCACGTTGCCCACCCATGGTCGCTCGCGCCGCCCGGTGCGGAATTTCACCAGGCGCGGTTCGCCCAGCGCCTTCGTATCGAGCGTCGCCAGCAGACGCTCCTCCGCCTCGCTCTCGCTGGAAAAGGCGCTGGCAAAGACGTGGCCGTTGCCGGTGCGGTGCTGCAGGGGGATGCGCCACTGCCAGCCGACCGGATGGGCGATACCTTTCGTGTAGGGCGTCAGCGCGCCTTCCGCCCGCGCAGAGGGCACAGCCAGCGCGCGGTCCGAGGGGATCCATTTCGACCAGTCTGTCCACGGCTCTTCCAGCGCCCCGCCCAGCAGCAGGGAACGGAAGCCGGAGCAGTCGATGAACAGGTCGGCCTCCAGCACCCGGCCATCCTCCAGCGTCACGCTTTGGACGAAGCCGCTCTCGCCATCGCGGTCAGCCCCGGTGATCATGCCCTCGATCCGCTTGACGCCCCGGCTTTCCGCCACCTGTCGCAGGTGCGCTGCATAAAGGTGCGCGTCGAAATGATAGGCATGGGTGTAGCGGTTCTGCAGGTCGCCCTTCTTTGGGCCCGAGGGGGCAAAACGGTTCTGCTGCGCCGCGTGGTAGGCGACGTGGCATTCCTGCCATTCGGGGTAGTCCGCACCGTCGTCCGCCTGGAGGCCCAGCAGCCACCAGTGATGCAGTTTCACCAGCGCGTCGATCTCGCGCCCCACGGCGCCGAACTGGTGCAGGTACCTGTCCCCCACGCGCCCCCAGTTGTGGAACTCGATCCCCAGCTTGAACGTGCCATTGGTCTCGGCAACGAAGCGCGCCTCGTCCAGTTGCAGGAAGCGGTTGAACTTCTGCATCGGCGGGATCGTCGCCTCGCCCACGCCGACGATGCCGATGGCCTCGCTCTCCACCAGCCGCACCTCGACATCGCGCGCCAGCGCCGTGGCCAGCACTGCCGCCGCCATCCAGCCGGAGGAGCCGCCGCCCACCACCAGCACCCTGCGCACCCGCTCTTCTCGCGGGGACTGGAGCGCGTATTCGTTCTTGGCAATCTGCGTCATGCGCATCCTTTTGCGGATTTGTTGGCAGCCTTGCAATGGAGGCGTTGCGTCACCTGCCTGCCCGTGTATCCAAGCACTTGTGACGACCGGTCAAGCCACCCCCACCCCGCCCGCAGGGACGGACGATTTCGCATCGGCATGGCGGGAGCTGCAGACCGACGGCGATATCCAGTTCGCTCCGGTGCAGGTGCCGGAGCAGGAGCCGCCACCCGACTGGCTGACCGAATTCATCCGCTGGCTGGGCGAAATGCTTAGCCCGGTCGGAAATGCGCTGGTCGATATCTGGCCGGTCCTGATGTGGGTGCTGATCGGCGCGGCTGTGCTGGCCGTGCTCTATTTCCTCTACGATACCTTCGGGCCCGGCTTTGCACGGCGCAAGCAAGAAGCCTCGCAAGAGCCCGAATGGACGCCGCGCGAGGGCGAGGCTCTGGCCCTGCTGGAGGAGGCGGACCGGCTGGCAGCGGCGGGCGAGTTCGATGAAGCGACGCACCTTTTGCTAAAGCGCTCCGTCAGCCAGATCGCCGAAGCGCGGCCCGACCTGGTGGAGCCGAGCAGCACCGCGCGCGAACTGGCCGCCGAAGCGCGACTGCCCGATGCGGCGCGCACGGCCTTCGCCCTGATCGCCGCTCCGGTGGAGCGCAGCCTGTTCGCCCTGCGCAAGCTGGAGGAGGCCGACTGGCAGGCCGCCCGCGCCGCCTATGCCGATTTCGCGCTGGCGCGGAAGGCGATTGTCGCATGAGCCGGCGGACCAGCCCCTTCCGTCCCGGCACGGTGCTGGCCCTGCTGGCGGTGGGGGCCTTGGCCTTCCTGCTGTTCCTCTATTCGCTGGGCCAGGGCTGGACCGGGGGCGAGGAAAGCAATGGCGGCAATCACGCGGCGGCGAACGGGTTGAACGGATTTTCCGGCCTCGTCACCCTGCTGGAGCGGACGGGCCGCAACGTGACGCTCTCCCGCAATCCGGCGGACATGCGCGAATACGGCCTGCAGGTCCTCACCCCGCCGCTGATGACCAGCCCGGAAGAGTTCGGCGAACTGCTCGATCAGCGCATGAACGGCGGAATGGGGCCCACGCTTGTCGTCCTGCCGAAGTGGATCGCCATGCCCGTGCCGGATGTGGAGGACGTCGAGAGCGAGGATGGCTGGGTCATGCTGCTGGGTGCGACGTCGCCACTGTGGTTTAATCAGATCGAGATTGCCGAAGGCGCTGGCCTGGACGTAGGACAGACCGGCGGCTGGCAGGGACTGGGCGGCTCGGGAGACCTGCCTGACGAAACGCAGGTCCAGGCTCTCACCTCCGACGAGGAAAACACGTTCCGCGCGCTTTTGACGGATAGCGAGGGCGACGTGCTCGCCGCCGAACTGGTGCAACGCGAAGACTACGATCCCTGGCCCGTCATCGTGGTGTTCGAGCCGGACCTTGTGAACAATTACGGCATGGCAGACCGGGCGCGGGCAGAAGTGGCGCTGCAACTGGTGGAGCGAGCCACGCTGGGCGAGGACATGCCGATCCGCTTCGACCTTTCTCTCAACGGCCTTGGCGCAGCGCAAAACCTGCTGACGCTGGCTTTCCGGCCACCGTTCCTTGCCGCGACGCTGTGCTTGCTGCTCGCCGCGCTGGTGATCGGCTGGCGCGCGTTTCGCCGGTTCGGCCCGCCCGTGGCTGAGGCTCCGGCGGTGTCGCAGGGCAAGCGGCAGCTGGCGCGCAACGGTGCGGCGCTGGTGCAGCGGGTGAAGCGCTGGCACCTTTTGAAGCGGCCATACGAAGACATGGTCGGGCGGCGCGTGGCGAATGCGCTTGGCCTGGGCGATGCCGAAACCGACGCCCGCGAAGTGGCTATCGATGAAGCGCTGCACCGGCGCGGCCACGATGGCGAGCAATTCTCCCGCCTTGCCGCCGACTTGCGCGATGCCGAAAAACCGCGCGACATCCTGCGCGCGGCACGGCGACTACGGACATTTGAAAGGACGCTGACACAATGAGTGACACCCCTGCGACCATGACGCTGGAACAGACCGCGGAAATGGCCAATGTAATCCGCGCCGAAGTGGGCAAGGCCATCGTCGGCATGGACGAGGTGGTCGAACACCTGCTGATCGCCCTGATCGCGCAGGGGCACGTGCTGCTGGAAGGCCCGCCGGGAACGGCCAAGACATTCCTTGCGCAGTGCTTTGCCCATGCCACCGGCATGGAATTCGGTCGCATCCAGTTCACGCCGGACCTGCTGCCGGGCGATATCCTCGGCTCCAACCTGTTCAACTTTCAGACCAGCCAGTTCACCCTGACGCGCGGGCCCATTTTCCGCGAGCTGCTGCTGGCGGACGAGATCAACCGCACCCCGCCCAAGACGCAGGCCGCCCTGCTGGAAGCCATGCAGGAACGCCGCGTGACGCTGGACGGGGAAACGCATTCGCTGTCAGACAACTTCATGGTGGTCGCCACGCAGAACCCCATCGAGAACCAGGGCGTCTATCCGCTGCCCGAAGCACAGCTCGATCGTTTCGCCTTCAAGCTGCTGGTGCCCTACCCCAGCGCCGAAGAGGAGGTGCGCATCGTCAAGCGTTTCGGCGAGCGCGCCGGGCCGCAGGGTCCGCTCGATTTCGGAATAGAGCGGGTTGCCAATGCGGGCCGGATTTCCGCCGCGCAGGCTGCGGTGAAGGACGTCACCCTGTCGGACGAGGTGGTGAACTACTGCGTCGCACTGGTGCGCGGCACGCGCGAGAATGCCGATATCGCTAGCGGGGCCAGCCCACGCGCCGCCGTGCTGCTGGCCAATGCCGGTCGCGCCCGCGCCGCGCTGGAAGGGCGCGCATATGTCATTCCCGACGATGTGAAGGCGCTCGCCACCGCCTGCCTGCGCCATCGCCTGCTGCTGTCTCCTGCGGCGGAGATCGAGGGCAAGCAGGTGGAAGATCTGGTAGCCGACCTCGTCGAGCAGACCGAGGCACCGCGCTAAGCTCGATGAACCGTCTGCGCGCCCTGCTGGCCCGGTTGCCTGCCGTGCCCATCGTGCCCACGCCGCGCACACTGGTGCTGCTGGCGCTGCTCGCCCCGGTGGCGGCGGTGATCGCGGCGACGGCGCCGGGCGCATGGGTGGTCGCCCCGGCGGCGGCGCTGGCATTGCTCCTGCTGACGGTGGTCGACGGATGGTTGGCGGGGAGTCTGGTGCGCTTTTCCTGCGATGCGCCAAGCGATGCCGAGGTTGGCCAGCCGACGCCGATCCGCGTGGAGGCAGAGATCGAGCGCGACAGCGATGCTCCCGCGCCCGAAGCCGCGCTCGGCTTCGATCCGCGACTGGGAGAAGGCGGCGCGGCCACCTTCCGGCTCGAACCGACCGGGAAGCCGGGCATGTTCGCAGGCGAAGGCGAGATTGCGCCCATCCGCCGCGGGCCCGGCGAGTTGCACGACCTGTGGCTGCGCTGGCCGGGGCCGCTGGGCCTTGCCGTGCGGCATGTCCACACCCGCCTCGATGCCCGCATCCGGGTGTGGCCGGACCTTTCGCCCGTCCGTTCCCCGGTGCTCCAAAGCTTCCTGCGCGACAGCCAGTTCGGCCTCGTCGCCCGGCGCATTCGCGGCGAAGGCACCCAGTTCGAGGCACTGAGCGAGTACGAGCCCGGCATGGATCGCCGCCGCATCGACTGGAAAGCCAGCGCCCGCCACACCGCGCTTTATGCGCGCGAGAACGAGGCGGAGCGCGACAACCAGATCGTCTTCGCTTTCGATTGCGGCCAGTCGATGATCGAGCCGGTCGATGGCCTCCCGCGGCTGGACCGCGCCGTTTCCGCCGCGCTGATGGCCGCCTACGTGGCGCTGAAAGGCGGCGACAAGGTGAGCCTCTTCGGCTTTGCCGACCAGCCGCAGATGATGACCCCGTTCGTCACCGACACCCGCGCCTTCCACCGGCTGCAAAGCGCAGCGGGCGATCTCGACTACACCGCGCGAGAGCCAAACTTCACGCTCGCGCTGGCCACCCTGACAGCGCGCCTGAAGCGCCGCGGCCTGATCGTGCTGTTCTCCGATTTCTCCGACCCGACTTCCGCCGAATTGATGGTAGAGAGCGTGGAGCGGCTGGTGCGCCACCATCTCGTGATCTTCGTCACCATGGTGGACACCGAACTGGAGGAACTCACCACGGCCGAACCCGATACGCTGGGCGACCTCGCCGTGGCGGTGAACGCCGATGCATTGGCGCGCCAACGGCAACTGGTGCTGCAACGGCTGAAGCGGCTGGGCGTGAACGTGATCGAGGCGCCGCACGATGCGATCGGCTACCGCCTGATCGACCTCTACCTCGAAACCAAGCGGGCGGAGGCAATCGGCTGATGGTGCTGGCACTGTTCAGGAAAGCGGAGATCGAACCGCCCGCCGATATCGAGGTGGCATCCTTGCGTTCCGACCGTTTCCGGCTGGAAAGGGAAGTGGAATGGCAGCGGCTGGACCGGATCGTCACCGCGCTGGAAAAGAACAGCCCGCGCCGCATCAGTGACGAGGACCTGCTCGAACTGCCCGTACTCTACCGGAAGACCGCCTCCAGCCTCGCCGTGGCGCGCGAGACCTCGCTCGATGCAGCCACGCTCGCCTACCTCGAATCGCTGGTGCGGCGGGCATGGTTCCAGGTCTATGGCCCGCGCATCGGGCTGATGGGCTGGCTGCGCCGCTTCCTTGGCGGAGGGTGGAGCGCGGCGGTGCGCGCCATCTGGCTGGATATCTGCATTGCCTTTGCCGTGATGGTGGCAGGCACGATCGTTGGCTGGCTGCTGGTCGACCAGGACGAGCGCTGGTACTATTCGCTGGTGCCCGGCGGCATGGCCGGTGGCCGCGCGCCCGGTGCCGATCCTGCCACCTTGCGAGAGACCCTCGGCACGGCGGAAAATTCGGACGGGCTCGGCGTGTTCGCGGCCTACCTGTTCTCCAACAACACCGGCGTTTGCATCATGGCCTTTGCGCTTGGCTTTGCCTTCGGCGTGCCCACGTTGCTGCTGCTGGTCTACAACCTTGCCCTGCTGGGGGCGATGTTCTGGGTGTTCCAGGAAGCCGGCATGGGCCTCGATTTTGCCGCCTGGCTGAGCGTGCACGGCACGACCGAACTGGGCGCAATCCTGCTGTCGGGCGCGGCGGGCCTGCACGTCGGGCGCACGATGGCCTTTCCGGGAGACCGCTCCATCCTCGCTGCGATGCAGACCGCTGGCGTGCGCGCGGCGCAGGTGATGGCGGGCTGCACGATCATGCTGATCGTGGCGGGCCTGCTGGAAGGATACGTCCGGCAACTGGTGGGCGACACGCCCTCGCGCCTTGCCATCGGCGGGACCATGCTGGCCGTGTGGATCGTCTATTTCGCCGCCATGCCCGCCCCGAAGGAGCGCGAGACATGACGGCATCCCCACGAACCGCGATGCAAGCAGGCCTGTCGAAACGCGCCCGCACGCTGGTGACGCTGGAGGGGCTTTCGCTGCCGCTGACCGTGGGCAGCAAGGGGGCACGGGCAGGCGCGCTGATCCTCGACCTCGTTATCCTGGTGGTGGGCACCATCGTCGTGCTCGTCACCTTGTCCGCCATCGGCCTGGGCCTGTTCGACATGGGTTCCAGGCCGGACACGAACCCGGTGATGCAGGGGGTGATGGTCCTGGTCATCCTCTTCATGTTCCTTGCCCGATACGGCTATTTCCTCTGGTTCGAACTGGGCCCCCGCGCCGCCACGCCGGGCAAGCGGCTGGTGGGCCTGCGTGTTGCGGCGCGGGACGGCGGACGGCTGACTGCGGAAATGGTGATCGCCCGCAACCTGGTGCGCGACGTGGAGGTGTTCCTGCCGCTGTTCTTCCTGCTGGGCGGCGGGCAGGAGGCAGGCGTTGCGGGCTGGGCGGCGTTCGTTTGGCTTGCCGTCTTCGTGCTGTTTCCCTTCTTCAACAAGGATGCCCTGCGCGCTGGTGACATCGTTGCCGGAACCTGGGTGGTGGAAGCCAGCCGCGCGAAGCTGAAGGAAGCCATGTCGCTCGCCCCAGACAGGCAGGACACCTACCGCTTCGGGGAGGCCGAACTGTTCGTCTACGGCGAGCACGAATTGCAGGTGCTGGAAAAAGTCTTGCGGGACGACCGGCCAGAGGCTCTGCGCGAGGTGGCCGAGGCCATTACCGGCAAGATCGGCTGGCAGCTTGGCAGCGGTGACGAGCGCGAATTCTTGGAGGCGTTCTATGCCGCGCTGCGTGGCCACCTGGAAGGCAACATGCGCTTCGGCAAGCGCAAGCGGGACAAGTATTCATGACGATATTGCGGGACGCGACACCGGACGATGCCGAGGCGCTTGCCCGTTTGGGGCGTGACAGCTTCTGCCATTCGTTCGAGCACCTCTATCGCCCCGAAGACCTGCAACCGTTCCTGCGCGAAGTCTATTCGCCCGAGACCGTGGCGCAGGAAATTGCCGATCCCGGCATTCGCCACCAGTTGACGCAGGATGCGCCGGGCGAACCGCTGAGCGCCTTTATCAAGGTGAAGTACGAAAGCCCCTATGCTGAGCATTCGGATGCGCGCCGCCCGCTCTGCCTCGGCCAGCTTTACACCGATCCCGCCCGCACCGGCGAAGGGCTGGGCGCGGCGCTGATGGAATGGTGCCTTGCCCTTGCCCGGCAGCGCGGGTGCGATGCCATCCAGCTATCGGTCTACAGCGAAAATCCGGGCGCGCAGAGGTTCTATCAGCGCTATGGCTTTACGAAAATTGCAGACATCGGCTTCTGGGTCGGCGAACAGCGCGATGCGGAATTTCTCTACGAATTGCGCCTTTAGCGGCCACAAAGACGATTTGGGTTAAGAGGGCCTTAGGGCTTTCTCGTCATATCCCGAGGCAATGGTAAACGTCGCACTGAAATTGCCGGCCTTCGAGGCTCCTGCCCGCCCGCTGGCCGATGAACTGGTCAACAATCCGGGAATAGACCGCATCCTTTCTTCCGTTCGGGGGCACCTCGGCGTGGAGATCGCTTTCGTCTCCCGCTACGTGGAGGACGAGCAGCGCGAACTCACCCACGTCAGCACCGACCTGGGCCTGCCGATGGGCCCCGGTTTTCGCGAGAACCGGGAGGAAAGCTACTGCTGGCACATCCTCAATGGCCGCCTGCCGGAGCTGATCCAGGACCCGGCCGATCATCCCATGACGCGGGAACTGGCGATTACCGATTTCCTGCCCGTGGGCTGCCACATCAACACGCCGCTACGCCTTGCCGATGGCACGGTGTGGGGCAGTTTCTGCGCCCTTGGCCGCAAGCCCGACCGCACGCTGACCCCGCGTGACCTTGCCATCCTGAAAAGCTTTGCCGGCCTTGCGGCCGAGCGGATCGAGGCCTCGCTGGAAGAAGACGTCATGCTGCGCCAGGCGCGCCGGCGGGTGGAGGCGATGCTCGATGGCCACGCCGTCACCATGTTCCAGCAGCCGATCCACGACCTGAAAAGCGGCAAGCCGGTGGGCGTGGAATGCCTCGCCCGCTTCCCCGACCTGACGAAGCGCGGGCCGCAGGCGTGGTTCGACGATGCGGAGAAAACCGGGCTGGGCAGCGAACTGGAAATGACCGCCGTGCGCTGCGCGCTGGAAACGGTGGGACAGGTGCCCGAAGGCATCTACGCCGCGATCAACGCGTCGCCCGAAACGATCATGTCCGGCACCCTGCGCCAGGTGCTCGAGCAATCGGAGGCGACCAACCTCGTGATCGAGGTGACCGAGCATCAGCTTGTGGACGACTACGCCGCCCTTGCCCGCGAGATCGAGGCGTTGAAGCCCTTTGCAAAAATCGCCATCGACGATGTCGGCACTGGCTATGCGGGCCTGCGCCACCTGATCGAATTGGGTCCCGATATCCTGAAGATGGACATGGTCCTCACCCGCGATTGCGACAGCGATCCCGCGCGCCGCGCCATCGCTGCCGCCATGGTGCAGTTCTCCCGCGATATCGGCGCGAAGCTGGTGGCGGAAGGCATCGAGACCGAGGCCGAGCGCGCGGTGATGCAGGACCTTGGCGTCGACTACGGCCAGGGCTACCTGTTCGCACGTCCACTGCCCGTGGTCGCCGCGCAGCAGCACCTGCTCGGCGTGGCGATGGGATAAGAGGCTTCCCTAGCTCTCGCCGCGCAGTGCGCGTTGCTGCTGGCGGGTCATTTCCTTCGCCGCGTAAATATCCCCGCCCTCGATCTGCAAGTCCATGCGCTTGCGATCGTTCTCGCGGTAGGTCGTCTCCGCCTCGTCGATTTCGCGTTCGCTCAGCCCGACGTTTTCCAGCGCCATGCGCGCCACGGCCAGCGCGCTTTCGTAGACTTCGCGCACGACGTATTCCGCCTTGCTGTTCGCCAGCGCGATCACGCTCTTGCGGTCGAACCCGCGGACATAAATCGTCGCCTTGGGAAACGTCTCGGCAACCGAATCAATGAATTCGCGGCCCGGCACCTCGTCCATGCAGAACATGATAAGCTGCGCGTCCGCCGCACCCGCCTGGCGCAGCAAGTCCAGCCGCGTGCCGTCGCCGTAGTAGACCTTGCTGCCGAAATCCTCCGCGGTGTCGATCTGCGCGTCGTTCCTGTCGATCAGCGTGACGGAAAGCCCGCCCGCCAGCAGCGTCTGCGCCACCGTCTGCCCGAAGCGGCCAAATCCGACCACCAATGCGCCGGCGCCCTCGTCGTGCGGGCCTTCGCGCTCTCCGCCTTCCCGTTTAGGTTCCTGGCGGATCTTGCGGGTGGCGATCATCAGGAACGGGGTTGCCGCCATGGACAGGGTGACAATGGCGCCGAACAGGCTCGATTGCTCAATGGAAATGAGCCCGCCCTGCACCGCCTGGGTGTAGAGCACGAAGGCGAACTCGCCGCCCTGGCTCAGCAGCAGGCCCAGCGCCAGCGCGGCTCGCCAGCGCATCTTCAGCAGCAGGCCCAGCCCCATGATGATGGCCGCCTTCACCGCAATCAGCAGCACCGCGAAACCGATCACGAACAGCGGGTTCTCGGCAATCACGCCGATGTCCAGCATCATTCCAACGGCGACGAAGAACAGTCCCAGCAGGATCGCGCGAAACGGCTCGATATCGGCTTCCAGTTCGTGGCGGTAACGCGTGTCGGCCAGCATGACCCCGGCGATGAAAGCCCCCAGCGCGGCGGAAAGGCCCAGCGCTTCCATCACCACCGCGCTTGCCAGCACGGTGAAGAGGGCCGCGACGATGAACAGCTCGCGCTCTCCCAGCGTGCCGATCAGGCTGAACAGCGGGCGGATCAGCAGCCGTCCTGCGGCTACCAGCCCGACGACGGCGACCAGCGTCAGCACGCCCAGCATCCAGCCCGAAGGCCCGTCCTCGGCCCCGCTGCCCAGTGCCGCGACAATCGTGATGAGGGGAATGATCGACAGGTCCTGGAACAGCAGGATGGCAAAGGCCCGCTCGCCGAACGGCGTGCGCAGTTTGCCGCCGGATTGCAGCATCGGCAGCACCTGCGCGGTGGAGGACAGGCCCAGCGGCAGGCCGATCGCCAGCGCGGCGGCCCAGGGATAGCCCGCCAGCGCCAGCACCGTGGCCGTCACCGCCAGCCCGCAGGTCGTCACCTGCGCCAGCCCCAGCCCGAAAATCGCGCCTTTCAGCCGCCACAGCCGCGCCGGGGACAGTTCCAGCCCCACAACGAACAGCAGCATGACGATGCCGAGCTCGGCGACCTCGGCCATTTCCTCGGCATTGCCGACAAGCCCGAGAACATGCGGTCCCAGCAGCGCGCCCGCGACAAGGTAGCCCAGCGTCGCCCCCAGCCCTGCGCGGCGAAAGGCGAGCACGGCCACCATCGCGAAGCCCAGCATCAGCATGGCATCGCGCAGCATCAGTCCGGCGTGGTGTTCTTCCATCAGTCAGCCCCCTGCCCTGCGACCATTCTCAAAGCCATTTCCATTTCCAGAACAGCGCCAGTTGCACTGCAAGGATGCCTGCGCAAAGGGCAACCACGATCCAGAAGGCATCGCCATCGTCCACCCCCGGCATCCCGCCGACGTTGATGCCAAGCAGCCCGGTGATGAAGCCCAGCGGCAGGAAAATGCCTGCAACGATGGTGAGCAGGTAGGTCGCCTGCTCGTTGCGGGCGATGGAGCGCCCGCGAATGTCGTCCATCAGCACGACGGCGCTTTCCTTGCTGATGTCGAGATCTTCGAGGTAGCGCCGCAGCCGGTCGATCGACTCGGCGATCTCGCGCCGGTCGTGCTCCTCGAACCACGGCGGGGCGTACTTTGAAATCGCTTCCAGCGCTTCATGCATCGGGCCCATGTGGCGTTTCAGGCCCAGGCAATTGCGGCGGATGATTGCGATCTTCTCCAGCATCTCTTCCGCGTCGTCGTCTGCTTCCGCCTCTTCCAGCTCGTCGATATGCTCGTTCATGTCGACGATGGAGCGGTTCATGCGGTTGATCATCGCCTCGGTCAGCTCGGTGATCAGCGCGCCAGCATCCGTCGGCCCGGCCTCGCGCCGGTCGATCATGGCCAGCACGCGGCGCGGGGTCTGGAGCGGCAGGCGGCGCAAGGTGAGCAGGCGCGTGCCGTCGCACCAAAGTTGCATCGAAAGCATGTCCTCCGGCTCCGCACCGGGGTTGAAATTGATGCCGCGCAGCGTGGCGACCAGCGTATTGCCTTCGCGAAAGGCGCGCGGGCGGGTGCGGTCGCTCACCAGCAGTTCACGCGTCGGCTCGGGGATGTCCAGTTCTTCCAGCCACTCCATCACGCCGGGGCGATTGCGGCACAGGTGCACCCACAGCACTTCGCCCGGTTGCGAGGGCTGCCAGTTACGCGCCTCCGCCCACTCCAGCGGGCGACCTGCGCCAACGCCGTCCAGCACGCGGGCGAACAGCAGAGGGTGGTCGTCGGGGCAATCGGGTGCGGAAACGGTGTCGGGTTCGTCCATCGCTGCCTTCCATGCCGCAATTGTACGCTGCTGTCATCGCTGCACGAAGGCGGTCAGGCGGACGCGCCTCGCTCGGCCGCAATCAGCGGTTCCTCGTGGTCCGCCGGAATGGTGATGAGGACGGTCAGCCCCGTCGCGACGAGGATCCCGATGGCGAGGAAGAACAGCGGGGCCTGCAAGCCGCCAAAGCCGGCCAGCAACGCGAAGGAGAACCCGGCGAAGCTGGTGCCCTGGTTCACGAAGGCCATGTAGATCGAGAACTGCGTCGCCCCGGTCTTCGGCTCGCAGAACGCCATGTTGATCGCACCGTTGCCGGTGCCCACCAGATTGTACATCACCGTCCAGCCGACCGCGATGAACCAGATCATCCAGCCCTGGTCCCACAGCGGCTCGCCAAACGCGATGGCAGCGATGACAAGCGCGAACAGGCCATAGGTCACGATCTGGAACGGCTTTGCGCCCATGCGCGAACAGAGCCAGCCGCCCAGCGTGATGGCGACGATGGCCGATGCAAGTTGCGCCGTCCCGTTGGCGACGCCCAGCTGCGCCTCGTTCCAGCCCGCGTAATTGGCCGCGATCAGCGGTACTGCGACGGCCATGGTGCCGTATCCCATCCCGCGCAGGAAGATCGAGGCAGACCAGATCAGGCTGTCACGGCGGAACATGTAGCGGAAAGCGGATTTCACCAGCTCCACCCAGCTATCGGGTTGCACGGCGAGGGATTCCGGCGATGCCAAGCCTTCGGTCCAGGGCAGACGGCGTTCGCCGGTCCGCTCCCTTACCCAGACCAGGTAGGCGGTGATGAAGATGATGGCGACGGCGGCACTGATATACCCCGCTCCCACGCCGAACCGGTAGATGATCAGCCCCGCGATGGAAGCCGTGATGGCGATGCCCAGCGCCTGTCCGCCCGCCATGATCCCGCCCGCGTAGCCGCGTTCGTTGCCATCGCAGATGTCGACGGCCAGTGCATCGGCGGCCACGTCCTGAAACACCACGGCAAGGCTGACGACGAAGGCGATCGCGCCCAGCAGCACCTCGTCGCGCGGGCCCGGCTCCAGCAGCGCGCAGACCAGCAGGCTGGCGATCATCACCACCTGCGAGGCGATCAGCCACGCCCGGCGGCGCCCCATGGGAAGGTAGGCATACCGGTCCATCAGCGCGCCGTTGATGAATTTCAGGCTCCACGGGATCGCCGCCATGCCGATGACGTAGCCGACCTCTCCCGCCGTCGCGCCGCTCGCGGCCATCCAGGCGGGGATCGCGAATTCCAGCAGGCCGATGGGAATGCCCTGCGCAAGGTAAAGGACGAGAATCGTCGACAGGCGCATCGGGCGATTGTCCGTCATGCAAGGGTTCGCAAACATCTTTCGCCCCTTCGAAAGTGTCCGTGCGACCCGCAATGTGCCGCGAATGTCTCCCGAAAGGCCGGTGAAGTCAAATTGCGGCAGCGAACATGGCCCAGAGCCTGTCATTGCTCCTTCATCGAAGCGCGCCTATATCCCTGCCCATGTCCGCAGACGCCATTTCCAAGGTTCGCCCCTGGCGCATGATAGAGCGCCGTCAGTCCCGCCAGATCATGGTCGGCAACGTGCCGGTCGGCGGCGACGCGCCGATCACCGTGCAGACCATGACGAACACGCCGACCGAGGACGTGGGCGCGACGATCGACCAGATTCGCCGCTGCGAGGATGCAGGCGCGGATATCATCCGCGTATCCTGCCCCACGGCAGAAGCGACCGAGAACTTCGACCAGATCACGAAAGCGGCGAACATCCCGATCGTCGCCGACATCCACTTCCACTACAAGCGCGCGTTGGAAGCCGCCGACAAGGGCGCGGCCTGCCTGCGCATCAATCCCGGCAACATCGGCTCGTCTGAGCGGGTGGCCGAAGTGGTGCGCGCCGCGAAAGCCAACGGCTGCGCGATCCGCATCGGCGTGAACGCTGGCAGTCTTGAGAAAGACCTGCTGGAGAAATACGATGAGCCTTGCCCCGAGGCACTGATCGAGAGCGCGCTCGACCATATCAAGCTGCTGCAGGACCACGATTTCCACGAATACAAGGTGGCGGTGAAAGCCAGCGACGTGTTCCTGGCCGTCGCGGCCTACCATGGCCTTGCCGAAGCGGTGGATTGCCCGCTGCATCTCGGCATTACCGAGGCGGGCGGCCTGATCGGCGGGACGGTGAAATCAAGCATCGGCATCGGCAGCCTTTTGTGGGCGGGCATCGGCGACACCATTCGCGTCTCGCTCTCGGCTGAGCCGGAACAGGAAGTGCGCGTGGGCTTCGAGATGCTGAAGGCGCTGGGACTTCGCACGCGCGGCGTTCGCGTGGTCTCCTGCCCCTCTTGCTCGCGGCAGGGTTTCGACGTTATCCGCACGGTGGAGGCGCTGGAAGCGCGGCTGGAGCATATCAAGACGCCGATGAGCCTTTCCGTCCTTGGCTGCGTGGTGAACGGCCCCGGCGAAGCGCGCGAGACCGATATCGGCATCACCGGCGGCGGCGCTGGCAAGCACATGGTCTATCTCTCCGGCGTGACCGACCACCACGTGCAGAGCGAGGACATGCTCGACCACATCGTGAAGCTGGTGGAGGAAAAGGCCGCGCAGATCGAGGCAGGCACCGCCACGGCCTTCGATCCCCATGCAGAGGCCGCCGAATGATCGGCAAGGGAGCGCTGGCCGCGCTGGTTGCCGTAGCATCGCTGAGCGCCTGCGCCTCCACCGCGACGCACGACACTGCCGGTCCGGCGGCGATGAGCCATCCCGAAGGCGCGATTTTCGATCCCTCCGTCGATGCCCACGCCGCCGTCGATGCCGCGCTGGCGACGGCGCAATCTGAAGACACCCTCGTCCTCGTGGTGATGGGCGCAAACTGGTGCCACGACAGCCGCGCGCTGGCGAGCTACCTGATGGAACCCGAACTCGCTGCCCTGCTGGAAAGCCACTACGAGGTCGTCACCATCGACGTCGGCCTGCCGCACACGGGCGACGGCTTCAATCTCGACGTGGCAGAGCGGTTCGGCGTCACGCCCGAAGGCACGCCCAACGTGCTGGTGCTGGACCGCGAAGGGCAACTTCTCAATTCGCAGGAGGACGCGGTCAGCTGGCGCAATTCGGCCAGCCGCACTTCGGCAGAGGTGCTGGCCACGCTGCAAGACTGGGCCGACGCTGGCTGAGGCATTGCTCCACGTCGTCCACCACGCCGATTACATGGCCCCGCAGCCCGAGCGCGGCACTTTCAGGTTCGACAAGTACTACCTCGTGATGGAGGAATTGCGGGCCAGCAAGGCGCCCGTCACCGAACATGCGCCCGATCCCATGCCGCGCGAGTGGCTGGAGGCGGTGCATTGTCCCGACTACGTGGAGCAGGTGTTCACAAGCACCGTGCCGCGCGAGAAGGAGCGGCGCATCGGCTTTCCCGTCACGCCGCACATTGCCAGCCGCGTGCGCCATACCAACGGCGGCACCTGGCTCGCCGCGCAACTGGCGATGGAGCACGGCTACGCGGCCAACAGTGCCGCGGGCAGCCATCATGCGCTGCACGACACCGGCGCGGGTTACTGCGTGTTCAACGACCTGGCGGTGGCCAGCAACCGGTTGATTGCAGAGGGCGATGCGAGCCGGGTGCTAATCGTCGATCTCGACGTGCATCAGGGCGACGGCACGGCCAGCCTCACCACCTTGCGCGACGACGTGTTCACCCTCTCCATCCATGCCGAGAAGAACTTCCCGGCGCGCAAGGCCCGTTCGAACCGCGACGTGGGCCTGCCCGACGGGCTGAACGACGACGGCTACATGGACGTCCTCGAACGCGAACTGCCGCCGCTGATCGAGAGTTTCGCGCCCGATATCGTGCTCTACCAGGCGGGCGTCGATCCGCACGGGGAGGACAAGCTGGGCCGGCTGGCCCTGACGGACGCGGGGCTGGAGCGGCGCGATCGCTTTGTTGTGGCTGAGGCCCGCAGGCGCTGCCTGCCCGTCGCCAGCGCCCTTGGCGGGGGCTACGGGGCAGACCAGCGTGCCGTTGCCCGGCGCCATGCCGCCTCCATGCTGGCCATGGCGGACGAGAACCGCCTTTACCCCGTGGCAATACCTCGCCGCTAACCTGTCGCGCATATGGACATGCGCCTGCCATTCGCCTGTGTAATGATCGTTGGCCTCGCCATCGGTTTCTCCGTGCCCGCCATGCAGGTGGAACAGGAGCTGGCAAGCGAAGCTGCGGCTGCGCAGGAGAGCGAACTGACGCTCGGCGCGGCGCAACAGGTGACGAACACGGGCTGGGGCCACGAAGTCGCGCTGGAGCGCGAGCGCGACGGGCACTTCTACGCCGATGTCACCGTGGACGGCGTGCCTTCGCGGATGCTGGTGGATACCGGCGCCAGCGTGGTGGCACTGACGGGTGAGGACGCGCTCGCCATGGGCCTTTACTGGAACGAGAACGAGGTCGCGCCGGTGGCGCAGGGTGCCAGCGGCGCGGTCTACGGCGTCAACACCACCCTACCTCGGATGCGCCTCGGCGATTTTGAAGCGCAGGACGTACGCGCGATCATCATTCCCGAGGGGCTTGGCATATCGCTGCTCGGCCAGTCGTTCCTGGAAACCATCGGCAACGTGCGCATCGCCGACGATCGCATGGTGCTGGAGAACTAGCCCGGTGAACATGGGCAACCTCCTCCCCTACCGCTGGCGCACCAAGCTGGAAGCGAACCGCCATGCCGAGGCGATCAGCGGCGTGCTGGAAACGCCGCCCATCATGCCCAGGCAGGACGGCGTCGTGCTGTTCTCGATGATCGGCACGGCGGTGCTGCTGCCCTACCTCGTGGCGGTGAAATCGCTGTGGCATCACCTTGGCCGGGGCCGCGTGGCGATCCTGGATGATGGCACCCTGACAGCGCAGGACCGCGCGATCCTGGCGCACCACTGCGGCGATCCACAGATCATGCGCATCGGCGATGTGAAGCTGGGCGAATTTCCCGCAGGCGGCACGTGGGAGCGGCTGCTGACCATCCTCGACCACCGAGCGGGCGAATACTGGATCCAGCTCGACAGCGACACCGTCACCATCGGCCCGGTACCAGAAATTGCCGACGCCATCGCGCGCAACCGCAGTTTTCTGTTCCTGGGCGGGAAGGATGCCGAGGTTGGCCCGCTGCCGCTCAGGGACTTTCGCGAACGCTTTTACCCCGACGGCCCCATGGACGGCCACGTTCAGGGACGGATCGAAAGCCGACTCGACACCATCGATGCCGCACGAGGGTGGAAGTACACGCGCGGCTGTTCGGGCTTTGCCGGGTTTGCCGCGATGGGCAATTCCCGCCCGCTGGCCGCCGCCTTCCTCAACGAGATGAAGCGCATGATCGGCGAGGAGGACGTGACCATCTGGGGCACCGAACAGGTGACGAGCAACTTCCACCTGTCCAACGAACCCGAACCGGTAGTGCTGCCCTACGATCGCTACATGAATTACTGGAACGAGGCCTGGGGCAAGGACACCGGCTTCATCCACTTCGTCGGCACGCACCGGCACGACAACGGGGCATATATCGCCGCCAGTCATGAAGCGATCGAACAGCTGAAAGGCTGATATGGAAGGTTCATCATTGGTGCGCTATTATGGTGTCCATGAACCGCCGCGATCTTCTTGCCGGAGCTCTTGCCACCGGGGCCACACTGGCCGCGGCGCCCGCCAGCGTGTTCGCACAGGCCGCGCCCGATCCGCGCACGCGCCGCCTGCTGGAAGTGGCCCAGCGCGAGGTTGCCCGTGCCGGGGCGCAACTGTGGCGGCGTGACCTTGTCGGCATTGCCGATTTCGGCCTTCATTCCAGCCTGCCGCGCTTCCACTTCGTGAACCTGGATAACGGCACGGCGGACAGCGTGCTGGTGACGCACGGCAGCGGCTCCGACCCGGAGCATGATGGCTGGCTGAACGCTTACTCCAACCTTCACGACAGTTGGGCCACCAGTCGGGGCGCCTACATCACCTGGGAATGGTACGAAGGGCGCTTCGGCACCTCCGTTCGGCTGGGCGGCCTGGACGAGACGAATTCAAACGCCTTTCCCCGTGCGATCGTGATGCATGCCGCCGATTATGCCACGCCCGAGCACGTGGCGCGCTGGGGCCGTCTTGGCCGGTCCAACGGCTGCTTCGCTTTCGGCCCGGACGTGTTTCCGCGGGCCCTGACCCGCATGATGGGCGGACGGTTGCTGTTTGCCGATTCGCTCGGTATCGGACCGGACGGCGGAAGCGTGGCGCAGCCGCAGCAGGCCACGCCCGATTTCAGGGCAATGGCGGCCGAGAACAGCGCCAGCTAGGCGGACGCACTATCAAGCACCCGGCCGCTCGATCGGGACGATCTCTTCCGAAGAAAAAGTCGCACGATTGCCCACACGCGGCGCATCCAGCGATGCCAGCACCGGCGCGTCACGGCTATACAGGTCCTCGAACTCGCGCAGGTTGCCGTCCACATCCAGGCCATAGGTGAAATAGGTGATGTAGACCGGCATGGTCCGTTCCACCGGCACGCGCGTGTAATCGCCGCTCTGCGAGATGCCAACGGCCTCGTCTCGCGATGCGCCGCCGCCAAGGATCGCCACGGTCATCGCCAGTTCCAGCGCCCGCTCCACCCGGATGCAGCCGTGGCTGCGCGCGCGGTTGTCGCTGTCGAAAAGGTTGCGGTTGGGCGTATCGTGCAGGAAGATCGCGTGCGGATTGGGCATGTCGAGCTTCATCTTGCCGAGCGAATTGGTCGGCCCCGGCTGCTGCACCACGCTGATGTAGCCGTTGGCCCCGCGCGTGGCGCGATAACCCTGCGATCGCGCCCAGGACGGGTTGCCCAGCACCCGGTTGCCCAGCCCCTCGCCCACCACGATGCTCTGCGGCACCGTCCAGGTCGGGTTGAACACGACGCCTTCCACCGTTTCGGCCAGTTGCGGCGTGGCCGTGCGGCCCGGTGCGCCGACGATGGTACGATAGGTGCGGATGATCTGCCCGTTCACCATCAGGCGCAGCTGGTATTCGGGGACGTTGGTAATCAGGTACTGCCCGCCGAGGTCGCGCGGCAGCCAGCGCCAGCGATCCATGTTGGCAATGATCAGCTTGCGAGTCTCGGTATCTTCCGCAGGTGTCTCGGCAAGCGCGGCGCGCAGGGCGGTGTAATCCTCGTGCGTCGGTGCGAGCGTTTCGACGATCCCGGCGATATCGCCGCTTTCCAGCGCGTCTTTCATCAGCCGCGCGGTAGGCAGCAGGTCGGCATCGGGATCGACCACGAACCACTGCCGCCGCGAATCCATCGGCGTACGGCCGTCGCGCAGGTCTTCCACCAGCCAGGTGAAAAGACCGCTGGCACGCATATCCAGCGCCGGGCTTCCCCCGCGCTCGATTTCCTCGCGCAGCAGGTCCACGCGATAGTCCGCCGGGTTCAGACCTTCGGCTGCGATTCCGTCGATGACGGCGGCCAGCGCCATCGCGTTCTCCACGCTCCAGTGCTGCACCAGAGCATCGCGCGGGTCTTCCTGCACCACCTCGCGGCTTTCGAACTGCGGGGTGGACGTTACCTCGGCACCATCATCGTCCTGCAACGGATCCTGCGCGAACAGCGTCTGACCCGCGACCGGCGCGGAAATCAGCATCGCAGCAAGGGCAATCCCGCCAAAGTGCGCACGGCGCATACGAATCAAATCTTTGTAAACCATGATAGCCCTGTAATTCTGCCCCTCGGCGGCCTTCCGATCAAGCAGGACCGCTTAGCGGCGGCTGAACGGGTAGCCGGCGAACCATACAAATGGTGACGCGGCCGGGCCCCACCAGTAGGAACAGCGCATGAGCATGTCGCAACGCCACCTGTTGCCGTTCCTGGCGGCCTTTATCGGCGTGGGCCTGATGTCGCTGATGGACGCGCAGATGAAGGGCGCCGCGCTAGCGACGGGCGTGTTCACGGCATCGCTTCTGCGATCATTGCTGGCGGCCGCATTCATCGCGCCTGTCTGGCTGGTGCAGAAAAGTGCCTGGCCCGGCGCCAAGGTGATGCGCCTGCACGCGGAGCGCGGCGTGATTTCGGCATTCATGGCGCTCACTTTCTTCTACGCCCTCACCAAGCTGCCGATTGCGGAGGCCATCGCGATCAGCTTCGTCGCGCCCTTGCTGGCGCTGTATTTTGCCCACTTGTTGCTGGGGGAGCAGATCAGCAAGGGGGCGATCGGCGCATCGGTGCTGGGCTTGGCGGGGACTCTGGTGATCGTGAGCGGCAGGCTGGGCCGCACTGAAATGGAGGACGACGTGCTGCTGGGCCTCGCCTCGCTGTTCGTCTCGGCCCTGCTGTACGCCTACAATTTCGTGGTAATCCGCAAGCAGTCGCAGGCCGCAGGGCCAATAGAGGTGACGACGTTCCATGCCGGGATCAGCGGGCTCGTCCAACTCCTCGCCGCTCCCTTTTTCTTCGTCATGCCCGGTTCGGGCGCAATGCTAACCATCGCCGGGGCCGCGGCGCTGACCGTTGGCGGATCGATGGCGATTGCCTGGGCCTACGCGCGGGCGGAGGCACAGGTGCTGGTGCCGGTGGAATATACGGGCTTCGGCTGGGCCGCCCTGTTCGGCTGGTTGTTCTTTCGCGAGGCGGTGACGCTGCCCACCATCGTCGGCGTGGCGCTGATCCTGCTGGCCTGCTGGATCGCGGCCCCCAGGGCAAAGCGCGCGGCAAGTACGGAAATCGCCAGCGTCTGACGCCTGAATCCGTCGTCCGGAATCAGTCTCCCGGCGCTTCTGCGGTGACGACCTCGTGCTCCGCCTCGTCTTCGAACCAGCCGGCACTTTGCCAGATCAGGCCCGCCGTCGCCCCGATGAACGCCGACAGCACCAATGCGACCAGCATCGCCAGGACGTTCAGCGAAGCCGAGCGTTTTCGTGGAGTTCCAATGGCCATAGGCCTTCAAATTCCCTCTCAGGCGCAGCGGAACAACCCGCCGCGATGCCGCGTTGCACTATCGCCCACTTGACCAAACGCGCGCAAACGCGCAGTTCGCCCCCGAACAGGCCCCTCCCTCGCAAGAACGGGGCCGATCCGCAACACTCTAGAGGACCAATCGCCCATGACCCAGGTCGGCTCCAACTCGCTCGGCACTCGCAAGACACTCGATGTAAACGGCAAGACCTATGCCTACTATTCGCTGGCCGCGGCGAGCGAGAAGGTCGGCGATGTCAGCCGCCTGCCGTTCAGCCTGAAAGTGCTGCTGGAGAACATGCTGCGGTTCGAGGACGAAGGCTTCACCGTCGGCGAAGAGCACGTGCGCGCGATTGCCGACTGGCAGAAGAACCCGACCACGGGCGACGAGATCCAGTATCGCCCCGCCCGCGTGCTGCTGCAGGATTTCACCGGCGTTCCCTGCGTGGTCGACTTGGCTGCCATGCGCGATGCCATCGGCAAGCTGGGCGGCGATACCGCCAAGATCAATCCGCAGGTTCCCGTCAACCTGGTGATCGACCACTCCGTGATGGTCGACGAATTCGGCACGCCCAAGGCGTTCGAGGCGAACAAGGCGCTCGAATACCAGCGCAATGCCGAGCGTTACGACTTCCTCAAGTGGGGGGCCAAGAGCCTCAAGAACTTCTACGCCGTGCCTCCCGGCACCGGCATCTGCCACCAGGTGAACCTGGAGCATATCGCCAAGGGCGTGTGGTCCAGCGAGGACCAGAACGGCGAACTCGTCGCCTACCCTGACACCTGCGTCGGCACCGACAGCCATACCACCATGATCAACGGCCTCGGCGTGCTGGGCTGGGGCGTGGGCGGCATCGAGGCCGAGGCAGCGATGCTCGGCCAGCCTATTTCCATGCTGATCCCCGAAGTCGTCGGCTTCCGTCTCGACGGCGAAATGGCCGAGGGCGTCACCGCAACCGACCTCGTGCTCACTTGCGTGCAGATGCTGCGCGAGCACGGCGTCGTGGGCCGCTTCGTCGAGTTCTACGGCCCCGGCGTTTCCAACCTGACGCTGGCCGACCGCGCGACCATCGCCAACATGGCCCCCGAATACGGCGCGACCTGCGGCATCTTCGGCATCGACGACAAGACGATGGAATACCTGCGCCTGACGGGCCGCAGCGAGGAAGACATCGCGCTGGTCGAAGCCTATGCCAAGGAACAGGGCATGTGGTTCGAGCCCGATGCCGAACCCGTCTTCTCCTCCACCCTGCAACTCGACATGAGCACCGTGGTGCCCAGCCTTGCCGGCCCCAAGCGCCCGCAGGACAAGATCGCCCTGCCGATGGTGGACGAGAACTTCAACGGCGATCTTAGGAGCGTCTACAAGAAGGATGCGCCGGTCCGCGTCGAAGTCGAAGGCGCAGGCCACGACGTTGGCGACGGCGACGTTGTAATCGCCGCCATCACCAGCTGCACCAATACCTCGAACCCCGACGTGATGATCGCCGCCGGTCTCGTCGCCAAGAAGGCGCGCGAGAAGGGTCTGAAGCCCAAGCCCTGGGTGAAGACCAGCCTCGCTCCCGGCTCGCAGGTGGTTACCGACTACCTCGAAAAGAGCGGCTTGCAGGACGATCTGGATGCCATCGGCTTCGACCTCGTCGGCTATGGTTGCACCACCTGCATCGGCAACTCCGGCCCGCTGGCCGCGCCGATCAGCAAGGCCGTGAACGAGAACGACCTTGTCGCTGCTTCCGTCCTCTCGGGCAACCGCAACTTCGAAGGCCGCATTTCGCCGGACGTTCGCGCCAACTTCCTCGCCAGCCCGCCGCTGGTGGTGGCCTACGCGCTGAAGGGCACCGTAACGGAAGACATTACCGAAACCCCGATCGGGCAGGACCAGGACGGCAACGACGTGATGCTGGCCGATATCTGGCCGACCAACGAGGAAGTGCGCCAGCACCGCGTTGCCAACATCGACCGGCAGATGTTCGAAACCCGCTATGCCGACGTCTACAAGGGTGACGAGGACTGGCAGGCGATCAACGTCGAGGCTTCGGACACCTACAACTGGAACCCGTCCTCCACCTACGTCGCCAACCCGCCCTACTTCGAAGGCATGGGCATGGAACCCGCACCGGTGGAAGACATCGTGGGTGCCAAGCCGCTGGCCGTGCTGGGCGATTCCGTCACCACCGACCACATCAGCCCCGCAGGCTCGATCAAGGAAGACAGCCCGGCTGGCGAATACCTGATCAGCCACCAGGTGGCGAAGAAGGACTTCAACTCCTACGGCTCGCGCCGCGGCAACCACGACGTGATGATGCGCGGCACCTTCGCCAATATCCGCATCCGCAACGAAATGGTCCCCGGCGTCGAAGGTGGCTACACCACCTACAAGGGCGAGCAGATGGCGATCTACGACGCGGCCATGAAGCACAAGGAAGATGGAACCCCGCTCGTCGTCGTGGCCGGCAAGGAATACGGCACCGGTTCCAGCCGCGACTGGGCGGCCAAGGGCACCATCCTGCTGGGCGTGCGCGCCGTGATCGTCGAAAGCTACGAGCGTATCCACCGCTCCAACCTCATCGGCATGGGCGTGCTGCCCCTGCAGTTCAAGGAAGGCGACACGCGCGAGACGCTGGGCCTGACGGGTGAGTGCAGCTTCACGATCAAGGGGCTGGACAACCTCAGCCCGCGCCAGGACGTGGAAGTGGAAGTCACCCGCGAGGACGGCACCACCTTCACCTTCACCGCGCTGTGCCGCATCGATACCGCCAACGAGATGGAGTACTATCGCAACGGCGGCATCCTGCACTACGTGCTGCGCAAGCTGGCCGCCGCCTGATGCGAAGCGCCGCGCTGGCCTTGGCATTGGCAACCGGGGCGGGCCTAGCGGCCTGCGCCCCGGTTCCGGCCACTACGAGCGCGGCAGCCACCCCGGTCGCAGCGGTCGAGACCCTATCCGCTGCCGAACTCGCGGCTCTGGTGGAATCCGGCGAAGTCGTGCTGATCGACGTTCGCACCCCGGCGGAATTCGCCGAAAGCCGCCTGCCCGGCGCCCTGAACGCCCCTCTCGGCACTTTCGACCCGGCCACCATACCGATCGAAGCCGAACGCGAGACGATCCTCTACTGCGGCTCCAGCCGCCGTTCCGGCATCGCGGCCACGGCCCTCTCCGAATATCTTGGCACCCCGGTTCGCCACCTCGAAGGCGGCATCGCTGCCTGGAACGAGGCCGGGCTGGAAACAATTGCCGACGCACCAGCCGAATAACGGCGACGAGCAGAGGCATCCGTGCGTCGATCTCCGGCTGACAGGGTGCATCCAGACCTGCCCTTCGATATGCTGGCTCCATGCGAAATCCGCTGGCTCCCTCCCCGCTGACCTCTGACGATCCGATGGCCGATCCGGCCAGACTTGCCGCTTTCGGTGAGCGAGTCCGCACGGCGCTGGATGCTAATCCGCAAGCCCAACGGCTCGGTGGCGAGAAGGTGGACATCTACCTGCTGCCCGATTTCCTTACTCGAAAGGATTGCAAGCGCCTTTCGCGGACGGTGGATTCGCGCATCGGCCCTTCCGACCTCTTCAAGGGCACGCAGGTCGACGGCTTTCGCACCAGTTCCACCCACTACTTCGACCGCGAGGACGAGGCGACGCGCGAGCTGGAGCAGCGGTTGGACGATACGCTCGGCATCGATCATCGCCACGTCGAAGTGCCGCAGGGCCAGCGTTACCGGACCGGACAGCAATTTCGCCATCATTTCGACTATTTCACGACCGATCAGGTCTACTGGCAGCAGGAGCGCCAGCGCGGCGGCCAGCGAACCTGGACGGCAATGGTGTTTCTCAACGAGCCTGCCGCGGGTGGCGAGACCGATTTCCCCGAACTCGGCCTGTCTATAAAACCGCAGCGCGGGGCCATGCTGACCTGGAACAACATGGACCGCGACGGTCGCCCGAACCCGGCCACCCTGCATGCCGGAACGCCGGTTATCGAGGGGGACAAGTACATCGTCACCCAGTGGTATCGGCAAGGGGCCTGGTCGCTGGAACTGCGCTAGGCGGCGCGTGAATGTCCGGCACGGGCATTAAGACTATCTTGCGCTGTTTTCGCTATGGCGGCGATCATGTCGCACCAGCCTGCAGAAATATCGCGCCCCACGAGCGATCGAGCGGCCCGTGCGACGATCGGGCATGATGTCTGCAGGAGACTAGATCGCATCCACGGGTTCGCTCGCGTGGAAACAGACCTGGCGGACATGTACGTCGCCGAGAAGTTCCTGACCGGCCCGGATTGCAAACGCATTATCCAGGCGATCAATCGGTATGCCGTGCCCTCGACGCTCTACACGGGCAAGGATCCGAGCTTTCGCACAAGCCACACCCATCACTTCGAGCGCGACGATCCACTGACCCGCGATCTCGAACACTACATCTGTGAAGTGACCGGCCTCGACATTCTGCATGCCGAACGGATGCAGGGTCAGCGCTATCACAAGGGCCAGCAATACAAGCACCACCACGACTTCTTCTACACCGGAGAGCGATACTGGCAGGGCGAAGCCAGGCGCGGCGGCCAGCGAACCTGGACGGCTATGCTCGCCCTGAACGAGCCGAAAGAAGGCGGGGAGACGGATTTTCCGCACCTTGGTTTCCGCTTCCGGCCCAGGACCGGGCGGTTGCTGGTGTGGAACAACATGGATCGCGGCGGCCAGCCCAACATGAAGACGCTGCACGCGGCCCTGCCCGTCCAGCGCGGCATCAAGCACGTCGTGACGGTATGGTTCCGCGAGGGGCCCTGGCGACTTCTCGACGGCTGACAAAAAATGGGCGGCACTGCGGCCGCCCATTCCCCCCAGTGATGTCTGCCGGCCTCAGCCGGGCATGCCATCCTTGTCCTGAAGCGGCTTCCTGCGCTTGCGCCGCATGGCGATTGCGCCCGCCGCGCCACCAAACAGCAGCAACATGCCAGGTGCCGGGACCTGCGTGCCGGAACTCGAAGGCGGCGGTGGTGGTGGCGGTGGCGGTGGTGGAGGCGGCGGAGGCCCTCCACTGCTGGTGCTCGAACTTGTGCTGGTGCTGGTGCTCGTACTGGTGCTCGTGGCCCCCGAAGTCGAACTCGAAGATGTGCTGCCTGTCGAGGTGCTGCCCGACCCACCTGAAGACGAGCTCGAACTCGAACTGGAGCTCGAGCTGGAGGATGAGGTCGACGTCGTACTGCTGACGTTGCCCGACGTCGAAGTCGTGCTGGAGACATTGCCTGAAGTGGACGTCGTGGTCGACACGTTGCCCGACGTGGACGTGCTGACGTTGCCGGATGTCGAGCTCGAGACATTGCCCGAGGTCGTGCTGCTCACGTTCCCCGACGTCGTGGTCGTCGTGGTGGTTGTCGTGCTGCCGGTGGACCCTGTTGACGACGATGGGGGCGAAGGCGGCGGGAAGTCTCCGCTGCTGGAAGGCGGCGAAGGCGGCGGGAAATCGCCCGAGGTGCCGCCCGTCGTGGTCGTCGTGGTGCTCAGATCGACAGTGGCACTGCCGCCGCCGCCCGAACCACCGAAGAAGCCGCCGAAGAAACCGCCTCCGAAGCCGCCGCCAAGTCCGCCGCTGCCGCCGATGATGATCGGCTGGCCGCCACCGCTGCCGCCAACTGGCGCGCTGGGAGGCGGCGACAGGGGAAGCGGCTGGGCGAGCGCATAATTCGGCTCTTCCTCGCAGCATTGCGTCTTGATCACGCGGCGCAGGCGTAGCTGCTCGCGCGGAGGGGGCGGAACGCTCGGGCGTGCGGTCGGCTCACCCTTCACATAGGCGAGCTCGACTTCGGCTTCCTCTGCATCCTTGTCGGACTTGTAGGCAACCTGAGCAGACTGCGGTTCGGCAACGTGCACCGCGCCTCCGCCAACGACAGCCCCGCCTGCGGCGGCAGCGGTCAGCTTTGCAATGGCCATACGTACCGACATGCACAAACTCTCTCAGGTTCTCGGAACGATGGCTCGAGGTGCCCGGTCGACACGCCCGGCCTTTTCCGGTTCGTGCCAAAGAGACGCGCGAGGCCACTGCCGGCAATGGGGTTAACCGTGATTCTTGCAGCGGAAAGACCGAAAAATCGCGCGTTTCCCGGGCTTCGCGGCGCTTTGTCCCGTTATGGAACCGAATGGCAGGGCCGCATGGTTAGCGCGGACTTACGACCGCCCCTCAGCCATCGCCCTCGAACAGGCCGCCCTGCGCGCTGCGCCCCGATTCGGGCGCGGACATCCCCAGGTGCGCCCAGCCCCCGTCGTTCAGGCAGCGCCCGCGCGCGGTGCGGGCGATCAGGCCGAGCTGGATGAGATAGGGCTCGATCACTTCCTCCACCGTGTCGCGCGGTTCGGAAAGGCCCGCCGCCAGCGTTTCCACGCCTACCGGCCCACCCTTGTAAGTGGTGGCGATCATGGTGAGGTAGCGCCGGTCCATCGCATCGAGGCCGAGGTTGTCGATCTCCAGCCGGGTCAGCGCCTCGTCCGCGATGGGCGCGGTGACGGTGCTGGCGCCCTTCACCTGCGCAAAGTCGCGCACCCGGCGCATCAGGCGACCGGCGACGCGCGGCGTCCCGCGCGAACGACGCGCAATCTCGCGCGCGCCTGTCGGGTCTATCGCCATGCCGAGCAGGCCCGCCCCACGCGTGACGACGCGCATCAGTTCCTCCTCGGTGTAGAACACCAGCCGCACGGGAATGCCGAAGCGGTCGCGCAAGGGGGTGGTGAGCAGCCCCTGCCGCGTGGTCGCGCCCACAAGGGTGAAGGGCGGCAGATCAATCCGCACGCTGCGCGCCGATGGCCCCTCCCCGATGATGATGTCGAGCGCGCGGTCCTCCATCGCCGGATAGAGCACTTCCTCCACCACCGGATTGAGACGGTGGATCTCGTCGATGAAAAGCACGTCGTTGGGTTCGAGATTGGTGAGCAGCGCGGCCAAGTCGCCTGCCTTGGCGATCACCGGGCCGCTGGTGGCACGAAAGCCCACGCCCAGTTCCTTGGCCACGATCTGCGCCAGCGTGGTCTTGCCCAGCCCCGGCGGGCCGAAGAACAGCACGTGGTCCATCGCCTCGGCCCGGCCCTTCGCCGCCTCGATGAAGACGCGCAGGTTATCGCGCGCGGCTTCCTGCCCGACGAATTCGGTCAGCGACTTGGGGCGCAGCGCAGCATCCGGATCGTCCGGCTGGCGGTCGGGGGAATGGATGGGTTGGTCTTCCATCACCGCGCCGCCTTCTTCAGCGCCACGCGGATGAGGTCACCCTCGGCAGCACCCTCGCCAAGTTCCTCCTGCGCCCGCGCCACCGCCTGCGCAGCGACGGCAGGCTTGAAACCGAGGTTCTGCAGCGCGCTCACCGCGTCGGCGCTCGCGCCGCCTGCGGGCATTACCGCAGCCCCAGCCACGCCGCCAGCCGAGGCAGCGCCCGGCATCGCGCCTGCCTTCTCCTTGAGTTCATTCACGATGCGCCCTGCCAGCTTCGGCCCCACGCCGTTGGCGCGCGCCACGCTGGCGGCATCGCCCGCGGCGCAGGCATCGCGCAGTTCGGCAGTCGACAAAGCCGAGAGGATGGCGAGGCCCACCTTGGAGCCGACGCCCTGCACGCCTGTCAGCAGGCGGAACCAGTCGCGTTCGCTGCTTTCGGCAAAGCCCAGCAGGCGCATGTCGTTCTCGCTCACCTGCAAGTCCGTGTGAACGGTGCAGGCATCGCCCACCGCGCCCAGCGCGCTCAAGGTGCGGGCCGAGCAGTGGACGAGGTAGCCCACGCCCTGCACATCGACGATGGCCCAATCCTCGCCGGTTTCGTCCAGCCGTCCAGTCAGCTTTGCAATCATGGTTTGTTCCTGCCCGCACGACGCTTCGAAAGCCAGTGCAAAGCGCGATTTGTCCGCAGGCACAGGGCGAACCTGGAACACATGGAACAGTGTCCAGAGGCAAAAACCCGCCCTTGTGTCACTCTGGCCCGCGAAAGTGTCGCCTTCGCCCCCGAAAGCGTAAGCGAAAGCCGGAAAGTGTCATCATGCAAGGGGCCGAATGTCATCATGCCCGCATATTGCAGGCCGCGCTGGCAGTAGGAAAGTTTCGCCCCACTCGACACGCGCGCACAAATCGACCAAAGGCAGCGCCATGAGCTGGAACACTTTCGGACGCGTCTTTCGCTTTACCACCTGGGGGGAAAGCCACGGCCCCGCGCTGGGCGTGGTGGTGGACGGGTGCCCGCCGGGCATCGCCCTCTCGGAAGCAGACATCCAGCCGTTCATGGACGCGCGCAAGCCCGGCCAGTCGAAATACACCACCCAGCGCCGCGAGGCGGACGAGGTGCGTATCCTCTCCGGCGTGTTCGAGGGCAAGACCACCGGCACCCCGATCAGCCTGATGATCGAGAACACCGATCAGCGCAGCAAGGACTATTCCGATGTCGCCAAGGCCTATCGCCCCGGCCACGCGGACTACACCTACGATGCGAAATACGGCTTCCGCGACTATCGCGGCGGCGGGCGCTCCAGCGCGCGCGAAACGGCGGCGCGGGTGGCGGCAGGAGCTATCGCCCGCAAGGTCATCCCCGAAGTCGGGATCACCGCCTGGGTGGAGCAGATCGGCGACGTGGCGCTGGACTATGCGCGCTTCGACAAGGGGGCGATCCGCTCAAACCCGTTCTTCTGCCCCGATCCCGAAACGGTATCGCGTTGGGAAGACCTGGTCGACAGCGCGCGCAAGTCCGGCTCGTCACTCGGCGCGCTGGTGACGGCAAGCGCAGAGGGCGTGCCCGCCGGATGGGGCGCGCCGGTCTATGCCAAGCTCGACAGCGAGCTGGCCGCCGCAATGATGACGATCAACGCCACCAAGGGCGTCGAAATCGGCGACGGCTTCGCCGCCGTCACCAACACAGGCGAAAGCAATGCGGACCCCATGCGCCCCGGCGCGGACGGCAAGGTGGAGTTTCAGGCGAACCACGCGGGCGGCATCGCGGGCGGTATCTCCACCGGCCAGCCCGTCACCTGCCGCGTGGCGTTCAAGCCGACCAGTTCGATCCTGACCCCGGTAGATACGATCACCAGCGAAGGTGAGGCGACGCAAATCCAGACCAAGGGGCGCCACGACCCCTGCGTCGGCATCCGCGGCGTGCCCGTGGTCGAGGCAATGATGGCACTGGTGCTGGCAGACCAGAAGCTGCTGCACCGCGCCCAGTGCGGCTAGCGCGTCTGTCGCGGCTGACCTGCCTCAGGGCCGCGCCTCGAAACCGAACACCGCGTCCTGCGTGATGATCGTCAGCGTGCCGACACCCGGCGTAACGCGGTAGCCCGTCGCTCCCCGAAGGGCGGAGGCGAGCCGTTCTCCGTAGGACGGTTCGGGACATAGCGCGCGGGTTGATGCCACCGGGCCAATCGAGAGGTCGCCACTGCCCGCAGAACCGGGATAGGCGCGCCAGTCGGCATTGCCGCGATTGCAGTCGAGCTGGATGTAGAGCGAACCGTCGGCCTCGAAATTGAGGACATGGCGCTCGCTGAACTGCGGGCGCAGGCGCACGTCCTCGTTATCGTCCATGATCGATACCAGCACCCATTCGCTGGAGACGAGCGCACGCTCGTCGGGCGAGAGATCGGGGGTCGTGGCACAGGCGGCAAGCGAGCCGGCACCGATGGCCAGACAGAACGGTTTACGCAATTGCATGATTTTCCAACTCCTCGTCTTCCGCCGTTTGCGAACAGGAGGGAACGACACTCCGGCATGCGCGCCATGCAACAAGTACTTAAGCGCTGCTTCATTGCACCTAGTCTTTAGGCTAGGGGTATTGACCCCTTCGATATTGTTGGTGATCATCGCGACTCGGTGAAGGGGTGGCCCACTTCTCGTCACCCTGCTTCGCGGGACGGGAGGTTATCATGACTTTTTCACGAATTGCAGCATTGAGCCTGGCGAGTGTTTCGACCGCCGCACTGCCCATCGTGGCGGCAGCGGAAGAGGCGCGGCAGCTTGTCGACATCAACGGCATGTATGCCTCCGAGGCGGAAAGCGCGCTGCGCGGTCGCGGCTTCTCGCACGAATCCAGTCATGACAGCCATTCCAACGGCTACACCTACAGTTACTGGTGGGACCGCGAAGACGACAACTGCGTCGTGGTGGAAGAATATGCCGGCCGGGTGATGACGATCAACGATGCCGACGACGGCGACTGCGGCCACAGCGGCAGCGGCGTGGGAACGGCGCTGGCCATCGGGGCGGGTGCCGCGATCCTGGGGGCACTCCTCTCCAGCAAGTCGCACCACCGCGATAACGACGAGGACGACAGGGGCGAGAACCGCGAGCAGTTCGATGCCGGCTACCGCGACGGCCTCTACAACTATCCCTACCATAACAACAGCCGCAACGATTCCTACGCGCGCGGGTATTCGGCGGGCGTGGACGAACGGCAGGGGAACCGCCGTCACCATGCGAATCGTGGCGGCTATCATCCGGCTGTCAGCTTCGGCGATCTTCAGGGCGCCCGTGCCGCCGGTGCGATGAGCGAGATCGAACGGCGCGGTTTCGAGCAGGTGGACAATTTCACTTCCGGCAACACGCGCTACTCGATCCAGTGGAACGACGACACGCGCCAATGCCTGCAGATGACCATTGCGGACGGGCACATCTACGACATCCGCGACATCCAGACCCATCCGGAGTGCCGATAGGGAGCTTGTCATGCGTAGACTGATACTGGCGGGAGCACTGTGCGCACTCCCCCTCGCGGCCTGCGGCGGCGAAGCTGCCGAGGGCGACACGATGGCCGAGGGCGAGGCGGACGAATTCCTCTGGCCCGAAAGCGTGGCGGCCTTCGGTGAAGGCTATCCCGAAGCCGGCGATCCGTGCCGACGCCTGGGCGAAAGCGCGGCGACTTCGAACTGGCTCGATGCCAGCGCCATGCTGGTGGGCTGCCCGACGGCCCAGCAGGCGGAGCAGCTGGGCGGACAGATCGTCGATACGGTCGACGGCGTGACCATGGTCTCTATCCCCATGGGAGACGAGAACGCCGGTATGCCCGAGATGCAGTCGCCCGTGGCAAGCGAGGATGCCCTCGTCGCGGGTACGAATTACAACGCCACCACGATCCTTTCCTGCGGCTTCGACGGCGGCCCGCCGACCCAGAGCTGCAACGCGGGGATAGTCCGCAACTGGGGAGAGGACGGCACGCACCTGATCGAGGTCGAGAAGCCGGACGGGCGCAAGCGGGCCATATTCCTCAATGGAACCGAGCCATATGGCGCCGACAGTGCGCAGGCCGATGGTTCCGCCGGCTGGGATTTCGAGACTTCGCGTGACGGTGACAGGGTAACGATCAGCTACGGCCCTGAAACCTACGTCATCGTCGATGCGATGGTCACGGGCGGCTGAAGAATGTCGGGGCGGGTGCCGCGCGCGGCGCCCGCCCTCTCACGCTGTCGCGATTTGCGTCAGGAAAAGCGCTTCCAGATCGCGTAGAGGATGGCGACGTTCACCAGCGGTGCCAGAATGGCGACGGCGGCATTGGCGAAGCCTGCGCGGTCCGCCAGGATATTCCAGGGAAGGCCCAGCGGCATCAGGAATACGCCGGAAAGCGGGTCCCGCTCCTGGCCGAACCAGCCGAACGTTCCGATCGCCAGCAGCAGCAGGGCAATCGCGTAGAGAACGACGAAAATAATCAGGACCCATTTCATGGCAAGCATCACCCCCCGACTGCCTATCCGATCCGGTGCACTACTCTTATCCCTTTGCGCCCTGCTGTCCAGCATGGGCGCGGCTGCGCAGGAGGGCGTCGAGGCTGCGCCGCCGCCCGCGCCGGACTGGGACACGATCGCTTTCGAGGTTAAAAGCTGGGGCGCGCCGCGGTGGCGCTGGCAATACACGCCCCAGTATGGCGGGGTATGGATCGAGGCGGTGAGCGAGGACGGCGCCGCGCTGGGCGACTACACTCTCGAATTCCACCCTCTTGAGGCGGATGCCGAACGGTACATCGCGCTGGAGAACATCATGCGGCAATTGCCCGACCCCGCGCCCGACAGCGCGGAGTGCGAACAGATGATGACCGACATGGCCTATGGCACGGTTCGCCTGACGCGCGCCGCCACGACGACCGAGATCGCCTGGAATTCGGGTTGCATGGACGACGACTACGCCGCGTTTGTCGGCCTGCTGCGGGAGGCCGACCGGATGGTGAGCGAATGGGGCCGGGCGGTGCCGGTATCGCGCACGGAGCCTGCGCCCCGGTAGATGCCGGCTTGGCAAGGGTGACATCGCCACCTAATTGCTGATCGATGCTGCAGGCCCTTTTCCAACCCGAGTTCGCCATGTTGCTGACCGGCCTGCTGCTTGTGCTGACGGTGTTTGCCGGCCTGCTTACATCGCGCATCGGCTTTCCCGCCATCATCGGTTTCCTCGGTCTCGGCATCCTTGCGGGCGTGGAGGGGCCGGGCGGGATCGTGTTCGACGACTATCTGCTGACGCAGGGCGTGGGCATGGTGTGCCTTGCCTTCATCCTGTTTTCCGGCGGGCTGGACACCAACTGGCGCGCCGTGCGCCCGATGCTCGGCCCGGCGCTGGTGCTCGCGACGTTCGGCGTGGGGATTACCGCTGGCGTCGTGGCGCTGGCGGCGATCTGGTTGCTGAACTTCGCGCCGTTGCAGGCCTTCCTGCTCGGCGCGGTGGTGGCGTCCACCGATGCGGCGGCGGTCTTTTCCGTCCTGCGCTCCAGCGATCTCGACATCCAGGACGACGTGCCCGCGCTGCTGGAACTGGAATCGGGGTCGAACGACCCGATGGCGATCTTCCTCGTCACCGCGCTCCTCACCTTCACCGCCGCGACGCAGCCCGCGCCGCTGTCGCTGCTACCGGAATTCGGCCAGCAGATGGTCGTGGGCGCGCTCGTGGGCCTCGCCATGGGCTTCCTGTTCCCCGAGATGCTGAAACGCATGAGCCTGCGCCAGGGCGGCCTTGCCTTCGTGGTGTCCATCGCGGCGGCACTGCTCGCGTTCGGCGCGGCGAGCCTGCTGGGCGGCAATGGCTTCCTTGCCGTCTACGTCGCGGGCGTCCTTGCGGGCACGCGCACCTTCGCGGCAAAACCCATCGTGCGCACGTTCCAGGATGGCCTCGCATGGCTGGCGCAGGTGGTGATGTTCCTGACGCTGGGGCTGCTGCTCACCCCGTCGAACCTCCTGCCGATCATGGGCGCGGGGCTGGCGGTGACGGTGGTGCTGATCCTCGTCGCGAGGCCACTGGCGGTGTTCGCCTGCCTGCTCCCCTTCCGCCGCTTCAGCGCCCGCACCATGCTGTTCGTATCGTGGGCGGGCCTGCGCGGCGCGGTGCCGATCGTGCTCGCCATCTTCCCGATCGTGGCAGGGGTGGAAGGCGCCTTCGCGATTTTCAACGTGGTGTTCTTCGTAGTGCTTGTCTCCAGCGTGATCCAGGGGCCCAGCATCAACCGCGTGGCCAAGTGGCTGCACATCGGGGAGAAGCCGAAGGGCGAAGGCCCGCCCGCAGCGGGCGCGTAGCGAAGCGGAGCGCGCCTGGCGAGGACAAAGCCGCGGAGGCGGCTTCGCCAACCAAGCATGCGATTTTTGCAACACCTGTTGCACTTTCCGAAACTTGCCGTTCGTTGATCGATTATTTCGATGTTAGCAATCGCACAAAATCGCTTTTTCGCATCGCAACAATCCCTAACTGGGGCGTTGAGTTCACAAACGCACACAACCGAAAGGGATTACAGCAATGGGTATCATTGGCAGCCAGATCAAACCGTTCAAGGCCACCGCATTCCAGGCAGGCAAGGACTTCTTCGACGTCACCGACGAAGACCTGAAGGGCAAGTGGAGCGTGTTCTTCTTCTACCCGGCGGACTTCACCTTCGTGTGCCCGACCGAGCTGGAAGACATGGGCGAAAAGTACGCCATGCTCCAGGACATGGGCGTCGAAGTCTATGCCGTCAGCACCGACACGCACTTCAGCCACAAGGCATGGCACGACACTTCCGACAAGATCGGCAAGCTGCAGTTCCCGTTCCTGGGCGACCAGCTGCACACGCTGTCGAAGAACTTCGACGTGCTGCGTGAGGAAATGGGCCTTGCCGACCGCGCCACCTTCGTGGTCGACCCGGACGGCGTGATCCAGATCATGGAAATCACCTGCGAAGGCGTTGGCCGCAATGCCAACGAACTGACCCGCAAGATCAAGGCCGCTCAGTACGTGCGCGAAAACCCCGGCCAGGTCTGCCCGGCCGCTTGGGAAGAAGGCAGCGACACGCTGGCTCCCTCGCTCGACCTCGTCGGCAAGATCTAAGGGTCCTTGAAGACCGCAATATACTGATTGCGGGCAGGTCGGCCCCCCCCGCCTGCCCGCATCCTTCCCGAACCACTAATCTGGCTCGGGTCGCGAAGAGGCCCGGAGCGTTCCCCCCCCTCCCCCCTGCTCCGGGCCTCCAACGTTTCAACCATCCCCTTCGAAGGAGACACCAATGCTCGACGCCACGATGACGCAGCAGCTCAAGGCCTATCTTGAGAACTTGCGCGAGCCGATCGAACTCGTCGCCTCGCTGGGCGATGACGACAAGAGCGGCCAGACCCGCGAGCTGCTGGAAGAGATTTCCGCGCTCAGCGACAAGGTCTCGGCCAGCTTCGACGGTACCGACAAGCGCAAGCCCAGCTTCATCATCCGCCGCGCCAGCGATGCCACCAAGTGGGTGCGCTTTGCCGGCCTGCCGATGGGGCACGAGTTCACCTCGCTGGTGCTGGCCCTGCTGTGGGCCGGCGGCCACCCCCCCAAGGTGGAGCAGGAGGTGATCGACCAGATCGCCGCGCTGGAGGAAGATCTCGAATTCGAGATGTATTTCTCGCTGTCCTGCCACAACTGCCCGGACGTGGTGCAGGCCCTTACCCTGATGGCGCTGGTCAACCCGCGCATCACGGCAACCCTGATCGAGGGCGGCACGTTCAAGGACGAAGTCGACGCGCGCGACGTGATGGCCGTGCCCGCGACCTTCCTCAACGGCGAGCCGTTCTACAACGGCAAGATTAGCCTCGAAGAAGTGCTGGCCAAGGTCGACACCGGCGCCAGCGACAAGGCCGCGGCCAAGCTTTCCGCCAAGGACCCGTTCGAGGTGCTGGTGGTGGGCGGCGGCCCCGGCGGCGTGGCCGCGTCCATCTACACCGCGCGCAAGGGTTTCCGCACCGGCATCGCGGCCGAACGCTTCGGCGGCCAGCTCAACGATACGCTGGGCATCGAGAACCTGCCCGGCACCGAGTATACCGAAGGCCCCAGGCTGACGGCGGACCTGGAACGCCAGGTGAAGGCGCAGGAATCGATCGACCTGATGAACCTCGCCACGGCGAAGCGCCTGGTTCCGGCCGACCGCCCCGGCGGCATGCACGAATTGCACCTGGAAAATGGCGGCGTGCTGAAGGCGCGCAGCCTGATCCTCTCCACCGGCGCCCGTTGGCGTGCGCTGGGCGTGCCGGGAGAGCAGGAATATCGCAACAAGGGCGTGGCCTATTGCCCGCACTGCGACGGCCCGCTGTTCAAGGGCAAGCGCGTGGCCGTGATCGGCGGCGGCAATTCCGGCGTGGAAGCCGCGATCGACCTTGCCGGCATCGTCGGCCACGTGACGCTGGTGGAATTCGACACCAAGCTGCGCGCCGACCAGGTGCTGCAGGACAAGCTTCGCTCCATGTCGAACGTGGACATCCTGGTGAACGCGCAGACGACCGAAATCACCGGCGCCGACGGCAAGGTGAACGGCCTGGTCTACAAGGACCGCGCATCGGGCGACGAGAAGACCGTCGAACTCGAGGGCGTGTTCGTGCAGATCGGCCTGGTCCCCAACACCGAATGGCTGGCGGAAAGCGGCATCGAACTCTCGCAGCACGGCGAAGTCGTGATCGATTCCAAGGGCGCAACCAACCTGCCCGGCGTATTCGCGGCGGGCGACTGCACCACCGTGCCCTACAAGCAGATCGTGGTGGCGATGGGCGCAGGTTCCAAGGCGGCGCTGTCTGCCTTCGATTACCTGATCCGCAACGAATCCGTCGAGGAACTCGTCGCGGCCTGATCGATCGATCACAGACCTGACACGACCCGGACCCGTCGCTGCCATCCGCAGCGGCGGGTTCTTTCGTATCGGCTCGCCTCTGCAACGCCCCAGCGACTGAACATGAAAAGCGATCAATGCCTGCCAACTTATCAATTAGACTGATTATAGGATCAGGCGCATCTTCCTCGCATTGAAGACTCGATCATCTGCGAGAGGAGAAACACGATGGACGCAAAGACTGGTTCAATTTCGGGTGGCTGCCCGTTCCACGGCGATGCCGGCACGCGCAGCCTGCTGGGCCGCACCAACAAGGACTGGTGGCCGGACCAGCTCGAACTCGGCATTCTCAAGGAAAACGGTCGTCGTGCCGATCCCCACGACGAGGATTTCGACTACGCCGAAGCGTTCAACACGGTCGACTACAAGGCGCTGAAGGCCGACCTGACGGCCCTGATGACCGACAGCAAGGAATGGTGGCCCGCCGACTATGGCCACTACGGCCCGTTCATGATCCGCATGGCCTGGCACGCAGCCGGGACCTATCGCACCAGCGACGGTCGCGGCGGTGCCTCCAGCGGTCAGCAGCGCTTCGCGCCGCTCAACTCCTGGCCCGATAACGGCAACCTCGACAAGGCCCGTCGCCTGCTGTGGCCGATCAAGCAGAAGTACGGCAAGAACGTCAGCTGGGCCGACCTGTTCGTGCTCGCCGGCAATGTCGCCATCGAGAGCATGGGCGGCCCGACCTTCGGCTTCGGCGGCGGTCGCAAGGACGTCTACGAGCCCGAAATGGTCTACTGGGGCACCGAGGAAGAATGGGTCAACGAAGGCGTCGAGACCCGCATCATCCCCGACGAAGGCAAGGCGCTGGAAACCCCGCTCGCGGCGATCCAGATGGGCCTCATCTACGTCAACCCGGAAGGTCCGGGGGGTAATCCGCACGACGATGAAGGCATGGCCCGCGACATGCGCGAAACCTTCGCCCGCATGGCCATGAACGACGAGGAAACCGTCGCCCTGACCGCAGGTGGCCACACCTTCGGCAAGTGCCACGGCGCCGTTCCGGCCGACCAGCTCAGCGGCTCTCCCGAGAGCGAGGCGCTGGAACTGATGGGCTTTGGCTGGGCCACCAATCCCGAGCAGATCGAGAAGGGCCACATCACCACCTCGGGCATCGAAGGGGCGTGGACCAACACGCCGAACCACTGGTCGGAAAACTACTTCCGCCTGCTGTTCGATTATGACTACGAACTGGTCCAGTCGCCGGCCGGTGCCAACCAGTGGCAGCCGATCAACCAGAAGGAAGAGGACATGGCGCCCGACGCCCGCGATCCTTCCAAGAAGGTGCCGACGATGATGACCACGGCGGACATGCAGCTGAAGCGCGACCCGGAATATCGCAAGATCTCCGAGCGCTTCCGCAAGGATCCGAAGGCCTTCGAGGATGCCTTCGCCCGCGCATGGTTCAAGCTGACCCACCGCGACATGGGCCCGAAGGTTCGTTACATGGGCCCCGAAGTGCCGGAAGAAGACCTGATCTGGCAGGACCCGGTACCCGCCGGCACAACGCCCTCCGACAGCGATGTGTCCGCCTTCAAGTCCAAGGTGCTCGATAGCGGCCTGACCGTTGCCGAACTGGTGAAGGCGGCATGGGCCTCGGCCTCCACCTATCGCAATTCGGACCATCGAGGCGGTGCCAACGGTGCCCGCGTGCGCCTGGCCCCGCAGAAGGACTGGGCGGTCAACGATCCGGAAGAACTGTCCAAGGTGCTGTCCAAGCTCGACGAGATTCGCGGCGACCTGTCGATGGCCGATGCCATCGTGCTGGCAGGCGCTGCGGCGATCGAGAAGGCGGCGAAGGACGGTGGCCACACGGTCAGCGTCGATGTCACCACCGGCCGCGGGGATGCCACGGACGAGCAGACCGATGCCGAGAGCTTCGAGCCGCTCGAGCCCTTCGCCGATGGTTTCCGCAACTACCTGAAGACCAAGATGACGGTGAAGACCGAGGAACTGCTGGTCGATCGCGCCCACCTGCTGGGCCTCTCGATCCCCGAAATGACCGCGCTGGTCGGCGGGATGCGCGCTCTCGGCGCCGTCAGCCACCATGCGGCGCACGGCGACAGGATCGGCGTTCTCACGGATCGTCCGGGCACCTTGTCGAACGACTTCTTCGTCAACCTGCTCGACATGGGCACCAAGTGGAAGACGGTGGAAGACAGCGGTGACGAGGAATACGTCGGCACCGACCGCGCGACGGGTAAGGAAAAGTGGCATGCCACCCGCACCGATCTCGTGTTCGGCTCCAACTCACAGCTGCGCGCGATCTCGGAAGTGTTCGCCGAGAACGGCGGCGAGGCGAAGTTCATCGAGACGTTCGTATCCGCATGGACGAAGGTGATGGACGCGGACCGTTTCGACATCCGCTGCGCCAAGTACCACAAGTAAGACCCCCAGGGGTCGCCCCCCCGAGCCATCCCCCCCACGAGGCTCGCAGAGAAGACCCCCGGCAGCGATGCCGGGGGTCTTTTCGTTTTCTCTCAACCCCTGATCGGAAATATCGCATGTTTGCCGCAGCTTGATCGGAACCCGCCGACAATCCGGGCCGTAGTCTCCAGACCCCCCAAAGGAGATTCCCATGGCCGACCGCAACAGCACACCCCCCACCACCACCGATGCCGGCATCCCGGTGCAAAGCGACGAGCACTCGCTGACGGTCGGCCCCGACGGCCCCATCGTGCTGCACGATCACTACCTGATCGAGCAGATGGCCGTGTTCAACCGCATCAACATTCCCGAACGCCGCCCCCATGCCAAGGGTTCGGGCGCCTTCGGCCATTTCGAAGTGACCAATCCGGAGATAAAGAAATACACCCGTGCCAAGGTCTTCCAGCCCGGCGCGAAGACCGATGTCGGCATGCGCTTCTCGACCGTCGCGGGCGAACGCGGCAGCCCCGACACCTGGCGCGACCCGCGCGGTTTCGCGGTGAAGTTCTATACCGAGGACGGCAATTTCGACATGGTCGGCAACAACACGCCGATCTTCTTCGTGCGCGACCCGATGAAGTTCCAGCATTTCATCAACTCGCAGAAGCGCCGCGCCGACAACGGCTTGCGCGATCACGACATGATGTGGGATTTCTGGACCCTGTCGCCCGAGAGCGCGCACCAGGTTGCCTACCTGATGGGCGATCGCGGCGTGCCGAAGAACTGGCGCGAGATGAACGGCTATTCCAGCCACACCTACATGCTGGTGAACGAGGAAGGCGAGAAGTTCTGGGTGAAGTTCCACTTCCACACCAACGTGGGCGACGAGGGCGGCAACGCCCACTTCACGCAGGACGAGGCGGTGGAGAAGGCCGGGACCGACCCCGACTATCACCGCGCGGACCTGTTCAATGCTATCGCCAACGGCAATCCGCCGAGCTGGACGCTGAAGTTCCAGATCATGCCGTACGAGGATGCGAAGACATATCGCTATAACCCGTTCGATCTCACCAAGGTCTGGCTGCATGAAGACTATCCGCTGATCGAGGTCGGCACGCTAACGCTCGATCGCAATCCCACCGACTGGCATACCGAGATTGAACAGCTTGCGTTCGAAGTGAACAACATGGTGCCCGGCATCGGCCTCTCGCCCGACAAGATGCTGCTGGCCCGCGGGTTTTCCTATGCCGATGCGCACCGCGCGCGGCTGGGCGTCAATTACAAGCAGATCCCGGTCAACAAGCCGCAGTGTCCGGTCCATTCCTATTCGCAGGGCGGTTCCATGCGGGTCGAGAAATCCGAAGACCCGGTCTACGCGCCCAATTCCTATGGCGGGGCGTCGCCGCAGCCCGAACTGGTGGGCGAAGCCGGGCACTGGCAGGCGGATGGCGACATGGTCCGTTCGGCCTACACCTTGCGCGAATGTGACGACGACTGGTCGCAGGCGCGCATGCTGGTGATGGACGTGATGGACGACGACGCGCGCGACCGGTTCGTTTCCAACGTCTCCGGCCACCTTGCCAAGGACGTCAGCGAACCCGTGCTGGTGCGCGCGTTCGAATACTGGCGCAACGTAGACAAGGGCCTTGGCGACCGCATCGAGAAATCGACCCGCGACATGATCGGCGGCAAGTCGGACAAGGAAGGCATGGGCAGCGCGGAAAGCACGCACCGAGAGGACGTGCCCGAACCGGCGGAGTAACTTCGCCGACACGGCGCGGCGGCGAACCTTATCTTCGTCGCCGCAGCACGAGGTACAGCGCACCCTCGCCCCCGTGGCGGCGGTGCGCGTTCCTTATGGCGGCAATATCGGATGCGTGAGCCCCGGATGCCAGCCAGTCGAGGATCTTCGCGCGGATCGCCCCGCGCTTCTCCCCCCGGTCGGCCGCGGCGACCTGCCGCGGCTTGCCCGTCACCACCAGCACCAGACGCGCGCCCATGGCCTTGGCCTGCGTCAGCCCGCTATCGAGCCGGTGATAGGCCTGGTCGAGGTTGTGGCCATGCAGGTCGAGCGTGAAATCGGGGTGCATGTCCGCCCGGCCCAAGCGACGCTCCCAGTGCGAATCGAGGCCGGGCGACGGGATCGGCGCAGGGGTCGGTTTCGGAGCCGCGAGCGGCACGGCCGGTTGGCGCTGCACCAGCTTTTTCGGTTTCGCGACGGGCCGCGGCGGTTCTGGCGGCGCTTTCGCAGCTTCCTTGCGGGGCGGATTGCGATGCAGCGGCTTCACCGTTGCCGCCACCTTGTTCCACAGCGCGGATTCCTCGGGCGAAAGGCCGCGCGGTGCCCGGCTCATAGCCCCAGCCTGCGGGCAGAAGCCGTGGGCACAAGCACCACGGCCTGCCCGCGACTGCTCATGTCGCCGGCCACCGCACGCGCACGTTCGCCCGCGCCCCAGAAGGTGTCGAAGCGATTGGCTCCCTTGATCGCGCCGCCGGTATCCTGCGCCACCCACAGTCCGTCGGCCTCGTTACGGTCCAGATCGAGAAATACGGGCGCGCCGTAAGGCACGAAGTTCGGGTCAACCGCCACGGAATTCTCCGCCGTCACCGGCACGCCGATGGAGCCCAGGGGCCCCGTTTCGTCCAGCACGCGGAAGAACACCCAGCTCTCGTTCTCGCGCATCAGCGCCGCACCTGCCGCCGGGTTCTCGCGAATATACTGCATGATGCCCTGCATCGAACTTGCATATTGGCCCGGCCCGTCACCCAGCAGGCCGCGCTGCCGCATCAGGGCTCCGATGGCGGTGTAGGCCTGCCCGTTCTGCCCGGCATAACCGATCCGCAACACCTCCCCTTCCGGGCTGATGAGCTGGCCGCTGCCCTGGATCTGAAGGAAGAAGAGTTCCACCGACTCCGCCGCCCAGCCGATTTCCAGATCCCGGTCCGCCAGCGCGCCGTCCTCTATCTCGGCGCGGGTGTAGTATTCGACGCAGCGTCCGTCCGGCAGGCGGCGGGACAGCGGCGCGCGTCCCTCGCGCTCGCTTTCGGGCGTGTCACCGCGCCAGCATCGCTCCAGGTCATCTGGCAGGCCATAGACCGGCACGTCGAAACCGGGGCGGCGCGTGCGACTGCCCGCGATCTGCGGCTCGAAATAGCCGGTGGCGAAGCCCTGTCCGTCGCCCACCACGACGGGCGTGAAATTCTCGGCAAAGAAACGGCGCGCGTCGTTGCGAGGCCAGGTGGCGGCGGCATCGCAGGGCGCAGCCCAGTCCTGCAATTGCGTCAGGCCGGAGACGTCCTCGCGCTGCTGCGGCACGTGGCAACTGGCGACGAAGGCATCGAGGGCGTGGCTGGCATCGACATCGCGTACAGGCAGGCCGGACAGCGACGGTCCGGCAGATACGCCGAGGATCGCCGCGTTGGGGGCGACCGGCACCAGCTGTTCTCCCGCGTCCTCGGGAATGACGCGCGAACAGCCTGCCAGCAGGGCAAGCGTCGCTATGCAGGAAAGAAGGCGCGTCGGTGTCACGCGCCGGGCCGCTATCAGCCTTGGTCGGTCTCGTCGAGGAGCCACTGCGGATCATCGCTGCGAATGTCGCGGCTGAAGGTCCAGATGTCGCGGCTTTCCACGGCATCGTCCAGCGATCCGGCCACCAGATTGCCGTCCTTGTCGTAGCTGACGCTGGCGATGTCGGACACGAAGCGCACGGCGACGCGGGCGATCTTGCCGTCCAGCTGGGCGGAATAGACGGTCACGTCCTCAACCCGGATCAGGCGGTTGTCCATCTTGATCCCGGCTTCCTCACGCTCGTCGATAACGGCGGCGAAGCTTTCGTAGACGTCGTCGTCGCACAGTTCGCGAAGCTCTTCCTTGTCGCCGCGCCAGAAGGCTTCCAGCACGATTTCATAGGCCGAGCGTGCGCCTTCGAGGAAGCTGAGCAGGGCAAAGCTGCGGTCTGCGGTGGAAATTTCGCGCAGGCCACGCTCGATCGCGGGCGGGAACCCGGCCAGGGCGCGCTCCGCCTGCGGGTTCTCGGCATTGGCCTGCTGGGGCACGGGCCGCGGCTGCGACTGCTCGTCCCCCCGGTCGAACCGGTTGGTGGGGATGATCTCTTCTTCATGCTCTGCCCGCCGGCCAAGCACCGAATAGAGGCGCATGCCGAGGAAGGCGGCAATCATGGCGAGGATGACGATTTCTACAATCACGCAATTTTCCCATTCCGCTTGCGGAGTCTACAAGCGTCGCAAGCTGTATAACCTATTGTGGCCGAGATAGGCACCAATATCAAATGAACAACCGTGCCTTAAGGCACCCTGACGCCGGCAGGCCGCCATTCGTCCATCCCATTGCGGGCGGCGGCAAGGGGTGATAGGCGCGCGCGCAGTTTCTGTCCCGCGCGGTTTTTACCGCGCCCAGCATCATCGAAAGACGAAAGACCATGGCCGACGAAGGCGACGTCCTCAAGAACCTCGATCCCGCAGCCGCCCCGAACGGTGACGACAATGCACCCGTGGCCGGCATCATCTCGCAGTACGTGAAGGACCTCTCGGTCGAGAACCCCAATGCGCCCGCCGCCTACCGCTGGCAGGATGCGCCGAAGATGGACGTGCAGTTCAACATCGGCGCGCAGGCCGCGAGCGAGGACGTGACCGAGGTGGAACTGAAGATCACCGTCACGGCCAAGATGGAGCAGGGCACCGCCTACATCATCGATCTCGCCTATTGCGGCCTGGTGGGCCTGCGCAACATGAACGAGGCGCAGAGCCACGCCTTCATCTATGCCGAAGCCCCGCGCATCCTGTTCCCCTTCGCCCGCCGCGTGGTGTCGGATGCCATCCGCGATGCCGGTTTTGCCCCGCTGATGCTCGATCCCATCGACTTCAACGGCCTCTACATCCAGCGCATGCAGCAGAAGCGCGCCGAAGAAGGCCAGGGCGGCGCCGCTCCGGCAGCGGGCGCTCCTGCGGGCGGCGAAGGCTGAGCCACTCGATAAGGCGGGCGGTCAGAACATGAGCCTGCTCAAGAACGTCGGGACGATCGGCTCGCTTACGATGGTGAGCCGGGTGGCGGGCATGGCGCGCGAGATGATCTTCTCGCGCGTGCTCGGCGCGAATGGCGTGACCGATGCCTGGTTCCAGGCGTTCATCATTCCCAACGTCTTCCGCCGCCTGTTCGCGGAAGGCGCGTTCTCGGCCGCTTTCGTGCCGATGTTTTCAAAGCGCCTGCACGGCGAGGGCGGCATCGACGAGGCGCGCAGCTTCTCGAACGACGTGCTCAGCGTGTTCCTGCCGGTGCTGATCGGCCTGTGCGCGGTGATGATGGTGGCCATGCCGCTGGTGATCATGCTGCTGGGCGATGGCGACGCCGACGTGGCGACTTTCGCGATGGAAGTCGATTTCGCACGGATCATGTTCCCCTACATCGTGCTGGTCAGCCTGGTGACGCTGTTTACCGGGATGCTGAACTCGGTCAGCCGCTTTGCGCCCGGCGCAAGCTTCCCGATCATCCTCAACCTCGTGCTGATCGCCAGCCTGCTGGGCGGCGAGTACGCGATGAACACGCTGGGCGCGACGCTGGTGGAAGTCGCCTATGCGCAGGCATGGGCGGTGACGGTGGGCGGCATGATCCAGCTCGCCTGGCTCTATTACTGGACCCGCGTCGAAGGTTTTCGCCCGAAGCTGCTGTGGCCGCGCATCACGCCGGAGGTAAAGCGCCTCTCCATCATCGCCCTGCCCGCGGCGATCGGCGGCGGGGCCTACCAGATCAACACGCTGGTACAGCTCTACTTCCTGAACCAGCTCGCAAGCGGCTCGGTCAGTTACATGAACTATGCCGACCGGCTGAACCAGTTGCCGCTGGGAATCATCGGCATTGCCCTGTCCACCGCCATCCTGCCGACCCTCTCCAAGTTCGTCGGGGCGAAGAACCGCGAGGGGACGGACCGCATCCAGTCCGACGCGATCGAGCTCGCCATGCTGCTGACGATCCCCGCCGCCGTGGCGCTGGCGATCTGCGCGGTGCCGTTCGTGACGATGATCTTCCAGGGCGGACGCTTCGACGCAGCAGACGCGGCCATGACCGGCAACGTGCTCGCCGCACTGGTGCTGGGCCTGCCAGCCTATGTGCTGGTGAAAGTGCTGGTCCCGAACTTCTACGCCCGGTCCGACACGCGCACGCCGGTCTATGCCGCATTCATCTCGCTGTTCGTGTTCGTGGCGCTGAATGTCGCTTTCCTGACGCGCTACGGCGTTGTCGGCGTGGCCTTTGCGAGCGTGATCGGCGCGTGGATCAACGTCGGCTTCCTCTATGCCGTGCTGGTGAAGCGCGACTATTACACCATCCCGCTGGCGCTGGTGGGCCGCATCGCGCGCCAGCTTGTCGCCGCCGCCGCCATGGGCGCTGCCTTGTGGTTCGCCCGTGACCTGCTAACCGGCTGGTTCGACGCCGGCCTGCTGGCACGACTGGGCGCACTGCTTGCGCTCGTGCTGTGCTCGGCCATCGTCTATTTCGGCGTCGCCTTCGCAGTAGGCGCCATCGATCGCCAGCGTATCGCTGCACTTACGAAGAAAAGAGAGCCCTGAGTATCATGATCGTCGTTTCGGGAATCCAGCCCACCGGGAACCTGCACCTTGGCAACTACCTCGGCGCAATCCGCAACTGGGTGAAGATGCAGGACGAGATGGACGGCGACTCAAGGTGCATGTTCTTCCTCGCTGATCTGCACGCGATCAGCATGCCGCACGACCCGGCGGAGCTGAAATCGAACACGCTGGAAATGGCCGCCGCGCTGGTGGCCTGCGGGCTCGATCCTGCGCGCAGCGTGCTGTTCAACCAGGCGCAAGTGCCCGCCCATGCGGAACTGCAATGGCTGCTGATGGGCACGGCCCGCATGGGCTGGCTCAACCGCATGACCCAATGGAAGGACAAGGCGGGCAAGAACCGCGAGGGCCAGTCCGTCGCGCTGTTCGGCTACCCCGTGCTGCAGGCTGCCGACGTGCTGCTGTACCAGGCCACCCACGTGCCCGTGGGCGAGGACCAGAAGCAACACCTCGAGCTGGCCCGCGACATCGCGCAGAAGTTCAACAACGATTTCGCTTCCGAAGAGAGTCCCGTCTTCACCCTTCCCGAGCCGTTCATCCCGCCAAAGGCTGCGCGCATCATGAGCCTTCGCGATGGCTCCAAGAAGATGTCCAAGTCGGACGTTTCGGAAATGAGCCGCATCGAACTGGCGGACGATGCCGACACGATGGCGCAGAAGGTGAAGAAGGCGAAGACCGATCCCGAACCGCTGCCGAGCGAGATCGAGGGACTGGCCGAGCGGCCCGAGGCGCTGAACCTAGTCACCATCTATGCGGCACTGGCGGAAACCACGCCCGAAGCCGTGCTGGCGGATCACGGCGGTCAGGGCTTCGGCCAGTTCAAGCCCGCGCTGGCGGAAAAGATGGTCGAGGTGCTCGGTCCGATCCGCGATCGCTTCGTGGAGCTGAAGGAAGACCGCGAGGAACTGGATGCGATCCTTGCCCGCGGTGCGGCCAAGGCCCGCGAATTCAGCACGCCGACCCTGGATGCAGCCTACAAGGCGCTGGGGCTGGTGCGCGGCTGAATCCCGCCGATTTTCGGGCAATCTCACTGAATTTGCTGGGTTTTCCGTGTTACGCGGTTAAACCGCGGTTCACTCTGTCCTTGCTATTGCACCAATCATCGCAGAAATTCCTGCGCGCTGGAGCTGAGGAGCCTCGCACGCAGCCAAGATGATTGAGAGAGTCGCCATGATGAAATCCCTGTTCAACCTCAAAGGTGCCCGAAAGACGGCCAGGTGGGCGGTAGTGCCCGCCCTCGCGCTGGGTCTGGCCGCATGCGCCACGCCTTTCCGCGCCGACGTGTCGCGCTTCGAAAGCCAGCTGCCGGCACCGCAGGGCCAGAGCTTCTACGTGCTGGCCGATGATCCTGCCCTGGCAGGCGGCCTCGAATTCGCGCTCTACGCCGATCACGTCGAAGCCGAGATGGCGGAACTTGGCTATGTCCAGGCTGCCTCGCCCGAAGAGGCCACCTTGCTGGTGCGCTTCGACTACGGTGTCGACCAGGGCCGCGAGCGTATCCGCTCCAGCGGCTTCGGCTACGGCTACCGCGATCCGTTCTACAGCCCGTGGCGCAGCTATGCCCGCCCTGTCGCGTTCCGCGACCGCGACGGCAATGTCCGCGTCGCCTACGTGCGTGACCGCGCATGGGGCTTCGGCTGGCACGATCCGTTCTTCGGCGGCCCGGATATCGACAGCTACACCGTCTATACCAGCGGCATCGACCTGAAGATCGACGACGCGGCAACGGGTGAGCGCCTGTTCGAAGGCAAGGCCGAAGCCGCCTCGCGCTCCGATCGTTTGCAGTACCTTGTGCCCAACCTGATCGAGGCGATGTTCACGGACTTCCCCGGCAATTCGGGCGAAACCGTGCGCATCTCTATCGCGCCGGAAGACCAGCCGGTACGCGACGAACGTTAAGCGCCGGACAATCGGACAACGGAGAAAGGCGGGACCGCAAGGTGCCCGCCTTTTTCTTTGCATCGAGCGCGAAGAGCCACCGGGCTGGCCTGTCCGGTCTCGCAGAAGACGGGCGAATTTCCTGCTTTGTTTCCGGACCTTGCGCGCGTAATGTCGCAGCGCGAAACTTGGGGGTCGGGATGGGGAAGTTCTGGATTCTTGCCGGGGTCTGCGCTGCGCTTACCGCCATATCACCTCCTGCCATGGCGCAATCGCGCGTCCTTGCACCGATCGACGACTGGGACTGGGGGAAGACCGGCGAATATTGTGGCCTCGTCCGCAATTTCGGCGACACCGAAAGCCCGGTGCGCATCGTGATCTATTCCTACGGTCCGCAGGGCAATTACCGGATCGTGCTGAGCGGCGCCGACCTGCCTCGAAACAACGATGCCGTGGAGCGGGGCCGCGCTGCCTTCGGCGATGCCGGAGACCTTGAGGACCTGCACGTGATCGTCGGCAAACGGGGCGAGGATGGCGAGATTGCGCTACAGGCGAACAGGCGCAGCGGCCTCAGCCTTGCCCTCACGTGGTCCGCCTCCGACCGTGAAACGGAAGTTACCATCCCGCTCGATCCGCTCGCCACAAGCTTCACGATCGCAACTCCCCGGATGGAGCCGCTCACTCTGGAAATAGGTCCGATGCAATCGGCCCTCGCCGATCTGGCGACATGCGAGGGCCAGTTGCTAAATGACTGGGGCCTCGACATTGCCGATGCGGCTGAAGTTGCGACGCCCGCTTCCGTAACCAATCCGCTGCCCCTCATTCGCCAGTTTCGCCTGCCGCCCTCAATCGTCATCAATCGTCGCAGCCAGATTATCAATTTACGCCTCGTTATCGACGATGACGGAGAGTTGGCGGATTGCGCGCTGCAAGCTCCCAATTTCGGCGAGGACGTTGCCGACGACATGTGCCGTGTCCTTGCCCGGGAGGGCGAGTTCATGCCCGCGCGCAGCCGCACCGGCGAGGCCGTGCCCAGCCTGCTGCGCGTCTCCTACATGATGATAATCTACGACTGACCCGCGCCTAGAGCGCGCCGTGCCCGCCCGTGGAGCCGAAGCCGCCCTCGCCGCGCGCGGTGGCATCGAGGTCGTCCACCTCTTCCCATTCCGCCAGCGTGACAGGGGCCAGCACCAACTGGGCGATGCGGTCGCCGCGCTGGATGGGGAAACTGTCGTCTGACAGGTTGGCGAGGATGATTTTCAGCTCGCCGCGATAGTCGCTGTCGATGGTGCCGGGTGAATTGGGCACGGTGATGCCGTGCTTCAGCGCAAGGCCGGATCGGGGCCGAACCTGGATCTCGTAGCCTTCGGGAATCGCCACCGAAAAGCCCGTCGCCACGGCATGCCGCGCGCCGGGGCGCAGGACAACGTCCTCTGCCGAAACCACGTCCATGCCGGCGGCACCGGAAGTGGCATAGGCGGGCAGGTCCAGCCCCTGCCCGTGAGGCAGGCGTTTCAGTTTTACAGGAACGTGCTCAGGCATCGACGGTAAGTTTCTCGGCTACTTCATGGATGAGCTTGGTTGCCACATCCTGCTTGGTCATCGGGTCCCAATGCTCGACCTTGCCTTCCTTGACGAGGTGCACGGTGTTGTTGTCCCCGCCCATCACATCGCCGGAAACATCGTTCGCCACGATCCAGTCGACGCCCTTGCTCTTGCGCTTCTTGCGGGCGTTCTCGATCACATCGTTTGTCTCCGCGGCAAAGCCGATCAGCAGTTCGGGCCGCTTGGGATTGGCGGCAACGCTGGCGAGGATATCGGGGTTCTCGGCCAGCACCAGCGCGGGGGGCGCGGCGCCGCGCTTCTTGATCTTGATGTCGTTGTATTCCTTCGTGCGCCAGTCGGCGACGGCGGCGGCCATGATGGCGGCATCCACCGGCAACGCCTCGCGCACGGCGCGCGCCATTTCCTCGGCGCTTTCCACGTCGATCCGCTCCACGCCCAGCGGCGTGCGCAGGTGGACAGGGCCGGTGACCAGCGTCACCCGCGCACCCGCAGCCGCGGCGGCGGCGGCGATGGCAAAGCCCTGCTTGCCGCTGGAACGGTTGGCGAGATAGCGCACAGGGTCGATCGGCTCGTGCGTCGGCCCGGCAGTGACGAGCACGTGCTTGCCGTAGAGCGGGCGGTGCTCGATATCTTCCTCGAAACCGGGCTGTCCTGCCAGCGGATCGAAAGTGTCGATGGGGTCGAGCTCGGGCGATTGCACGTGGCCCGGCTCCAGCGGATTTACCGGTGCTGCGGCTTCCTCGCCCTCGAACGGTTGCGGCGCTTCCTGGCGCGCGTTCACCTCGTGATTGATCGCCTCGCGGTCGGTCGGCGGGGCGGCCTTGGCCTTGCCCTTGGTCGCCATCAGGTGCTCTGCGCCGGTATAGTCGGGCTCCTCCGGCAGGTCGGAACCGGCCCAGGCGACTTCGCCTTCCAGTTCCTCGTAACCTTCTTCCTCGCCGTCGTAGGTGACTTCGTCGTCCTCGATCCGGCGCGGGGTGGAGCGCGGGATGATGCTGGCGAGCATCCCGGCCAGGCCGCCCGGCTTGTCGCTGCCGAAATCGCTGTCGTCCTCGTAGTCTTCCTCTTCCGCGCCCGCTTCCACGGCGCGCAGGTAATCCTCTATGTCCTGTCCCACGATGCCGGGGTCGAGGCCCAGCATGTCGGCGATTTCCAGCCACACCATTTCGGGTTCGGGCAGACGACCGGGGCCGAATTCGCCGCAGGCCATCGCGCCCTCGTCCGGCGTCATCACGCGCACGCCGCTCTCGCGCAGCATCTCGATGTTTCGCTGTGTTGCGGGATGCTCCCACATCTTCACGTTCATCGCGGGCACGGTAAGCACGGGCTTGTCGGTGGCAAGGATCAACGTGGTGGCCAGATCGTCGGCAATGCCGGCGTTCATCTTGGCCATCAGATCCGCCGTTGCGGGGCAGACGACGACGAGGTCCGCCTCGCGCGAAAGCTGGATGTGGCCGATCTCGGCCTCGTTCTTCAGATCCCACAGCGAGGTGTGGACCTGATTGCCAGACAGCGCGGCAAGCGCCATGGGCGTGACGAATTGCGCGCCACCGTTCGTCAGGACGCAGTTCGTCTCGCCCCCGCCCTTGGCAATCAGGCGGACGAGTTCGCACGACTTGTAGGCAGCGATGCCGCCGCCCACCACAAGCAGGATTCTAGGACTGGTCGACTGTCCCTCCTGTTCCAAAACATCAATCCGCTGCTCAAGCATCGGTTCTCAAGGCCCGCTAATAGTCCAAGCACGCCCTTTCGCAAATCTTGGTTAAGGTTGCCTTTCCTTTGCGCGACAAGCTTTTCCCAAAAGTTCGCCAAGCGCGCGCGGCGCGAAGGCGAGGCCCGCGACATAGGCGGGCAGGGTGAGTTGCACCCAGTAAAAATTCTCCGGGCGCGCGAACAGCGCCATCGCGGTGAAGAAACCGGCAAACCACAGCGCGGCGAAGAGGCCCATGCGCCCGCCCAGCCCAAGCCAGCCGACAAATGGCAGGATTGCGAGCGGCGCGGCCAGCGCGGTGGGCAGCACCAGCAGCGGCGTGAGGCGGGAGAGCGCCATCAGCGGCAGGGCCAGCCCCGCCATCACGTCCCACCCCTGCGATGCCGGATCGCCCAAAGCGCGGCGCATTTCGACGTAGTGATAGTGCAGGCCCATCATGACGGCGAACAGCAGCAGCAGGCCGACCAGCGCGGCCACTTCGCGCCAGCGCCGCTCGAACACGGCAAAGGCCAGCCACAGCAGCACGAAGGCCACGGCCAGCTCGCGCACGGCAACGGCCAGGGCCGCCGCCAGCAGGCTGGGCCACCACCGCTGCGGCGAATACATGGCGAAAGCCAGCGTCAGCAGAAGCCCTGCCAGCAATTCATGGATCAGCCCCGCCTGCGGCACCGCCAGCGCCGCGCCGCCAACGGCGAGCAGCACCAGCGCGCCGATCCGCTCCGCCATCGGCATGGTGCCCGGCAGCTTCTGGTGCAGCATCAGCACGCAGCCGAGCAGCAGCACCGCGCCCAGCATCCTTACGCCGTCCACGCCGATGGAGCGGTGCAGCCACGCCAGCGTCGGCAGGCGCACGGTGACGAAGGGGCGCGTGGGGTAATTGCCCGCCCGCTGCTCTTCCATCGCCACGCCGTAATAGGGTTCGCCCGCCGTCACGCGCTGCGAAATGCGGGCGTAGAGTGCGAGATCGCCCTTTGAGGGGGCGGGCACCTCGTCGGCGGCGCTCGCTTCCACTCGCGCGCTTTCGGCTTCGTCCACCGGCGCTACCGCCACCGCGCTCCACGCCATCAGCGCGGCCAGCAGGGCGAGCAGCGCAATCGCGCCCCAGCGCGGCAGGCGCGCCAGCGGGCGGCCGAGGCTATCCCACCAGATGAGCGGATTGGTCATGCCGTGTGTCTGGACCGGGAATGCCCGGCGCTCAACTGCACCGGGAGAATTTCCCCAAGGCTTAGGCGATCAGACCCGCCGCGATCACACCCCATGTCGCCGCGCCACCGAGAGCGGCCGCCACGATATAGCCCAACCAGCCGCGCTGCCCGGCCTCGGCCCGGCGACGGCGGCGTTCCCACAGCAGTTCGACCTCGGGCAGCGGCGGCGGTTCGGGCGCGCCGCCCTTGGCCGGGTAGCGATCCTCTATCCGGCGCACGAGATCGGGCAGGCGCAGCAGCGTCTCGAAATCGTTACGAATACGATCGGCGATGGCGGCTTCGGGGCCAAGCTCGTCGCGTATCCAGCTGCGCACATAGGGGGCGGAAACGTCCCACATGTTGATCTGCGGATGGAGCTGGGTGGCAATGCCTTCCACCATCACCATGGTCTTTTGCAGCAGTAGCAGGTGCGGCTGCGTCTGCATGTCGAAATCGCGGGTGATGGCGAACAGCCCGTCGAGCATCTGGCCCACCGAAAGCTCGCTCACCGGCTTGCCGCGCATGGGTTCGCCCACGGCGCGCAGCGCGGTCGCGAATTCGTCCACCGAGTGATAGCTCGGCACGTACTGCGCCTCGAAGTGGATTTCGGCCACGCGCTTGTAGTTGCCGGTGATGAGGCCGTAGAGGATTTCGGCCAGCCATTGCCGCGCGCGGCGGTCTATCCGCCCCATGATGCCGAAATCGATGGCGACGATGGTGCCGTCGGCTTTCACGAACAGGTTGCCCTGGTGCATGTCGGCGTGGAAGAATCCCCCGCTGATCGCCTGCGTCAGGAAGGCGAGCACCAGCCTGCGCGCGAGATCGGGCAGGTCGTGCCCGGCTTCGATCAGGTCCTGCGTACGGCTGATCTTGACCCCGTCGACCCATTCGATCGTAAGCACTCGGCCATTGGTGCGATCCCAGTCGATGGCGGGAATTTCGTAGCCGTGAACGCCGCGCATTTCGTCGGCGAGTTCGGAGGCCGAGGCCGCCTCGCGCCGGAAATCCAGCTCCGAATTGCTCCACCGCTTGAAGTTGGCGATGGTCAGGCGCGGGCGCAGGCGCTTGGCCTCGCCACCCATTGCCTCGAGATGGGCGGCCGCCCATTCGTAGGTGGCAATGTCCTGCTCGAACTTCTCGCGGATACCGGGGCGCAGCACCTTGATGGCGACGGTGCGCCCGTCGGTGGTGACGCCCTTGTGAACCTGCGCGATGGAGGCAGCGCCTACGGGCTCGGGATCGACCTCGAGAAATATGTCTTCCAGCGGCCGCTCGAAACTGTCCTCGATCTGCTTGCGGATCGCGGCGAAGGGCACGGGCGGCAGGCTGTCCTGCAGGCTGAGAAGGTTCTTCGCCGCCTCGTCGCCCACAAGGTCAGGGCGAGTGGCCAGCGTCTGCCCCAGCTTGATTGCCGCAGGGCCGATCTCGCGGAACGCGCCGGCGTAGTCGGGCTCGGCGGGCTGGATCGTGCCGAACCGGGCGATGCGGCACAGGCGCATGACTGGCGCGGGCGTGTTGGGATCACGCTCGATCCCGCGCAGCGCGCCGTGCCGCGCGAGGATGCGGCCCCATTTGAGGAGCCGCCAGATATGCGTCGAGGGGCGCGTCACCGCGTCAGGCTTTCCAGCCCGAATGGATGTTCACCGCGCCGCCGAGGATCTTCTCCACCCGCGTGCGCACGAAGCCTGCCCGGCGGATCATCGCCTCGAACTCGGGCGGCTTGGGAAAGCGGCGGATCGATTCGGCGAGGTAGCGATAGCTTTCCTCGTCGCCCGCAATGGCCTTGCCGATCTTGGGCATCAGCTTGTGCGAATAGAGATCGTAGACTTCCTTGAAGCCCGGCCATTCGGTGGTGCTGAATTCCATGCAGTAGAACCGCCCGCCGTATTTCAGCACGCGGTGCGCCTCTGCCAGCGCCTTGTCGATGTGCGTCACGTTCCGGATGCCGAAGACGATGGTGTAGGCATCGAACTGCTTGTCCGGATAGCTCAGCTGCTCGGCATTCTGGCAGGACCACGACAGGCCATCTATCCCGCGTTCCATCGCGCGTTCGATGCCGACGTCGAGCATGTCCTGGTTGATGTCGGCCACCACCACTTCGGCGCCCTTGTTCGCCATGCGGAACGCGATGTCGCCGGTGCCGCCTGCCATGTCGAGTATCGCCTCGCCCGGCTGCGGCTTCACGCGGCGCACGAACTGGTCCTTCCACAGCCGGTGCATCCCGCCCGACATGGCATCGTTCATGATGTCGTACTTGCGCGCGACATTGGAGAAGACCGCGCCCACGCGCTGGGTCTTCTCTTCCGGGGCGACATCTTCGTAGCCGAAGGAAACGGTGTCGGGTGTTGGCTCGCTCATGCCGCTGCACTTAGGGGCAATTGCCCGCGGCGCAAAGGGTGTTAAAGGGTCAGGCCATGCCGGAACTTCCCGAGGTAGAGACAACCGTGCGCGGCCTGGCGCGCTTTCTCGATGGCGCGCGGATAGAACGCGTGACGCTGGGGCGGCCCGACATGCGCTTCCCCTTCCCCGCCGGTCTTGGCCAGTCGCTGACGGGGGCGCGCGTCCTCTCGCTGGGCAGGCGGGCCAAATACGGCCTTATCGATACCGACCGCGAACAGACGATGATCTTCCATCTCGGCATGAGCGGGCGCTGGCGAATCGACCCGGAGGAACCGGACCGGCACGATCACCTCTTGCTGGAAACGGCGGACCACCGCTTCGCGCTCAACGACCCCCGCCGCTTCGGCTACGTCGACCTGGTGGAGACGGCGGCGCTGGATAGCTGGCCCGCCTTCGCCGCCATGGGGCCGGAACCGCTGGGCGACGATCTGACGGTCGATCACCTGCGCGCCGCGATCAGGGGGCGCAAGCAGGCGATAAAGCTGCTGCTGCTGGACCAGCACGTGGTGGCGGGCCTTGGCAACATATACGTGTGCGAGGCGCTGCACCGCGCAGGCATCCATCCGCGCAAGGCAGGCGGGCGCGTCTATCGCCCCGCGCTGGAGAAACTGGTGCCCGCCATCAAGCAGGTGCTGGAGCAATCGATTCGCGACGGCGGCTCCACCTTGCGAGACTATGCCGCGCCGTCGGGCGAACTCGGCTACTTTGCCACGCGTTTCCTCGTCTACGGGCGTGAGGGCGAGCCTTGCCTTTCCTGCGGAGAGGCCCATATCAGGCGCATAACACAAGGCGGCCGAAGCACCTGGTTCTGTCCTGCATGTCAGAAGTAGGAGAATCCTTGACCTTTCGGCTCGGACACACTAGTTGCGCCGCTTTCCGGTGGGTCTACCACCGACTCAGCTTTACGTAGAACAGGATCAGACGGGCGGCGCCGCTGCTCGAAACAAGGACAGACATGGCCAACACGCTGCAAGCCAAGAAGCGCATCCGTCGCAACAACAAGCGCGCCGAAATCAACGGTGCCCGCAAGAGCCGCATCCGTGGCTTCATCAAGAAGGTCGAAACGGCCGTCACCGAAGGCGACAAGGCTGCTGCACAGGAAGCGCTGAAGGTTGCGCAGCCGGAAATCGCCAAGGGCGTTTCCAAGGGTGTGCTGCACAAGAACACCGCTGCTCGCAAGATGAGCCGCCTGAGCAAGCGCGTTTCGGCTCTCTGATTCGCTTCCGGGGCGACTCGATTCGTCCCGAGCGAAACGCTTTCGGCAGAACGAAATCGGAACAGATTTCGAAAGGGGTCGGCGGTCAATCCGCCGGCCCCTTTCGCATGTGCAAAAGAAGCCGGGAGGTCCTGCAGCTAAGTGTAGGGAATCTCGCGATTCGCGAGACTGTCACAAAACTATCGTTATTTTTCAGGTAGATGAATGGAAGTCTGCGGACTTGCGGCCTGTCAATGACCATTTTTTGTAATTATTTGGGCGGGCAGTCTTGAGGTTCCCAAGCAGTCCTTCATAACAGTCTTCCGGCCGCGACGCATGCCGTCGCAGCCATCAACAAACGAGTTATCAACGGGGGCACCGGTGGGCGCAGCATGCGTTCGCCGGACGGGGGTTCTTTGCCTTCTGTTTGGTAGCATTCACGCGACGTCGGGCAGGCCGGCATTCGTTCTTTTTTGGGGTTGGTAAAAAGATGATCCGGATGGGACCGCACAGCGGGCGTGGAAACGCAGCGAAAAACGAGGGTGCAGAAGAGAATATGGAAGAGCAGGAAGCGATCGATCTCGCGGCGGACTGGGCTGACATCAGCCAGGGGCTGCGAAAGGATCTCGGACACCAGCTCTTCACCCAGTGGATCAAGCCGATCCAGCTGGGCAAGCTGAACCACGAGACCGGTACGCTGGACCTGTTCCTGCCGACGCAGTTCTCCGCCGACTGGGTGGAGGACCGCTATCACGATCGCCTGTCGCTCGCGTGGAAGATCGCCAGCAGCGACGTGCGCCACATTTCCATCAAGGTGCATCCCGGTCGCCGCAAGATCGCCGACCTCGACCTGCGTGGCCACGACGGTTTCGGCCACCGCGCCGCCAACGATGCCAGCCTGGCGATGCAATCGATCGGCGACGACGGCTTTACCGCCAGCGTCGGCCTCGACCCGTCGCAGACCTTCGCATCCTTCGTCACCGGCAGCACAAACGTGCTGGCGAAGAACGCGGCGGAGCGCATGGCCAAGGCGGAAAAGCCGCAGTTCAGCCCGCTCTACCTGAAAGCCGCCACCGGCCAGGGCAAGACGCACCTGCTGCACGCCATCGGCCACGCCTACCTGCAGACGCACCCGCGGGCGCGCATCTTCTACTGCTCGGCAGAGCGTTTCATGGTGGAATTCGTGCAGGCGCTGAAATCGAACGAGATGATCGAGTTCAAGGCGCGCCTGCGCGGTTTCGACCTGCTGCTGGTGGACGATATCCAGTTCATCATCGGCAAGGCATCGGCGCAGGAAGAACTGCTCTATACGATCGACGCGCTGCTGGCCGAAGGCAAGCGACTGGTCTTCGCCGCCGACCGCGCGCCGCAGGCGCTTGACGGGGTGGAGCCGCGCCTCCTCTCGCGCCTGTCGATGGGCCTTGTTGCCGACATCCAGCCCGCCGATATCGAGCTGCGCCGCGCGATCCTCGAATCGAAGCTGACCAAGTTCGCCCCGCTCGAAGTGCCCGGCGACGTGATCGACTTCCTCGCCCGCACCGTGTCGCGCAACGTGCGTGAGCTGGTGGGTGGCCTGAACAAGCTGATCGCCTACGCGCAGATGACCGGGCAGGAAGTCAGCCTGCAACTCGCCGAGGAACAGCTCACCGATATCCTCTCGGCCAACCGCCGCCGAATCACCATCGACGAGATCCAGCGCACGGTCTGCCAGTTCTACCGCATCGACCGCGCGGAAATGTCGTCCAAGCGCCGCGCCCGCGCCGTGGTGCGTCCGCGCCAGGTGGCCATGTACCTCGCCAAGGTGCTGACTCCGCGCAGCTATCCGGAAATCGGCCGCAAGTTCGGTGGCCGCGACCACTCCACCGTGATCCACGCCGTGCGCCTGATCGAGGACCTGCGCCAGCGCGACGCCGACATGGACGGCGACGTTCGCAGCTTGCTGCGGCAGCTCGAAAGCTAGATTGTTTTTCGCTCCGGCCTCCGCCGGAGCGTCCTCGCTAGACGCGCAGCATAGCTGCGCCCGCTGCGGGCGGGCGTTCGCCCCTGCGGTCGGCTGATCGCCGACCGTTTTCCGCGCAATCCTGAAGGCTGGCGCAAGTCTCGGTCGCCATCAGCGACCGACAGCGCGCGAATTGCGCGCCGCCCGGTAGGGCGGAAGCCAAGTGAGCGGACGCGAACGCCGGCGCTTGAGGCCCAAGCAAAAAGAGTCCAACAGGGCTGCGCATATGTCCGACCATCCCCACCCCCTCTCCGAAGACCGGCTTGACCGCTTCGCCCGCCACATCGTGTTGCCGGAGATCGGCGGCGCGGGGCAGGCGGCGCTCTCGCGCGCCCATGTCGTGCTGGTGGGCCTGGGCGGGATCGGCGCGCCCGCGCTGCAATACCTGGCAGGGGCCGGTATCGGGCAACTGACCCTGATCGACGACGACAAGGTTTCCGCCAGTAACCTCCAGCGCCAGACGATCTACACCACCCGCGATATCGGCCACGGCAAGGCAGTCTCGGCACGGCGTTGGCTCGCCAATTTCGACGAGAAGCTTTCCGTCACGATCCACGACCGGCGCATAACGCCGGACAATGTCGGCGCGCTGGTGGAAGGCGCTGACCTGGTGCTGGACGGCACCGACAATTTCGCCACCCGCCTCGCCGTGTCCGACGCCAGCGTCACGGCAGGGATTCCCCTGCTCTCCGCTGCCGTGGGCCGGTTCCAGGGGCAGGTCGGCGCCTTTGCCGGGCATCGGGCGGACCAGCCGTGTTACCGCTGCTTCGTCGGCGATGCCTTCGATGCCGAGGATTGCGACACCTGCGCCGAGGACGGCGTGCTGGGCGCGATGGTTGGCTGGGTCGGCACTTTTGCGGCGATGCAGGCAATCCGCCTGCTGGTGAGCGGCAGCGGCGGAATGGGTGATCCCCAATATGGCAGCCTGCACCTGATGGACGGTCTGAAGCCCGGAATGCGGACGCTGGCCATCGCCAAGGACCCGGCGTGCAGCGGTTGCGCAACCGGCTGATCCGCCGGCCCCGATTTGACTCTCCGCCGCGATAGGCGAACATTAACCATACCGAAGGGCGATCAATACAGTGGGTCGTATGGGTCGCTCGCCCTGATGGTCATGCGCGTCATGGTGGCGCGCGTGCTCTCGTACAGGGGAATACCATGAAAAAACTGATGCTTGGCGGCATTGCCGCTGCACTCGCGCTGACGACCGTTTCGGCGCCCGCTTCGGCGCAACTTCGCGAATACGAAGACTACGAATATTCCGATTCGGTAGTGGAATTGACCACGGTGCGAGTCGATCCGGGCCAGATGGACACCTATCTCGAAGGTCTGCGGCAAACCTGGGTGGCCAGCAACGAGGTGGCCAAGCAGATGGGCCACGTCATCGATTACGGCATCTATGCCAACATGGCGCCGGGCAGCGGCGACTTCCACCTGCTGCTGGTGATCGAGTTCCCCGGCGAGAACCTGCAACCCTCGCGCGAGCGCTACGACGCGTTCATGGAAGCCTGGGGCGAGGCAAACATGGAAAGCTCGAACCAGACCGTGCTCAACGTCTACAACGAGATCCGCGAGCTTCAGGGGGTGTACCTGACGCGCGAAATCATGATCAACATGGACTGATGACGGCGCCGCCGGGCCTTCGGGCTCGGCGGTTTCAGTCTCGCAGCACCTCGTCCACCCACGCGGGCACCAGTTCGCTTGCAGCGCCCAGCCGGGTTTCGTCGAAATTGCGGCTGCCGAGGCTTTCCTCCAGGTTCAGTTCCAGCGTGCGCGCGCCGTTCGCGCTGGCCTGCTGCACGAAACCGGCGGCGGGATAGACCGCGCCGCTCGTGCCGATGGAGACGAACAGGTCCGCCGATGCCAGCGCATCGAAAATCCGGTCCATCTCGTAGGGCATCTCTCCGAACCACACGATATCGGGCCGCATGGCTGCTTCGCCGCAGGCCGGGCAGGCAGGGCCATCGCCCAGTGTGCCTTCCCAGCGATGTCGCGCATCGCAGGCGCGGCACCATGCGGAAAGGCCCTCGCCGTGCATGTGCAGCACGCGCCGCGCCCCGCCGCGTTCGTGCAGATCGTCGATGTTCTGGGTGACGATCAGCAGCTGGCCTGCAAACTCGCGGTCCAGCCGGCCCAGCGCCTCGTGCGCGGGGTTGGGAGAGGCTGCGCGGATCTGCGCGCGCCGCTCGTCGTAGAAGCGCTGCACCAGGGCCGGATCGCGGGCAAAGCCCTCGGGCGTTGCCACCTCTTCGACTGGGTGATCCTCCCACAGGCCGTCCTCGGCGCGGAATGTCCTGAGGCCGCTTTCGGCCGAGATTCCTGCGCCTGTCAGGATCACGATGTTGCGGAAGGCTCTCATCCCGCGCATGAAGCACACAAACGACAGGAGTATCAATGGCACGTATCGGGATCATCGGCAGCGAGGGGCGCATGGGACAGGCCATCGCGCAAGTGCTGGCGAGCGGGGAGCACGAGGGGTCGGGCGGGGTCGACAAGGGCCAGAGCCCGGTCGAACTGGCGAAAACGAGCGACGTGCTGGTCGATTTCTCCGCGCCCGTCGCGCTGGCGGAAAACCTTGCCGCCGCGCAGGGTGCGGGCATCCCCATGCTGATCGGCACGACGGGCCTTGGCGAGCGGGAGCACGGCGCGATCGACGCTGCCGCGCAGAACATTCCCGTCCTCCAGACGGGCAACACCTCGCTCGGCGTCACTCTGCTTGCCCACCTCGTCCACGAGGCCGCGGCGCGGCTGGGGCCGGACTGGGATATCGAGGTGCTGGAAATGCACCACCGGATGAAAGTGGATGCCCCCTCTGGCACTGCCCTGCTGCTGGGTGAGGCTGCAGCGGAAGCGCGCGGCATCGAGCTTGCGGAAAACTCCGAGAGCGGGCGCGACGGGCATACCGGCCAACGGGCCGAAGGCGCGATCGGCTTTGCCGCCCTTCGCGGCGGCACCGTGGCGGGCGAGCACTCGGTAATCTTTGCGGGAGAGCAGGAACGCCTCACGCTCAGCCATTCGGCAGAGAACCGCATGATCTTCGCGCGGGGCGCGGTGAAAGGCGCGGCCTGGCTGATCGGCAAGCCGCCGGGTCGCTATTCGATGAAGGACGTTCTCGGGCTGGACTAGCAGCCCCGGTCGGGAGGGGAAGACATGACGGCAGGCACGGCAGCGCGCGAGACAAGGGCGTGGATCGATACGCTCAGCGCCGAGGAACTGGCGCTGGCGCGCGACTACACCACCGGCAACCACTGGCTGATCCTGGTCGGCCTGCTGGTATCGGCAATCGCAACGTGGTTCATCGTGCGAAGCGGCGTGCTGGACAAGCTCGCCGCCAAGCTGGGCAAGCGCGGCTTTGCCCTGCGCACATTCCTGCTCGCGGTGGTGTTCATCGTCATCGATACGCTGATCGTGCTGCCCTATTCCATCTACAGCGGCTGGTGGCGCGAGACGCAGTACGGCCGCACCAGCCAGCCGCTGGGCGATTACCTTGCCCAAAGCGGGATTTCGCTGGTGCTGACCGCGCTGCTGGGCGGACTGTTCCTGCTGGGCGTCTACTGGCTGATCCGCAGGACCGGGCGCTGGTGGTGGGCCTGGGGCGGCGCGCTGGTAGCCACGGGCGTTGCTTTCATGCTGCTGCTGAGCCCGGTGCTGATCGAGCCGCTGTTCAACCGTTATGAACCGATTCCCGAAGGCGAGGTGCGCGATGCCGTGCTGGAACTGGCAGCCGAGGCCGGCGTGCCGGAGGATCGCGTGTTCATGTTCGACGGATCGCGCCAGTCGAACAATTTCACCGCCAATGTCTTTGGCGTGGGCAGCAATGCCCGCATCGCCATATCGGACGTGGCGATGGACGAGGCATCGCTGGACGAGGTGAAAGCCGTGACCGGGCACGAGATCGGCCACTACGTGCTGGGTCACGTCTGGCGCACGATCATCGTCCTCAGCCTGCTGGCGGTGGCGGTGTTCTGGCTGACCGCGCGGCTTTATCCGTGGTTTGCACGAAAGTTCGGCACCGATGCGGACCTGTCGGACCCGCGCGGCCTGCCGGTGCTCACTTTCGTGCTGAGCGTGCTGTTCATCCTCGCCCAGCCCATCACCAACACCATGACGCGGGTGGGAGAGCGCGAGGCCGATGCCTATTCGCTGACCCATGTCGGCCTGCCCGATGCCCTGTCCGGCGCGCTCATCAAGACCGCCGAATACCGCTATCCGTTGGCGGGGCCGGTGGAGGAAGCGCTGCTCTACACCCATCCCACGGTGGAAAACCGCATCCGCGCGGCGATGGAATGGAAGGCCGCCAACAGGTGATCGACTGCCCCGCCTCCGCGCGGTGGGGGCGACAGGCGGTCAAATCCGTGGCAGGATAGCCCTCACCTTGCATGGACGAATGGAAGGGGGACCATGGGGGACTTGCGCAAGAAGCTGCACGACGAACTGTTCGTCGGTGCCCTTCCTGACGGGCGACTGACCTTTACGAACAAGTTTCTGGTGCTGGTGATCCTGCTGGCCGTGGGAGCCGGCGCGCTGGCGACGGAGCCCGGCCTTTCCCGACGCTGGCATGAGGCGCTGGTGTTGGCCGAACTGGCGTTCGGAGTGATCTTCCTGATCGAATATGTCGCGCGCATCTTTGCCGCGGCGGAGGAGCCCGGCGAAGGCGGACCCTGGGCGAAACGGTGGCGCTTCATCCGCTCGCCTCTCGGCTTGATCGACCTCGCCGTGGTGATTTCCACACTCATGCCCGTCGTCACCGCCGATGCCACCATGCTGCGCACGGTGCGCCTGCTGCGCGTTTTCGCGGTGATGAAGTTCGGGCGCTTCAGCAAGGCGTTGAAGGAAGTGTGGGCGGCGGTGTCCGACAGGGCGGACGACCTGATCGTGACGATGGCACTGGCGGGCGTGCTGCTCTTGTTCGGGGCGACCGCGCTCTACCTGACGGAAGGCGATCTCCAGCCCGAGGAATTCGGCTCCATTCCGCGCGCGCTGTGGTGGTCGGTCATCACGCTCACCACCGTGGGCTATGGCGATGCCGCGCCCATCACCGCCGCGGGCAAGGTCTTCGCCTCGATGGTCGCGCTGTCGGGCATCGCGCTGGTGGCCATGCCGACCGGTATCATCGCCGCGGCCTTCTCCGAGGCCATGCAGCGTCGCCGCGACCAGCGGATCGACGAGATGAAGAAGCACCTGGAACGGCTGGACGAAGTGGACGAAGCGGTGGAAGCGAAGCTCGCCGCGCTTGAACGCACGCGCAATCCGGGGCCATGACCGGTCCCGCATGACCAAGGACCAGATCTTCGAGTTCTTCCGCCGCCTGGCGGAGGACAATCCCGAGCCGGAAACAGAGCTGGAATACGGCAACGCCTACCAGCTCGTCGTCGCCGTGGCGCTATCCGCGCAGGCGACCGACGTGGGCGTCAACAAGGCGACGCGCGCGCTGTTCGCCAAGGTGGAAACGCCCGAACAGATGCTGGAACTGGGCCTCGATGGATTGATCGAGCACATCAAGACCATCGGCCTGTTCAATTCCAAGGCGAAGAACGTGATCGCGCTGTCGCAATTGCTGGGGGACGAATACGGCAGCCAGGTGCCGGACACGCGCGAAGACCTCGTCCGCCTGCCGGGCGTGGGGCGCAAGACGGCGAACGTGGTGCTCAACTGCTGGTTCAGGCAGGAAACCTTCGCGGTGGACACCCATATCCTGCGCGTGGGCAATCGCACCGGCCTCGCCAAGGGCAAGACGCCCGAACAGGTCGAGGCCAAGCTGGAAAAGCGCGTGCCGCAGCCTTTCCGCCTTCACGCCCACCACTGGCTGATCCTGCACGGCCGCTACGTGTGCAAGGCGCGCACGCCGGAATGCTGGCGCTGCAAGGTCGTGGACCTGTGCAGCTATCGGAAAAAGGTGCTGGAGAAGCCCAAGGGGCGATAGGCGCGCAAATTTGATCTGGCGCATGGTCGCCGCCCCTCCCCCGCGCCATGAAAGCATCGGGGAGGATTACCATGGCAACAACTACGGCAAGCGCGGCGCCGATCGTCGCTGACAAGCTGACCGCAGCAGACTTGCGCGCGGCACTGGGCGCGGGCTTTCGCGATTTCCTGGCCTGTCCGCTCTACGGCCTGTTCTTCGGCGCGATCTATGTCGTGACGGGACTGGCCGTCGCCTACGCCCTGTTCTGGCGCGGTGAAGCGGGCTGGCTGGTTCCGGTGACGGCGGGCTTCCCGCTGATCGCGCCATTTGCGGCCATCGGCCTTTACGAGGTCAGCCGCCGCCGCGAACTGGGCGAGCCGATCGGCTGGGGCGCAGTCCTGGGCGCGCTGCGCGGGCGCGGGGACGAGCAATTGCTGATGATGGGCGGTTTCGTGTTCGTCGCTTTCAGCTTCTGGGTCATCATCGCCCACGCCATCTTCTCCATCTTCATGGCCGAGAGCGGCATCGGCGGGGAATCGCTGGCGATATTCCAGACACAGGCGGGCCTGTGGATGCTGGTGGTGGGAACGGCGGTCGGCGCGCTGCTGGCCTGGGGCTTCTACTGCATCACCGTGATCAGCCTGCCGATGCTGGTGGACCGCGACGTGGATTTCATCACCGCCATCGTCGCCAGCGTGAAGGCGGTGCGCGCCAACACCGGCGTGATGCTGGCCTGGGCCGTCATCATCGCCGTCACGCTGTCTGCCGCAATGATCCCGCTGTTCATCGGGCTGCTGATCGTGCTGCCGGTGCTGGGCCATGCGACCTGGCACCTGTACCGGCGCGCGGTGAACTGATCAGACGTCGTCCGCGCTGATCATTTCCTCGCGGTCGATGTCATCGGTCAGGCTGGCCACGGTGGTTGCCACCGCGGCATCGCCAGATACGTTGGTGGTGGTGCGCATCATGTCCATGATCCGGTCCACGCCCGCCACGAATGCGATCGTCTCCAGCGGCACGCCGACCGCGCCGAACACCAGCGCCATCATGATGAGGCCCGCGCCCGGAATGCCCGCCGCGCCCACGGCGCCCAGCGTGCCGAGGATGGAGATCATGAAGTAGTCGCCCCACGAAAGGTCCACCCCGAAGATCTGCGCGCCGAACAGCGTGGCGAGGCCAAGATACATGGCCGTGCCGTTCATGTTGATCGTCGCGCCCAGCGAAATGACGAAGCTGGCCACCGAGTTGCTGATGCCCAGGTTCCTCTCCGCACAGCGCAGGGTGACGGGCAGCGTGGCGTTGGAACTGGCGGTGGAATAGCTCACCGCGATGGCATCCACGATACCGCGGAAGAAATCGCGCACCGGCAGGCGGGCGATGAACTTGATCATGCCCGAATATATGAGGAGGATGATGAGCAGGCAGCCGAGGTAGTTGAGGAACACCAGCTTGCCGAGCGCTGCCAGAGCCTCCAGCCCCAGCGTGCCCGCCACCCACGCCATCAGCGCGAAGACGCCGAAGGGGGTGAGTTCCATCACCACCATCGTCACCTTCTGCATGACGATGGAGCCGCTATCGAAGATCTTGAGGACGGGTTCGCCCTGCTCCTTCGCCATCAGGATGCCGATGCCCAGCAGCAGCGAGAAGATGATCAGCGGCAGCACGTTGACATCCGCCATCACCTGCACGGGGCTTTGCGGCACCATGCCCAGCAGCATCTCGCGCCAGGTCGTCTCGTTGGGTTCGGGCACCGCGCCCATCTCGATGGAGGAGGTGTCCACCCCCGCCCCCGGCGCGATCACGGTGCCCAGGAACAGGCCCAGCCACACGGCCATCTGCCCCGTCACCACGAACAGCAGCAGTGCGCGCCAGCCGATCCGGCCCAGCTTGCGAATGTCGCCGATGGAGGCAACGCCTGCCACAAGGCTGAAGAAAATCAGCGGCACCACCAGCATCTTGATGAAGGCGACGAAGATATCGCCGATAATCTTGATGCTTTCCGCACCCGGCCCCCACATGCGCCCGGCGATGATGCCAAGGATCAGGGCAGCGATAACCCGCTGCCACAGCGGAACGGCGAGCCAGCGTTTCATGTAGGCGAATTCTCCTTGGTCGCCGGGATCGGGGCCGAAAGCGCGGCCATTGCGACGCGGCGGTAGATTGCCGTGAGGGTGGCAAGGTCGTCAACCGCCACGGCCTCGTCGGTCTTGTGCATGGTGGCGTTGACCAGCCCGAATTCGATCACCGGGCACAGGTCCTTGAGGAATCGCGCGTCGGACGTGCCGCCGGTGGTTGAAGGCTCGGGATCGATGCCCGTCTCGGCTTTCACCGCATCGGCGATTATCTGCGAGAACGCGCCGGGCGGGGTCAGGAACGGCTCGCCGCTGATGACGGGCCGCGCCTTGCCGCCATGTTTTTCCGCAATCTCGATCACCTTTTCGGATAGTGAGGTGCCCGAATGCTGGTCGTTGAAGCGGATGGAAATGCGCGCCGTCGCCTTGCCGGGGATGACGTTGTGCGCGCGGTTGGGAACGTCGAACTCGGTAATCTCGAGATTGCTGGGCTGGAACCAGTCGGTACCCGCGTCCAGCTCCAGCGCATCCAACTCTGCCAGGATAGCGACCATCTTCGGCATCGGGTTGTCGGCCAGGTGCGGGTAGGCAACGTGGCCCTGCGTGCCTTCCACCTCAAGCCAGATGTTCACCGAACCGCGCCGGCCGATCTTCATCATGTCGCCCAGCCGGTTCACGCTGGTGGGCTCTCCCACGAGGCACAGGTCTGGAATGTCGCCGCGTGTCCGCATCCGTTCGATCAGGGCGCGCGTGCCGTGCAGCGCCGGGCCTTCCTCGTCCCCGGTGATGATGAAGCTGAGCGTGCCCGCATCTGCGGGGATTTCGGCGACGGCGGCCACCATGCAGGCAATCGCGCCCTTCATGTCCACCGCGCCGCGCCCGTAGAGCAGGTCGCCGCCCGGTTCGCTGCGGACTTCCGGGCCGAACGGCGCGCTGGACCAGCCTTCCCCCGGTGGCACCACATCTAAGTGGCCCGCAAACGCAAAGTGCGGCGATCCCGCAGGGCCACGGCGAATGGCGAACAGGTTCTCGACCGGCTCCTCGTCGCTGCCCTCCGGCCCTTCGCCGCGGGTAAAGCGGTCCACCTCGAAGCCGAGGCCAGCGAGCATTTCCTCAAGCATGTCGAACACCGGACCGCGCGCCGGTGTCACGCTTTCGCAGGCGATCAGGTGGCGGGCGTTGGCGAGGGGGTCGTTACTCACGACTGGCTGCCCACCTCGAACTGGGAAATCGTCCATTCCTCGGCCATCGCGGCTTCCACCCATTGCTGCATCCAGTCATGCTCCCACAGGGCCTGCATGTAGGCCTGGGCGAAGCCGGGCACGCCGATGCCATAGGTGATGAAGCGGCTGGCGATGGGCGCGTAGAATATGTCCGCCGCGCTGAACGTGCCGAACAGGAACGGCCCGCCCTTGCCGAAGCGGGCGCGCGCCTCTGCCCACAGGCCGAGGATGCGCACGATGTTGGCCTTGCAGTCGTCGGTCAGGTCAACCGCCACGCGGGCGCGGATATTCATCGGGCAATTGCGCCTGAGCGGCAGATAGGATGAATGCATTTCCGCCACCATCGCCCGCGCCATGCCGCGCGCGGCATCGTCCTTCGGCCAGAACCTGTCTCGGCCCACCTTGTCTGCCAGGTATTCCAGGATGGCGAGGCTGTCCCACACCACCACGTCGCCGTCCCACAGCACCGGAACCTTGCCGGCCGAGGGCTGGAATTCGCCGCCCTGCGCCTTCATCGCCTGCCAGTCGTCACCATCGATATGGACCGTCAGCTCCTCGAACGAGAGGCCGCTCTGTTTTGCCGCCAGCCAGCCGCGCAGCGACCAGCTGGAATAGTTCTTGTTACCGATGATCAGCTTCATAGGCGTTTCGTTTCCCTGTCTGGTGCGGGGCCTAACGGTTCAGTCTGAAGCTGTCGAGCATGAACGCCGCGCTAGCCCCGGCAAGATCGGGGCTGGCGCAAAATTCCAAATCACAGGCTTTGTCTTGCCGGTTTGTTAACCATCCTCTGGCAGGAGGTTGAGTGCCGCAAACTGGATCGGCGCGACGAAAGGGCAGGAGTGGTCGAGAAGACCTCGAAAACCGGGCATAAGGCCAAGTGGCTCGAGCGGGTCCGCCACGTCGCGTGGGCGGGCCTGATCGCGCTGGTGCTGCACCTGCTTACCGTGCTGCAACCGATCGACCAGGTCCTGTGGGTCACGCAATCCCGATTGACCCAGGAGCCGGCTTCGGGCGACATCGTTTTTATCGGGTCGGATGCCAATCTTGCAGCAAGGAACACGCCCGAACACAGAGTGGCTCTTGCCGATATGATTGACCGCCTCGACGCTGCCGGGGCGCAAGCAGTGTTCGTTGACTTCGTGTTCGATGAGATGGGCACAGCGCAGGCAGATGCGAGGCTTAACGCGGCATTATCGAACTTCTCAGGTCAGACGTTCTTGGTCCGCGATCTCGAAACGGACCTCAACGGACAGGATGTCCTGCGCGCAAATCGGCCCGAAGTTGCCGATGGAATTGACGAGGTCGCCTCACAGGAATGGGTCAGCTTCCTCGGCTACACGTGGGACATGCGCTACGCGATCACGGCAGGCGGCAGCACCCTGCCCAATTTTGCCACGCGACTGGCAGGCAGGAACTCCGCAAACGATTCGAACTTTCCGGTAAGTTACAATTTCGACCTCGCAACCATTCCGACCTTCCGCTTCAGCGAATTGGAACGGGACGATGGACCGTTCCCGGATTTCACGGGTAAGACCGTAGTCATAGGACGCAGCGCAGCCTCGGAAACGCAGGGGCGAAACATACCCGGCCACAGGGCCGTCCCGCCCTCCATGGTCGCTATCTATGGAGCCGAGACACTCAAGTCCGGATATACCCGGTATATCGGCGGCCTGCTGGTGCTGATAACGGCTATAGCCGCCCTTCTCGTGGCAAGTGCCATCGCCAAGCCAAGGGTGCGCCGGACCGTGTACGGTGCCCTTGTTGGCTCCATTCCATTGACGCTGGCAATATGCGCTGCCTTCGCCGTGCGCATCAGTCTGGCAGACACGATCGCGGTCCTGACAATTTTCGGCCTCTACCGGGCCCGTGCATCGATGCGTCGCAAGATGTTGATGGTCGATGCAGCCACCAACCTTCCCACTTTCACGGCGCTGGAGGCGGACAAGGATGTGGCCGAAGCCGTGCCCGCGATCATCGTCGCGAAAATCCATCGCTTCGAAGAAGTCCGCCGCACCCTGCCTTCCGAACTGCACGCCTCGTACCTTCTGGCCATCACGGCACGCCTGAAGGCGGCGACACAGGACGCGACGATTTACCTTGGCCAGGGCCACATGATCGCCTGGACCATGCAGGAAAAGGACCCGGCGCTGCTTCGCGAGCACCTCGAGGGGCTTCGGGCGCTGTTCGCCTCGCCGCTGGTGGTGGGGGACGAACAGGTGGACGTGGGCATCACCTTCGGCATCGACATCACGCCAAGCCCCAGTGTTCCACGACGTCTCGCTTCCGCGGTCGCTGTCGCAGAGAAAACCAACGAGACGTTCGAGCCGATCTGCATTGCGGACTCCGCGTCGCAGGAAGACCTTATCTGGAACATCTCGCTACAGGCGCGGATCGATGCCGCGCTCAGCAACGGCGAGATCTACCTGGCTTTCCAGCCCAAAATCATGGTGCAGACGGGTGAGATCGTCGGAGCCGAAGCGCTGGTGCGCTGGAAGGACCCGGTAAAGGGCCATATCCCCCCAGACTACTTCATCCGCCAGTGCGAGACGGCAGGCCGGATGAGCCAGCTCACCCGGTTCGTGCTGGAAGAAGCCTGCAAGGCCGGCAACGCCTTCGAGAAAGAGGGTCTGCAATTGCCGATCGCCGTCAACATTTCGGCCACCCTGCTGCACGAGCGTTCGATTGTCTCGATGGTATCCGACGTGCTGGACCGGCACGCCTACGACCCCCGTCGCCTGACGCTGGAAATTACCGAGACCTTCCGCATCTCCAACCTCGACCTCGCGGCGGAGATTCTCGGTGAACTGAAAGCACTGGGCGCGAAGATCTCGATGGACGATTTCGGCGTCGGTGCTGCCAGCCTCGAAGCATTGCTGAAACTGCCCTTCTCCGAACTCAAGATCGACCGGATGTTCATTGCGCCGATGACCACCGACGCAAAGGCGCTGGGGATTGTGAAGAACATCCTCCAGATGGGCCGCGACCTGCGAATCATCGTTGTTGCAGAAGGTGTTGAGGACGCCGGAACGTTAACACTCTTGCGTGATTCGGGATGCATCGTGGCCCAGGGATTTGCCATTTCTCGACCCGTTCGTTTCGAGAAAATCCTGCAATATCATAAGGCTAGGGAAATCGGGGCGTTAAAAAATATAGTTTAAACTTTACAAACATTGTTGGTTAATGCACGAATCGCCTGAAGCAACAGGAGATTTGTGATGGGTCGTAGTATTTGGGACTGGCTCTTCGGCGGCAAAAACGGCTAAGCTGAAACCAGCATTCAAAATAAAAAAGGCGCCTACACGGCGCCTTTTTTTGTGTCTGCGATGCGAGGCACAGTCGAGGTCGTCAGGCGCGGATGTCGCTCAGGATGGCGGCACGCAGCTCTTCCAGGCCCATGCCCTTTTCCGAACTCGTCACGTGGATCTGCGGATAGGCCGCAGGGTGCTTGCGCGCTTCGGCCTCTACCTTGGCCCGCACCGCTTCCAGTTCGCTCGACTTGATCTTGTCAGCCTTGGTCAGGACGATGCGGTAGCCGACGGCGGCCTCGTCCAGCATGGTCATCATGTCGCGGTCGGTATCCTTCAGGCCGTGCCGCGAATCCACCAGCACAAGCGTACGCTTCAGCGGCACGCGCCCGCGCAGGAAAGTGCGAACCAGCTTGCGCCAGTTCTCGACCACCTTCAGCGGGGCCTTGGCAAAGCCGTAGCCGGGCATGTCGACGAAGCGGAACTGCGTGGGATCACCCACTTCGAAGAAGTTCAGTTCCTGCGTGCGCCCCGGCGTTACAGAGGTTCGCGCAATCGCCTTGCGCCCCGTCAGCGCATTGATCAGCGAGCTCTTGCCGACGTTGGAGCGTCCGGCGAAAGCGACCTCGGGGTAGTCGGGGTCGGGCAGGTGCTTCAGCTGCGGCGCGGAGAGCAGGAACTCCACGCGGCCGGAAAACAGCCTGCTCGCCTCTTTGGCCAGCTCTTCCTGTTCGGGCGTCACCCTTCTTCCGCCTTCTTGCGTTCGTGCTCGCGCTCTTTCGCTTCACGCTCCTTCGCCATCTGCGCCTTCAGCTCCGGATTACGCGAGTAGAGGTACCACTGCTGCGCCAGCGTGAGGATGTTGTTGCTGATCCAGTAGAGCAGCAGGCCGGCGGCGAACGGAGCCATCACGAACATCAGGATCCACGGCATCAGCATGAAGATCTGCTGCTGCATCGGGTCCATCGCGGCAGGGTTCAGCTTGAATTGCAGCCACATGGTGAAGCCGAGCAGTACTGCCAGCACGCCGATGGCGAGGAAGCCCGGAGGATCGAACGGCAGCAGGCCGAACAGGTTCAGGATCGTCGCCGGATCGGGCGCGGAAAGGTCGCGCAGCCAACCGAAGAACGGCTCGTGCCGCATCTCGATCGCCAGCAGCAGCACCTTGTACAGTGCGAAGAAGATGGGGATCTGCACGAAGATCGGCAGGCAGCCGGCCAGCGGATTGACCTTTTCTTCCTTGTAGAGCTTGGCCATTTCCTGCTGCAGTTGCTGCTTGTCGTCCTTGTAGCGTTCCTGCAGCGCCTTCATCTTCGGCTGCACGGCGCGCATCTGCGCCATCGAGTGGAACTGCTTCTGCGCGATGGGGAACAGCAGCAGGCGGATGATCAGCGTCAGGCAGATGATCGCCACGCCGAAGTTGCCGACAAGACCGAACAGGAAGATCAGCACCTGCCACATTGGCCAGGCGATGAAACGGAACCACCCCCAGTCGATGGCGAGGCCGAAGCGCTCCACGCCCTGGTCCTCGTACTGGTCAAGCACGGCGCTTTCCTTGGCCCCTGCAAACAGGCGCGTGGTGCGCGACACGGTCTCGCCCGCAGGCACGGTGACGGCGTCGTAGATCAGGTCGGCGCGGAAGGTATCGGCGCCGGTGGAGCGGAACGTGCCTTCCGCCGCGCTGGCATCGTCGGCCACCAGCGCGCTCATCCAGTAGATATCGGTAAAGCCCAGCCACTGTGTGCTGCCGCTCAGGTTGACCGGGCCTTCCTCGGCCACGTCCTCGTAATCCCAGTCGAAATTCACGCTGCCGTTGCCCTCTGCGATCGGGCCGGAATGCACGGTGAAGGTGCTGGGGCTGGCATTGGCGCTGGTGCGGCTGACAAAGGCATAGGGACGCAGCGCGATCGAGCCGTCGCCGGTGTTGGCAACGCTTTGCGTGACATCGAACATGTAATGCTCGTCCACGCGGAAAGTCAGGCGGAACTCCTGGCCCTGGCCGTTGTCCCATGCGAGCGTAACCGGCGTTTCCTGCGTCAGTTCACCGCCTTCGACCACCTGCCACGGGGTCTGCGCATCGGGCACGGTAACGCCCTCGCCCACCCAGCCGAACTGGGCGAACTGCTGGATATCGGTGCCGCCCGGTGCGAACAGGCGAATCGGGCCGCTGTCTTCCTCCACCGTCTGGCGATGGGTCTTGAGCGTGATGTCGTCCACCCGCGCACCGACGGGGTTGATCGACCCGGCAATCTCCGGCGCATCGATGGCCACGCGGCCCGTCGTCGCCAGTTCGGTATCCAGATCGCGGACGACCGGCGCATCGGGCGTGATCTCGCCGTCCACGCGGGCCACCGGCGCATCCTCGCGGCTGGCCATGTTGGCGGGCGCTTCTTCCGGCTCCGGATAATAGGTCCGCATCACGAAATCGAAGCCGAACAGCAGGATCGCGCTCAGCACGACGGCGATGATAAGGTTACGCTGGTTGTCCAAGTGATTTTCCGTCGCGTCTAATCGTTGTGCGGCGCGCCGCGTTCAGGAACAGGATCATGGCCATGTCCCCCCCAGGGTTGGCAGCGCAATATACGCTTGATGGCCAACCATCCACCCCTGATTGCACCATGTTTCTCCAGCGCCTCTATCGCGTACTGGCTGCACGATGGCTGGAAGCGGCAAGTGGGCGGCAGCACGCGGCTGGGGCCAAGCTGCCAGGCGCGCGCAATCAGGATGAATATGCGTTTCATCGGGGCTTCTGCTTGTTGCCACGACGCGGACGGCGGGCCGGATCGCCCTTCCCTTCGCGTGCGGCTTCAAGGGCATAGCCGAGTTCCCTGCCCATCTGCGCGAAATCACGCTCGATTCCGCCCTCGCGGCCGATCAGCACGTGATCGTGATCGGGCAGGCCGTGTTCGGGCAAGGCGGCGCGCAGCAATTCGCGGAAACGCCGCTTCATCCGGTTGCGCACCACGGCATTGCCGATCTTCTTGGTGACGGTGATGCCGTAGCGAACACCGTGTCCGTCGTTCGGGCGCGTCAACAGCACGAAGCCGGGCCGCGCATTGCGCAGCCCCCGATTCGCCGCGAGAAAATCCGCGCGCCTGGTGAGGACGGAAATCGTCATGGTGTGTTAGATAGGGATAACACCCGCCCCCGGGAAGATGGCAGGCACGAAAACGGGCTCCGAAAGGAGCCCGCAAGGCCAAATGGCCGCCCGCAGCGGGCTGACCCCGGATCAGGTCCGGGGTGCGCGCCTAGCGAGGACGCTCGCCCGGAGGGGCGAGCGGAAAGCGAATCAAGCAGACAGCTTCTTGCGACCGCGACGACGGCGGTTGCGCAGCACCTTGCGGCCACCGGGGGTAGCCTTGCGGGCGAAGAAACCGTGGCGACGGGCACGCACGAGGTTGCTCGGCTGGAAAGTGCGCTTCATGGTACAAACCTTCAAAAGTCAGAACAAAAAGGGCCGCCAATCGAGAGGCGGCCTCACATGGAGCGCGCGCTTACTGAAGGACCGGCACCGAGTCAAGGTTCGCAAGCGGGACATGAGCCTTGCCCGTTACCGCCCACCGGCAGCCTCATAGCCTGCTCCGCTGAAATTTCACCAGAGGAAGATATTGCCAACGGGTTCGCAGCCTGCGCCTCTCGACATGGCGGCCAAGCGCGCTATCACGCTCTGAAATTGGGGGTTTTCACGTGGTCGCTTTAGTTCAGACGGTTGCCTACCTTGGCCTCGACGCGCGCAAGGTGGAGGTGCAGTGCCAGCTCGCCGCAGGGATGCCGCGCTTCACCGTGGTCGGCCTGCCGGACAAGGCCGTGGCCGAAAGCCGGGAGCGGGTGCAGTCCGCGCTGGCCGCCATGGGCCTGTCGCTGCCGCCCAAGCGGATCACCATCAACCTCTCGCCCGCAGACCTGCCGAAGGAAGGCAGCCATTACGACCTGCCGATCGCGCTCGCGTTGCTGGGTGCGATGGGCGTGGTGGATGCCGAGGAATTGAGCGAGTGGCTGGCCGTGGGCGAGCTGGCTCTCGATGGCCGCGTTGTCGCCTCGCCCGGCGTGCTGCTGGCCGCGCTGCACGCCAGCGAGAGCGATCTCGGCCTGATCTGTCCGGCGACGCAGGGACCGGAAGCGCGCTGGGCCAGCGGCGTGCGCGTGTGCGCCGCGCCCAACCTGGTGGACCTGCTGGCGCATCTTTCGGGCAAGACGCAGTTGCCACAGCCGCAGCCTGGCGAAGTGGATGACGATCACCACGGGCCGGACCTGAAACAGGTGAAAGGCCAGGAAACCGCGAAGCGCGCGCTGGAGATCGCCGCGGCAGGCGGTCACAATCTCCTGATGAATGGCCCACCCGGTGCGGGCAAGAGCCTGCTCGCAAGCTGCCTGCCGGGCATCCTGCCGCCGCTTTCTCCGTCGGAGGCGCTGGAAGTCAGCATGGTGCAATCGGTGGCGGGCCTGCTTGAGGGCGGGCGCATCAGCCGCACCCGCCCGTTCCGCGCGCCGCACCATTCGGCCAGCATGGCGGCGCTGACGGGCGGCGGCCTGCGCGTTAGGCCCGGCGAAGTGAGCCTCGCACACCTGGGTGTGCTGTTCCTCGACGAGCTGCCCGAATTCCACGGCATTAGGTAGCAAGCGCAGAAAGCTTGTTCCGAGTGCCGCTTCTCAAAGGAGAAGCAAAATGGAATTCTTAGAAATCGTTGGAGACGGCCTGACTCCACTTTCTTTCGAGAGTGGGGCAGGAGGTATCTTATGGACAGGTTCAGCAAAGTCGACAAAGCCGTGGATCGCTTCGGGTATTGGATCGGGGCGTACACGATCATGACCGGCGTGTTCTCATGGATCGCCAAGCAGATGGATGCCTACGCTCTAGGCTGGCCAGAAGCTTTCTTTATCGGCCTTTTTTCTGCTGGGTTTGTCGTCCTCATAGTCAGTGCGGGACTAATTGGCTGGCGGTTTTTCAATCCTCTTTCGCCGCCGATAGGAAACTCTAGCGAACCAGTGGCTGAACGCAGACTTTCCGAAGATTCGATGGCGGGAATGATAGACGCACGCTTTGAGGAATTCCTGGCAACCAAACTGCGCGCCGAGTTCATCACTCACACGCAAGCCCATGCGCAAGACGAGAAACTTTCCGACATTGCGGGTAAAGCGAAGGTTGCTCGCGAAATTGCCGAAGCGGGCCATGCCGATATGGTCAAACGGCTTGATCGGGTGTCAGAGTCAGTACGCCTGCTTAATCACGATTTTGAAACATGGTCGTATCAGCACACCGAAGGAAACCGGCAAAAGTTCGAAAATATTGATGAGGCTTTCGCGGCGCTACACAACCGGGAATGGCATGAGAGACTATTTGGCGACCTCGAAGCAGCGTTCGAAGACATCGCCGCTCCAATAGATAAGGGCAATGGGCTGGACGATGGAGATTCATGGCTGAGATCCATCCAGCAGTGGAAGGGCAAACTGGATCAGTGGCTCATTATCGCTGAATATTATGCCAACGGCACCGCCGATAAGGTGCAGCAGTTACCGGACCATCTCTATGACGGTGAATGGGCCTTTGACGAGGCGACCATAACGCCAAACCAAGTTCACCGTTTCAAAGAAGTCGCGATTTGGTGGCACAATGCGAAGGAAGAAAAGAAGAGAGTGGACAAGCAACTTGCCCTTCGTATTTTTCATTCGCCTTCGATGAAGGGGGATGGCGCCGCGCCACCTAGGTTAGGCGAAGATCAGTAGCATCAATTGCCGATAGACATTGAAGCAAGAATGCAGCCGAAAAGCCTCCCCGGCTGATCTTGTTATTCAGGTTTCGGTCGTTCTCATTGACCCCGATTTCTGACAGCTTTTCCGCCAGCTGAGCATAGGTGATACCGCGCCGCTTCAATTCCCCTTTGAGCAGATTCTTCGCGCGAGTCTCGTATTCAACGGTCACAGGGTCACTCTTGGCCATGGGGCACTCCAAATATCATCACTTCCGATGATATAGGCCATTGACAATGACGGTGTAAACCAGCATATCCGGTGTAGTTTATCACTGGATATGATGATGAAAACCAAAGGACAGCACTTTCTACTCTCTGCGAAGGCTCGCACGATCTCGCTCAAGAAGGTTTATACCATGGGCGAGGGCGAGGCGTATTCGCTGTTCCGTTCGCTGCGTTGGCCGGAAACGGAAGGGGAGCCTGTATGCCCGCGTTGTGGCTGCTGCGATGCCTATGACATTCCGTCGCGCCGCAAGTTCCAGTGCAAGGCGTGTAAGCACCAATACAGCGTCACCAGCGGCACCATCTTTGCCGCGCGCAAGTTGACCTTCACGGATTTGCTGGCGGCTATCGTGCTGTTCGTGAACGGCGCGAAGGGTGTTTCTGCGCTCCAAGTGAGCCGCGACCTCGATGTGCAATACAAGACTGCCTACGTCCTCTGCCACAAGCTACGCGAAGCCATGGCAACGGATCAGGCTGGCATTCGCCTTGAGGGTATCGTGGAAATCGACGGTGCCTATTTCGGCGGACACATTCGCCCCGAAAACCGGAAACAGGATCGCCGTGACCGCCGCCTTGCCAAGCACCAGACCGGCAAGCGCCAGTGCGTCGTGGTGATGCGGGAGCGCAATGGCCGGTCACTTCCGTTCGTGGTGCGCCACGAAGGCGATGCCGTGCCTATCGTGCGCGATCGCGTCGATACATTGGCAATCGTCCATGCCGACGAAGCTTCCAGTTGGGACGATCTACATGCCGGTTGGCAGACATGGCGCATCAACCATTCACTTGCCTATTCCGATGAAGGCGCCTGCACCAATCAGGCCGAAAGCTATTTCAGCCGCCTTCGTCGGATGGAAGTTGGCACTCACCACCATATCGCGGGTCCCTACCTCCATGCCTACGCTGGCGAAGCGAGTTGGCGGGAGGACAACCGCCGAATCTCCAATGGCGGGCAAGCCATGATGGTGACAGGTGCGGCGCTCGCTACTCGCCAGAGCCGCCAGTGGGCGGGCTATTGGCAGCGCGCCGACTGACGCTCGATCACACTGACGATGTCCGGCATGTTGTGAATGGCGCGCATCGCCTCGGACTGCTGGCGAATAAGTTCACGCAGCGGCGTCGGCTGTTGGCGATTTATCACCTTCGTCTCCGTTACGATCTTCTTCATTTGCTGCCTTCCTTGGCTTTTCCGGTTGGACCGGCTCGGTCAAAAACACTACTGTCTTGTCGGGGTCGGGCATCGCTTGCGCGCCATTCATCCGGCGGCCCATTGCCCCCAACGCCTCAACCAATGCAAGCTCATTTTCATTCGGTTCTGATACATCCTTAAAAAGGCTGCGCGCCTCTTCGCGATCAATCACAAAACCGTGTGATGGATAACTGGTATATAACTGGTTAAGCGCAGTCGGACTCGCAAGGTTCCCTGAGTGCTGGTTTAGCCTAGTTCCGTAGGCGTCTGCGATGACAAGAGCGCGCGCAGCCTCCCCGACATGCATAGGATCAATTTGGCCAGCGATGGGTGCGTAGAGGCCCACTACGGTCTTTGAGGCCAGGTCAGTTGCCGTTTGAACAGACAGAATTCCGCCCGTGTTAGATTCAATCTCAATGAACATCCGTTCGACCGCTTGGAACGCGCGGGATTCTAGAGCTTCCAAGGCGGTGGAGACGGTTAAGCCAGACTGACTTCCAAAAAACTCGTCCTTCTTTGCCATCTGAATGTCCAGCGGGCCCAGCTCACCATGGTCAGAAATAAGCAATTCGTGAGCACCAATGGCGATCAAAGTCCCAGCGCTCTTGCACGCGCCTGAAACATACAAGGTGAATTTCTCATAATGGCGCTGCAAACAGCGCGCTATACGATAGGCGGCATCTGGATCACCGCCTCCCGTCACGAGGATAGGAACGACGTTCTTACGCCTACCCGTCTGTCCCCGCGATATACATTCGCGGATGAGGGTCTCGTCACAGGGACGAAAAATCCCTCCGTTGTAAAGGATGATGTCGGCGTCCCTCTCGGCTGACACCTTTTCAACAATTTCGCGGATCGGGTTTTTCTTTGTCGCCATAGGCACTGTATGGCACTGCTAAAGCAACTGAGCAACTAGCCTCTGACCGACCAAACCAACAACCCACCCTTGCCCTGCTCGCTAGTGACAAGCTGCCTTTCCCGGCAGTTCCGCAGGGCGGCGCCAATACGCTTGTGCATCGCCTTCACCAGCACCTTATCAGCGGTATTCAGTTCCCGCTCGCCCATGAGCCGTATCGTGATGGCCTTCGCGTCCATTGGCCCCTCAGAGCGCAGCATAGCGAGAATGGAGCGCGTTACCTGACCCTTGAAGGCGTGATGCCGTGGAGGGAGGGGTTTCGGCTTAATCTCGTCCAGTTCAATGTCAGGGTCAAACAGCCGCAGGGTGCAGTCCACATGGTCTAGGTCGATCATTGCTTGGCGTAACTGGTCCTGTAGGGCGTCTATCTGCCCTGCTAATTCCCCGCGCTTACCCTTGAGGGCGCTCAATACGTGTTTCTCTGCCATGGCTGGCAGGATAGTCCGCAAGGCGCTATTTCGGCACCCGCGATTGTTCTGCTTTTGCTACCTAATGCCGGAATTCCAGCGCGCCGTGCTCGATTCGCTGCGCCAGCCGCTGGAGACCGGCAAGGTGGACGTGGCACGCGCCAATGCCCACGTCGCCTATCCGGCGCGGGTGCAGCTTGTTGCGGCAATGAACCCGTGCCGCTGCGGACATCTGGGCGATCCCGCGCTGGCGTGTTCGCGCGCGCCGAAGTGCGCGGTTGACTACCAGAGCAAGGTCTCCGGCCCCATGCTCGACCGGATCGACCTGCACGTGGAAGTCGATCCCGTTAGCGCAGCCGATCTTGCCCTGCCCCCGCCAGCCGAAGGCAGCGCCGAGGTCGCCGCCCGCGTGGCGGCAGCGCGCGCGGTGCAGGTGGAGCGCGGCGTGCGGTCCAATGCCGAACTGGAGGGCGAAGCGCTGGAGAACTACGCCCGCCCCGACGAGGCGGGCAGAACGCTGCTGATGCAGGCGGCGGAGAAGATGCGACTGTCCGCCCGCGCCTATACCCGGATGCTGCGCGTGGCGCGAACCATCGCGGACCTTGCAGGGGCACGCGAAGTCGGGCGCATCCACGTGGCCGAGGCGCTCAGCTATCGCAGGCAGGCACCCCGAGCATAGTGGGGCGCGCATAAAACGAGGCTTGCCCCAGCCGCTGTGAACGGCAAAGGCGCGGCGCATGATCGCTGTCCTTATCCTCGCCCTGGCCCTCGCCATGGATGCCTTCGCCGTCGCACTGGTGCGCGGTGCATCGGGGCCGCATTCGGGCTGGCGGGCGCTGGAGACGGGGGTCGCCTTCGGCGTCGCGCAGGGCGTGATGCCACTGATCGGCTGGGCGCTGGGCGCGCTGTTCGTCGGCTGGCTCGAAGCCGTCGATCACTGGGTGGCATTCGTCCTGCTCTCGTTCCTCGGCTACCGCATGATGCGCGAAGGCCTTGATGCGGACGACGGAGCGGAAGATGGGGCGAATATCTCGGGCAAGTCGCATTTCACAGCGCTGCTGATTGCCGCCATCGCCACGTCCATCGATGCCGCTGCGGCCGGTCTCACGCTGGAACTGTTCAGCCCGCCGGTCCTGCTGTCGTGCCTGATGATCGGCCTTGTCACGCTGGCCTTGTGCGCCCCTGCCTACTGGTTTGCCGCCCGCATCGGTCCGGCGCTGGGCAAGAAGGCGGAAATTGTCGGCGGCGCGGTGCTCATCGGTCTCGGCGTGAAGATCCTCGCGGACCACACCGGCTGGTTTTGACCGAAACATTCCCCGCGCCCGCTCATTCATCCAGCATGAGTGAGTTTGGCGGTCCCGACACCCTTACCTGGACACAGGTCTTCGTTCGCCTGGCAGCGGCCGCGTTGCTGCCGTTCCTGATCGGGCTGGAACGCTTTCTGCGCAAGAAGCCGATCGACTTCCGGCCTTTCGTCATCATCGCGGTGGGCGCAGCAGGGCTGGTCATGGCCTCGATCGAGCTACTGCACTCCACCGCCGATCCGCAGTCGCGCATCGACCCGACGCGCGTGGTGGAAGGGGTGATCACCGGCATCGGTTTCCTGGGTGCAGGTGCCATGTTCCGGCAGGGGAATTTCGTGCAGGGCGCGGGCTCGGCCGCCTCGATCTGGACGGCTGGCGCGATCGGCCTTGCCTGCGGCATGGGCGAGGTCTGGCTGGGCGCGATCATGGCCGCGCTCGTGCTGCTGCTGCTGATCGCGAGTGGTCCGTTCACGGCCAAGTGGGACTCGACTTCGCTGGATGAACATGCCGGGGAAAGCGATTGACGGGCCTCCCCTCGCGGCGCACCTTGTGATCCCGTAAGGCGGTGCGACAGGGGGCGCCGCTCGCACAGGGAGGGGCCGATGGACCTGTTCGACGCTGCAATCCTGCTCCACGCCGGGGCCGTGGTCTACGTGATCGCATTCCTTTTCCGGGACGAGGCGCTGATTCGGGCCTTCTCCGTCCTCGGCACGCTGCTCTACATGGGATACTACTTCTGGTACCCGCCCGAGCCGCTGTGGGACCCGATCATCACCAGCACGATCTTCCTCGCCGCCAACGTGGTGGTGATCTTCATGATCCTGCTGGAGCGCACGACCTTCCAGATGAGCGAGGACGAGAAGCGCCTGTTCGCAGGTTTCGACACGCTGACACCGGGCGAATTTCGCAGGCTGCTGAAACTGGCCGAGTGGCACGATTCCGAGGGAGGCGAAGTTCTGACCGAAGCCGGCAAGCAGCCGGAGCGGCTCTACTACGTTCTCGACGGAGACGTGCTGATCGAGAAGGACGGCACGACCTTCCCGGTCAGCGACGGGCGCTTCATCGGAGAGATCGGCTACGTCCTGGGCGAAGCGGCGACGGGCACGGTGCGCGCGCCGGAGGGGACGCGATACGTCTCGTGGAAGGTTGGCGACCTCACGCGCCTCTCGCACAGGAAGCCCGCTATCGGTATCGCCTTGTCTGCGCTGCTGGGCGAGGACCTGGCCCGCAAGCTGGCCTCCAGCGTGCACGCCAGCGCCGTGGCGACCACCTGACCGTCAATCGCACTGCGCCGCGAACCAGTCCGCATAGGGCGTGTTCTTCGCGAGATATCGGTTGAAGTCGGGCGCGCCGTCGTCCCACCACACGGGGCCGCGCTCGCCCAATGCTTCCTTGGCCGCCTGCACCCTGCCCCGCGCCTTGCGCAAGGCCGCCTCGTCCCCCTTCGCATCGCGCACGGTGCGGCGCGCGTCCATCAGTTCGTCGACCAGTGCCTGCCGCTTCTCGTCGGGCAATGCCCGATTGCTGGCGCGCCACAATCGCCCGCGCACCACGATATACCGGCCATCGGGCGTCTTGAGGGGCGGTCCGCTCAGCAGGAACCGTCGGGTTCGTCAGGAAAGCCGCTCTTTACGTAGGCACCGTCGTGCCGGTCCACCGGCTGCCCGATCTTGTCCGGCGTCTGCCAGCCGAGTTCGTGCCAGCTCAACTCGCGGCCGTCCTGCGCGCGGATCGTGATCGGCTGCACCGGCTGCCCGTCGCGGCAGTCCACCAGTACGAGGTTGGGCGTAACATCCTCGACATATCGCTCTCCCCACTGGCGCAGCGCCAACATGGCGGGCAGCAGTCCGAGGCCCTTCTCCGTCAGGCGATATTCGATCTTGCGCCGGTCTGCCTCGCACGGGGTTCGCGCAAGGACACCGTTCTCCACCAGCTTGGCCAGCCTGTTCGACAGGATGTTGCGGGCGATGCCCAGCTCCTGCGAGAACTCCTCGAAATGGTAGAGGCCATTGAAAGCCGCCCGAAGGATGAGGAACGACCAGCGTTCCCCCATCACTTCAAGAGCATGCGGCAGGCCGCATCCCATTTCTGCCAGCGGTTCTCTGATACCCATTAAGAATCCTGTCGTCCCTCGCATGTCCTACAGCGAAACGCGGGAATGCCAAAAATATTTGCGAGAAGGGTTGCGTTATGAAACCTAGGTATCTAGGTGGCGATTTGCAACTGGTTGTTCGTTGAAACCCATAATCTCTCGCAAGGAAGCCTGCCATGACCCGTCTCGTTCCCTCCGCGCTGTTCGCAGCTGTCGCCGTGTCCGCCACGCTCGCTCCCGCAGCGATCGAGGCACGTACCGCCACCCCGTTCTACACGGTCGAGCTGGCCCAGCCCGCCAGCGATGACGAGGCGATTGCAGGCGGCGTATTGTTCCGCTGCGAAGGCACCACCTGCACGGCGCCGCGCAGCCGCGACCGCGACCTGCGCGTATGCAGCGAACTGCGCCGCGAAGTGGGCACCATTGCCAGCTTCAACGCCGGGGGTTCGATGCTTTCCCAGCAGCAGTTGTCGCGCTGCAACGGCTGACGGTTTCTCCGCCTGCTCTCTCCATCAGGGCGGATACTCAGCAAGGCCTCGGCAGGCGACTGCCGGGGCCTTTTTCTATCGCGGCGGCAAGAGGTTCAGCGCCGATAGCTCGGCTTCCAGCGCGTCCGCGCCTGTGAACACGTGGCCGTGCCATCCGCGCGCCTTTGCGGCGGCGATGTTCTCGGGCTTGTCGTCGATGAAGAACAGGTCGGATGTGGGCAGGCCGAAGCGGTTCTCGGCAATTTCGTAGATCGCCGGATCGGGCTTCGCGACATTCTCATGACCCGAGACGACGATATCGCGAAACCCCTCGAACACGGGCTGGTTCGCGATGAACTCGGGCCAGAAATCGGCGCCGAAGTTCGAAAGCCCGAACAGCGGCACGCCTGCCGCCTTCAGCCGCGCGATGATCTCCAGCGTGCCGGAAACGTGCTCGGGATAAGTCTCGGCAAAGCGCGTGGCATAGGCCTCGATCAGCGCCGCGTGCTCGGGAAAGCTGGCGATGCGCTCGGGCACCATTTCGGACAGCGGACGGCCTTCGTCCTGCTGGTGATGCCACTGCTCTGTCACAACATTGGCGAGGAACCAGTCCAGCTCCGCCCGATCGTCGATAAGCTTCGCGAAGAGGTAGCGCAGGTCCCAGCGAATGATGACGCGCCCGATGTCGAACACGACGGCAGTGGGCTTGTTTGCGTCAGACATGCAAAAAGCCCCCGTGGTGGCGGGGGCTTTGCAAAAGACCGGTGCCGCGTTGCAGCGGCACGGCGTTCATCAGCCCTGGCGGGCCTTGAAGCGACGGTTGGTCTTGTTGATCACGTAGGTGCGACCGCGACGACGAATCACGCGGCAATCGCGATGGCGGTTCTTCAGCGACTTGAGGCTGTTGCGGATCTTCATTGGTCTGTTCCCGAAAAATAATCGGCACCGGAGATGGCCCCCGATGCCGGAAATTCAATGCTGGCAAGTTGGCGCGCGGATAATCGGAGCCTGTCGCTGAGTCAACCTATTCCCGTATCTCGTCCAGCTTGCGCTCCCACGCCAGCGCATGGGCAACGATCTGGTCGAGGTCCGCATATTGCGGCCGCCAGGGCAGCGTCGCCTTGATGCGCGAGGGATCGGAAACGAGCGAATCGGGATCGCCCGCGCGGCGCGGGCCGAGCACGCGGGTGATCTTGCGGTTCGTCACCCGGTCCACCGCGTCCAGCACTTCCAGCACGGAGAAGCCGCGACCGTAGCCGCAGTTCATCGTGAGGCTGCGTTCCGGCTGCTCGATCAGCTCCTCCAGCGCCAGCACGTGCGCGGCTGCAAGGTCGCTGACGTGGATGTAATCGCGCACGCCCGTGCCGTCGGGCGTGTCGTAGTCGGCGCCGAACACGCCCACGCTCTCCCGCTTGCCCAGCGCTGCCTCCACCGCGACCTTGACAAGGTGCGTGGCGCCTGCCGAGGATTGTCCGGTGCGCGCCTTCGGATCGGCCCCCGCCACGTTGAAATAGCGCAGCGCACAGTAGTTGAGGGCGTGCGCCGCCGCCGTGTCCGACAGCATCTGCTCCGTCATCAGCTTCGACCAGCCGTAGGGATTGATCGGCTGCTTCGGCGTATCCTCGGTGACGGGAGATACATCGGGAATGCCGTAGGTCGCCGCCGTGGAGGAGAAGATCATGTGCGGCACGCCCGCTGCCACGATCGCCTCGATCAGGGCGCGGCTCTTGGCCGTGTTGTTCTCGTAATACTTGAGCGGGTTCTCCACGCTCTCTGGCACCACCACGCTGCCGGCAAAATGCATGACAGCGCGGATGCCCTGCTCGGCAAAGATGCGTGCCAGCAGATCACCGTCGGCAATATCGCCTTCATAGAAAGGCACGTCGTCCGGCACCGCAAAGCGGAAACCGGTCACGAGGTTGTCGATCACCGCTACCGGCCAGCCCGCATCGCGCAGGGCCAGCACAGCGTGGCTGCCGATATAACCGGCACCGCCGGTGACGAGAACGGGGACTTTGTTGGCCATCGCCGCGCGGTTAGCACGTTTGCGTGAAACGACAATAAACCAAGCGCCTTGTAGGCACCTTTTGCCGGGCCTAAGCGTTGATGCACCATGAGAAAGCCCGCCCCCCTCCTGTCCACCCTGGCACTGGCCGCCACCGCCGCTCTGCTGGGCGGATGCACGACACCGGCCTATGTCTCCCCGGTGGAAGTCACCCGGTTCGTGGGTGACGAGCCTGCATTCCTTGCCCAGGGCACGGTGCAGATCACGCCAGCCTCGGGCATCGATCCCGGCAGCATCGAATACGGCCTCTATGAAGATGCCGTGCGCTTGCAGCTGGAAGAACTCGGTTACCGCGTGGTGATGGTGAACGGCGCGCAGGTCGCGCAGGTCTCGCTGGATCAGTACGTGGTCGATGAAGGTCGCCGCCGTGGCCCGGTGGACGTCGGCGTTGGCGGATCGACCGGAACCTACGGCTCCGGTGTCGGGCTTGGCGTCGGCATCAACCTTGGCGGTGAGCCGGCAGAGCGCGTGGTGCGCGAGCTGGCGGTGACCATCCGCGAGAGGGGCGGCGCGCAGAACCTTTGGGAAGGCCGCGCCAGCATGGTCGCCACCACCAACAGTGATTACGCCGCAGACGCGGCCGCCGCGCCGCGCATGGCCGATGCGCTGTTCGCGAACTTTCCCGGAAATTCGGGCGAAACAATCGAGGTAGAATGACCCACAACGATATCGTGATCGACGCCGCTTTCGACAGCGGCAACATCGAAGTCGTCTCCATCGACGGCGCCACCGCGCACCTGCGCATCCCCAACGACCGCAACAGCGAATTCGCGCAGTGGTTTCACTTCCGCGTATCCGGCGCGGCCGGACGCGAACTGGTGCTGACGATCGATCAACTGGCCGACAGCGCCTATCCCGAAGGCTGGCCCGGCTACAACGCCTGCGTCTCGGAAGACCGGGCCTATTGGGGCCGCGCGGAAAGCTCTTATGACAAGAAAGCGGGCAACGGCACGCTCACCATCCGCTATGTGCCAGCGAACGATGTGGCGTGGTTCGCCTATTTCGCGCCCTATTCGATGGAACGGCACAACGATCTCGTCTCCGAGGCCGCATCCATGCCCGGCGTCGACTATCGCCGCCTTGGCGAAACCCTGGACGGGCGGACCATCGATTGCCTGGAAATGGGCGAAGGCGACAAGCAGGTGTGGTTCTACGCCCGGCAGCACCCCGGCGAGTCCATGGCCGAGTGGTGGATGGAAGGCGCGCTGGAAGTGCTCACCGATCCCGCCGACGTGGTGGGCCGCGTGCTGCGCCAGAAATGTCGCCTCCATGTCGTACCCAACTGCAACCCGGACGGCTCCTTCCGCGGTCACCTGCGCACCAATGCCAACGGGGTGAACCTCAATCGCGAATGGGCCGATCCCAGCGCCGAACGGTCTCCCGAAGTTCTCGCCATTCGCAATGCGATGGACGAGAGCGGCGTGGACTTCGCCATGGACGTGCACGGCGACGAGGCGATTGCCGCCGTCTTCCTCGCAGGGTTCGAGGGCATCCCTTCGTGGACCGACGATCACGGCGAGCGCATGTATCGCTACCAGCGCATCCTCGACCGGCGCACACCCGATTTCCAGACGAAGAAGGGCTATCCCAAGTCCGCGCCCGGCAAGGCCAACCTGACGATCAGCACCAACCAGGTGGCAGAGCGTTACGGTGCCTGCGCGATGACGCTGGAAATGCCGTTCAAGGATAACGACGACTGGCCCGATCCGGACCAGGGCTGGAGCCCGGAACGCTGCAAGCTGCTGGCACGCGAATGCCTTGCCGCCCTGGTTGAGTGGCTGGACGACTAGACGGCGCTCCGCCTGCCAGCGGCACTTTTCCGGAACTTCCCGCTCGTTCCTTGGTCAGTAACAATGACCGAATGTTCGAGGGGAAACCATGCGTCGGATCATCGCCATCACCCTGCTCGCGGTTGCCGCGCTGGCCTTCGTGGCCACGCTGATCTCGTTGCTGCCCACCGATTTCTGGCTGGTTCGCACCGTGGACCTTGTCCGCGAACCATTGGCCTATGCGGCCGTCCTGCTCGGCCTTGTCGCTCTTCTGGTGGCCGGCAAGGGCCGCTGGCTTGCCGTGGCCCTTTTCGGCATCACGGCCATCATCAACACTTGGCGGATCTGGCCCTATTCGGCTTTGGCGGGCGAGGAGATCGAGCGGATCGCCGCCAGCGAGGCCGAGCTATCGCAATGCTTCACGGCGCTTTCGGTGAATGTGAAGGTCGAAAACACCGGCTTCGACCAGGTGGCGGCGCAGATCGAGGACGTCTCGCCCGACCTGCTGCTGCTGATGGAAACGGATGAAAGCTGGGTTCGCGAACTCGATGGCGTTCTGGGCGACTATCCTTTCCTCCTAACCGAGCCCCAGCCCCGTGCGTTCGGCATGGTCTTCGCCAGCCGCCTGCCGGTTGCCGACGCCCGCCTTGCCGAAAACACGCATCGGGATACGCCCACGCTCTACGCCACGATAAACCTGCCCAACGGCGAGGATTTCGAATTCATCGGCCTGCACCCCAAGCCCCCGCTGCCGGGCTGGAATACCGAAGAGCGCGACAGCAACATCGTGCGTGCCGGGACCGAGACGCCAGGCGAGAACAGCGATGCGCTGGTCATGGGCGATTTCAACGACGTGCCCTGGTCGCGCACCACCACCCGATTTCGCGAGGAGGGTGGCTGGCGCGATCCACGCATCGGGCGCGGCACCTACCCCACCTTCCCCGCCAGCCTGACTTTCCTGGGCTGGCCACTGGACCAGATCATGCTGCGAGGGGGCCTGGACCTGCGGGACTTCACCGTCATGCCGAACAATGGTTCGGACCACCGCGCCATTCGTGCAGTCCTGTGCCAGGGCGAAATGGTGCCCTCCTGAGACACGCCACGCAGCGTTACGGCTGCACCACGACCCAGCGCAGCGCCGCGCTGCCGGATTCGCCACGCAGGTAGCTGGTCGCGCCCCACAGCGTCCATGGGCGGCCACCGTAATCGGGCTGAACGAAATCGCGCTCCAGCCACAGGTTGCGCTCGATGCGCGTGGCAATGCCGTGCTCGGCTTCGAATTCGGGGCTGATCTTCAGCACCACGGGTTGCCCGGCATGCCCCTCGACCTGGTTGATGAACGTGGTCAATTCGCTTTCGAGGCCCGCCTCGACAATCGGATCGCCGCACTCGCTCGCCAGCTTCGACAGCGCGATGGCAGGGGGCAGCATTTCGGGATCGCGCGGCACGATGGTGACGAAGTTGGCCGCTTGCCGCCCCGCCGGGACGCACGGATCGTAGGCGTGGACAACGCCGTGCGGCAGTCCCGCATCGGTCACGGCGGCAAGATTGCGCGGGAACATGGCATCGCGTCCCTCGCTGCCCTGGCTCGCCTCGATATAGACAAAGTCTGCACCCGTCGCGCGCAGCGCGTTGAAATCCACCGCGCCGTCCTCGGCGCCGATCAGCGCGCCCTGCATCGGGAACTCCGCACGGCTGGGCTGCCAGCCGGACGCGCGGAACCACAGCACCGCCGCCAGCCCGACAAGAGCCAGCAACAGCAGCACTTCCACCCAGAAGCGGAGGACGGATTTCTTCTTCTTGCCGATGGTACGACCCGGTTGTCAGTGTGAACAGGTTAAGCCTTGATGTGCAGGACGCAGATCAGGGTGAAAAGCCGCCGCGCGGTTTCGAAATCGGTTTCCACCTTGCCTTCCAGCGCATCCAGCAGGTGCCGGGTGCCGCGATTGTGGATGCCGCGCCGGGCCATGTCGATGGTCTCGATCTCCTGCGCCGAGGCGCGGCGCAGCGCCTTGTAGTAGCTGTCGCAGATGGCGAAGTAATCGCGGATTGCGCGGCGCATCCGTGCCATGCCAAGGCCGATGGTGCCCGCCTCGGTTCCGGCGGCATCCTTCAGGTGCCAGGCCAGCATCCCCTCGACCACTTCCAGGTGCACCCGCCACGGGCCTTCGTGGCCCTTGCCGGTCGCGCGGACGGGCTTGAAGAAATTGTCTTCCACCAGGTCGCGCAGCGCCACTTCGCGCTCTTTCTCGATATCGTCGCTGCGCGCGAGCACGGTCGCCTCGTCCAGCGTGATTTCCTCGATACGGTTGGCGCTATCCTGGTCCATGTGCGGTGCCCTCCTGCCCCACCCGCGCTTCGCGTTCAATTGCCAATCTCGGGCTCGCAGACTTTCTCCCCGCTATCCACAGGCCAGGGTGCGAGGCTTGGGCAAACTTTCGTCGTGTCAATCTTGCAGCGAATGAAAGTCCAGCGCATCAGAGCGCCATGTCCGACGAAGACCTCCTGACCCGATCCGCCACCAAGACCGAAACCAGCAGCCAGCAAGGCCGCAGCCTGCCCGCCAACCTTGAAGCGGAGGCCGCGTTCCTCGGCGCCGTCCTGATCGACAATCGCGTGCTGGAGGAACTGCCGGTCGAACTGCGCCCGGCGCACTTCTTCGCGCCGATCCACGGCCGCATCTACGAACGCATCGTGACGCTGGTGGACCGCCAGATGGTGGTGACGCCGGTCACGCTGAAGCCCTATTTCGATGGTGACGAGGCGCTGTCGGAACTGGGTGGAACCGGGTATCTCGCGCAGCTGACCGCCGACGGACAGGGTCTGCTCGCCCCGCGCGAACTGGCACAGCAGATTTATGACCTCGCGCTGCTTCGTGAACTGGTCGGCGTGGGTCGCGACCTGGTGGAGGGCGCGCTCGATACCTCCGAGGAAGTCGAGCCGCAGCGCCAGATCGAGAACGCCGAAAAGCGCCTGTTCGAAGTATCGGAAGGGGCGACCAGCGAGAAGGCAGGCGTTGCTTTCCGCAGCGCCTCGATGGAGGCTATCCGCCTTGTCGAAGTGGCGATGCAATCGGGCGGCAAGCTGTCGGGCAAGACCACCGGCCTCGATTCGATCGACAACAAGACGGCCGGCCTGCACAATTCCGACCTCGTGATCCTCGCCGGGCGTCCCGGCATGGGCAAGTCCTCGCTGGCGATGAACATCGCTTTCAACTGCGCGGAAGAACACCTGCGCTACATGCGCGACGGCGGCCCGCACAACTACGGCGCGCCCGCTGCCTTCTTCAGCCTCGAAATGAGCAGCGATCAGCTGGCGACACGTATCCTTGCAGAGCAGGCTGAGATTTCTTCCGAGGCGCTGCGTTCGGGCAGCCTGAAGCGCGACGAGTTCCAGAAGCTGTCCTACGCGGCGCAGAAGCTGGCCGAACTGCCGCTCTACATCGACGATACGCCCGCGCTGTCCATCTCCGCCCTGCGCACCCGCGCGCGGCGGCTGAAGCGGCGGCACGATATCGGCCTGATCGTGGTCGACTACCTGCAACTGCTGCAAGGCTCGGGCCGTGCCAGCGACAATCGCGTCAACGAGATTTCCGAGATCAGCCGCGGCCTGAAGACACTGGCCAAGGAATTGCAGCTGCCGGTGATCGCGCTCTCGCAGCTCAGCCGTGCGGTGGAGCAGCGCGAGGACAAGCGTCCGATGCTCTCCGACCTGCGCGAATCGGGCTCGATCGAGCAGGACGCCGACATGGTGTGGTTCATCTACCGCGCGGACTATTACCACGAGGCGCTACGCCCCGACATGCCGACCGAGACCAGCTCCGAAGGCGACAAGGAAAAGTACCGCGTCTGGGAAGACCGCTATCTGGAGTTGCGCAACAAGGCGACACTGATCGTCGCCAAGCAGCGCCACGGTTCCACCGGCAACGTGCCGCTGCTGTTCCAGAGCGAGTTCACCAAGTTCACCTCGCCCAACATGAAGGACTATTCGGACTACGGGTTCGAATAGGAGCAATGGCCGCACCTCGCGCAAAGGAGCAGTCGCCCGCACCCACCGATGGCCGCACAAAGGTGGGCCAGAAGCGGCGGGCGGAAACACGCGCGAAGATCATCGCCGCCGCCTTCGACATCTTCGGCGAGGAGAATGGCCTGTTCGCCCGGATCGAGGACGTGGCCGACAAGGCGGGCGTTACCCGCGCCACGTTCTACAACCACTTCGCCAGCATGGTGGAACTGCGCGAGGCGCTGACCAGCGAGGTAACGCACGATTTCCTCGTCGCCGTGGCGCAGACGGTGGCGAAGCTGCCGGATTCGCGAGAGCAGTGCACCGTTGCCGTGCGCTATTACCTGCGCCGCGCGCAGAAGGACCGGCGCTGGGCGTGGTCGATGCTGAACATGAGCGCGTCGGGCGAAATCTTCGGCGGCGAGACCTTCCGCCAGGCGATGCGCACGATCAGCGACGGGGTAGATAACGGCGACCTGCCCATCCCCTCGGCAGAGCTGGGCCGGGATATCCTGCTGGGCGCGACGCTGGCGGCCATAGGCTCCATCGTGAAGCGCCAAATGCCGGACGATTATCCCGAGAGCGTGGCCGGTTACATCCTGTGCGGCCTGGGCGTCGATCGCGACACCGCGCGCGCAATTGCCCACCGTCCCCTGCCCGAGCTGGACTACGCCTCTCCCGACTAGCGTATTACAATTGACAATTTGTCCATTGCATTGAACACTCGCTCCCGACGACGGCGACATGCGCCGCGAGAGGGAGAGGGACGATGCAGCTCAGACAAGGTCGCCTGCTGGCGGGCCTGACCGGAGCGGCCCTGCTGGCAGGGGTCGGCATGGGAACAGGATTTTCGATGAGCGCCTCGGCGCAGGCGACTTACGAGATCGAGCCGCGCGCGCCGGAATATCTCTACGCCCGCACCTGCGGATACTGCCACGGCCACAACATCGCCCCGATCATCCGCGGACGAGCGCTGCCGCCAGCCGTGACCGCCGCCATCGTGCGCTCCGGCATGGGCGCGATGCCTGCATTCAAGCCCACCGAAATCACCGATGCCGAATTGCAGGCGCTGGCCGAATGGCTCGCCCGGTCAGAGGTCGATCCAGAGGAGCACGGCGGATGAGCAATGGATTTTCCCGCCGCGAGGTCATGGCAATCGGCGGCGCTGTCGCCAGCACGGCGGCGCTGACGCCGCTGGTCCGCGCCCGCATGATGCCGCAGGACATGGACCGCGACGTGTTTGCAGGCGTCGTGCGCGAACTGCGCGCCATCGTGGGCGACGAATGGGTCTTCGCCGACGAGGCGAGCACCATCTCCTACCGCAAGAGCGGCATTCCCGACCTTCGCGGGGAGCACGTGCCATCGGGCGCGGTGGCGCCTGCCAATGTCGAGCAGGTGCAGGCCATCCTCGCGCTGGCCAACCGCTATCGCCTGCCGCTCTGGCCGATCTCCACCGGCAAGAACATGGGCTACGGCATGGCCACGCCCGCCTCTTCGGGGCAGATGATTCTCGACCTCAAGCGGATGAACCGCATCCTCGATTTCGATGCGGAACTGGGCACGATCCTTGTCGAGCCGGGCGTCACCTATCAGCAGATCCACGACTATATCGAAGACAACGACCTGCCCTACTGGGTGGACGTGCCCACGGTCGGCCCGATCGTCTCGATGATGGGCAACACGCTGGAGCGCGGCGTGGGCTACACGCCCTACGGCGATCATTTCTTCATGCAATGCGGCATGGAAGTGGTGCTGGCCGACGGCACGATCCTGAAGACCGGCATGGGATCCATCGAGAACGGCAACACCTGGCAGGCGTTCAAATGGGGCTACGGCCCCTATCTCGACGGCATCTTCACCCAGTCGAACTTCGGCATCGTGACAAAGCTGGGCATGTGGCTGATGCCCAAGCCGCCTGCCTACAAGCCCTTCATGGTGCGATCACCCAATGTGGAGGACGTGGCGGCGATCACCGACACGATCCGCCCATTCCGCATGAACAACCTCATTCCCAACGGCGTGCTGATCATGGGTGCGCTCTACCAGATGAGCATGTTCAACCGCCGCGCCGACCTGTGGGACGGCGAAGGGGTGATCCCGCTGGACGTGATCCAGCGCCACGCGCGCGCCAACGATATCGGCATGTGGAACACCTTCTACGCGCTCTACGGCACCGACGAGATCATTGCCGCCATCGAACCGATCCTGACAGCGGCGTTCGAGGCAACGGGCGCCGACGTGCTGACCGAGGCCGAGATGGGCGGCAATCCCTATTTCGAGCACAACAAGACACTGATGCGCGGCGGCATGACGCTGGAAGAAAAGGGCCTCGTGCGCTGGTGGGGCCGCAGCGGCGGCGCGGTCGCCTTCGCGCCTGTCGCTCCGGCCAAGGGCGGGGAGACCATCGGGCAGACCCAGCTGGCGACCGAGATCATGAACAAGTGGGGATTCGACTATGCCCCCGCCTACGCGGTGGGCGGGCGCGAATTGCACCACATCATCTTCCTGATGTTCGACAAGGGCGACGACGAACATTCGGCCAAGGCCGAGCAGTGCATGGAAGAAATGATCACCCGCTTCGGCGAGCGCGGCTGGGCGGCCTATCGCTCCAGCGTCTCCACCATGGACCTGGTGGCGGACCAGTACGGCGCCGCCAATCGCGAGGTGAACGCCCGCATCAAGCAGGCGCTCGACCCCAATCACATCATCGCACCGGGCAAGCAGGGCATCGCCTGACCGGCGCGTGGCCGGTCCCGCCCTCCCTCACGCGGCGGGACCGGCTTCCCCCTCTCCATTGCCACGAAGAGACAGGGTCACGCGCGATCCGGGCCATCCGGGCGCGAAACGGCTAGAGGCCGAGGTTGAGCTTGCGGCTGACGGTGTAATCGACCACCGAAACGAGGAACCAGCTCGCCCACCACTTCGCCCGCGTCCACGGCGTTGCGCGGCGGGCGTGCAGTTCGGGCGTCACCCGTTCGCTGGCCTCGTAGTGCTGCTCGATGAATTCGCGCATCGTGTCCGCCAGCGCCGCGTCTTCAATCCGCAGCACGATCTCCAGGTTCACATAGAGGCTGCGCATGTCGAAATTGGCGCTGCCGAGGTACACGGCGTTGTCCAGCACGATAAGCTTGGTATGCAGCTTGCACGCCTGGAACTCCCGGATGTTCGCGCCCGCTTCCAGAAGCTTCCGGTATAGCGCACGACTGGCACCGATGGTGGCGCCGTTGTCGCTTTTCCCTGCCAGCAACAGGTTCGTGCGCCCCTTCGCCGCGATCTTCCGGATGCGCTCTCTCAGGCGGCCGTTCGGGGAGAAATAGGCCATCATCATGTCCAGCCTCTCGCCCTGCTCCAGGTCCTGCGATACGCGCCTGGCCCAGCTTGACAGGCGGCGGGACGGACCGCCGATCAGCAGCTGCACCGGACCATCGCCTGCTTCCCAGTTTCGCACGCGGTGGCGGATGTCGCGGAACTGCGCTTTGTCGTCGCTGGCCCATTCGACCAGTTCCGCGAACCACGCGGCAACGCGCTGCACCGCCTCGCCCTCAAGCCGGAAGCCGAGATCGTTCCAGCCGTTTTCCTGCGGCGGGGCGAAATAGTCGTCCTCCACGTTAAAGCCGCCCAGCATCGCCACGGCATCGTCGGCAATCACCATCTTCTGGTGATTGCGGATCAGCGCACGGCGGCTCCACTTCGCCATGAAGGTCAGGAACGTGCCGCCGGCATCGGTCATCTCGGCGAAGAATTCCTCGTCCGCCTCCGCCCCGAAACCGTCGACGATCAGGGTCACATCCACCCCGCGCTCCACCGCTGCCACCAGCGCATCGCGCACTTCGCGGCCAACCGCGTCGCGGGCGAAGATGTAGAAGGCGATTTTCAGGCTCTGGCGTGCGCCGTTAATGATTTCCAGCAGCGCGGCGCGGCGATCCTTGCCAGCGGGGTAGAAGGTTAAGGAAAGGCCATGCGCCTGCGCCGAAAAGGGTTCGGGATCCTGATAGCCCCGCCCGGTGTCGATGACAGCGTCCATCCCGGCCTGTTAGCACGCCCCGCCCCGAGGGAAACCTTGACGGAAGCGTTCTGCCCGCCTAACTGGCTCACTTTCCGACAACACCAATTCAATCGGAGTGCCCATGGCGCGCGTTACAGTCGAAGATTGCGTCGACAAGATTCCCAACCGTTTCGATCTCGTCCTGCTGGCTGCCCAGCGTGCGCGCGAGATTTCCGGCGGCGCGGAAATGACGGTCGATCGCGACCGTGACAAGAACCCGGTCGTCGCCCTGCGCGAAATCGCGGAGCAGACCGTGAAGCCCAAGCACCTGCAGGAATCGCTGGTGCAGTCGCTGCAGCGCGTCCTTCCCGACGAGGAAGACGAAGCCGATGAAATCGGTTCGCTGAGCCAGTCGGCAGAGGCCATGCGCCTGTCCGCCGCTGCGCCCACGCGCTCCACCTCGATCGGTGCCGACTACGACGGCTGATCGCCTCGCAGTTCTCAAGTTTCAAAAAGGCCGCGCCCACCGGGTGCGGCCTTTTTGCTTTTGGCCTCAAGGAAAGCGCTACTGCCCCCGCCCGGTTGCGGCCTGCAATTCGTCGATCTTCTGCGAAGCGTCGGCCTTGCTGAGTTCGGGGTCATAGGCTTCGGGCGTGCCCGCTTCCTCGCACAAGGTCTTGAGGTAACTGGCCTGTGCGCCGGTCATGGCTTCATCGCCGGTGGTCCAGTTCTCGGGCTTCTTCTCGGCGTTGGACACGGGGTCGGCCTTGGGATGCCGGGTAGGTGTCGGTGCAGTCATGCTCGTTGTCTCCTTTGCCTTGTCAACGCCCCTTGATCCCTATTTGTTCCATCTCGACGGAGCAGGTGGCAAAGGTTAGGTTGCGCTGCGGAGCAAAGGGGGCACGCCGGTGAGCGACATTTTCGAAGGTATCGGCACGGCCACCGAAGGCGGTCTTCTGTCGCGCGCCATCGAGCCCGATTCGGGCGCCAAGCCGCCGCATCCGCACCAGCCGGCCCGATGCCTCAATTGCGATACACCGCTGACCGGGGCCTACTGCCATGCCTGCGGACAGCAGGGACACGTGCACCGCACCATCGGCGCATTCATGCACGACCTGCTGCACGGAGCGCTGCATTTCGAAGGCAAGCTGTGGCGCACCCTGCCCATGCTCATGTTCCGTCCGGGCACGCTTACGCGGCGTTACATCGAAGGCCAGCGGGCCCGCTTCGTCTCCCCCATGGCGCTGTTCCTGTTCACCGTCTTCCTGATGTTCGCGATCTTCCAGGTGCTGGGCTTCACCGCGCCGACGGACCTGCAGGGACCAGCCGGTTCCTCCGGCACCGTGGAGGAATTGCGGGAGGAAGCGACGAGCGAGATTGCCGATCTGCGCCGAGAACTCGAGGGCGAAGACCTGACCGACGCCGAACGTACCGAACTGCAGGCGGAGATCGGGGTGCTGGAAACCTTCCTCCACGAAAACCCCGAATCCGCGCTTTCGGAATTGACCCGGGGCATCCGTGACGGCGCAGCCGGGCCTGAGGCCCCTGCTCCGGACAATGAGCCTGCCGACGGCATCGAGGCACCGCCGACCGTGCGAGCGGACCTGAGCGATCTTGCGACGGCTGACAGCGGGATCGCGTGGTTCGACAAGGCGTTGAACAAGTGGCGCGATAACCCGAGCCTGATGATCTACAAGCTGCAGGCCAACGCCTACAAGTTCAGCTGGCTGCTGATCCCGATCTCGATCCCCTTCGTATGGCTGCTGTTCGCGTGGAAGCGGCGCTTCAAGGCCTACGATCATGCGATCTTCATCACCTATTCGCTCAGTTTCGTGACCCTGCTGTTCATCACCCTGTCGATCCTCGGTGCGATCGGAGTGGCAAGCTGGATACCGACATCCATGGCCCTGCTCATCCCTCCGATCCACCTCTACAAGCAGCTGCGCTACACCTATGACCTCTCGCGGTTCTCCGCGTTCTGGCGCCTGCTGGTGCTCAGTGCATTCATCTGGATCGTCGTCGGCCTGTTCATCCAGCTCCTGCTGGTCCTCGGCGCTTTCTGAACCTGACAACAACGGAGGGCGTCACATCGCTGCGCCGCCCTCGTGTTTGTGTCTTCTAATCAGGGAACAGCGGCCGTTCTTAGTCGGTGCCGTCGAGTTCACCGTCGCCCGGGGCCGTATCGCGGGTATCTGCTTCGGCCAGGTCATTGCTCAGTTCCGCCGCACCCTCGCTCAGTTCGTCGGCAGCAACGATTGCTCCTTCGCGAAGCTCGTTGCCGATCACTTCGGCATTCGCCTCCGCATCGGCAGCGGCGCGTTCGGCCATGGCCTCGGCATTGCTCTCGGTGCTTTCGGAGCAGGCTCCGGAAAGCAGCAAGGCGGGTGCGGCGAGAACGGAAACGACAAACTTGTGCGGCATGGCAGGACTCCTTCGTGGAGCCCTGTCAACGCACGAAAGCCGCAACCAGCTCCCGCTACTGCCTAGGCCCCTTGCGGAGCCTCGCCGCCACCGAAGCGCTTGCCCGCCTTGGGGATGGACGAACCCTGCGACGGCGCGACCGGGATCGGCCCGGTCGGCGTATCGGGTCGGTCGATCTTGCCGTTTTCCAGCAGCACCTTGATCTCGTCACCCGTCAGCGTCTCGTATTCGAGCATGGCCTGGGCGAGAAGGTGAAGCTGGTCCTCGTGCTTGGTCAGCAGTTCGGTCGCGCGCTTGTGGGCACCTTCCACCAGGTCCTTGATCTCCTGGTCGATCAGCTTGTTGGTATCCGCCCCTGCGAAGGTACGGGTGGTCTGGCCCATGCCGAGATAGCCTTCCTGGCTCTGCTCGTACTGCAGCGGGCCCAGCTTCTCGCTCATGCCCCACTTGGTGACCATGTTGCGGGCAAGGTCGGTGGCGTACTGGATATCCGAGGATGCGCCGCTGGAGACCTTGTCGTGCCCGAAGATGATTTCCTCGGCCACGCGGCCACCCATCGAAACCGACAGGTTCGCGTGCATCTTGTCCCGGTGGTAGGAGTAGTTGTCCCGCTCCGGCAGGCGCATCACCATGCCCAGCGCGCGGCCGCGCGGGATGATCGTGGCCTTGTGGATCGGGTCCGACGCTTCTTCATGCACGGCGACGATGGCGTGGCCGGCCTCGTGATAGGCGGTCATCTTCTTCTCGTCGTCGGTCATCACCATGGACCGGCGTTCGCTGCCCATCATGACCTTGTCCTTGGCGTCCTCGAACTCCTGCATGGCGACGAGGCGCTTGTTACGGCGCGCGGCCAGCAGGGCGGCTTCGTTGACGAGGTTGGCGAGGTCCGCCCCGGAGAAGCCGGGCGTGCCGCGCGCGATGGTGCGCGGGTTCACGTCAGGCGCCAGCGGCACCTTCTTCATGTGCACGGCAAGGATCTTCTCGCGCCCATCGATATCGGGCACGGGCACCACCACCTGGCGGTCGAAGCGGCCCGGGCGCAGCAGCGCGGGGTCGAGCACGTCGGGACGGTTGGTGGCGGCGATGATGATGATGCCTTCGTTCGCCTCGAAGCCGTCCATTTCCACCAGCAACTGGTTCAGCGTCTGCTCGCGCTCGTCGTTGGAGTTGCCGATACCGTTGCCGCGATGGCGGCCCACGGCGTCGATCTCGTCGATGAAGACGATGCACGGCGCGTTCTTCTTCGCCTGCTCGAACATGTCGCGCACGCGGCTGGCACCGACGCCCACGAACATCTCGACGAAGTCGGAACCCGAAATGGTGAAGAACGGCACGCGCGCTTCGCCCGCAATTGCACGGGCGAGCAGTGTTTTACCCGTACCGGGCGAACCGACCAGCAGCGCGCCCTTGGGAATCTGGCCGCCCAGCTTGGAGAAGCGCTGCGGATCCTTCAGGAATTCGACGATCTCCTGCAGCTCCTCGCGCGCCTCGTCGATGCCGGCCACGTCCTCGAAAGTGACGCGGCCCTGCTTCTCGGTCAGCATCTTGGCCTTCGACTTGCCGAAGCCCATCGCGCCCGATCCGCCGCCCTTCTGCACCTGGCGCAGCGCGAAGAAGGCGATGCCCAGGATCAGCAGGAACGGCAGCGCCTGGATCAGCACCACCAGCAGCACGTTCATCTGTTCGGGCTGGGTGCCGGTATATTCGACATCTGCCGCTTCGAGCTGCTGGGTCAGGTTCATGTCGCCGGGCACGGGCGTTGTGGTGAACCGTTCATCGTTCTTGAGCACGCCGGAAATCCGGTCGGGTGCGATCGTCACCTCGGCAACGGAGCCTTCGGCCACCTTTTCCTTGAAATCGGAATAGGGAATGGCAGTGCCCGGCGCTTCGCGCGGGCCGCCGAACATGGAAACGGCCAGCAGCAGGGCGAGGAAAACCCCGCCCCAGATCATCAGGCTCTTCATCCACGGATTGTTGCCGCCACCGCCGTTTTCGGGCTCTTGATTGTCGCTCATGTAAGATCGCGTCCTTTCAGGCCTTCAATGTAGGCTCTGCGAGGTGAATGACAAGATAACGGCTTTGGGCCGTATCGGGGGCCATATCGGGCGGGTGCCGGGCGGCGGATCAGCGCCTCTCGCGGGCGAGGATAAGCCGGTCGTCCAGGTCCGCGCCCTGCTGCCCTGTCACCTGCACCAGCGCCTCGAACGCATCGGCTGCTGCCGCATCGGAAACGCCTTCCGGCAGGCTTGCGCCCACGGCCAGCGGGCTGATACCGCGCAGGCCCGTCTCGCGCTGGCTGGCGATAACCACCACCTGCGCGCCGGTGGAGGCGGTGAACCGCGCGAGATAGGCGTAGTCTCGATAGAAGGCGGGGGAGGCAAGGCTGCGCGCTTCGTCGCTCGTCCACACCTGTCCGCTGTCGCGATCGACGATCTCGTCGTAACTCTCGCCGATCCGCAGGGTGCTGCCGGCAAATGCCTGTTCTTCCAGCAGCCCCATGCCCGAAAGCAGGCCGATATAGACCACGTCGAAACGGTTCAGCATGTCGGGTTCGAGTTCACTCGATGCGATAATCTCCACATCCTTCCCGGCCTCGGCCAGCACGGGCATCACGGCTTTCATCCCGTAGGCGAGCGAGAACGGGAGGTAGGTAAGACCGACATCCTCGGCGTAGCCATAACGTTCCGGCTCGGCTTCCTGGAGTGCCGCCAGGTCCTGCTTCGAGTCGACGCGGAAATCGCGGATGAGGCGGCTTTGTTCGGGCCTTACCGGATCGATCTCTCCGAAAAGGTAGTAGTCACCCAGCACCAGCAGCACCGGGCGATCTGATTCGGCCAGCGGCTCCCACAAGGCGTTGGGCACGGCGGCGCGTTGGCTCCACGCGAACAGGGCTGCCAAGGCGATGACGATCAATGCCGCAACGGCCGCGATCGAGATGGCGGGCTTGGAGGAACGCGCCGGCTGCGGCGCCTCGGCGGCGCTCTCGACGCCTTCCAACCGCAAGGCATAGGTGCCGCTTGGCAGCACGATATGCGCGCCGTGTTCGCCCGCCTCGTTCGCGGCGTAGAAATCTTCCAGCTTCTTGCGCAGGCGGTGCACGTAGACGCGTACCGTCGCATCGTCGGCATCGCTGCCCTGCTGTCCGAATACCTCGCGCGCCAGCTCGTCCTGCGTCGCGCTTTCAGCAGCCGGACCGCGTGCGGCGAGATAGTCGAACAGTTCGCGCACGCGCCCGCTTTCACCGGGCACCTGGGCAGCGCGCAAGCGAGCAATCTCGCTTTCGAATAGCGGTGTAACGTCCATGTAACGTGCCGATTACCGTAATTTACCTGGTTGGGCGAGAAGTGATGCGCCAGCTCTTTGGTTGACTTTGACCAACCAGAAAACGGACCTGATGAAAACCCTTTATCGCCACACGCTTCTCGTATCCGCAAGCACGATCCTCACCGTGCCCCCGGCCATCGCGCAGGAGGGCGGACAAACTACCGAGCGCACGGCGACTGCAGCCGACATCGCTGCCGCACAGGCAAACCCCGACGATACCAATGTCGTGCGCAACACCGAAACTGGCGAGATCATTTACGTCTACGGACGCGGCGAGCGCCGGATCGGTGTGGCAGGCGCTGCCAGCGAAGGCGGCGTGGCAGGCGCGGATATCGAGATTCGCCCGCTGCTGCGACCCGGCGAACTGCTGGAGGCGACGCCGGGCCTGATCGCCACCCAGCACTCGGGCGGCGGCAAGGCCAACCAGTTCTTCCTGCGCGGGTTCAACCTCGATCACGGCACGGACTATTCGGTCTACGTCGACGACATGCCATTGAACTTCCGCACCCACGGCCATGGTCAGGGCTACCTCGACGTGAACGGCCTGATCCCCGAAACCGTTGCGCGGGTGGACTATCGCAAGGGCCCCTATCGCGCCGACACCGGCGATTTCTCTTTCGTCGGCAGCTCGCAGATCACCACGCACGATCGCCTGCAACCCTTCGCCAGCGCGGAAGTGGGCAGTTATGATTACTACCGCTTCGTCGCCGGCGGATCTGCACAGGTGGGCGAAGGCGATCTGCTGGTGGCGGGGCAGGCCAAGTTCAACAACGGCCCGTGGGAACTGGCCGAGGATTTCGAAGGCTACTCGGCTTTCGTGAAATTTACTCAGCCCCTCGGGGCGGGCGATCTCTCGCTGACCTATCGCCTGTTCGACGCAAGCTGGGCACCTACCGAACAGATCCCCGAGCGCGCGCCGGGCACTGTCTTTTGCGAGGATCGCTTCTGCGCCATCGACGAGACACTGCGCGGCGACACCGAGCGGCACGTCCTTACCGCCAACTACCTTTCGGACGACTGGCGGATTACCGCCTATGCCCAGCGATACGATTGGGAACTGCTCAACAACTTCACCTACTTCCTCGATGATCCGGTCAATGGCGACCAGCTGCGCCAGTACGATGATCGCTGGACCTTCGGCGGACGCATCGAACGCACCGAGCAGCTTTCCGATCGCTTCAGCCTGCGCCTTGGTGCGGAAGGCCGCTACGACGACATCGGCGAAGTCGGGCTGGACGAGACAATAGACGGCGTTACCGAATTCACCGTGGGCGCCTTTGCAGTGGAGGAAGCATCGCTGGGCCTCTATGCCGAGGCGATCTGGCGGCCTGTCGACCGGCTGATGGTGATCGCAGGCCTGCGCGGTGACTGGTACGATTTCGAGGCCGAGGCCCTGCGCGGCGCGCTCAGCTGGACGAACGATGCCACCGACGAGACCTTCGCCCCCAAGATCGGCCTGAACTACGAAGTGGCAGAGAGCCTTGCGCTCTACGCCAACTATGGCGAGGGCTTCCATTCAAACGATGCGCGCGGCGTTACCAATCCGGTGGACCCGGTGCCCGGCCTTGTAGACGGACACTTCGAGGAAGTGGGCCTGCGCTTCGAGCGCGGCGGCCTGATCTTCACCGGCGTCTACTGGTGGAGCAGCATCGAGAGCGAGCTGATCTACGTCGGCGATGCCGGAACGGTCGAGCCGAACGACGGCAGCGAGCGCAACGGCTACGAACTCACCGCCTTCTACAAGCCCAACAACTGGCTGGCGATCGACGCGGTCTGGACCGGCACCACCTCGCGCTATGTCGATGTGCTTGCGGGACAGGACTACATTCCCGGCGCGCTGGAGAACTCCGGCGAGCTGGGTATCTCTGCCGCCTTCCCCGAATGGAACGCCGCCGCCCGCGTGCGGTATCTCGGCCCTGCCGCGCAGATCGAGGACAATTCGGTGCGCAGCGACTCCACCACGCTGGTGAACCTGCGCGCGGCATGGACCCCGCAGGGCATCGAATTCCTGCGCGGCTGGGAAGTGCACGCCGAACTGCTCAACGCCTTTGATTCGAAAGACAACGACATCACCTATTTCTACGCCACCCGCCTGCCCGGCGAACCGGCGGAAGGTATCGAAAGCATCGTCAGCCGCATCGTCGAACCGCGGCAGGTGCGCGTGGGCGTGACCAGACGATTCTGACCGAATCCCCCCCGGCGGCAGGCGCATTGCGGGCGCCTGCCACCGATCAAGAGCCCCGCCTGCATGCATGGTGCAGGCGGGGCTTTTTCTGTCGATCTTTCAAGTTCTTCGCAGGAATCAGGTCAAGCGACCTATTCCTTTTGTAAAGCAACCTTGACTTCGCGTCACACGATGTCTAGTACCCTTTACATAAATTCAAAGGAGCTTGACATGCACAACATCACCAAGGCCGCCAGCTGGGCGTGCGCGATGCTCATAATCGCCGCCATGTCGGCGCTCGGCTGGGTTGCCGAGGACGTCGCCACCACGCTTCTGATCGTGTTTCCCGTTCTCGCCGTCACCACCCTCTCCAATCGCGGCTGCTCGCTTGCCGGGCGCGGAGAGGCACGGTGATCGGCGACCTCAAGAAAAAGCCCGAAGTCAGGCGCTACCTGCTGCGGATCGTCGTGGCGATGGTGATCTATCTCGGCTCGCTCTACGGGGCGGAAGTGCTGATCGAGGATGGCGGGCTTAGCGGCTGGCCCGCCTATGTCCTCACGGCCCTGCCCGGCGTGGCGTTCGCCTCGGTGTTCTGGATCTTTGCCCGGCTGATCATCGAGGAGCGCGACGAATTCCTGCGCCTGCTCTACGTACGCCAGGTGATGGTGGCGACCGGCCTCACCCTGACGGCTGCCGCAATCTGGGGCTTCTTCGAAACCTACCTGCCCGTGCCGCACATCGCCGCGTTCTGGTGGCCGACCCTGTGGTTCTTCGGGATCGGCGTGGGCGCGATTTACAACAAGATCACGATGGGCACGGCCGGAGAATGCCGGTGAAGAACCGCCTGCGCGTGCTGCGCGCCGAGCGCGAGTGGAGCCAGAACGACCTTGCAGAGCGGCTGGATGTCAGCCGCCAGAGCGTGAACGCCATCGAGACCGGAAAGTACGATCCAAGCCTGCCGCTGGCGTTCCGGATCGCCGATGTGTTCGGCCTCACGATCGAGGAGATATTCCTGCGGGATTGAAGAGCGGGCGGACGACCCTGTAGGGCCGCCCGTCCGCGCTTATCACTCGCTCATGCCGGTCATCACGAACCGCTGCACGCGGCGGCCCGTGCTGACTTCGGTGGTGTAGACGTTGCCCATCGAATCCACGTCCACGCTGTGCAGCCAGATGAACTGCCCGGGATAGCGCCCGTTGCGACCGAACCAGCCGACGATCTCGTGCCCTTCGCGCAGCAGGATCCACACGCGGCCGTTCATCATGTCGGCAATGTAGACGTACTTGCCGTCCGGGCTGAACGCCACGTCGGACGCGGTGCGGGTGCCACCGGTTTCCTCGGCAATCACCACGTCCTCGACGAATTCCACCCCGTCGGCGGTTTCGCGGAACACCTGCACACGATTGTTGCGACGGTCGCAAACGTAGATCGTGCTGTCCGGTCCGCGGGTCACGCAGTGGACGATATCGCCGAAACTCTCGCTTTCGGGATTGGCCCCGCCATCGCCGGTGCTGCTGGCCTGCGACTGGTCGAATTCACCGTCGCGCGTTCCGCCGCCCGGCTCCGTGCCGTAGGCGCCCCACAGGTGTTCGAACGCAAGGTCTTCCGCGCCGAATTCGATGATACGCTTGTTGATGTAGCCATCGGCCACCAGCACGCTTTCCCCGTCGTAGTGAATGTCCGCCGGGTTACCGAGGTATTGCTGCGACAGGTTGCCCTCGGTCTGCTGGCGGGTGCCGATCTGGCGGATGAACTCGCCGTCGGTTGTGAAGTTCAGGACCACGTGATCGCCGCCGCCGTTGCCGCCGATCCAGACGTTGAGGTCATCATCGACGTAGAGGCCGTGGACGTTGGCGGGCCACTGTTCGTCACCCACTTCCACGGCATCGCGGCCCTCGCCTTCCATCGTGCTTTCGCCGGGGGCAAGGTCAATGCCACCCCAGCTGCGCAGCAGGTTGCCCTCCTGATCGAACTGGAGGACGTGTGGCGGGGCGTTGCAGCAGGCGATGCTCTGCCCGTTGTCCGCCCCGATATCACTGAAGCCCAGCGAATTTGGACGGTTGAGCACCCAGATGTTGTCGTCCTTGTCGACCGCCAGGCCGGGCGCCTGGCCCAGGATCATGTTCTCCGGCAACTGCGGCCAGCCCGCATCCACCGCGAAGGTGGGCATCGGCACGGCTTCGTTCACATGCTCGCTGTCCACTTCCACCAGCGTATCCGCCACGGCGGGCCCGCTGATCACGAGAGCGGCGCCAAGTGCCGCAGTGCTTACCAGTTTACGCATCCAGTCCATCTCCTCTTAAGCGGCCCCAAGGCCGTCGATAACTTCGGGAAGGGCTATGGCGTAGCGCGCCACGTCCTCCAGCCTGCCCGTGCTCACTCGCGAGTATTGCCGCCACTCGCCATATGCCGGGCGGATGATGATGCCGCGTGCCCGCATGGCGCTGGCCACCGCGTCGGCATCGGGAACCTCGATATAGACGAAATTGGTCTGGCTCGGCAGCACGGTCAATCCGCTGCGCGCGGCCGCCTCCACGATCATTTCGCGTCCTTCCAGGATGGCGGCGCGGCTCGCATCCAGGAAGCCCATGTCGTCGTAACTGGCGATGGCTGCGGCGAGGCCGCAGGTGTTTCCGCCAAAGCTCATCATGTGGCTGCGAATGCGCGCGGCGTTTTCCTCGCTGGTGAGCGCGTAGCCCACGCGCATTCCCGCCATGCCGTAGATCTTGGAGAAAGTGCGGCACACGATCACGTCCTGCCCGGCGCGCACCATGTCCACCACGCTGTTGCCCGCCGGATCGTCGGCCAGTTCGTTGTATGCCTCGTCCACCAGCAGCGTGGCCGTGGGGGTGACGCGGGCAGCCAGTTGCCGCAGCGCGCCCGCATCCACCAGCATCCCGGTGGGGTTGTTGGGATTGCACACCTGCACCAGCGAGACATTGTCATCGAACGCGGAGGCCATCGCGGCAAGGTCCACGTTCATGTCGTCCGCCAGCGGCACCCGGATCGCCCGCGCGCCCTGATGTTCGCCGTATTGCACGGTGGTATCCCAGAACAGGCCGGGACACAGGATCGCGCCGCCGCGACCCCAGGCGATGGCGATGGCGGAAAGGATTTCCGTGGAGCCCGCGCCGATCACCACCTGCGAGGGACTGAGCGAATGGCGCTCCGCAATCATCTCGTGCAGCACGCGCAGGCCGCGGTCGGCGTAGTAGCAGCCCTTGGTCGCGGCTTCGGAGGCGGCCGCAAGCGCGCTGGGTGCAGGGCCATAGGGGTTCTCGTTGCGAGCGAGCATGGCGATGCCATCGCCGGGGCCGAAATTGCTCGCCGCGCTCGCAACCGGATCGGCCTGTCCAAGTGCCGGGAAGGCGGCTGCCATGCCTGCTGTGGCGGCGCTGCCACCAAGGAAAGTCCTGCGTGCAATGTCCATCGCTGTTACCCCTTTTTTCCGCCTACGAGTTGAAGATCATCGTCGCTCCGACAAAGATGAGATAAATTCCGAATACCCGGCGCAGCAGCGCGGGAGACAGCTTGTGCGCCAGCGCCACGCCCAGCGGCGCTACAGCCACGCTGGTGACGATCACGGCCAGCGCGGCGGGCAGGTTGACGTAGCCCAGCGAGCCCCACGGCAGGCCGGTTTCGTCCGCACCGATGACCATGAAGCCGATCGAGGCCGGGACGGCGATGATCGCGCCCATGCCGCTGGCCGTGCCGATGGCGCGGTGGATGCTGGTGCCGCACAGCGTCATCGTCATGGTGGTGATGGTGCCGCCACCGATGCCCAGCAGGCTGGACAGCAGGCCAAGGCCGCCTGCCAGCCCGGCACGGGTAGCGCCGCCCGGCATGGCGGTGGCCAGTTGCCGATCGTGCACGCGCGGGCTGAGGAAATGGACGGCAAAGCCGAGCACGCCGATCCCGAAGATCAGTGCGAGGGTAGAGGAACTGACGAGGTCGGCAATCCACGCGCCCAGCACGGTGCCGCCCACTACCCAAGGTGCCCAGCTCTTCAGCACCTGGGTGTCAACGGCATCGCGCAGCGCATGGCTGCGCACGGCGCGCAGGGAAGTGAAGATGATGGTCGCAAGGCTGGTGCCCACGGCAACGTGAGTCAGCTGATCCGGCGCGGTGCCCAGCAGCGGCAGGATCAGGATCAATGCGGGCACGACCACGAAGCCGCCGCCGATGCCGAACAGTCCGCCTGCAAACCCCGCAGCCGCGCCTGCTGCAAGCAGGGCGAGAAAGGGAAGCGCAAGGGCGGAGTCCAGGGTCACGCGATGCACACTACGTTGCAGCGCAGCATCGGGCGAGAGGAATTTTGGTCGGTACTGGCTTTTGCAGGATTTGCGCCTTAGACGATGGGTGATGCTGCTGCCGAACCGAACCGTCGAGAAAGTCTGGGGGGTGGAAGTCCTTCCGCCGCCGTTCTCCGCGCCGCAAGCCGCGCCCATAGGGGAAATCTGGTTCGAACCTCCCCCTCAGCTTTCGCAGATCCTGATCAAGTACCTGTTCACCAGCGAGAAGCTTTCTGTCCAGTGCCACCCCGACGATAGCCAGGCAGAAGCCGCAGGGCTTGGGCGCAGGGGAAAGGAAGAATGCTGGCTGGTCATCGCGGCAGAGCCCGGTGCACGTCTGGGAATAGGTTTCGATGCCCCGCTGGATGCCGATGCCATGCGCGCCGCCGCTCTCGACGGCTCGATCGAAGAGCTGATGACATGGCACGAGGTAACCGCGGGCGATTTCTTCTACATCCCTGCGAACACGGTCCACGCCATCGGTCCGGGATGCTCGATCATAGAAGTGCAGCAGAATTCGGATATCACCTATCGCCTTTACGATTACGGGCGCCCGCGCGAATTGCACCTGGAAGCCGGAATGGCGGTGGCGGACGGTTCGCCCTACGATACTTCGCTGCACCAGCGCCTGCCGGACAGCGGCAGCGCCGCGTTGGTGGACGGCCCGTTCTTCCGCCTCGACTGGGTGGACGGCGTGCCGGACGATGGCCTGCTCTATACCTATGCCGAGCCGCTGCTTGTCCTGCCGCTGGTGGGAGAAGTGCTGGTATCGGGCAGCGAGGTGGTGAAGCCGGGCGAATGCGCGCTGGCGCCCGATCTCGCCAGCGTCACCTTCGCCCCGCAGGGCAAGGCGCTGGTGACAGCGCCCTGCTGAGGCACCTTTCGGCTTACACGACGCCGAAGGCCAGCATGGCATCGGCCACTTTCTTGAAACCGGCGATGTTCGCACCTTTCACGTAGTCGACGTGGCCATTCCCCTGGTCGCCGAATTCCACGCACTTGCCGTGGATGCCTTCCATCAGTTCGGTCAGCATGTCGCCCAGTCGGCCGTGGTTCCAGCTGATGCGCTCCGAATTCTGGCTCATCTCGAGACCGGAGACGGCGACGCCGCCAGCGTTGGCGGCCTTGCCCGGCGCATACATCACGTTGGCATCCTGGAACACGTGCACGCCTTCCAACGTGGTGGGCATGTTCGCACCTTCCGACACCGCTTTCACGCCGTTCTCGACCAGCGCCTTCGCATCTTCCTCGTCCAGTTCGTTCTGCGTCGCGCAGGGCAGCGCAAGGTCGGCAGAGACCTTCCACGGGCGCGCACCGTCGCCGTGGTAGCTGGCGTTGGTGAAGTGGTCGCAATACTCGCTGATCCGCCCGCGTTTCACGTTTTTCAGGTGCTTCACCCAGTCGATTTTCTCCTGGTCAAGGCCGTCGGGATCGTGGATGAACCCGCCGCTGTCGGACAGGGTCAGCACTTTCCCGCCAAGCTGGGTGATCTTCTCCGCCGCATGCGTGGCCACGTTGCCGGAGCCGGAGACGACAGCGGTATGGCCTTCAATGTCCATGCCCCGGTGCTGCAGCATGTTGCGCAGGAAATAGACCGCGCCGTAACCGGTTGCCTCGGGCCGCATGGCGGAGCCGCCGTATTCCAGACCCTTGCCGGTCAGCACGCCTTCCCAGCGGTTCACGATGCGCTTGTACTGGCCGAACATGTAGCCGATCTCGCGCCCGCCCACGCCGATGTCGCCCGCGGGCACGTCGGTATCGGGGCCGATGTGGCGGTAGAGCTCGGTCATGAAGCTCTGGCAGAAACGCATTACCTCCGCATCGGACTTGCCCTTGGGATTGAAGTTCGCCCCGCCCTTGCCGCCGCCCATCGGCAGGCCGGTAAGCGAGTTCTTGAAGGTCTGCTCGAAAGCGAGGAACTTCAGCACGCTCTCCGTCACCGAGGGATGGAAACGGATACCGCCCTTGTAGGGACCGATGGCGTTGTTGCACTGGACGCGCCACCCGCGCTGCACGCGGATGTTGTGATTGTCGTCCTCCCAGCAAACGCGAAAGCTCACCACCCTGTCGGGCTCGACGATGCGTCGCAGGATCTGCGCGTGGTGGTATTCTTCCTTGTCCTCGATGAAATCGAAGATGTCCTGCGCCACTTCCTGCACGGCCTGGATGAATTCGGTCTGCCCGGGATTGCGCTTTTTCACGCCTTCCATGAATTGGTTAAGGTCCACGTGACGATCGTAAACAGAAGCCATTCTTCTCTCCCCCTGATTGAATAATGCCCGATTCTTGCGCGCTCTTATGACCTCTTTGGGCTCTATTGACGAATCCCGATTGGCTTGAATTTGCCGCGCGAGTGAAAGACAAGGGCGCCGCAAGGGGGATTTCATCGTGACGGAGCGGGCTTCACCGCAGTGGTATTCGGCTGGCTGGCGCAACGTGCGCGAGGCGGGCCCGCGGCGGCTGGTGGTGACAGCGGTGCTGCTGCTGGCGGCCCTGTTGCTGGCCCGGTACAGCTGGGACCTGCCCGGCACCGACGATGCCGAGCGCGCGCTCTACGATTATCGCGCCTATACCCTGGCCGAGCAGGTGGAGCAGGACGAGCGCATCCTGATGGTCACTTATACCGACCAGACCCTGATCGCGCTGGAGAAGCGTTCGCCGCTCGATCGCGGGATGCTGGCAGACGCGCTGGCCAATCTCGACACGATGGGCGCGAAAGCCATCGGCGTCGATATCCTGTTCGACCAGCCACAGAGCGAGGACGCCCAACTTATCGAGACGCTGCGCGGAATGGAGACGCCCACGCTGCTCGCCTACACCACGTTCGAGGCGAACTCGCTCGACATGAATTACGAACAGCAGCAATTCCTCGATCGGTTCATTGAGCAGCTGGAAGGCACGAACGTCGCTCCGGCAAGCGTGCGGATGCCATCGGACCAGGGGGTGACGCGGGTGTGGCCCGATATCGATCCCGGCCTGCCGCCCCTGCTGGGCCGCGCCATGCTGCGCGCGGCTGGCGATCCGGCGGTGGAACAGTTCGATGGCTACGAGGGCGCAATCCGGTTCCGGCTGCCCGGCGTTTACGAAAGCGAGGTGGCGGGAGAGCCCGACGCGCACGACATTCCTATCTATACGGCGCTGACGATAGACCTGTTCGCCAATCCCGATATCGCCGCCGGTCTCGCGCCGATTGTCGCGGGCCGCTACGTCATCATCGGCGGCGACATCGTGGACTATGACCGCGCACTCACGCCGTTCTCCTCGCGCGAGGACGACTGGACGCGTGAAGGCAGCCGGTCCCCACGCCCGCCGGGGATGGAACTCCACGCCGATACCATCGCGCAGATGCTCGACGGGGCGCGCCTGTCGAAGCCATCAAGCCTCGCGCTGTGGGCACTCGCGCTGCTCACCGTGCTGGCGGCCACCGTCACCGCGCTGCTGGAACTGCGGGGCTGGCGCTTCGTCCCTGTCTTTCTCGCACAACTGGCGGTCTTCATCGGATTGCCGTTCTTCCTGCACTCGCGCGGTGTCGACACCTATGGCTTTCCCGCCGTCGGCCCTGCGCTGGGCTGGATCGTCGCCTTCACCGCCGTCACCAGCACAGCCCGCGCGGCCACGGCCGTGCAGCGCCAGTTCGCCGAGGGCGCGCTGGGCAAGTACCTGCCGCAGAGCATTGCCGACGAGATCATCGAGCATCCCGAACTGCTGCGCCTGCACGGCGAGAAGCGCGAGATCTTCGTGCTGTTCTCCGACCTCGAAGGCTTCACCAAGATGAGCCACGCCATCCCGCCCGAGATGGTGGCAAAGCTGCTCAACCGGTACCTGGAGATGCTGTCGGACGTGATTCTCGAGCACGGCGGCATCCTCGACAAGTTCATCGGCGATGCCGTGGTCGCTTTCTGGGGCGCGCCGATCAGCCGCCCGGACGATGGGACGCGCGCGGCGCGGGCAGGCTATGCCGTCTACCAGGCAGGCGAACGTTTCCGCGAGGAAGTTGCGGCAATGGACCCGGACCTGCCCCCCATCGGCGTCACCCGCGTGGGCCTGCATGTGGGCGAGGCGGTGGTCGGCAATTTCGGCGGCGAGAACCGCATCCAGTACACCGCCCTTGGCGATTCGATGAATACGGCAGCACGGCTCGAATCGGGTAACAAGACGTTCCGCAGCACGATCATGGCCAGCGCCGAATTCGCCCGCCGTTCGGGCCTCGACTGGTGGCGCCCGATGGGCAGCGTGGTGCTGTCGGGCCGGGCAAGTGCGCTGGATCTCGCCGAACCGGCGCCCGATTTTCCCGAACAGGACCGTCAGGCCCTCGCCGATGCCGTCGCGATGCTGGGCACGGATCGTGAGCGCGGGGTGGAAGCGATTTCCGCCATCGCCGCCCGCTATCCTCACGACACCGCACTCCAGGCCCTTCAGGAGCGTAGCCGCAACCTCAACGAGGACGGTGCCTATGTCATGGGCTCGAAATAGAGCGGGCCGATCGGCGGCTCGCCAAGTAATCTCCTGCACCACGGGCGTTCGGGAAAGAAAAGATTCTTAACATGGCTGACAACTTGACCAGCTTTTTGTTACAACGCCTGACAGACGTGTGGAGGAGTGAAGCGATGTCCGGGGGAAGCAAGCCGATACTTGCGCTGGTCGCCTCGACTGCGGCGCTGGCGCTGGCGCCCGACGCTGCCGAGGCCGGTACGGTGGTCGCCGCCAGCGGACCTTCCGCAGGTACATATTCCGTGGGCACGCAGATCAGCGACACCCAGCGCATCACCTTGCGCGAAGGCGACGTGATTACGGTGCTGGATGGCGGGCGCACCCGTGTCTTGCGCGGGCCGGGCACCTTCGTCCTGGCAGCGCGCACCAATGCCGGATCGCGCAACACCGCGCTTGCCGCCCTCACCTCGCGCCGCCCGCAGGCGCGGATCGCATCCTCGCGCGGCGTTCCCGGCGCGGATGGGGAGACGAACCCGAACATCTGGTACGTCGACGTGGCTACGCCCGGCACGATCTGCCTGTCCGATGTCGACCGGGTCAACCTGTGGCGCGCCGACAAGACGGGAGAGGCGGTCTACTCGATTGCCCCGGCCGGTTCGCCCGACGATGCCGTACAGGTGATCTTTGCCGATGGCGATGGCCTCGCGCGTTGGGAATCGGCGCTGCAACTGCGCGACGGCATGACCTACACCATTGGCCGCGCGCCGGATGACGAGGCGGTGCAGGTGACTTTCAAGTTCCTGTCTGACGAGCCCGACGATGGCGAGGCGCTGGCGCAGGCGCTGATTTCCAATGGCTGCGAAGTTCAGCTTGCCCAGATCGTTGCAGCGGCCCAAGACGGGGCGCAGGGCGAGGAAAGCTGACTATCGGCCGGCGCACCGGCTGATCGCCGCGCCGGACGACTTGGAGGAAGAGGCAGCGGGGGCTGCCTGTTGAAAGAGTATCGGGGGGATACGCAATGGGTTCAAGCGCTGGAACGCGACGCGCGAAGACCGCCTTTGTCGCGGTAGTTCGCGCTATGTCGCGACGCGCCGTGCGCGTGCTTCCGGCGCTGGGCATCGGCGCGGGCATCCTTGCCGCGATTTCCATCGGCCTTTCCGGCAGCGAACCCTTGCAGGCCCAGTCGGGCTACACCTTCACAGGCGTTGCCAGTTGCGCGGGCTCCACCTGTCACGGGCGTAGCGAAGGCAACGGGGCCATCGTGCGGCAGGACGAGATCGCCACCTGGCAATCCCCCAGCGCGGTCAGCGGGGCGCACTCGCGCGCCTTCGATGTGCTGCAAGGCCGCCGTGGGCGCCAGATCGTCGCTTCGCTCGGTTACAGCGGGCAGGATGAGGCGGAGAACTGCTACGGCTGCCATGCGACCTTCGCCCCGGTCAGCCAGCGCGGGCCGAAGTTCCAGCTGGACGACGGCGTGGGTTGCGAAAGCTGCCATGGCGCGTCGATCGGCTGGCTCGAATCGCACTACGAAATCCAGGGCACTCACGCCAACAACGTCGCCAATGGCCTCACCCCGCTCGACCAGCCGCAGGCCCGCGCCCGCGTGTGCCTGGATTGCCATTACGGCAGTACCGAGCGCGGCCAGTTCGTCACCCACGCGATGATGGCAGCGGGACACCCGCGCATCACCTTCGAGCTCGACCTGTTCAGCGCCTTCCAGCAGCACCACGATGTCGACGAGGACTACGTCCAGCGAAAGGGCCGCCCCGACAGCGTGCGCCTGTGGGCCGTGGGGCAGGCAGAAGCCGTCGCCCGCGCAACGGATCTGTTCGCTCGTCCCGCCTACGGCACCGAGGGGATCTTCCCGCAACTCTACTTCTACGACTGCCACTCGTGTCACCGCCCGATCACCGATGGCGAAGAGCGCCGCCTGACGTTCGAGACCAATCCGGGCCGCCCGATCACGTTCGGCCAGCCGCCGTTCAACGACGAGAACATCATCATGCTGAATGCCGTCGCCGATGCCCTCGCGCCGGGCCGGGCAGACGGCTTTCGCAATTCGGCGCGCGCTTTCCATTCCTCGATGAACCAGGGCCGCGCAGAGGCGCAGCAGGCGGCAATAGCCCTGCGGCAGGAAGCGCTGGCGCTGTCGCAGGCGCTGTCCTCGCGCAGCTACGGCGGGAACGCCGCCTTCACCGTGGTGGAGCGGATCGGCAGCAACGCCACCGCGCCGCGCTTCACCGATTACGCCGGCAGCGTGCAGGCGGTGATGGCGGTCGACACCCTGCTCAATGCCATGGTCAGCGACGGACGCGTGACCGTGGGCGCAGCCGCCGGGATCCGCGCCAGCATCAACCGTGCCTACGATGCCGTGACTTCTCCGGAAAGCTATCGACCCGTCGCCTTCCGCACGGCGCTGCGCGAAGCGACATCCGCCATCGGACGGCTGCAGTAATGAGGGCGCGGGGGGCCACATCGCTGCTTGCCGCCAGCGCGCTGGTGCTCGCCTCTTGCGGGGGCGGCGGATCGGGCAGCGGCGGGCAGACGCCGACGCCCAATGCCACGGCCACCGCCACGCCAACACCAACGCCCGGCTCGCCGTTCGTGGCGCCAGCGCAGGAGGCTCTCACCACCGCCGAGGTCGGCCAGATCATCGCACAGGCGGTGGCAGAAGCGCAGGCGCGCGGCCTGCCCTCCTTCATCGCGGTGACGGACCGGGTGGGCAATGTGCTGGGCGTTTTCCGCATGAACGGCGCGCGCGACACCGCCGTTGTCAGCCGAAAGCGCATTGGCGCGGATTTGCCCGCAGGCCAGATATTCGGCCTGCAAGGCGCAGAAGTGCCCGCGCAGCTTCCCGCCATCGCCAAGGCGGTGACGGGGGCATACCTCTCCAGCAGCGGCAACGCCTTCACCAGCCGAACCGCCAGCCAGATCGTGCAGGAACACTTCCCGCCAGCGCCCACCACGGTCGGACTCGAAAGCGGGCCGCTGTTCGGCGTGCAGTTCAGCCAGCTCCCCTGTTCGGACCTGTCGGCACGTTTCGGTGACGGCATGATCGGCCCCAAGCGTTCGCCACTGGGCCTCGCGGCCGATCCTGGTGGCATCCCGCTTTACAAGAACGGCGTCGTCGTGGGCGGCATCGGCGTGATGGGCGACGGGGACTATGGCTTCGATGCCAACATCCTCGATGTCGAGAACGATGCCGAGGAAGCCATCGCCATCGCCGGGGCGCAGGGCTTCATGGCGCCGGACGACATCCGCGCAAACCGCATTTTTGTCGACGGCACTTCGCTGCGCTTCACCGATGTACCCACCAACCTTGGCGGCACCGGTAGCAGCTTTGCCGCGATCAACGGCACGGCGGGCAACCTGTTCGCCGTGCCCGGTTACTACACCGGTGCAGGGCTGGTCGCAGGCACGGCCTATGGCACCAGTGCCTCCGGCCTGCGCGCGGCGACGGCGACGGACTTCGCGCTGCCCGGCGCCTTCATTCTCGACGATGGCAGCGGCAATGCGCGCTATCCCATCCGCGGCGGCACCGATGCGGCCAGCGTCGCCCAGCCGCTGACGCAGGCCGAGGTCCGCGCGATCATGGAAGAGACCTTTGCCGTCCTTTCCCGGTCCCGCGCCCAGATCCGCCGCCCGCTCGATTCCACGATGCAGGCGAGCATCAGCGTGGTCGACACGCACGGCGAGATTCTCGGCATCGTGCGTTCGTCCGACGGACCGATCTTCGGCATCGACGTGAGCCTGCAGAAGGCCCGCACCGCGACCTTCTTCTCGAACCCGGTCGCGGCGCAGCAGTTGCTCGACGCGGGCGGCGCGGTGGCGACATACGTGCAGCGCGTGCGCGATTTCCTCGGCGATCCCAATGCGCTCACCGGCTCCCATGCCTTTGCCGACCGTTCGGGCGGAAACCTTTCGCGGCCCTACTTCCCCGATGGCGAAGTGGGCATGCCGCCCGGCCCGCTGTCTGTGGCCGACACGGCAACCTTCAGCCCCTTCATGGTTGGTCTGCAGACGGACCTCGTGGGCGACGAGATATTCGAGCACGTGTTCTTCACCGCCGGACTGAATGCCGATACTCCGCGCGGCTGCACCGCCGTGCCGGTCTCGCCGTCGGGCCTGCCGCGCGTCGCCAACGGCATCCAGATCTTCCCCGGCTCCGTGCCGATCTACCGGAACGGCGTGCTTGTGGGCGGCATCGGCGTTTCGGGCGACGGAATCGACCAGGACGACATGGTCAGCTTCCTCGGCCTGCATAATGCCGGGCTGCGCCTGAACACCGGCATTGGCAACGCGCCAAAGGCCATCCGCGCCGACACCATCGAGGTGCGAACCGGGGGTACCACCACGCGCCTGCGCTATGTGAACTGCCCCTTCGCCCCATTCCTCGACGATCCGGCGCAGAACGTGTGCGAGGGGCTGTAGGTGAGCACTTCGCTGTCATTCCTGCTCCTCGCCAGCGCGGCGCACCCGGTGGGGCCGATGCCGCAGCAGGTGCAGGAACCGCCCGCGCAGCAGGAGACGGAGAGCCAGCGCCCTGACGGGGGCCTTGGCACGCAGGTCGATCCTGCCGAGCCTGTCGATCCGGAGATCATCGAGGGTCGCCGCCGCCCCGGCTACGTGGGTAAACTGCCCGATCCCGTCACGCAGGATAACGAGGGCGCGGTGCGCGCGCCGCCGCCGCAGGCTTTCCCGACCGACCAGATTCCCATTCCCGACCGCTGGCGGCTGATGCAGACGCTGGCCCCGGTGATAGGTCCGCAGATGGACGCGGCGATCAATTCCAGCATTCTCGATCCCTACCACCAGAACACCTACAAGGGTGACCGCCCGATCTGCGTCGGCAGCGACGAGGAACGCGAACGCCGCGCTGCCATGCGCGCCGCTGCCGAGGCGGCAGAGCGCGAGGCCGCCGCCGCCGAAGGCCGGACCTACAATCCCGAAAATGTGACTTATCCCGTTGGCAGCGCCGAGTGCTGGACGCCGCGCTTTCTCGGCCTCGAGGGCAACGACTGGTTCTTCGTCGTCAACGCCATTTCCGACACGGTGATCGAGCCGCGCACCTTCCCCATTCCCGTCGGCGTGCAGACCACCGAGGACCCGAACCGGCTCGACGTGTTCGGCAGCGATTTCTCGCCGGTTTTTTCGCAAACCTTCATCTTCGGCGCGGCGCTGATCAAGGGCTCTACAGCCTACAAGCCGCCCGATGTCGAATACCGCGTCACGCTGGCTTACAACATCAACTACGTCGACGTGCCCGAACGGCGCGTGCTGCTGGTGGAGCCGAGCCGCCCCTCGCACCGGCTGGACCATTACTTGGGCGTGCAGGAAGCCTTCTTCGACTACCACATCCGCAATACCAGCGAGCGGTACGACTTCGACAGCTTCCGCATCGGGATCCAGCCGTTCCAGGCGGACTTCCGCGGCTTCCTGTTCAACGACAGCCAGCTGGGCATTCGCTTCTTCGGCACGCGCGACAACAACCGCTTCCAGTACAACGTGGGCGCGTTCTGGCGGCTGGAGAAGGATACGAACTCCGGCCTCAATGCCATCACTCAGACTCCGCGCAGCGACTTCGTGTTCGTCGCCAATGCCTACCGCCAGGATTTCCTGATCCCGGCGCTGACCAGCCAGATCACGCTCGCCTACAACATGAACCGCGAGGCGGACGACGTGGAGATTGACCGCAACGGCTTCCCCGTGCGCCCGGCCCTGCTCGGCACGCTGCGCGGGCGCGAGTACGATGTGCTCTATGTTGGCTACAACGCCGACGGGCGCATCGGTCGCATCAACCTGACGGCCAGCCTCTATGGTGCCTTCGGCGAAGACCGGAACAACTTCTTCACCGACCAGCCCGCCGATATCCGCGCCTTCTTCGGCGCGACTGAGCTGAGCTATGACCGCGACTGGATGCGCTTCCGCCTGTCCGCCCTCTATGCCAGCGGCGATTCCGATCCGTTCGACAATGTCGAAGGCGGTTACGACGCGATTTTCGAGAACCCGATCTTTGCCGGCGCCGATACAAGCTACTGGATCAGGCAGACCATCCCCTTCGCCGGCGGTGGCCGCGCGATTGCCGTGAATGGCCGCAACGGCATTCTCAACAACCTGCGCCCTTCGAAGGAACAGGGGCAGTCCAACTTCAACAACCCCGGCCTGATCCTGGCGGGCGTGGGCGCCGATTTCGACCTGACGCCGGAATTCCGCCTTTCCACCAATGCCAACCACCTGTGGTTCGAGGATACCGCCGTGCTGGAGGCGCTGCGCGTAGAGGGTTCCATCCCGAAGGACATCGGCTTCGATGTGTCTGCCGCCGCGATCTGGCGGCCCAATGCCAACCAGAACCTCGTCTTCCGCCTCTCCGCCGCCGCGCTGGTAGCCGGTGACGGCTTTCGCGACCTTTTCGACAATCTGGGGCAGGACCGGGTCTATTACTCGGTGCTGGCCAATGCGGTGCTGACCTACTGATGCTGAAACGCCTTTCCCCTCGCCACATCGTGCCCGCCGTGTTCGCCGCCGGGGCTGCCCTGCTGGGCGCGGGATCGCTGCTGGCGGCGGGCGGGTACGAGACCGCAGTCTACCGCGATTACGAAGCTGCGGGCGTGCTGGCGGAGCCCGCCCCGCAGAACCAGACCTGGCGCGAGGCGGTCGACAAGTCCGAAGGCTGCCTCACCTGCCACTCCGCCTCCGATGCCCCGGTGATGACGGGGCTGGACGACGTGCCACGCCTGTCCACCATGCACGTGTCCGATGCCGTGGTGCTCGGCTGTACCGATTGCCACGGCGGCAACGAGGAGGTGAAGGGCAACCCTGACCTTGGCTTCGACCATCCGGACTACGTCGCCGCGCGAGAGGCGGCCCACGTGCTGCCGAGCTATCCCGAAAGCTGGCACTATCCCTCGTCGGCGAACCCGGAGCGTTCCTACTCGCTGCTCAACCGCGAGACCCCCGAATTCGTGAAATTCGTGAACCCCAGCGACTACCGTATCGCGCGCGAAGCCTGCGGGGCATGCCATATCCAGGTGATCGAGGCTGCCGAGCGTTCGCTGATGGCGACAGGTGCCATGCTGTGGGGCGGCGCTGCCTACAACAACGGGATTCTACCCTTCAAGAACTACGTCATCGGCGAAGCCTACACCCGCGAGGGCGAGGCGGCGCTGATCCAGAGTGCGATGCCGGCAGAGGGCGAGCCGTTCGGCACCGTCTCCACCGAGCAGGCGCAGCGCGGCGCGCTGGCGGCGCTCTATCCGCTGCCCACGTGGCAGGTGGTGCCGCCCGCCGACGTGTTCCGCGTGTTCGAACGCGGCGGGCGCACGATAAACTCGCAATTCCCGGAAATCGGCATTCCCAACCCCACCGGCCAGATCCAGAGGCTTGAGGAACCGGGCAGGCCGGACCTCAAGCAGTCGAACCGCGGCCCCGGCACGGGCCTGCGCGCCGCGATCCCCGTGCTCAACATCCACAAGACCCGTCTCAACGATCCGTTCACGTGGTTCATGGGCACGAACGACCAGCCGGGCGACTATCGCCACTCCGGCTGCTCATCCTGCCACGTGGTCTACGCCAACGACCGCGAGTATCGTCACTCGCTGACCTACGCGCAGTATGGCCGCGACGGGCAGACGATAACCGCCGACCCGACGATCAACCGCCAGCGCGCCGAAGGGCACGATGATGGGCATGGGGGCGGCTATGCCGACAGCGGCCACGGCGGCCTGGTCCAACCAGGTCATGCAGACAACGAGCACGGCGGCGAGGACCACGGCGAAGTGCCGCTGGACGAGCGCGAGAAGGGCCACCCGCTGCAGCACGTCTTCACCCGTGCCATTCCCACCGCGCAGTGCATGAATTGCCACATGCACCAGCCCAACATCTTCCTGAATTCCTACCTCGGCTACACCATGTGGGATTACGAGACCGACGCGCCCTTCATGTGGCCCGGCCCGGAAAACCGCACGCCGCGCCCCGAAGGCATGAGCGACGAGGAATACGAGGAATTCTATCGCACGCAGCGTTACCTGACGGCGGAGGAAGTGCGCCACGTGCTGGATCGCAACCCCGAGGGCGCGGCCCCGCGCGGCCTGTGGGCGGACCTCGATTTCCTGCGCAACGTCTATGACCTGAACGACGACCTGGAACACACCCAGTTCGCGGACTACCACGGCCACGGATGGAACTTCCGCGCCATCTTCAAGCGCGACCGTGAGGGCAACCTGCTGGATGCCGACGGCGAAGTGCTGCGCCCCGGCAACCGGGAAATCGACACCCCAGAGCAGTTCGCGTATCACGAGAACCGCTGGCGCCAGCGCTTCCGCCGCGACGGCGAGGGGCAGTTCGTGGAGGTCGAGGACGACCCGGCCGAGAACGGCACCAACAACCCCGGCGTGGCGGTTCACATGATGTCCATCCATGCCGAGAACGGGATGCAGTGCGCCGATTGCCACTATGCGCAGGACAGCCACGGCAACGGCCTGATCTACGGCGAGGTTGCCAACGCCATCGAGATCGGCTGCGTCGATTGCCACGGCACGGCGGACGACTATCCCACGCTGCGCACGAGCGGCCCGGCGGCCCCGCCCGAGGGGCATGACCTGACCCTGCTGCGCAACCCCGATGGCCGCCGCCGTTTCGAATGGCGCGAAGACCCGGAAAGCGGGCGGCGCACGCTGATCCAGCGCTCCATCGTCGACCCGGACCTGTCGTGGGAAGTCAGCCTGGTGCGCGACAGCGTCGACCCCGCATCGCCCGGATTCAACGTGAAGTCCGCCCGCTCCAAGCTGGTTTCCGCCGACGCGGCCGAGACGGACGTGTTCAGCTTCGGCCCCGGCATCGCGCCCGAGGACCGCGCACATGACAGCAAGGACATGGCCTGCTTCACCTGCCACCTCTCGTGGACCACCAGTTGCGGCGGCTGCCACCTGCCGATCGAGGCGAACTGGCAGAGCGAGATACATCGCTACGACGGCGGCACCACCCGCAACTTCGCCACCTACAACCCGCAAGTGGCGCGCGACGAGATGTTCCAGCTGGGCATCCACCAGACCACCAAGGGCAACCAGGTTGCGCCCGTGCGCTCCACCAGCGCGCTGGTGCTGAGCAGCACCAACATCAACCGCGAGCGCATCTATATCCAGCAGCCGCCGATCAGCGCGGCGGGCTTCTCCTCGCAGGCCTTCGCCCCCCACTTCCCGCACACCGTCCGGCGCGAGGAAACCAAGCAGTGCAGCGATTGCCACCTGTCCGATGCCGAGGACAACAACGCCATCATGGCGCAGCTGTTGCTGCTGGGGACGAACTACGTGAACTTCGTCGGCATGAATGCCTGGACCGGCCTCGAAGGCGGGTTCGAGGCGGTGCGCGTCACCGAGTGGGAAGAGCCGCAGGCCGTGCTCGGTTCCTACCTCCACCGCTACGCCTACCCCGATTACTACGCCCAGTTCGTGAACGAGGGGAACCGCGAGCTGCGCGACTGGACGCGCGGCAAGTTCTTCGATGAAGACCTGTCGGGCGAAACGCACGCGGTGGAACAGTTCGCCAATGTCCACGAGGGCACAAGCGACCGCGTCGGCTGCCTGCAGATGCGCGGGGAATACATGTTCGTGGCCGAAGGGCGTGGCGGCTTCCGCGTCTACGACATCGCCTCCATCGCCAACAAGGGCTTCTCCGAACGCATCATTACCGCGCCGTTCAGCCCGCTGGGGCACGATACGCACGTGGATACCGAAAACGCGACGTGCATGGCGCTGCCCACCAACCAGCCCATCGCGCCCACCCGCAATACCGAGCAGATCCGGCAGATGAACGAGGAGCAATCGTTCCTGCCGATCTATTCCTACGCGGCGATCTCTGACGCGGTGGAGGGGCTGATCCTCGTCAACGTCAACACGCTGGCGGACGGCGAATTCCGCAACAACCACCTCGCCCGCGCGACCTATGCCGATGGCTCGGATGCCTGGAACCCGGACGGCGTGCTGGACGGGGCGCGGCATATCCACCTGGCAGGCGAAGTGGCCTACATCACCGCCGATGTCGGCCTGGTGGTGGTGGACCTCGCCGATCCAACCCGGCCCGAACTCACCGCCGTCATCCCCATGAACGACGCGCGCGCTTCGGCAATCCAGTTCCGCTACCTGTGGGTGACAGACGCGGACGGCGTGAAGCTGTTCGACGTGACGGACCTGCGCCAGCCGGTTCAGCGCACGCAGGGCACCTTCCTGCTGCCCGACGCGCGCCGCATCTACATCGCACGCACCTACCTCTACGTTGCCGCCGGGGCGGACGGTCTGGTGATGCTGGACGTGACGCGCCCGCTCGCGCCGCAACGCCACGTTCCGCCTGCGCCTTACGCCAACCCCTGGCCCGCGGGCGAAACGCCGGACGCGCAGGACGTGATCGTCGCCTCCACCAACGCCAGCCTGTTCGCCTACGTCGCCGACGGGCGCAACGGCATGAAGGTGTTCCAGATGACCAGCCCCGACAGCCAGCCCAACTACTACGGCTTCAGCCCGGCACCCATGCCCGAACTGATCGCCTGGGCACGCACGCAGTCGCCCGCAATATCGCTGTCGAAAGGCCTCGACCGGGATCGCGCAGTGGACGAGACCGGCGGCCAGATGGCGGTCTTCGGAAGGCTCGGCTCACGCCCGTTCAACCGCGCGGAAATGGAGAACCTTTTCCTGAACGATGCCGGCATTCCGTGGCGCGTATCGGACGATGCCGACATGGCCGCGTGGGTGCCCGGTGCCGGCCCGGTGATGGCGCGGCGCCGGCCGGGGCAATAACCGCTCCCTGGTAGCCGAGGGCTAACCCAGCCCTTTCTCGTCTTCCATGTGCTTGATCATCGGGACGAGGTGCGGGCCGTAGTACGCAAGCACGTCCCAGTCGCCCACCCGCTCGTAATGGCTGGCGAGGTGCCCCTTCTCCCAGCGGTGCAGCGCGTAGGTGGGCGGCTCTGTTGTGATAAGCGCCCGGCTGTCTGGTTTCGTGCTGCTGATCGGGCGCATGTCCATCGACACCAGCGGCGCGACAGACGGCGTGACGCTGACGGGGATGCCGCAGAACCGCGCGCTCAGTTGGCGGTGCAGGTGGCCGCAGTGGATCGCCTGCACCCGCGCCTCGTGACCGGACAGCGCCTCGCACAGGCGCGCCAGCCACTTGTCTGCCGGGTCCGGATCCATCCAGGCAATGCCGGAGATTACCGGCGGGTGGTGCATGAAGATGACGGCGGGCACATCCGGATTGTCCGCCAGCACGCCCGCCAGCCAGGCCGCGCGGCTCTCGCAGAAAGCGCCGCCGTGGCGCCCCGGCTCCAGCGTATCGAGAAGGATGACCAGCAGGCCGTCCTGAACCCATGCGCTCTGGATGAAGCCCTCGTCGGTCGTCGGGGTATCCGGAAACGCGTTCAGCAATTCTTCGCGCGTATCGTGGTTGCCCACCAGCGCCTTCACCGGCATGTCGAGTTCGGACAGCAGCTCGGCTGTCTTCTCGAAACTGTCGCGGTCGCCGCGATCGGTGATATCGCCGGTCAGCAGCAGCAGGTCGACCGGATTTGGCTGTTTCTGCAAGCGGTCCAGCACCGCGCGGAAGCGCTGGCGATTAAGTTCCTCAGGCCGCGCTTCAGGCTCGAAGCCGATATGGATATCGGTCATCTGCGCGATAATCATGTCGCATCCCCCAACGTGACATCCCCCTTGTCGACGGCGGAGTTCCTGACCGATCTCGCTCCTGTCATTCGCGCAAGCTTGCGACACGCCGGGGGGCGGAATCAACCCCCTCGGGCGGGTGATAAGAATGGCACATGGCGCAGCTGCTGGGCACTTCGGCCTCGACCGCGCCCTCGCCCATGTGGCAATCGCGGCAGGATTCCAGCTTCGGCATCAGGAAATCCGTTGCCGCATCAGAGGTTTCCGCCGCATGGCAGGTGGCGCAGGCCTCCTGCTCGGTATCCGTGCCCATCGCGTTCGGGCCGTGGGCATCGTGATCGAACCAGCCGTGCTGGAATTGCCGTTCGCGCTGCACGACCGGCTCAACCGCCAGCGATCCGTCCAGCGCCGGGTAATGGCATTCGCCGCACAGCCCCTCGTCGGCGAAGCTGGCGCGGCTGATCGACATGGGCAGGACACGGCTGAAATTGCCGTAGTAGATGCCGCCCGGCGCATAGGGGCCGGGCCGCCGCCTGCCGGTGGAAACGGGACGGCGCGGACTGCGATCCTGCGCCATCAGGTCGGCCTGCGTCTGCTCGATATCGCCATGACTGAGAGAACGAAAGGTGCTGCCCACCCGGTCGTAGACCAGCGAGTGACAGCTCTCGCAGCTTTCCTCCATCTCCACCGGCATGAAGCTGACGCCGTCGGCGCCCGTCTCGTGGCAATCGTTGCATTTCAGCGGCGCGCCGCCTGCATTGATGCGAAGCCGCTGCGCCATGCGCGCCACGCCGTTGGTGGAAGACAGGTGCATGTCGTGCGGGAATTTGAGGCCGTTGAAATCGCCGCTGATATTGTCGAGCGACAGGCGGATTTCCTCGGCCCCGCGTTCCGGCCTCACCAGCGCCTGGAACTGCGGGTGCAGCGTGCCGAAATCGCTGGCATTGCCGAGCGCAGTATCGGTCAGCCGCACGTCCATCGTTGCGTGACAGTCGGAGCAGAACTGCTGGCTCGTCGGCTCCATCCGGCCCGCGCCCTCGTGCTCCGTATGGCAGTCCGTGCAGGCGTTGGGGCCGGGCTTGCCGAAGGCGTGGGCGACGCTCCACAGGAACGCCTCCCCGCCGGTGAATTCGGGCATGGCGATATTCTGACGGTCGACTTCGGCATGGTTGCCGAGGCCGGAATGGCAGGTGAGGCACGTCTCGTCGCGAACGGCGACGAAGGCATCGACGTGGCAGGCCTCGCAGTTGTCCTCCAGCCCGTGGTGAACCGAGGACAGCGCGCCGGTGGACCAGCTTGCATCCATAACCACCGCGCCCGGTTCGTCGATGTCGGGATCGCTCACCACGGTGCGGGTGGCGTGCGTGTAGATCGGCACCGCGAGGAAGGCGACGAGGATCGCCACCAGCGCCGCCCAGGCCATCGCCCTCTTGCTGGGCAGCGCGCCGCCCAGCGCGAAGCCGCCCAGCCGATCCTTCGCCTCGCCCGCGTTTGTCTCCGCCTGCCGGATGGTGACGACGGTGGTGCCACCGTTCTCGCCTTCGCGGGCGATCTCCAGCCGATAGGTGCCGAGGCCCAGTTCGCCGCCGCGCGCCGGGTCGATCACGGCTTCCATCGTGTGCACGCCGTCGTGCGTGAAGCCCAACGTGCCCACGGCCTTGGCGCGCAAGCTGCCGTTCGGCTCCTCGGTAAGGGCGAGGTGCTTCTGCTCGACGGCGAGGTCGGGCAGGGCAATCGCGTTTTCTGCCGCGCGGCCCACGGTGATGGCATCGCCGCTCGCCTCGCGCTCACGCACGATCTCGCGGCCCGTGGCGGTGAGCTGGATGCTGCGGATCAGGATGTCCATCGCGCGCGCCTCCCCCTTACCAGTAGTAGAACACGGAAACGATGTGCGCCGTCAGCGCGGCGATCAGCGCGATGGTGAGGGGCACGTGCACGTAGAGCCAGATATCCAGCAGCGCGCGCAGCTTCATCTGGCGGCGGATCTGGTCGAGCTGGGCCTTGCGGCGGCGCAACAGCTTGCCGACCTTGTCCTCGGCATCGTCCACCGAGGCGCTGACACCGAAAGCGTCCAGCGCGCGGATGGTCCTGCATCCACGGTAATTGCCGGTGAGGCGGGCGACGATGCCGAAATCGAAAGGGTCCTGCTCCAGCGCGGCAATAATCAGGTCGCTCTGCTCGCGGCCCAGCGGCTGCGCGGCGCTCTGCAACTGCCGGTCTATCGCATCCAGCGCATCGAGCATTTCGCGCTTGGTCATCTCGCGCCGGTTCTCGCTCACCCGCGCGGGCAACGTGGCGTAGACGGTGATGCCGTAGATGCCCGATATGATCACGATCATCATCAGCGCCCAGGCTAGCGTGTGGACGTTCCACCCGAGCTGGAAGCCGGTGTGAAACGTGGCAATCACGGTCAGCGCGAGGCCGAGGTAGACGTGCGCGGAAGTCCAGGCCTTCAGGCTCCAGCGCCCTTCGGTCATGTTCCGCTTGCGCACGCCCAGCAGCGACAGCCAGACGATCAGCCCCGCCCCGATCGTGCCAAGCGTATAGCCGTACCAGGTGCCGCCGTTGTGGCGCGGCTCCACGTCCACCAGCAGGTAGCTGGCGAGCGCGACCAGGCTGAGGACGAGCGCGACTTTCAGCCAGCGGAAGCGGCGGTGCTTCAGGAAGCTGACATGGTCCGCATCCCGGCGCTTTTCACCAGCGGAGAAGCCTTCGTTGGTGGTGGCCATGCTATTCCACCTCTTCCGTCAGCTTCGTTACCGTCAGGAACTTGTCGGGCGACACGCGGATGGCCGCGCCGGTTGGGCAGGCGCGCACGCAGGCGGGGCCGCCCTCGATGCCCGCGCACATGTCGCACTTGATCGCCTGCTTGGGCTTCGCCGGATCGGTGTGCGCCTTGCGCCAAGCATAGCTCGCCTCGCCCGGCCCCGGCCCGCTGCCGAAGAACAGCCAGCGCAGCAGACCCGGTTTCTTCGGCGGCTTCGCGTCCATGCGGATGACGCCGTAGGGGCAGTTGCGCTGGCAGTTGCCGCAGCCGATGCAGGTGTCGTCGATGAACACCTCCCCATCCGGCCCGCGCTGGATGGCGTTGGGCGGACAGTCGGCCATGCAGTGCGGATGCTCGCAGTGGCGGCACGATGTCGGCACGTGCAGGTGGGCGTAGGAACGGCCCGCCTCCCGGTCCAGCCGGGAAAGCCCGTCGTGACTGTCGGCGCAGGCCTTTTCGCAGTTGTCGCAGGCGACACACAGCGTCTCGTCGATCAGTAGTACGTCGGTCGCCTCGCCGATGCCGTTGTCGACCAGGAACTGCGCGGTTTCGGAATACATGTCTGCGGCAGAACCGAAGCTGTCCTTGCGCGCCTCCACAAAGGCGTTGACCTCGCGGCGGTTCTTCATGTCCTCCAGCAGGCGGCCGCGCAGCTTGGCGTTCTTGTCGAGCACGGCGGTGAACGCCTCACCGGGGAAGCGGATCACCTCGCTCTTGATCGCGGCTTTCACCGTGGCGGTGCGCTTCGATCCGTCGATCACCGCCATCTCGCCGAAGTATGAGCCTGCGGGCAGGTAGGAGAGGAACACCGGGTGCCCGCCGATTTCCTTCTCCACGATCATGGAGCCGCGACGGATGACGTAGATATCCTTGTCGTCCGCGCCTTCTTCCACGATCTTCTGGCCCGCGCGCACGTCCACCACTTCGCCCTGCTCGACGATTCCCGCCACGTCCTCCCGCGTCAGGCCGGAACCGAACATCTGCAGGAATTGCCGCTCGATGGAGATGCGGTTCACCGCTCGCCCTGCGCTCGGCACCGTGGCGATCAGTTTCAGCGCGGCATTGCGTGACAGTTCCACCGTTACCAGCTGCTCCGCCGCCCGGATCGTGGAGCCACGGCGGCGGCCCGAAATCAGGCCGACTTCGCCGAAGATGGAGCCTTCCTCGATCGGCACCGTGACGGAAGGATCGTCGGGATCGACCTCCACCAAGACGCTGCCCTGCGCGATGCAGAACATCGAAGAACCCGGCTCGTTGCGGGTAAACACCACCTCGCCCGGCGCGTGGCTGTGCACGGTGGAATCGAGCATGAGTTCGCGCAGTTGCAGCGGCGAGAGTTCCTCGAAGATGACGATGTTCCTGCCGAACAGGTCGAGCCAGTATTCCACCGGGTGATTGCCGGGGAGACCGGCGAATTTCTCTTCCAGGATGGGCTGGTCGGCGGGCTTCAGCTCGGTATTGCCCGACAGGAACTCGATCACGTCGTAGCCCTGGTTCATGCAATGCTTGATCAGCGGATAGCCCGCCAGCGCGCCGATCACGTGCACGCCGTTCTTGGTCGTTTCGAACGAAGGCGTCAGCGCTGGGAAGGCATCGCGCTCCTCGCTGGTGAAGTTTACCCCGATGGCTTCCACGAAATCGCGCGGTGGCTTCGAACCGGTGCGCGCGATCACGCGGTCGCAGCGGATAGTCTCTTCCCCGTCGCGGGTATTGAGCACCAGCTCGCCGCCGTTCTCGCCCATGCGCAGCTCGGCAGGCTCCGTCTCGCGACGCACGATGATGCGCCCGTCGGCCTCGGCTTCTTCCAGCAGCTTGACGTTGGCGCCCATGGCCCGCGCGAAACTGTCACGCCGGTTGAGGATGGTGACGATATTGGCCTGCGCGGCATCCGCGGCGAGGCCCAGCGCGTTCTCGATCCCCGCATCGCCCGATCCGATCACGGTGATGTGTTCGTCGTAATACTCGCCCGGATCGTCCAGCTGGTATTGCACCAGCGGCAGGTCGGCGCCCGGAATGCGCAGCAGGTTCGGGTTGCCCTGCGTGCCGATGGCCAGCACCACGTATTCGGCCCGGATCGGCTCCTTGCCCTTGATCTCGATAGTGAAATCGCCGCTTTCGCCGGTGATAGCGGTGACTTCGGCCTCGAACAGGACGTTTACCTTGCCTTCCTCGATCTGGCGGTCCCAGGTCTCCAGGATGGCCTCGCGCTTGCCCGCTTCGAAGTCCAGGTCGCTGCGCAGCACCAGATTGCTGGGCGTCGCCATGACGTGCTTGCCCTTCTGGTACTTGAAGATGGTGTCGGAGAGGTGATCGGTCTTCTCGATCAGGACGTGGCTCATGCCCTTGGCAGCGGCATGCGCGGCGGCGCTGAGACCAGCCGGCCCCGAGCCCACAATCGCCACCTGAACGCGTTCTGGCTGTTCTGCCATGCCTATCCCCCCGGATCCGATGGACTATGCCCAAAACCCCCGCTCTTGAAAACAGGCGATCCCGGTTGCGGTGAAATTTTCTTGCGCTATCGTCCGCGCCGAAGGGGGATTGGCGCAGTATATGAGCGGCTCGAAGAAAGGCACTGTCGCCGCGGTGGCGGCGTTTCTTGTTCTGGCAGGAGTGATCGGCTGGCGCTTCCTCGCCTCGCCCGACGAGCCGCCTGCCGAGGTCGAGGCGGGCATGTCGATCGCTCCCTCACTCGACGATCTGCGCGCACGGGCCGAGGCCAATCCCGACAATGCGCAAGCCTGGCATGAACTGGGCATCGCCCTGTTCGGCGCGAATCGCTTTGCCGAAGCGGCGCAGGCTTACGAAATGGCAGTGCAGGCAGACCCGGATGCTGCCGAACTGTGGTCCTCGCTGGGCGAGGCGCGGGTGATGGCCAGCGAGAGCGATCCGATGCCCTCTCCGGCTGCCGAGGCATTCCGCAGGGCGCTGTCGCTCGACGGCGCAGACCCGCGTGCGCGCTATTTCCTGGCGGTGGAGAAAGACCTTGGGGGCGACCACGAAGGAGCGATTGCGGACTGGCTGGCGCTGCTCGCCGACACCCCGCCGGGCGCCCCGTGGGAGACCGACCTGGTGCGCACGATCCGGCAAGTGGCGGCGATCAACGAAATCGAGGTCGACGAACGGATCGCCAGCGCCGCTTCGACGCGCGATCTCCTGCCCGCTGGCGCGCTGGCCGCGCCCACGCGCGGCCCTACGCAGGAACAGATGGCTGCGGCCGCCAGCCTCTCTCCCGGCCAGCAGCAGGCCATGGCGCAGGGCATGGTGCAGCAACTGGCCGATCGGATCGAGGCGCAGGGCGGCAGCGTGCAGGAATGGGCGATGCTGATGCGCAGCTATCAGCAGATGGGGCGCCTTGGCGAAGCGCGGCGCGCGCGCGATGCCGCCTTGGCAGCCCATCCCGATACGGCAAGTCAAATTGGCGAAATCGCCAACCAACTGGGAATTGAATGATTTTTCGATGAAGTCACGGCTCGTGCGTGGACTCGGCCCCGCAATAACGGCATAGTTGCGGGCAGAGTTGGTCGTGACCCATTCGGGGGAAGGGAACAGACCTGATGAATATCCACTTGCCCGCGCGCAGAGGGCCGGACACCCGTTCGGCTGGCCGATACGCGGCATTACTTCTCGCAGCCGGTTCACTTGCTGCGCTGGCGGCTCCTGCATTGTCGCAGGATGTGCGCCCACCCACGCGCGAGGAACTCACCGGCCCGCAGCAACGTCCGGAGCAAAGGCAGGACACCACGCTCACCATCGATGGCCAGATGGAGCGTCGCGCCTGTGCGCTTGACCAGCCCGACTACGCAGACCTCACCCTTACGCTGAACAGCGTGACCTTCGTCGGGACCGAGCGCGCCGCGAACGTCGCCCTTTCGCGGGCAAGCGAGGGCTACCTCGGCCGCGAACTGCCGGTGCGCGCACTGTGCGACATCCGCGATCGTGCCGCCGCGCTGCTGGCGGATGCGGGCTATCTCGCCGCCGTCGAAATTCCGGCGCAGAGCCTTGGCGATGGCAATGCGGAAATGCGCGTGGTGCTGGGCCGCCTCGTGGCGGTGCGCGCGCGCGGCGATACGCAGGGCGCGGAAGCCGTGCTTTCGTCCTACCTGCAACAACTGGTCGGCCAGCCGGTCTTCAACGTCAATGAGGCTGAACGCTACCTGCTGCTGGCGAACGACGTGCCCGGCATGGAGGTGCGCCTGTCCCTGCGCGCGGCAGAAGGCGGCGAGCCGGGAGACCTGGTGGGCGAAGTTGCAGTGCTGCGTGACAGCTTCGCCATCGATGCCAACGTGCAGAACTGGGGCAGCAAGGCGCTGGGCCGCTTTGCCGGACTGGTGCGCGCCGAAGCCTACGGTCTGACCGGCCTGGGGGATCGCACGGCGATCTCCTTCTTTTCCACGCTGGACCTGGTGGAACAGCAGACGCTGCAGATCGCGCACGACATGCGGCTGGGCGGCGAAGGGCTGACGCTGGGCGGCTCCGTGACGCTGGGCTGGACGGAGCCCGATGCCCTGCCCGGTTTCGAGATCGAATCCGACACCGTGCTGGTGAACGTGGAGGCGAGCTATCCATTCCTGCGCACGCAGCAGGCATCGGTGTGGGGTGCGGCCGGGTTCGACTATATCGACCAGGACGTGGACTTTGCCGGAACCGGGCTGGCGCGCGACCGCGTTCGCACGGCCTACCTGCGCAGCAATTTCCTGTTGATGGACGAGGACTCCATCCAGCGCCGCGGCGGCTACACCCCCTACGAACCGCGCGCACGCGTGGCGGGCCTCGTCGAACTGCGGCAGGGCCTCGACGTGCTGGGCGCCGCCCAGGATTGCCGGCCCAACCTCGTCGCCTGTACCTTGAACGGCGCCGTACCGCCCGCGCGGATCGAGCAGGACCCGACGCCCACCTTCATTCGCGGCGAACTGTCCGCCGAATATCGTCCGGTCCCGCTGCTGACGCTCAGCTTCGATCTCGATGCGCAGTACAGCGCGAGTCCCCTGCCCGCGTTCGAGGAATTCGCAGGCGGGCAATATTCCATCGGGCGCGGTTACGATGCAGGCGCGGTGATCGGGGATTCGGGCGTCGGTGCCCGGTTCGAACTGGGCTACGGCTCGCTGGCACCGAAATCGCTGGAAGACCTGGCCATCCAGCCGTTCGTCTTTCTCGATTATGCCCGGGCCTGGAACGAAGACCCGAGCCTTGCCGCCGACAATAGCGAGGAACTGCTGTCCGCAGGGGCCGGCGTGCATTTCGTGCGCGGCGCGAACCTGCAGGGCAATTTCGTGGTCGCCGTGCCGCTGCGCACACTGGATTTCCAGACCGAGCGCAACGACGTGCGCCTGCTTTTTTCCATCACTGCCCGCCTGCACCCCTGGAGGTCGTCATGACCAAGTCCGCCATCCACGCCCGTTCCGCCCTGATGCGGGGCTGCGCCCCTGCCGCGCTGACGCTGGCCCTGCTGGCGGCGCCGCAGGCCGCCGGGGCACAGGCCTACAACGCCACGTTCGAAGTGGCGCAGGGCAACGTCACGGTCGACCGCAGCCAGCCGACGTTCGACCGCATTGAGGTCGATGGCTTCGACGCGGTGATCGACTGGTTCCCGAACGAGATCAACGGCGCGCCGGAAACCTTCCTGCCCGAGGGCAACACGGCGATCTACACCGGCGCTCCCAATGCCGGCGGCTTTGCCATTCTCAACCGCATCCAGCCGACGCCAATTACCGGGCCTGCGGAGTTTGCGGGCACGGTGCAGGCTTTCCTGACCGACGCGCAGGGTACGCCTGTTGCGCCCGGCGGCTTCGTGGCCTTCTACTCGCCCACCGGGATCCTGGTGGGCAGCACGGCGGTGTTCGAAGTGCCGCAACTGATGCTCACCACCAACGCGGTGGACATCGCCAGCTTCACCGATTTCGCCACGGGCGCGGGGCCGCTGCTTCTTTCGGGCGACATTTCGTCCATCGGCATCGCGCCCGGTGCCAGCCTTACCGGCACGCCGGAGGGCAGCTTCTTCATCGTTTCCTCCAGTAACATCAACATGGCGGGCGATGCCTATTTCAACGGCTCCGCCGCCTACGTCGGTTCGCTGGAAGCACAGTTGGCGCACAATTCCGGGCTGTTCGACATCATCATTCCGTTCGCCAGCGGGAGCGAGGGCCCGGCGATAACCCACACCGGCAGCACCGGCGGCCCCGAAAGCAGCGGCGCGGGCGACAACCATGTGATCTACGGCGTCACCAGCGCCCTGCCCTCGTCCACCACCGGCGTCTCCATGCTGTTCAGCGGCAACCTGGGCTTCGACGTGGCGACCGGTGCCACCGTGGCGGGCGGCGAGATCATCCTGTCGGCCAACTACGACGTGAACGGACGCGAGATCGACGGCGGCGTGACCGGAGAAGGCGCGGATTCCTTCTTCAACGGACGCAGCGATCCGGGCTTCGGGCCGACGCAGATCGTCCTCGATGGCGTTACCGCCACCAGCGATGTTACCGCGATCAGCCAGACCGAGACCAGCGTGACGACGAACCTTGGCAGCTCCAGCTTCGCGGGCGACCTCGTGATCGTCGGGCGCAGCCAGGCCAGCGTCCAGGCCGGCACCGGGACGACGATCAGCGTCGGTGAGGATCTCTATGTCTCGGCCGACAATTTCGGCTTCGCGGACGGTTCTCAGCCCCTTCCCGTGAACGGCGGCTCCGCCAGTGTCACCGCTTTCACGGATGGACTGGTGACGGTGGGTGGCCGTACAACCGTTACCGCCGATGCTTATGCCGCGGTGGACTCCGACGGAGTGTTCGTCGGCGATGCCAGTGGAGGGTTCGCGTCGATTTCGGCCTTCGGCGGCACTGTCCAGCTGGGCGGCGCTACCGTCGTTTCGGCAAGCGCGCAGGCCGAGGTGCAGACAGCGGGATACGACATTGCCGGAACCTTTTTCGGCGGCTTTGCCGATGTCTCGATGTTTTCCGGCGGAACCATCGCGCTCGATGGCGGGCTGAATATCTTCGCCACGGCATTCTCGCCGAACCTGACCGGGGCGAATGCCGGACTGTCCGGCGACAGCTTTGGCGGCAACATCTCGATCGGCGGCAGCGACGGCGGCGGGTTCTTTTCCATAACCAACGGCTTCCTCGTGGCCGACGCCAGCGCGGGCGCGGGTGACGGGGTCGCAGCAACGGGCGCCGGTCCAACGGCGCAGGGCGGTTCGATTTTTGTCTCCGCCGACGACACCAGCACCTTCTCGGTCGAGGGCGATACATTCCTGTTCGCCAACGGCTTCGGCGGAAACGTCACCGGCGGCGGGGACGGCGGCGAAGGCATCGGCGGCTCGATCGACATCTTCTTCCAGCCCGCAGCCCTGTTCGATGGCGCTCTCATTCTCGACAGCTACGCGCAGGGCGGCAGCGGGGAGAACGGAGGTAGCGGTACCGGCGGCACGAACACGATCAACGTCTCCGGCCCGGACGCAGTCCTCACCATCAACGGCGTGAGCCAGTCTTTCGCGATCGGCGAAGGCGGGGCCGCGACCGGCGCGGGCAATGGCGGCCTCGGCACCGGGGGCAGCGCTCAGCTTTTCCTCTCGCAAGGCGCCCAACTGGCGATGAGCGGGGCGGAGATGCAATTGAACGTCGATGCCTTCGGCGGCAATGCGGGCAGCGGCAACGGCGGCGACGCATTGAGCGGCAGCGCGCTCGTCTCCGTTGACGAGGCGACGGCAGATTTCGCGGGCACGCTGTTCCTTTCCGGCATCGGCCAGGGCGGCGATTCCATCGGCGGGGCAGGCGGTGCGGGCACGTCAAGCGGTGCCTCGCTGGTGCTCCAGATCGCCAACGGCAGCGGCGTCTTCGTCGGCAACGTCTTCAGCCAGAGTGCCATCGGCATCGGCGGGAACGGTGTCTCCGGCGGCATTGGCACCGGCGGCACGGCCGGGTTCGTCATCGATGCAAACAGCACGCTGGACCTTGCCAGCACCAGCATCAACGCGGAGGGCATCGGCGGCGATGGCTCCACCGGCAACGGCGGCAACGGCATCGGCGGCTTCATTGCTGCCGATATCGACGGCGGCACGGTCACAGCCTCGCTCGACCAGAACTTCCGTGCGGCGGGTGAAGGCGGCGACACGGGCACAGGCATCGGCGGCAATGGCACAGGCGGCATCGCGCAGGTCAACAATGTCGGCGGCATCTTCGACGCGCCCGGCGCGGGGCTTAACATCGATGCAGGCGGCCTGGGCGGCTCGGCAACTGCCGCCGGCGGTTCGGGTGGCAACGGCACGGGCGGCGAGGCCGCGATGGTGACGGCAAGCGGGGGAAGCAGCACGTTCCTGCGCCTCAATTTCGAGGCGGCGGGCAGCGGCGGTGACTCCCTGGATACACTGGGCGGCGATGGTCTCGGCGGACAGGCGACGGTCGCTGCCCTGCTCGATTCCGCCTCCCTCACCGTGGTGGGCGATATCGATCTCGATGCAAGCGGCAACGGCGGCGATGTTGTCGACAGCGGCGGAACCGGCGGCACAGGAACCGGGGGCGTAGCCGTGGCGCTCGCCAGCGACACCGCCGACGTGCAGGCGGGCGGTGTGCTTGGCATCAGCGCCGATGGCGAAGGGGGCGTCGGCCTTGTCGGTGGTGACGGCATCGGCGGACAAGCGGCCGCAGGGGCACTGGCCAGCGCCAGCCTGCAGGCTGGCGGCGCGTCGCTCAGCAGCGACGGGATCGGCGCAGAAGGTGGAACCGGCGGTTTCGGCTCCGGTGGGGACAGCCTGCTGGTAGCGACCACGGCCACGCTGGGCTTTACCGGCCCCGTCGCCGTGTCGGCCCAGGGTTTCGGAGGCGAGGATCCCGGCGGTTCGGGCGCGGCCACCCCTGCTGGCGGCGATGCGGCAGGCGGCACGGCAACGCTCCAGCTCGATGCAGGGGCGGCCTTTACCGGCAGTTCTGCCGTCGCCCTGGATGCTTCGGCCCGCGGCGGCAACAGCACGGGTGGGGCAGGCGGCGCGGCGACGGGCGGCGATGCCGTGTTCAACGTGGCGAACGGCGCGGTCGCGGATATCGCGGGCGTGCTGGGATTGCAGGTCGCCGCAACGGGGGGCACGTCCGGCATCGGCGCTGGCGGCCCCGCCACCGCAGGATCGGCGTCCCTCGCGGTCGACGGCTTGCAGACCGATGTCCAGCTGGGCGGCATTTCCATCGGCGGTATCGCTACCGGCAGCAATGCGCTGGGCGGAGATGCGGGCATCGCCGTTTCGGACACCGCCAACCTTGCCGTTACAGGTTCAACATCGATCGACATGGGTGCCGTGGGCCGCGATGCCACGGGCGGAACTGCCCTGATAGAAATCGCCAACGCTGCGGCCAGCTTCGGCGGCGACGTGGTGCTCCTTGTCGGGGCCTCGGCTCTCGAAAACGAGGGAACCGCCAATGCGGGCAGCGCCTCCATCGACGTGCTCGCCGGTTCCTCGCTCGATGCGGGGGGCGACATAGGACTGTATGCCGAAGCATACGCTGGCGATCCGGGCGGAAGCAGCACCGGCGGCGAGGCCGTGGGCGGCACGACTGCGATCAACGTCAGCGGGGCCGGATCCAGTCTGTCCGCCGCAGGCACGACAACGCTCGGCACGCTTGCGCAGGGTAACACCGGCACCGATGCGACGGGCGGCACGGCATCTCTCGTGGTTGCTGACGGCGGCAATTTTGCCAGCACGACCGGGTTGACCATGATCGCCGACGCACAGGCCGACCCCGCGGGCGCTGCCACCGCAGGGTCCGTAACGATGCAGACGCTGGCGGGTGCTGCGCCCTCGAACATCAGCGCAGGGCAAACCGTTCTGGGTGCGAATGCGACGGGTGGGGCCACCGGCGCTGCGGGTCTCGTCGAGATCATTGCCGTAGACGGGTCGATCGCTTTCACATCGCTCGACGCCCGGACATCGGGTAGCGAGCCCTCGTCCTCCGCCAGCCGCTTCCTGGCTGACAATGGCGCGATCACCGTTACCAGCGACCTTTTCGCAGCGGTGGCGGGCGACCTTGATGTGGCCTACGCCAATGGCGGCACCATCCTTGGTGGCGGCGCTCCCACTGACCTGACCGCCACGTTCGACCTCACCTCCACCGGCACGATGACGATCAGCGGCGACGGCGCAGACGGGCTGTCCTTCGCCGCCAGTTCCATGAGGCTCGCGGCGCGGGATCTGCAGATCGACCCGCTGGTCAGCCTCGGCGGGTCGAGCGTGGAGATCGTGTCTCTCGACACCGCCGCGCGCAACGTGATCGGCGGAACGACGCAAGAGGCGGGCTTTACACTGACAGACGCCGAAATCGCCGCTGTCACGGCGGAAACGCTGACGATCACGCTGCCCGACACGGCAGATGCCGACGTCGATGCCGAACTGCGCGATCTCAACCTCGTGGGCAGCGAGGGCGGCGGCGCGCGTGAGGTCACTATTGCTACAGGCGGCATCATGCAGATCGTCGGCGCGATCCGCTACGGTTCGGCCGCCTCCGGCGACACGCTGACGTTCCTCGCCGGACCCAGCCTGCAAATGCTCCTGCCCGATGCATCCGTCGGTTCGTTCAACGCTGCCGGCGAATTGTCGGGCGGCCTGTCTTTCATCGCCGACAACCTGCTTTTCACGACCAGCGACAACCTGGGCGTGATCCTGAGCGATCCGGACGATCCCGCCATTCCCGGCCTGCTTGGGGATTTCACGCAAACGGGTACAACGGAGCCGTTCAACTACGTCAGTGCAGGCACCGTCTCGCTGGCTGCCCTTGAATACCTGTATGGCCAGAACACCGGCAATGCCGATCACTTCGGCGGGATCGAGGTTTCGCTGGGCGGCGCGGGATTGTTCGTCAGCCAGATCGACCCGGCGTCCGGCGTCCCGCCGCTTCGCGCGATTTTCTATGGCCTCGCTTCCGACAGCGTGAACGACACGTTCGAATTCGACGAGGAGTTCTTCTTCAACACGGTGGCCTCTGGCACTCTGAGCGGACCGTTCGACGATAGCGCGACACTGAACGACTGCGTGATCAACACGGCAGTATGCCCCAGCATCACCCCGAGGCCGGAGGACGCGCCGCAGGGGCCGATCCAGAACGAGGTGCTGGTGAGGAACCCTGTTTCCGGCGAGCAGACCGAGGATCCGTCCCGCAGTTTCACCAACCGATTTGGCGTGGAATTCCCCGCCCTGTTCGATGCGCCCCTCATCAGCGAGGACGAGCGGATCGACGATCCCGTCACCAGCGGCGGCGACAGCGCTCTTTATGCTCTCGACGCGCAGGATGACGAGAACGACGAGGAAGAAGAGTAATGCACCAGGCCGTCAAATCCACTCGCCGGATCGCCTTCGCCGTGCTGGGCGCCCTGTCGCTCGGCTCGCTCGGCTCGCTGGGGACGCTCGCGCTGCCCTTGCCCGCCAGCGCGCAGCAGGTGCCGGTATCGTTGCTCGATTCCGTACCCATCGGCAGCGGGGGGCTGTGCGAGGCGCAGATCCAGTCCCCGCAAGCGGGCGATGGCCTGTTCGATCGTCGTTACACGGTGATCTGCCGCGATGCCTCTGCCCCAGTCGGCAGTCTTGCCGTGCTGGCCAATGCGAGTGAAGCGGACCTGCTGGCCGAGGCGCGGCGGGGCGGCGCCACCTGCACCGCCAGCGCCGACGCTGCACCACCGCAAGGCTTGCCGGGCGCATCCACCTACATCTGTACCGCCCCCGAAGGCGGGCTGCGTACCCAAACCATCATGGGAAGCGCAGATGGCATGACCTATGTCGCGCGCGGCGTGGCTTCATACGGCGATGCCCTTCGCCTCGGCCTTGCCAGCCTCGCAACGGATAGCGTGGTGGCGGGGACGGTATCGATCCCGCTCACCCAGGCCGGCGATGCCAGCGCTTTCGCCCGCGCTCAGGCACAGGCCATCTCCGCGGAAAACGCGCTGGTAGAAGCCTATCGCCGTTCCAACGCCGGGGCTTTCGCCGACGCAGCCGAGTTCTTCTCGGAATCGGCCCAGAACCTCGACGGCCAGCAGGCGCTGGAAGCGCAGTTGAACGCCGCCCTGCAGCAATCCAACCTCGGCAATTACCTCGAAGCGGCGCTGATGTTCGTTGCCGCGCGCGACCGGGTGGGCGAGAATCCCATTCTCACCAGGCTCGCCCGCAATTACGAAGCGCTCGACGCGCTAAACCGCGATGCACCGGCCGAAGCGATCGCCACGCTGGATAGGCCGCTGCCCGGTAACGCCGGCGGCCTGGACGCCCTGCGCGCGATGCAGGTCAGCGCGCCATTGGCAGACCGGCTAGCAGCGGAACAGGGCAACGCCATCACCGGGGCAACGGGCGCGCTGACCACGCTCGAACGGGCAGAACTATTGGATGCGCAAGGACAGCATATCCGGGCGACGGCCCTGCGATCCCAGGGCCGGATGGACGAGGCGCGCCGCAATCTGGTGAGCGCGCTGGACAAGCTCGTTTCCGTTCGCGACGGCCGCATCGTCTCGATCCTCTGGCTGCGCGCGCAGGTGCTGGCCGAAATGGCAGAGATCGACGAGGCGCGGGGAAATATCGCGCGCGCCGAGGTGCTCCACCGGCAGGCCGTGGAACTGCTCGAGGACAATTACCCCGGCTCCCCCGCCCTTGTCAGCGCGCGCTCGCAACTGGCCGGGTTCTACGCGCGCAATGGCCGCGAGGAAGAAGCGCTCGGGCTGTTCGGAATGCTGGTGGAGGACGGTGACAGCAAGCCCGCCGCGTCCCTGCGCCGCCTGCTGGCACCCTATTTCGATCTGCTGGCACGCCGGTCCGGCGAAGTCGATTCCGCCGCGCGCATGTTTGCCGCCAGCCAGTTGCTGTTGCGCCCCGGCCTGGCCCAGACGCAGGCCGTGCTCGCCCGCGAACTCTCGGGCGGCAGTGACGAGGCCGCACAGCTGTTCCGCCGCTCGCTCAACATCGGCCGGGCGATAGAGCAACTGCGCGCCGAAATCGCGCAGCTCGACATGGATGCCGAGGGGCAGGATGCCGCAGAAGGTAACGAACTCGCGTCGAAGCGGACGCAACTGGCCGAGCTGCAGCAGACCCAGCTGGAATTGCAGCAGGCGCTTGCCTCCTACCCGCGTTACCGCGTGGTGAGCGACGACCAGATGAGCCTCTCCGACCTGCAGGCCACGCTCGGGGAGGGCGAGGTCTACTACAAACTCGTGATGCTGGACGATGCGGCATACGCCATCTTCATCGAGCCCGGCAGAGCGCAGGGTTATCGCATCGATGCCGATGTCGACGAGATCGAGGCCATGGTGGATAACCTGCGCGATTCCATCGCCGTGGAACTGGCGGGGCAGACGATTACCTATCCTTTCGAGATCGGTACCGCGAGGGCGCTTTACCAGGCGCTGTTCGCGCCGGTCGACGGCCAGCTGCGGCAGGCTCGGCATCTCGTCTTCGAACCCGACGGAGCGCTGTTGCGCCTGCCGGCAAACCTGCTGGTGACGGACGACGAAAGCGTCGCGCGATACGAAGCGCGCACCGCCGATTCCGAGGCCGATCCCTTCGATTATCGCGGCACTGCATGGCTCGGCCGGACGGTGGAGATCTCCACCTCGGTATCACCGACGGGTTTTCGCGACGTTCGCCGCGCCCGCGCGTCCGATGCCCAGGCCGAATACCTGGGCCTGGGCCAGAACCTTCCGCTGGGACAGACTGGTTTCCCTTCTGGCACGCGGGCGGCCACGGCGGCAGCCAGCGACCGTTGCCAGTGGGGGCCGACGGCCTGGAACAATCCCATCGCCGCCAGCGAGCTGCGGACGGCAAACCGAATCGTCAGCGCGGACGGCGGGCAGGCTGCCGTTCTGACCGATGCGGAGTTCACCGATACCGGGCTGCTCGGCATGGATCGGCTCGACGAATACCGCATCGTGCATTTCGCCACCCACGGCCTTGTCACCGCGCCTCAGCCCGAATGTCCTCCGCGCCCGGCGCTGATGACTTCGTTCGGCGACGGGGAAAGCGACGGGCTGCTGAGCTTCGCGGAGATTTTCGACCTGCAGATGGATGCAGACCTGGTGATCCTTTCCGCCTGCAACACCGCCAGCGCGGGCGGCCTTGTCGCCAGCCGGGAGGCGGGGATCAGCGGCACGGGCAATTTCGCGCTCGACGGGCTGGTGCGCGCCTTCGTTGGTGCGGGCAGCCGCACGGTGGTGGCGAGCCATTGGCCGGTGCCGGACGATTTCGATGCGACCGGCAAGCTGATCAGCGGCCTGTTCGAGGCCGATGAAGGCGTCGCCACCACCCGCGCCCTGCGCGATGCCCAGCTCACCCTGATGGACGATGCGGCCACTTCGCATCCGTTCTACTGGGCCGCCTTTGCCGTGGTGGGCGACGGGACGGTGCCGGTCCGCCGCCAGTGAGGGAAGGCGCGGATCAACCGCGCTTGACGACCTTCTGATCGATAACGCCGAACGGCGAGGCGCCGTCCCTGGCCTTCGCCTCCATTCGGATCGCATCGCCAAAGCGCATGAAGGACGTTTCGGGCTTGCCCCGCGCGATGATCTCGATCGCGCGGCGTTCGGAAATGCAGCTCGAGCCGACCTCGGCGTAATCCCCGTTTGCAACAGTGCCCGAACCGATGATCGTGCCCGCCACCAGGTCGCGCGTGGTTGCCGCATGGGCGACAAGCTCGTGGAAACCTACAGACATCTCGCGCCCGTTGGCCCTGCCGAACCGCTCCCCGTTCCAATCGATGTGGAGATCGAGACAGACCCGCCCGTCCTGCCACCCTTCGCCCAGATCATCCGGCGTCACGGCAAATGGCGCGACGGAGCAGGCGGGCTTGGCCAGGATGAAGCCGAAGCCGGTCTTCATTTCGGGCACGGCATAGGCGCGCAGCGACCAGTCGTTGATCTGCACCACCAGTCGGATGTGCTTCATCGCCTCTTGCGGACTGACGCCCATCGGCACGGCATCGACGATGACGCCGAACTCGCCCTCGAAATCGATACCGCCATCCTCACTGGCGAATACCGCGTCCTCGCGCGGCCCGAGGAAACGGTCGGACATGCCCTGGTACATCAAGGGACGTTCGGGGTTCAGCGGATCGGTGTCGAAAGCAACCTGCATCAGGTCCGCATGGGTCTGGAAAGCGGACCCGTCGAGCCACTGCCAGCTACGCGGCAGGGGAGCCATCAGCGACGCGGGATCGAGGGTATGGCCCTCGCCCTGCTCGAGGCGCTGTGCCAGCCCCTCGAGATCCCGCGTCGCCGCCCCCCAGTCGTCCATCGCGGCGAGAAGGCTCGGCAGTTGCGGTCCCGCCGGAAGACAGCGCGAACCATCGGCGGAAACAACCACCAGTTCGCCGTCTGGCTTGCCGTTGACGCGTGTAGCGAGCCGCATCAGGCCAGACCTTCGTCGAACGTTCCGTCGATCAGAATGAAGGCGATGCGGCAGTTCCTGTCGGTCCGGTTTGCCCAGCCATGATTGGTGCCGCGCTGGATGATGATGTCGCCCGCGCGGCAGACGGTTTCGCCCTCGTCCACGATCAGCACCAGTTCGCCTTCCAGCACGATGCCGTAGTCGACAGTCTCGGTGCGATGCATGTGCGCGTGCTTCGTTCCAGCACCGGTGTGCGAGGAAGCGTCGCCCGCGCCCACTTCGGCGAAGTGCGCGCGCGCCTCTTCGGGCATCACGTCATTCAGCTTGTCCCCATCGGGCGGGATGTCGAGCACGCGGATGCGCGTGCCGTTCTTCGGCGGGGCCAGCTTGATGCCGTCTTCCGGCGGCTCCCCGCTGGCAGCATCGATGCGGACGGGCGTTTCGGTCGTATTCCAGACCTCGTGAAACATCGGGCCGCTCTCTCCGCCGATCTTCTGGTAGCGGGGCACCGGGCCATCTTCCTGGATGATCGCCTGGCCGCTGGCGTTATGCCCGGTGACGATGCGCCGGGTCGGTCCTGTCAGCTTTGTCATTGCACCCTCCTCATTTTGTCTTTCCGGGCACCGGCGGCTGGAAGAACAGTCCGCGCGCCCTGAGTTCGTCTTGCGCCCGCTCTTCCTGGTCCAGCGCGGCGATCGCGCTCGGGCGTTCGCAGGCCCTCGCATGGTGTCGCTGCAACGCGGGATAATCGGCTTCGTCGAAGCCCATTCCTGTTATGCGGAACCATATCCAGGCAAGGTAGGCATCGAGGATCGACCAATCCTGCCCCAGCATCCACGGCTGCTCGCTCATCCTGCTTTCCAGCGGCGCGAGTTGCAGCGCCAGCCCCTCGGCCGCCTTTGCGCGGATGCGCGGCGCATCTTCGGCGTCGGTGGAGATCATCGAAGCCATGACGAAGCGCGTCACCAGCGGATGCAGGTCGCTGGAGCAACGAAACAACTCGGCCAGAATACGCGTGCGCCCTGCTGCATCGGCCGGCCGGGGCAGCAGGGCTGCATCGGGATTGGTATCCGCAAGGTAGCTGAGGATCGCGCCATTCTGCACTATCACGCCGTCGTCCGTTTCCAGCGCGGGAACCTTGCCCGACGGATTGACCGAGAGGAATTCCGGTTGCCGGTGCTCGCCCGCCATGAAAGCAATCAGCCGCGTCTCGAACGGCTTGCCGATCTCCTCCAGCGCCGTGAGTGTCACGCGCGCGCAGGTCTGCGGGGCGAACCACAGCCGCATCACGCGGTATGGCCACCCAGCGTCTCGGCAAACCAGTCCGCGATCAGGTCTCGGCCATAGCTCATGTTGTCGGCACCCACGTGCTCCACCCCGCCCTCGCGCTCGGTGAAGATGACCTTCTCGCGGCGGGGCGAGTTGACGAGCTGGTCGTAGAGATCGTCGGCATAGCCCACGCTGATCTGCCGATCATGCGCGCCGTGGGTGACGAGGAACGGAACCTTGATCCGGTCCATGTGGCCGTTGAGGTTCATGCCCTCTGACTTTTCCAGGAAATCGTCCTGGTCCTTCGCGCCGAAAGCCCAGTGCACGTGCGCCCAGTAGTGCGGCACGGGGTTCTCCCCTTCGCGCTCCATCCGCTTGTCCTGTACCTCGCGCCAGTTGTGGTTCGCGCCCCACACGGCACCACTGGCAAAGCGCGGTTCGTAGGCGACGGCGCGCGGGGCGAAATGTCCGCCCAGCGAGATGCCGGTCATGCCGATGCGGGCGTTGTCGACGTCCGGCTGCGCTTCCAGCCAGTCGACCGCCTTGCTGGCCCAGCTTTCCGAATGCGGATCGACCGGCAGGTTCTGCAGACGCAGCGCCTCTCCGGTGCCGGGCTGGTCGACGCACAGGGTGGAGACACCGCGGCGCGCCAGCGCTTCGGGCAGGCGCGACCAGTAGAGCATCTCCTTACAGCTATCGAGGCCGTTGCAGTAGATCACGCAAGGGCGTTCCCCTTCGCCCGGCGCGCGGGTGTAGAGCGCCGACATCGTGCCGTTCTCGAGCGGGATTTCCATGCGCTCGCGGTTGATCTTGCCGAGCCTCGTGGACTTGTCGAACGTTTCGCGGGCCAGTGCGTAGGTTTCCTCGCGCCCCTTGGTGCCGTGGCCCTGCATCCGTTCGGCCACCAGCAGGTATAGCGATGCGCGTTCCATCTTTTCCGAAGCGGAGAAGGCGCGGCCCCTGGCCTCGTCCTCGGCCGCCAGTTCCAGCAGCTTGTGCCCCATCGCTGCCCAGGCCCGCATGAATTCGGGTGTGCCGGCATCGTCCCCCTTGTCCGCCGCATCGAGGATCGGCTGGCACATGTCGACGATTTCGCCGATGCGCCCGCCGCTTTCCATGGCGATGGCGACGCTGAGGTTCCAGATGTAGTTCTTGAAAGGAGAGTAGAGTGCCACGCGTTCAGACCTCCGCCGGCTTGAACAGGCAGGGATCGGGTTCGGCCTTGGGCATGGTCTGCGGCCCGCCCACACCGATGCCCCACTGGTCCATGATACGCGGACCGGGCTCGTAGACGGTCGGCTCGAACGTCTCGAAATCCACTTCCTCCAGCTCGGCGGTATATTCCACCGCGAAGCCGCTGGGCGTGCAGAAATAGCTGAACGTGTTGTCGCCCGCCGTGTGGCGACCCGGTCCCCACTTGATGTCGATATCGCGCTGCTTCAGGCGCGAGACGCCGCGCAGCATGTCGTCCGCGCCCAGCATGTCGAAGGCAACGTGGTTCAGGCAGGGCGGCCCCGGCAGCAGGGCGAGGCGATGGTGCGCGCTGTTGCAGCGCAGGAAGCACATGAAGTCGCCCAGCCAGTCGCTGACCTTGAAGCCCAGCACGTCGGTGAAGAATTTCACCGCCGCGTGGTGATCCGGCGAATGCAGCACGATGTGGCTGATCTTCACCGGCAGGCCTTCCCACCGCTGCATCGCCCGCTTGTCGAGTTTCTCGACACCTGCGGAGATTTCGAACGGCAGGCCGTCGGGGGAGAAGAAGCGGAAGCCATAGCCGCCGCCCGGCGCGTCGATATCGCGCGGCTCGTGGATGATCTTGCACCCCGCTTCGGCCACCTTGGCGTGCAGGTCGTCGATGTCCTCGCGGCTATCCGCCGCCAGCGCGATCACCTCGATGCAGTTGGTGCCGGTATCGTGCAGGCGCACGACGTGGTGCTCGTCATGCCCGTGGGTCTTGAACCACGCCATGCCGTCTGCATCGGCGACTTCGACGAGGCCCCAGTCCTCGGCATAGAACTTACGCTCGGCGTCGAAGTCCTCGACCCCGTATCCCACGTAGCGGATTTCGGTTACTCGGCTCATTGCTTGTCCCTCGAAAAACTGGGGTTCAGATCGGCTGCGCGGTGACTTCGAACATCTCCGCGGTAGCCTTGTGGTTGTCGATCGCCGGGCCCTTGCCGATCTGCCCGTGACAGATCGCCAGCGAACTCTCGACGATATACTTGCAGCGTTCGAAGCGGCGCTCGCGGTAGGCTTCGAAAGCCTCCTGCGGCGTGTCCGCCTTCGCCAGCTCCTCGGCCAGCACGATGCTGTCCTCGATCGCCATGCCCGCGCCCTGCCCCAGGTGCGGCGTCGTCGCGTGGACGGCATCGCCCAGCAGCACCACGCGGCCTTCGTGCCAGGGGCCGTAGAGCATCATGGCTTCCAGCGGACGGTAGACCACGCCTTCGTCGTCGGTGATCGCTTCTGCCATCTCGCGGATTGCGGGCGGCGCCTTCGCCAGCTTTTCGCGCATGGCCTTCGCCAGTCCCTGCTTGTCGTACCAGGGATTACCGGGCTCGGGCGTGGTGACGTACATGTACATGAGCTTTTCGCTCATCGGCACCAGGCCGACGCCGGTCGGTCCATTGTAGACGTGCAGGGAATCAAGATGGTCCGGCCTCGGCAGGTTGTAACGCGACACCGCCTGCCCCGTGTACTCCGGTTTCTCGGCATCCGGCATGACCTTCGACCGGGTGTCCGAATAGACACCGTCCGCCCCGATCACGATATCGTAGCGCCCCTCGCTGCCGTCGGAGAAGCGGACCGTAACGCCCTCGCCGTCGTCCTCGATCGTCTCTGCAGTCACGCCGAGGCGCACATCGGCCCCTGCCGCGATGGTGCGATCGCCCAGCACCTTGTGAAGCGCAGGGCGACCGATGCCGACATTGGCGGGATAACCGTCCACCAGCCGCGGGCTGGGCACCTTGGCGACCTGTGTTCCGTCGGGCGCGTGCACGGCCACGAAATCGAAACCGACCGCTGCGTCCATGTAATCGTCGAGCAGGCCGAGTTCCTTCATCGCCCGCAGGACATTGCCCTGCTGGATGATGCCCACGCCATAAACCGCCCACTCGGGGTCCTTCTCGATTACGCTTACGCAATGGCCATCACGGCGCAGCGCAATGGCCGAGGTCATGCCCCCGATGCCGCCCCCGATCACAAGTATGTTCAGGTCCTTCATACCTCTCCCCCGAGCCCTAGAACGCGTACCCGACCCGGACACCGAAGGTGCGCGGCGGCTCGAACGTCGACGAAGCCACGTTCGCCGCGCCCAGCTGGTAGAGCGAGCGCATCGACTCGTTGGTGAGATTGCGGACAAAAACGCTGGCCGTGAAGCCCTTGTCGTAGGGCACCAGCGAGATACTCGCATCGATCGTCACATCGTCCCCTGCGTTGCCCGTGGGAAGATAGTTGAAACCGACCTCCCTCTCGCTGCGGTAGCGCCCGTCGAGCGTGGCGATGACTTCGTAATCGCGCATCTCGAACGTCTGCTGCACGCCAAGGTTGATCGTCCAGTCCGGTGCGTTGAGAGCGGGCTTGCCCGAACAGTCGATGGTAAAGCTGCGCTGCGCGCCGAGGTTCTGGGTGTAGTCGCAGCCCGTGATCGGCGTCAGGAAGTTGGGCGGATCGGTGTCGTCCGACAGATCGACCTGGTCGTAGACGAAGGAATCGTACGTCGCGTCCAGATACTGCACGCCGCCGCGCAGCAGGGTCGTCTCCGTCAGGAGGGCCTGGAAATCGATCTCCGCACCCTTGATGGACGATTGCCCCACGTTGCGGGTGTAGAACGAATTGTTGCCGCGATCGTCCACGCCCAGGGCCGCAAGCTGCTGCCCGCTGTAGTCCCAGTAGAACGCTTCAAAGTTCAGCTGCAGGCGATTGTCGAAGAAGCTGTTCTTCGAACCGATGGTGTAAGCATCGATATATTCCGGGTCGTACTCCTCCTGCCCGAAGGTGAGGTTGAACCCGCCCGCGCGGAAGCCCGTCTCGAAGCTGGCGTAGACGAGGTTGTCGGGCGTCACGTCGTATTCCAGCGCAGCGCGCCAGGTGATCTCGTCGTCGCCCGAGCTGCGCACGATCTGGGTGGGCGTGTTGATGAGCAGCGCCTGCGGTCCCATCGCGCCGAACGGGCCGTAAGGGAATGCTCCGTAGGGCACGGGGCTATCGAGCGGAGAACCGGCAGGGAACAGCGACGGATCGAGCTGCGCCAGCGACTCCTGCAAGGTCAAGCCGACCGGGATAGTGGGCACCTGCGGACAGCTGGGCGGTCCGAACTCCGGCTCTATCAGGCATACGCCGGTCGTGCTGATCGACAGCGCGTCGATGGAACGGCTCTCGTCGGTGTAGCGAATGCCGCCGACCACGCGGAAGTCCTCAGTGACGCTGAAGCTGGCGCGCGCGAAAACGGCGACGGATTCGGTATCGGTGGCGAAATCCTGGAAGGAGACGGTCGAGAACTGGTTGTAGGAGTTCAGCCCCTCGACGCTTTCATCGAAATAGTATGCGCCCAGCAACCATTCGAGCGGACCGGTATCGCCGGACAGGCGTCCCTCGATGCTGAACTGCTCTGCGGTATCTTGGTTTATGCCGGCCTTGAACGGTGCACCGTTGAACTGGTTGTCCAGCTCTGAGCGACGGTAGGCCGGAATGACCACCAGATCGGCTGCGCCCAGATCGAGATTGAACTCGGCGTTGATGCCCCAGTATTCATCGTCCCTGTAGGGATAATCGTATCCCGTTACCGGCGAATAGAGCGGCGCTGCGGTGGCGTTGTCCTCGATGAATTCCAGCGACTGCGGCGCGAACAGGCCGGTGAAGGGCTCGCGCACCGACGCAGGTGCGGCGATGAACTGCCAGTTTGGAACCGTGGCATCGGGCGTGAACGGCGCGAAGGTATAGACACCGTCGATATCGATGCCCGGCCCGGTGCCCTTCTGCGTGGAATAGTCGGCCGATAGGCGGATATCGGCGGCAGGCGAAATCTCGAAGAAAAGCTGTCCGCGCAGGGCCAGGTCTTCCTTCGCGCCGGTGCCGTCGTCGTAATAGCCGTCCCGCTCCGAATATGTGCCCGCCAGCCTCGCGGCCACGCGGTCCCCCATGGGCAGGTTGACGACGCCGGTCGTTTCGATCGCATCGTAATTGCCGTATTGCGCGCTGACGCTGCCCTCCAGCACACCCAGGCGCGGCGTGTTGGGAATGACGTTCACCGCGCCGCCCGTTGCGTTGCGGCCGTAGAGAGTGCCCTGCGGCCCCTTGAGCACCTCGACTCGGTTCACGTCGAGGAACGATGCCACGGTCGATGACGGGCGACCGATGTAGACCCCGTCCAGGTTGAAGGCGACGGCGGGGTTCGTGTAGCCATTATTGGCGAAGTTGCCGACGCCGCGAATGAAATAGCCAACGTTGGCGCCGCCCGATTCCGGCACGTAGAGCGCGGGCGCGACCTTGTTCAGCTGCGTCACGTCGACCACCCCGGTCCGCTCCAGCTCCTCGCCGCTGACGGCATTGATCGGAATCGCCGCGTCCTGCAGACTTTCCTCGCGGCGCTGCGCGGTAACGGTAATGACGTTGAGCCCGCCGGCGCGCTCGGCCTCGGTGCTCTCGTCCTGGTTGTCCTGGGCCAGCGCAGGCTGGCTGGTGAAGGCAATCGCTATCGCCGATGTGGCGACAAGAAACTTTCGCATGGTTCTCTCCCGGTGGGTCTGCTTCGCGGCAGCTCGTTGCGAACGTTTCTCACCGCGACAGTCCTTTAGTCCAATTTTTTGTTTTCATCGAAAACCATCACTGATATCGATGGTTCATGCGTCTCGACAATTTCGATCTGAACCTGCTCGTCGCTTTCGATGTCCTCATGCAGGAGCAGAGCGTGACGCGGGCTGCCAACCGGCTGAACGTCACGCAATCGGCGATGAGCGCTTCGCTCAAGCGCCTGCGCGAGAGCTTTCAGGACGATATCCTGTCGCAGCATGGCAAGAAGCTGATCCCCACGCCCTTCGCACTGGCCCTGCAGCCGGAGATCGCGGAAAAGATTTTCGAACTGCGCGCGTTGATCGCCCGCCAGGGCCGTTTCGATCCGGGTCAGTCGGAACGCCATTTCCGCATCGCCGCGTCGGACTACGTGACCACGGTGCTGCTGGCCCCGCTCGTCACCGCGCTCTTGTCGGAAGCGCCAGGGATTGCCTTCAGCTTCGAGCTTCCGGGACCAGCCCAGCAGATCGCCCTCGCCAACGGGGAACTGGACCTGCTGCTGACGCCCGAGGCTTTCGTCCACCCGGACCATCCGTGCGAAATGGTTTTCGAGGAGAACCACGTCACCGTCGGCTGGAGCGGCAACCCGGTCGTCGATGCCCCTCTGTCACGGCAGGCTTTCGAGGATGCCGGTCACGTTGCCGTCAGCGTCGGACGCCAGTTCACTTTTGCGGAACAGTGGTTCAAGAGCCAGGGCATCGAGAGACGCATAGTGGTGCGCGCGCCCTCTTTCATCCAGGCACCTTACCTCGTGCCGGAGACGAACCTGCTTTGCGTCATGCACGAACGGTTGGCCCGGCTGATGGCAAGGCACCTTCCCCTGCGCGTCATGGAGATGCCCTTTGCCATACCGCCGATGCGCGAGATGATGCAGTTTCACGCCACGCGTAAGGACGATCCCGGCCTGTCATGGCTGCGCGAACGCATCGCGGACGCTGCCACCGCGCGATAGCGGGCGCAGGTGCACGCCGTTGCCGACATCGTCAGCCCCTCTCGCGCAACCTCTCGGCCGGGCGGCCGCCCGTCACGCGCATGAGGTTTTCCTGCGTGACGGTGGCTACCAGGATGCCGTCCTCAGTGAAAAAGTGTCCGCGGCTGAGGCCTCTGCCCTTGCCTGCCCACGGGCTTTCGCCTGCCAGGAGGTGCCATTGGCCGAAATCCGGCGTCGTGTGGAACCAAATGGCATGATCCAGGCTGGCGATCTGGATACCCTCCTCGCCCGGTCGCACGCCGTGCGGCAAAAGGGCATTGCGCAGGAACAGGATGTCCGACGCATAGGCCAGCTGCGCGCGGGCCATCGCCGGACTGACCGCGCCCCCCTCGCGCGCCCGCATCCACACGGCAGAGCCAGGTGGATGCGGCGCATCGCCGAACAGCGAAGGCGCATCGGCGGGCACCACTTCGATGGGCCTCAGGCCAAGGTCGCCGATCACCGGCAGCCGGCGCAGGTTGCCTTGCGCGTCCTGCCATTGCTCCAGCGCCCGGCGCGCGCTGTCGAAATCGCCGATGTCGGGCGGGGCGGCAGCATGGGAAAGCCCGTCCTCATCTCCTTGCGCCGAAACCGTCATCGTCAGCACGTGCCTGTCAACCTGCATGGCCTCCACGCGGCGGCGGGCAAAGCTGCGCCCCGTGCCCAGCGTCGTCACATCGTAACGCATGGGTTCGCGCGCGTCGCCGGGCTGGAGGAAATGGGCGTGCAGCGAGTGCGGCAGGCGATCTGCATCCGGCTCCGCCTCGCAGGCCGCCATCAGCGCCTGCGCCAGCGCGTGCCCGCCGAACATGCGTTTGCCCACGCCCGGCCCGGGCTTGCCCGTCCAGCTTCCCTCGCCTGCTGCATCGAGGGTCAGCATGTCGGCAAAGGTGGTCAAGGCGATCTCCTCACAGGCTGAAATTCAGCGGCTGAAAACAAAAGGGCCGGGAAACGCGCCCCGGCCCTTCGTGCGATAGCGGGAACGGGCGGCTTCAGAAACCGGCGCGAACCGTGATCCCGTATGTGCGCGGCTCCGCAAGGTAGGCCGAGTAGGTCTGCTGCGGCGCGACGAACGGCGTGTTGAAAGCCACCTGCGTGTAATCCTTGTCGAAGATGTTGTTTGCCCACAACTCCAGCGACCAGCCACGGTCGTCACCGGAAATGCCGATGCGCCCGTTGACGATGGTGAAGGCTTCCTGCTCCTTGCCGTAAGCAAGGTCCGACCCGGTGTTGTAGGCCCCCACCGAACGCGCGTTCAGGTAGACGAGGCCGCGCAGGCCCGACGTCCCCAGGTCCGGCGTCCAGCTGATCGAGCCGGTTGCCGCGATTTCCGGCGCGTTCGACAGGTTGTCCCCCGGCAGCAGGCGCAGCGCGGGGTCGAGCGGCGCGCCGGTATCGTCGCCGATCAGGTCGTTCTCGTAGCTGGTATCGGCATAGGTGAGGCCGAAGGCCAGCGTCAGGTCCACCAGCGGGTTGAACGTGGTTTCCAGTTCAAAGCCCTGCGCCACCACGCCCGGCTGAACGTTGTCCGGGCTGCACGACCCTGTCGCGGCGCTGCCATCCTGGTCGGCCCCGCCCAGCGAAGTGCTGCACGAATTGATGTTTTGCACAAGGAAGACAGAGCCGTTGAAGGTGTTCAGCTGGAAGTTGGAGAACTCCTGCCGGAACGCCGCGATGCTGGCCGAGAACGGGCGGCTGGTATATTTCACGCCGATCTCGAAGGCGTCGACGGTCTCTTCCTCGAACTGCAGGTTCGAAACATCGATCGCATTGACATTGAAGAACACCGGGTTGGCCAGCGCGGAACGATCGAGGTTGAACCCGCCCGCCTTGTAGCCGCGCGAATAGCTGCCGTAGATCAGCAGGTCCGGGTTGGGCTGCCACGACAGCACGGCGGTGCCGGTCAGCTCATCCTCGTCCCGCGAATCGGAGAGGGAGACGCCGTCCAGCTCGGCTGTCGAATTGCCCTGGCATGACAGCGCGATCAGGCCGCCCGCAAGCCCGGCCAGAGTCGGTACCTGCAACAGCGGCGAAAGGATTGCGCGGTTGGTGGGGCAGATCGTGTTGTCGTTGCCGAAAGTGGCGGAAAAATCCTTCTGCTCGCTCGTGTAGCGAAGGCCCAGCGTCAGGTCGATCGTGTCGGTCAGGTGCACGATGTTGTGCGTAAAGATCGCGAAGTTCTCGCTGTCCTGGTCATACACGTCACCCGTGCCGCCCAGATCGCTCACCTGCGCCAGGTTGTTGATACCCGCGATGATCAGCGGCGTGGCGGGTCCGAAAGCCGGGTCGCCCACCGTTCCGTCGAGGAAAGCAACCCCCGCGCCGAGGCAGTTGTCGGCCGCGGGATTGGCCAGCGCCGGATTGATGGCGAGCGCGATGCGGCAGCTGACGAACGTGCCGTAATCCGCACCAAAGCGCAGGTTGTCCTGCGAGCGCAGGCTCTCGTTGGCGTAGTAGCCGCCCACCAGCCAGTCGAGCCGGTCGTTGAACAGCGAGCCGTTGAGGCGGATTTCCTGCGTGAACGTCTCGAACGCGCGCGCTCCGCCGAATTCGTTTGGTGCGCGGTAGAGCAGGTCGACCGTGGTGTAGTCCGTGTCCGACCCCTGGAAGTTGGAGTATTCGCGATAGCCGGTGATCGAGGTCAGTGTGACATCGCCGAAAGTCCAGTTCAGTTCGCCGGAAAGGCCCCAGTCCTCGGTCTCGCCGTCGTAGCTGCGACCGGCCGTGGGGTAGATATCGCGGTTGAACGTGTCCTGGTTCAGCGCGCGCGGATCCTGCCCGAGGCCCAGCAGGACGTTGACGATGGGGTTGCTCGTGCTGGTCAGCGCGGGACTGCCGGGCGTGGGCTTGGTGAACGGATCGAGGCCGGGGCTGATGACGGCGAGCGGCGCGAATTCGGGCTGCACGAAAGTGGCCGCGCAACATGCCTCGTCCTTCTTCGAATAGTCGGCGATCAGGCGGAAGCTGACGTCGCTATTGGGCTCGAACAGGGCCTGCGCGCGCACGAGGTAGCGGTCGCGATCGTTCACGTCGACGTCGTTGGTTACATCGTTGTAGAAACCGTCGCGCTTGAAATAGACGCCGTCCACGCGCGCCGCGATCGTATCGCTCAGGGGTGCGTTGATCCCGGCCTCGAAGCGCATGGCATCGTAGTTGCCATAGGTGAAGGCGCCGTAGCCGTTGAGGTCGAATTCGGGCGGCGCGGTGTAGATGTTGATGAGGCCGGCGGTGGAATTGCGCCCGCCAAGGGTGCCCTGCGGGCCGCGCAGGATCTCCACCCGCTCGATCGGGCCGAGTTCGGACAGCGCGTTGCCGGAGCGCGAGCGATAGACACCATCGATGAAGACCGCGACCGAGCTTTCCAGGCCGGCGTTGTCGCCAACCGTACCGATGCCACGAATTCGGGCCGAGCCGTTGGCCTCGTTGCCGGTGGAGGACACCAGCAGCGACGGTGCAATCTGGTTCAGTTCGCGGATATCGGTGGTGCCGGACTGCTCCAGCATTTCTGCCGAAATGGCCGAGACCGCGATAGGCACGTCGGCCAGCGACTGGGCACGGCCCTGTGCCGTCACAACGATCACATTGCGGTCATCGGCCTCCTCCTGCGCGGCATCTGCTTCTTGCGCGAAGCCGACCGAGGGCATGCCGACGATGGCGCAGGCAAGCGCGCCATAGGCGATGGACTGACGAAAAACCGGTTTCATAGCTCTCTCCCAACTGAACCTTTTTCTTTGCGAGGTACGCCGTGCATCCGGGACGTGGGTGGCCGTTTGCCCGGCTCTTTCCCACGCCCTCCTACAGTCGGTACAGCGCCCTTCGTCTGCATGGCCCCATGTGTGCGCCTTTGTTCACAGCTAATCAAGTAATTTGAATATCGGGTATCCTGACGGGTTCGATGTGTTACCGGCGGGGCACAATTATCCCATGCCGCGGGTATCGCGAGCGAGTGCGGACCAGTCGCCATCGCGCGCGCCGGGAATTGGGCGAGCGCATCGCCAGGCGACTGACGTTAGAAGCAGGATCGCGCGCCCCGAATGCAAGCCGCGCAAGTGCTCGGCACCTCGGCATCGGTACTGCACGGCCGAACCCGGAACGCTGCTCACCGTCATTCCTCGCCCCGGCACATACCCGACGTTCCGCTCAAGCTGCGAAAGCTTCGTTCACCAAACGCTCCGGAGTCATACCCTATTTTCAGGATTGGCAATCCTACCCCTTGCGAATCCGGCCCGCACATGCCTATCCTCGGCACCAAGGAGAGAGATGCCCATGACCGATGCCGGCCCGGAAAGCGCCATGAGAGAACGCTGGGCGCCACCTGCAAACTGGCCCGCTGTGAGCCACGCGAAAGTCCGCGCCATGCTGACCGCGCCCGGCCAGCCGTTCGAGATGGAGACGGTTGCCATCGCAGGCCGCCCCACCCGCGTGTGGAAGAACGCCCTGCCCACGCTGCGCGCCATCGTGGAGGCATCGCGCGCCCACGGCGATACGCTGTGCACCATCTACCGTGACGAGCGCGTGAGCTACGAAGCGGGTTTCCGCGCGACCGCCGCCCTCGCCCGTCACCTGCGCGAATGCGGCATCGAGAAGGGGGACCGGGTGGCGCTGGCCATGCGCAACCTGCCCGAATGGCCGGTCGCCTTTTTCGCCATCACCGCGCTGGGCGCGATCTGTGTGCCCATCAATGCCTGGTGGACCGCCGAGGAACTGGCGTTCGGCCTTGGCGATTCGGGCAGCAAGGCGATCATCTGCGATGCCGAGCGGTGGGTCCGCGTCAGCGAAATCAGGGACAATCTCCCCGATCTTGAAACCTGCATCGTCTCGCGCGCCGAAGCCCCGCTGGAAGGCGCGCGGCGTCTGGAAGACATTCTCGGCACCAGCGACGCCTGGGCCAACCTGCCCGATCAGAGCCTGCCTCCCGCCGACATCGCGCCGGACGACGATGCCACCATCTTCTACACCAGCGGCACCACCGGCAATCCCAAGGGTGCGCTCGGCTCGCATCGCAGCATCTGCACCAACGTGCTTTCCAGCAAGTACAACCTCGCCTTCGCGCCGCTGCGCCGGGGCGAGATGCCGCCCGAACCGGAGCCGAAGACCGTGCTGCTGGTGATACCGCTGTTCCACGTGACCGCCTGCTCCGCCGCCATGGTCGGCTATTTCGTCAGCGGGCACACGATGGTGTTCATGCACCACTGGGACGCAGAGGAAGCCATGCGCATCATAGAGCGCGAGCGGGTGAACCTGACAGGCGGCGTGCCGACGATCGCCTGGCAATTGCTCGATCACCCGGCGCGCGGGGACTACGATCTCTCCAGCCTCGAACTCATCACCTACGGCGGCGCGCCCGCCGCGCCCGAACTGGTGCGGCGCATCCACGACGAATTCGGCGCGGCGCCCGGCAGCGGCTGGGGCATGACGGAAACGATGGCGACGGTAACGGGCCATGTGGCGGAGGACTATCTGAACCGCCCCGACAGCTGCGGCCCGCCGGTGGCCGTGGCGGACCTGAAGATCATGTCGCTGGACGGCACGCGCGAATTGCCCGTGGGCGAAGTGGGCGAGCTCTACGCCTTCGGACCGATGGTGGCGAAAGGGTACTGGAACAGGCCCGACGCAACGGCGGAAAGCTTCGTCGACGGCTGGATGCGTACAGGCGACCTTGCGCGCCTCGACGAGGAAGGCTTCTGCTATATCGTCGACCGGGCCAAGGACATGGTGATCCGCGGCGGCGAGAACATCTATTCGAGCGAGGTCGAGAACGTCCTCTACGAGCACCCCGCCGTCAGCGACGCCGCCGTGATCGGCCTGCCGCATCGCCAGCTTGGGGAAGAACCCGCCGCCGTCGTCCACCTCGCCAGCGGCGAAAGCGCGAGCGAGGCGGAACTGCAAGAATGGGTCGCCGCGCGCCTCGCCCATTTCAAGGTGCCGGTGCGGATCGCCTTCACCGACGACACCCTGCCACGCAACGCCAATGGCAAGATCCTGAAGAAGGACCTGCGCGGGTTGTTCGAGACGGCGGATTGATAGGGCGGGCGTGTCTGTTCAATTCAGGCAGGCACCTCGTTCGACCCGATTGCGGACAGAGCAATTACTACGCCCCGACAGTAATTCGTTGCCGCGAATGCACCAGTGAGCCGATTGCGCGAGTAACCGCGTTCTCCGCGCCTTGCGGATCGGGCAGATGACCGAACAGAATGATTTCGAGACGATACTTGCCGATTTCACTCGTCCCGAAGTTGATCCGGCAACGCGCTCTCTGATGACCCGAGGATGTCGTGGTTCCGGTGTCGGCGACATTGTCGGCCAGCGCCATTTCAGCGACCTCAAGCAGGTCCTCGTTCATGGCGAAGACGTCTGCATCGGGCTCGAAGGTCATTTCGAAGGCGTGCTCTATAGTCCCTTTTGCGTGAGGCAGGACCTTTGCAGGCAGAGTGAACAGCAAGCTGTACGGAAGGGTAATCGTGCGGCCTGTCGGCACGATCGACCCGTCGGCGCTCTCGAATTCCTTCAGCCGCGTCGCCAGCAGGTTGAGATCGAGAACCTCCCCCTTCGTCGTGCCCACCTCGATCACGTCTCCCACAGAGAACGCGCGCGTGAAAGTGCGCAGCGCCGCGCCGGACAGGCATAGGATCAGTTCCTTGGTCGCCACCACAATGGCGACTGCGACCGCCGTGAGCGACAGGGCGAAAGTCCGCAACTGCGGTGCCCAGATCATGATGAGACCGATTACCGCTACGAGGATCAGCACGTTGCGGAAATTCGCGGTCCAGCGGCGCGCGACTTGCTGTGTGAGATCGTCTCTGCGCCGCAGGGCGCGGCCTGCGATCAGCCTCGCCACAAGCAGGACCACAATGAGGGAAACCGATGCAAAAACGTCGGAAGTGTAGAGTGCTGAAGGAATCTCGAAATTCATCTGCTCTCCGTCCAAAATTCCCTGCCGCATGCCTCCGTGCGGCTCTTCAAGAAATGTGAACTGCTCGACCCACCGCCACTTGTAAACCTTGGCGGCTCTCATATCTGTCGCGAGTTACCGGGCCCCTCTGGCGATAGCTCCCCATGCATCGCGATGTCGGAACAAGTGGTTTTCCCAGATCATTTGATCGGACGAGGTTCGAAATGAAATTCACGACTACAGCCAGTGACGCGCCAATCCGTTGGTTCGGAGCGGTCTTGTGGAAATAGCGCTCTACGTGCTGGACGTGACCATTGTCGTCGCAGCGGTAATGTCTGCCTGGTTCTGGCTGCAAGCTGCGGGCAAGCCCCAGCGCAGGGTCAGCAAGTTCGAGGATTTCAACCACGCGGATCTGAACCGCCTGGTGACCGCGCTCAACCGCGCTCGCATCCTGAATGCTCGCGCAGCGGTTGCAACAGCGGTTGCAGCCCTGCTGGGCGGCCTCCGCGTCGCACTGGACCTTCTGCCATGACATACCTGCTGCTTGTTCTCGGTCTCGTCCTTCTGATCGCCGGTGGCGAACTCCTGGTGCGCGGCGCTGTTCGCATTGCCGAACATCTCGGCCTTTCGCCGATGCTCATTGGCCTCACGATCGTGGGGATGGGCACTTCGATGCCCGAACTCGCGGCGAGCGTTCAGGCCGCCCTTGCCGGTTCGCCGGGTATCGCTCTTGGCAATATCGTGGGCTCGAACATAGCGAACCTCTTGCTGATCCTCGGTCTGGCGGTTGCGCTCTCTCCCTTCGCGGTTCCTCGCGGGGTTCTCTGGCGCGATGGCGGAACAGGACTGGTCTGCGCAGCGATACTGATCGCGGCAGGTTATACACTCGGCCTTACCCGGGGCGTCGGTATCCTCCTGGTGGTGGGGATGTTTGCCTACGTGTATCTTGCATTTCGGCAGGAAAAGGCAGGGGCGGGTCATGGCGCGGCCTACGACAAGGCGTTGGCACTCGAGGAGATCGATCCCGCACTCGTTCCTTCTGCCAAGCCTCAAGGATCGATTGTGCTGGCGGCCGCTTCCTTGGTTGCGGGCATAGCTCTCATTGTTTGGGGAGGCAGCTTGCTCGTCGATGCTGCAATCACGATTTCGGCCAGTCTCGGCGTTTCGGACGAGGTCATCGGATTGACGGTCGTGGCCGTCGGTACTTCATTGCCGGAACTGGTGACGTCCGCGATTGCCGCGATCAAGCGCCAGGGAGAGATTGCTCTCGGTAACGTCCTTGGCTCGAACATTTACAACGTTCTCTTTATCGGAGGGGTAACCGGAATTGTCGCCCCAACCGAGATTCCGGCGGGTATTCTTCAAGTTGACCTGCTGGTGCTGCTTGCCGTTTCCGCCATCGTGATGCTGTTCGCCTTTACCGGCGGCAGGCTCTCACGAGTCGAGGGCTCCTTGCTGGTGGCAGGCTATGCCGGTTACGTGGCGTTCACCGCCGGCCTGATATGATCGACCGCGCCGGCAGCGGTCCGGCGAGCGTTCGCTTTCCACCGCAGGCGGCACTCCCCCATCAATCGAACGTTATCACCGACCGCGCGATCTTGCCGCCCTTCATTTCCTCGAAAGCCTCGTTCACCTGCGATAGCTGGATGCGGCGCGAGATCATTTCGTCCAGTTTCAGTTTTCCGGCCATGTAGAAATCGACAAGGCGCGGAATGTCGACGGGGAACTGGTTCGATCCCATCATCGATCCGCGCAGCTGCTTTTCCTGGAGCAGTTCATAACCGTTCAGCGTCACCTTCTGGCCCACCGGGATCATGCCGATCACCGTGGCAATGCCCCGGCGGCGGAGCATGCGGAAGGCGTCTGATGCGGTGTCCGCGCGGCCGATCGCCTCGAAGGCGTGGTCCACCCCGCCGTTCGTCAGGCCGAGCACTTTCTTCCACACGTCGCCTTCGGACGCGTCGATGAAATCGGTCGCACCGAAGTCGCGGGCGAGCTGTTCCTTTTCCGCCACCATGTCGATGGCGATGATGCGCCCGGCCCCGGCGATCTGCGCCGCGTTGATGGTGGATAGCCCCACCCCGCCGCAGCCGATCACGGCAACGCTCTGCCCCGGCCTCACCTCCGCCGTGCGGACAATCGAGCCATAGGCGGTGATCGTGGCGCAGCCCAGCAGGGCGGCGCGATCCAGCGGCATGTCCTTGCGGATTTTCACGCAGGCGTTCTCGTGGATCAGCAGCTGCTCGGCGAAGGCCGACAGGTTGAGGAACTGCGCCATCGATGCATCCGCCGTGCCTAGGCGCGGCTCGGCATCCTTGGGGCGCTGGGTATCGGGCTCGTTGCACAGCGACAGGTGCCCGCCCACGCAGAACTCGCAGTGTCCGCAGAAAGCGGAGAGGCAGGTGACGACGTGATCGCCCGGCGCGACGGTGCGCACTTCGCTGCCCACCTGCTCCACGATCCCTGCGCATTCGTGGCCCAGCACCGTGGGCAGCGCGGTCGGGTAGTGACCTTCCACGAAGTGCAGGTCCGAATGGCACACGCCGGTGGCCGCCGCGCGGATCAGCACCTCGCGCGGTCCGGGCTTCGAAATGGCGACATCCTCGACCTGCAGCGGCTCACCCACCGCGCGCAATACGGCTGCTTTCACTATGCTCTCCATCCGGCATGACTTTCAGGATTCGCAGGTTCGCTGAATTGGCGCGCTTTGCCAAGGCGAATTTTTGGAACCTGAAGATTGCGTATGTAGACAAGCGGCCCAAAAAGGTGCATTCGGACATTGCTTCGAAAGTTCGGTGCCGTGGAGAGGGCCCGTTGAGAGGATAGGGCAAACGTGGATTTCAACCTTAGCGACCGCCAGCGCGCCATGCGCGACCGCGTCAAACAGTTCATCGATGAGAAAATCAGGCCGCGACAGGCCGATTACAAGGCGGCGGCGGCTGCGGGAGACCGCTGGGCGCCGAACCCGGTGATCGAGGAACTGAAGCCCGTCGCGCGAGAGGCTGGCCTGTGGAACCTGTTCATGCCGCCCCACTCCGGGCAAGCCCACGTGGACGACAGCTTCACCTTCGAGGGCGAGCAGCTTTCGAATCTGGAGTATGCCTTGTGTGCGGAGGAAATGGGCCGCGTTTACTGGGCCAGCGAGGTGTTCAACTGCTCCGCGCCCGACACCGGCAACATGGAAGTGCTGCACCGCTACGGCACGCGCGAACAGAAGGACCGCTGGCTCACCCCGCTGATGAACGGCGAGATCCGCTCCGCCTTCCTGATGACTGAGCCGGACATCGCTTCCTCCGATGCCACCAATATCGAGGCCAGCATCATCCGCGACGGCAACGAGTGGGTAATCAACGGCCGCAAGTGGTGGAGCAGCGGCGCGGGCGATCCGCGCTGCAAGGTGGCCATCGTGATGGGCAAGTCCGATCCCGAAGGCTCGCGCCACGGCAGCCAGTCCATGATCCTGGTGCCGATGGATACGGACGGCGTGACCATCGAACGGATGTTGACCGTCTACGGTTACGACCATGCACCCCACGGCCATGCGGAGATCACGCTCGATAACGTGCGCCTGCCCGCCGACGCCATTTTGCTGGGCGAAGGGCGCGGGTTCGAGATCGCGCAGGGCCGCCTCGGCCCCGGTCGCATCCATCACTGCATGCGCACGATCGGCGTTGCGGAAGAGGCGCTGGAGGCCATGTGCCGCCGCCTCACAGCCCGTGTCGCGTTCGGTAAGTTCATCTACCAGCAGAGCGTGTGGGAAGAACGCGTGGCCCGCGCCCGCATCGACATCGAGATGAGCCGCCTCCTGTGCCTCAAGGCCGCCGACATGATGGACCGCGAGGGCAACAAGGCCGCCAAGAACGAGATCGCCATGATCAAGGTGCAGGCGCCCAGCATGGCGCTCGCCATCCTCGACGATGCGATCCAGGCGCACGGCGGCGGCGGAGTCAGCAGCGATCACGAACTGGCCGCGACCTGGGCCAGCACCCGCACGCTGCGCTTCGCCGACGGGCCGGACGAGGTCCACAACCGCGCCATCGCCCGCAATGAATTCAGCAAATACACCGACCTGAAGGCCAAACCGGGAGCGAGGTCATGACCCGCGAAGCCGCCATCGTTTCCACCGCCCGCACGCCCATCGGCAAGGCCCACCGCGGCGCGTTCAACGCCACCATGCCGGACCGGCTGGCCGCCCACGTGATCGACGCCGCGCTCGATCGCGCCGGGATAGAACCGGAAAGGGTGGAGGACCTCTACTGGGGCTGCGGCAACCAGTACGGCCCGCAGTTCTACAACCTTGGCCGCATGAGCGTGTTCGGCAGCAAATTGCCGCAGAGCGTTCCCGCGATGACGCTGGACCGCAAGTGCGCTTCCGGCCTCACCACGGTGGCGCTGGCCGCGCGCAGCATCATGGCAGGCGATGCCGACGTGCTGATGGCGGGCGGCTGCGAATCCATCTCGCTCACCATGGTGCCGGGCATTGTCGATCCATCCTGGCGATCGCCCAACGTGCTGGAACACGAGCCGGACGCCTACATGGCGATGATCGAGACCGCCGAGATCGTGGCCGAGCGCTACGACGTCTCGCGCGAGGCGCAGGACAAGTTCGGCGCGGAAAGCCAGCAGCGCGCCGCCGCCGCGACAGAGGCGGGCCGCCTCGCCGAGGAAATCGTCCCGCTCACCACCGAGAAAGTGATCCGGGCCAAGGACGGCAGCGAGACAGGCCGCGAGATGGTGACGCTGGAAGCGGACGAAGGCATCCGTCCCGGCACCACTTACGAGGCGCTGGCGAGCCTCAATCCCGTCTTCGGGGACGGCGCGAAAGTGAAGGAAGGCCAGCACATCACGGCGGGCAATGCCAGCCAGCTTTCGGACGGCGCGGCGGCGCAGGTGCTGATGGACCGCGCCACGGCAGAGGCCGAGGGGCGCGAGGTGCTGGGCGTGTTTCGCGGCTTCGCCTCCGCCGGATGCGCACCCGACGAGATGGGCATCGGCCCCGTTTTCGCGATCCCCAAGCTGCTCGACCGCGCCGGGCTCTCGGTGAGCGAAATCGGCCTGTGGGAGATCAACGAGGCATTTGCCAGCCAGGCGCTCTATTGTCGCGACCATCTCGGCATCGATCCCGAGCGGCTCAACGTCAACGGCGGCGCCATCGCGCTGGGCCACCCCTTCGGCATGACCGGATCGCGGCTCGTCGGCGCGGCGCTGCTGGAGGCGCGGCGGCGCGGTGAACGCTACGCCGTCGTCTCCATGTGCGTCGCGGGCGGCATGGGCGCTGCCGGCCTGTTCGAAATTCCTGCGTAAGCGAGAGAAGCCATGAACCTTGAATATACGCCAGAAGAAGAAGCCTTCCGCGAGGAAGTCCGCACGTTCCTGAAGGAAAAGCTGCCTGCCCGTCTTTCCAGCAAGGTGCGCGAGGGCAAGCGCCTGACCAAGGCCGATATGGAGGAATGGCACGCCATCCTCAACGAGAAGGGCTGGCTCGCCCCGCACTGGCCGGAAAAGTATGGTGGCACCGACTGGTCGGTGATGCAGAAGTTCATTTTCGAGACCGAGACCGCGATGGCCCACGCGCCGCGCATCGTGCCCTTCGGCCTGTCCATGCTCGCGCCCGTGCTCATCAAGTACGGCACCGAGGAACAGTGCCGGCACTACCTGCCGCGCATCCTCGATGGCACGGACTGGTGGTGCCAGGGCTATTCGGAGCCGGGCGCCGGGTCCGACCTCGCCAGCCTGAAGACCAGCGCGGTGCGGGAAGGCGACCACTATATCGTCAACGGCCAGAAGACCTGGACGACGCTGGGCCAACATGCCGACTGGATCTTCTGCCTCGTGCGCACCGACAGCAGCGGCAAGAAGCAGGAGGGTATCTCCTTCCTGCTGATCGACATGACATCGCCCGGCATCGAAGTGCGCCCGATCAAGCTGCTGGACGGCGATGCCGAGGTGAACGAGGTGTTCTTCACCGATGTTAAGGTGCCTGTCAGCAACCTCGTCGGCGAGGAGAACAAGGGTTGGACCTACGCCAAGTACCTGCTGACGTACGAGCGCACGAACATTGCCGGGATCGGCGCGAGCATGGCGGCGCTGGAGCAGTTGAAGCACATTGCCCGCACCACGAAGAAGAACGGCACGCTGCTGATCGACGATCCGCTGTTCGCGCAGCGGCTGGCGCGGCTGGAGATCGACCTCGAGAACATGAAGACCACGAACCTGCGCGTGCTGGATGCGGCGGGCAAGGGCGGTGCGCCCGTGGCGGAAAGCTCCATGCTGAAAATCCGCGGCACCGAAATCCGGCAGGAAATCGGCGCGCTGATGCGCCGCGCGGCGGGCCGCTACGCCCAGCCCTTCGTCGCGGAGAGCCTGGAGGAAGGCTACAACGGCGCGCCCGTCGGCCCCGAATGGACCGGCCCTGTTTCCTCGCAATATTTCAACAATCGCAAGCTTTCGATCTTCGGCGGCTCCAACGAGGTGCAGCGCGAGATCATCACCAAGGCCATACTGGAGCTCTGATCGTCATGGATTTCGCAATCGGTGAAGACCGCCAGATGTTGGCGGACACGATGTCCCGCTTTCTTGCCAAGAATTTCGACTGGGAAAAACGCCTCAAGATGATCGAGACCGAACACGGCTTCGATCGGGCGATGTGGAGCGAACTGGCCGAATTGGGCGTGCTGGGCGCGCTGTTTTCCGAAGACGTCGGCGGCTTTGGCGGCAACGCCTTCGATATCGGCGTGGTGTTCGCCGAAGTGGGCCGTGCCATTGCAACAGGGCCGTTCCTCGAAACGCTGATGGCCGGGCACCTGCTGGCCGCCGCTGGCGAGAGCGAGGCACTGGAAAGCGTGATCGGCGGCGAAAAGATCGTGACGCTGGCGCACGCTCCGGCGCACGATGCCGATAGCGGGGAGGACCGCGATGTTACCGCCAGCGGCTCGGGCGAGGACTGGACGCTCGACGGTTCGAAAGGCGTGGTCGGCTACCTCGGCGCGGCGGACCTGATCGTGGTCACGGCAGGTGACAAGGCATTCCTCGTGGAAGCAGGCGGGACAGGCGTTTCCGTGTCCGATTACAGGATGGTGGATGGCGGCTCGGGCGGCGAGTTGCACCTCTCGGGCGCTCCGGCGAAGCTCCTTTCCGGCGTCGATGCCAATACCATTGCCGAGGCCGAGGCGGCCGGCGTCGTGGCGCTTTCGTGGGAAGGCGTTGCCGTGATGGACCAGTTGCGCGATCAGACGCTGGAATACATGCGCACCCGCAAGCAGTTCGGCGTGCCCATCGGCAAGTTCCAGGCCTTGCAGCACCGCATGGCGACGCTGGCGCTGGAGATCGAGCAGGCGCGTTCCTCCTCGATCAATGCGGCGGCCTTTTTCGACAAGCCGGAGCGCGATCGCTTCGTCGCCGCGGCGAAGTACACGCTCGGCAAGGTGGGCAATCTGGCGGCGGAGGAAGCCATCCAGATCCACGGCGGCATCGGAATGACCTGGGAACTGCCGCTGTCGCACTATGCGAAACGCATGGTGATCCTCGGCCACCTGCTGGGTGACGAGGATGAGCACCTTGCCCGCTATATCGAGCTGATGCGCGCGGCCTGATTTCGGGACCGCGCCCTCCCCGTTGCAGCTAGGTTCGCCTATGGCTCACCAAGCTTCACTACCCCTCCCGCATGCGGGAGGGGAGCGAGACTTGGCGGCTTGCCGCCTAGTCGCAGCGGGGTGGGCCTGAGCCCTTCAATACCCCTCCATCCGAGCCAACAGGTCCGCATGGAAATCGGCATCGCCGAACATTTCGGCCAGCACGCGCTGGCGCTTCATGAAGAAGCCGATGTCGTATTCGTCGGTCATGCCGATGCCGCCGTGCATCTGCACCGCCTCGCGCACCGCAAGGCCGCTGGCCATGCCCGTCATCGCCTTGGCGACGGAAGCATCGCGGTCCGCATCGGCGCTGCTTGTATCGAGCGACTGCTGCGCTTTCAGCGTGGCGGCGCGGGCCACCTCCATTTCGCTGTAGAGGTGCGCTGCGCGGTGTTGCAGCGCCTGGTAGCTGCCGATCACGCGGCCGAACTGCTTGCGCTGCTTGAGGTAGTCGAGCGTCAGGGCGCTCGCCCCTTCGGCAACGCCCACCATTTCGGAAGAGGCACCGGCGCGCACTGCGCTCAGCACGCGGTTGAGCAATGCCCTGCCGCCGTCGATCTCGCCGATCACGGCGCTGCCGTCCAGTTCCACGCCGTCCAAGTCCACGCGCGCCGCAAAGCTGGAGTCGGCCAGCCGCTCGGCGTTGACGGTGATGCCCGGCTGGCTGCACGGCACGGCGAACAGAGTCACGCCGTCCTCGTCCGCTAAATCGCCCGATGTGCGGGCGGAAACGATCAGCAGGTCCGCCTCGTGCCCGAAGGCCACGAACTGCTTCGCGCCCGAGAGGCGAAAACCGTTGCCCTGCCGCTCTGCCTTCAGCGCAACATGGCGCGGGCGGTGCTTTGCGCCCTCGTCCAGCGCCAGCGCGGCGACGGTCTCTCCCGCGACGATGCCCGGCAACCACGCCTGCTTCAGCGCCGCGTCTGCGCCACGCAGCGCCTCGACCGCGCCCACCGCCGTGCCGATGAAAGGCGAGGGGGTGAGGTTGCGGCCGATTTCTTCGAGCACGATTCCGGCTTCGACATGACCCATGCCGAGGCCGCCGTCACCTTCGTCCACCAGCACGCCGGTGAAGCCCATCTCGCCGAACTGCCGCCAAAGATCGCGGCTGAACCCCGCGGGATCGTCCGCATCGCGAAGCGTGCGCAGGTGAGAGACCGGCGCCTCGCTCGCCATGAAGGGGCGTACGGTGTCAGCGAGGGTTTCCTGGTCGTCGTCTAGGAACAGCGGCATGTCAGCCCTCCGGCAGTTCGAGGATGCGCTTGGCGATGATATTGAGCTGGATTTCGCTCGTCCCGCCTTCGATGGAATTGGCCTTCGTGCGCAGCCAGCCGCGCGCGGCCTTTCCCCCACCCGAATTCTCGCTATCCCATTCCAGCGCGTCGCTGCCGCCCGCCGCCATCAGCAGTTCGTGACGGTCCTTGTTCAGCTCGGTGCCGTAGTATTTCATCATGCTGGGCTGCGCGGGGTGAATCTTGCCTGCCTTCAGACGGTCGATGAACCGCTCGCTCATTGCGGCGAAGGCGTGGGCACGCACCTCGTACAGGGCGATACGCGCGCGCAGCACCGGGTCGTCCAGCCGCCCCTGTTCGTCGCGCCCGATCTTCCCGAGTGCGTATTCCGATAGCGACGGCCCCTGCGCCCGCCCGCCCATGCCGGAGATCATCTCCCGCTCGTGGCCGAGCAGGTACTTGGCGACGGTCCAGCCCTGGTTGACCTCTCCCAACAATTGGTCCTTCGGCACTTTCACATCGTCGAAGAAGGTCTCGCAGAAAGGAGATGCGCCGCTGATCAGCTTGATCGGCTTCGTGGAAACCCCTTCCGATTCCATGTCGAACAGCAGGAAGGAAATGCCGCCCTGCTTCTGCGAGGTATCGGTGCGAACGAGGCAGAAGATCCAGTCGGCCCGATCGGCATAGCTGGTCCACACCTTCTGCCCGTTGACGAGGAAATGGTCGCCCTTGTCCTCTGCACTGGTAGAAAGGCTGGCAAGGTCGGAGCCTGCGTTCGGCTCGCTGTAACCCTGGCACCAGCGGATCTCGCCGCGCGCGATCTTCGGCAGGTGTTCCAGCTTCTGCGCCTCGGTGCCGTACTTCAGCAGCGCGGGGCCGAGCATGGATATGCCGAAGCTTTGCAACGGCACCCGGCAGCCGAGCGCCGCCATTTCCTGCTTCAGCACCTTGGCCTCGGCAGGCGACAGACCGCCGCCGCCGTATTCTCTCGGCCAGTCGGGCACGGTCCAGCCGCGCTGCGCCATCACGTCCAGCCATTGCTTCTGCGCGTCGCTGGCGAAAGTGAACTTGCGCCCGCCCCAGCAGATGTCCTTCTCGCTGCGCATGGGTGTGCGCATTTCGGCCGGGCAATTCTCCTCCAGCCAGTCGCGCGCCTCTCGGCGGAAGCCTTCAAGCGCGTCAGCCATTGAAAGTCTCGCCCTTCGCCGCCTTTTCGCGCAGCAATTGGCTCACTTCCATGCCGTGCTTCTCCAGCCCCGCCAGCACGCTATCGAGGCCAATGGTATCGGCCCAGAACATCGGCCCGCCGGTGTGCGGCGGCCAGCCGTAGCCGTTGACCCAGACGGTATCGATGTCGCTCGCGCGCTGGGACACGCCTTCCTCCAGGATGAGCGCGCCCTCGTTCACCATCGGATAGAGCAGCCGCTCGCGGATTTCCTCGTCGGAGATATCGCGCTGCTCCTCGCCCGACTTTGCGGCGAAGTCGGCGATCACAGCGTCCACTTCGTCAGACGGCGTGCGCTGGCGGTTTTCGTCGTAATCGTAGAAGCCCTTGCCGGTCTTCTGCCCGCGCCGCCCGCGCTCGCACAGCACTTCACGCACGGTGGCGCTACTCGTCTTCTCCGGGTCCCAGCCGATGTCGAGCCCTGCAAGATCGGCCATCTGGAACGGCCCCATCGGGAAACCGAAATCGGTCAGCACCTTGTCCACCTGCGCGGGCCGCGCGCCTTCCATCAGCAGTTCGCTCGCCTGCTCCTGCCGCTTCGCCAGCATGCGGTTGCCGATGAAGCCGTGGCACACGCCGGAAACCACCGCGACCTTGCCGATTTTCTTGGCCAGATCCATCGCGGTCGCCATCACCTGCGGGCTGGTTTTCTCGCCGCGAACCACTTCCAGCAGGCGCATGATGTTGGCGGGCGAGAAGAAGTGCAGGCCCACCACCTGCTCGGGCCGCGAGGTGCAGGCGGCAATCTCGTTCACGTCCAGATAGCTGGTGTTAGAGGCCATGATGGCGTCCGGCTTGCAGATCGCGTCCAGCTTGCCAAACACGTCCTTCTTGATCGCCATCAGCTCGAACACCGCCTCGATCACGAGGTCGCAGTCGGCGAGGTCCTGGTAATCGAGCGAAGTGCTGAGGTGGCCCATCGCTTTCTCGACCTGCTCCTCGGTCATCCGCCCCTTGCGCGCCGTGGCATCGTAATTCTTGCGGATGATGCCGACACCGCGATCCAGCGCTTCCTGCTCTCGCTCGACGATGGTGACATCGTACCCGGCGGAGAGGAAGTTCATCGCGATGCCGCCGCCCATCGTGCCCGCGCCGATGATGCCGACCTTGCGGATCGGCAGCGGCACCGCGTCCTTTGGCAAGCCGTCGATCTTGCCCGCCTGCCGCTCTGCGAAGAACACGTGGCGCAGGGCCTTCGACTGGTCGCCCATCACCAGTTCCATGAAGAACTCGCGCTCCTTCGCGATGCCCTCGTCGTAGGAAAGCTGCGTGGCCAGTTCGACCGCTTCGATGCAGCGTGCCGGTGCGTCGAGACCCTTCAGGCGGCGCGCGTTCTTCTCGCGGAATGCCTTGAACACGCCGGGGTCGTGCGCGTCGATCCTGTCGGTGCGCTTGCTGGAGACGGGATGCTCGCTCCCCCCCGCCACCTCGCGGGCGAAGGCGATGGCTTCTTCCCGCAGGCGTTCCGGCGCCACGATCCTGTCGAGCAGGCCGATGGCCTCTGCCTTCTTCGCCGAAACCGGGTTGCCCGTCACGATGATGGGCAGGGCTTCCTCCACGCCGACCACGCGCGGCAGGCGCTGGGTGCCGCCCGCGCCGGGCAGGATGCCGATCTTCACTTCGGGAAGGCCGATCTTCGTTGCGGGCACGCCGATGCGATAATTGCAGCCCAGCGCGATCTCGCAGCCGCCGCCCAGCGCCGTGCCGTTCAGCGCCGCGACCACCGGCTTGTCGAGGTTCTCGATGGAGTCGATCAATTCGGGCAGCGTCGGATGGACCGGGGCTTTTCCGAATTCGGTAATGTCCGCCCCGCCGGAGAACATGCGTCCCTCCGCCCGGATCACCACGGCCTTCACACCGTCATCGCTCGCTGCGTCCTCGACCGCGGCCGCCATCGCGTTGCGGACTTCGGTGGAGAAGGCGTTCACGGGCGGATTGTCGAGCGTGACGACAAGGACTTCGCCTTCGCGCTTGGTGGTGACTTTGGACATGCTTGCTCCCGTTCCGACTGGCTGCGTCTGCGGACGGGCAAAAGGCCCATGCGACTCCGCTTCCCGCACAGCCGTAGGACATACCGTGTTTTCAGACAAGCGGCTTTGCAGGATCCTCCGAGCGGGCGCGCGGGCGCGCAGCGTCGCACCCCGCCACGGCATCGCTGCGCCCGGTGTATCGCCCTGCGGCCCCTTGCTGTCCGTTCCCGGGCCCTTGCCCCCGTGCCGCCCGTCAGCCTCTCGCAAGGCCCGGAGGCCGCGTGACCGGGTGCGATGTGGAGAGCCCGCCGTCGACCACGGTGATCTGTCCGTGAACGTAGCTGGCAGCGTCGGATGCGAGGAACAGGGCGACCTTCGCGATCTCTTCGGGTTCGCCGCCGCGCCCCAGCGGGTTGAGCAAGCCGATCCTGTCCTCCAGTCCCTTCGCCCGCGCATTCTCGTAGAGCGGCGCGGTCATCCCCGTCTCGATCAGGCCGGGGCAGATGCCGTTGATCCGCACCTTAGTGCCAGCAAGCTGCTGCGCCGCCGTCTGCACCAGGTTGATCACGCCCGCCTTCGATGCCGAGTAGGGCGCAGGCCCCGCACCGGAACGCAGGCCGGCAACCGAGGCGGTGCAGACGATCGCCCCGCCGCCGCTTTCGCTGATAGCAGGCGCGGCATGCTTCACCGCGCAGAATGGACCGATCAGGTTGACGCGCAATACCTCGGTCCAGTTCGCGGCATCGCTGTCGAAGAACCCCTCCCGCGCCGTGCCGGTGATCCCGGCGTTGGCGAAGAAGATGTGGAGGCCACCGAAGGCCTCGCGCGCCTGGCTCACCAGCGCGGCGATATCGGCTTCATCCGCCGCGTCGCCCGTCATGCCGATGGCCTGCCCGCCAGCATCCTTCACCGCTTCCACCGTGTCGGCAACGCTGGAGGAGCGGTCGAACGCGACGACCTTTGCACCCTCGGATGCAAACAGCAGCGCGCTCGCCCGGCCGATGCCGGAAGCCGCGCCCGTGATGCAGGCCACCTTGCCGGAAAGCTGGCCCATTACATGCCCGATCCGATGGTGACGCCGCCGTCGATCACCATCATCTGCCCCGTCATCCAAGCGCCCGCATCGCTGGCGAGGTAGACCGCCGCCCCGGCGATATCGCGCGGCTCGCCCAGCCTGCGCATGGGGGTGACGGCGGCGGTGCGATCGTGCGCCTTCTGATCCTCCCACAGGGCGCGGGCGAAGTCCGTCTTCACCACGCCGGGGGCGATGGCGTTGATGCGGATATTGTCCTTGCCGACTTCCACGGCGTAGTTGCGCACAAGCTGGAAATCCGCCGCTTTCGAGATGTTGTAGGCGCCGATCATGGCCGATCCGCGCAGGCCGCCGATGCTGGAGACCACGATGATCGCGCCCCCGCCGCTCGCCCGCATGTCAGGCAGAGCCAGCTGCACCAGCCAGTGGTTGGAGAGCACGTTGTTGTCGAGGATCTTGCGGAACTGCTCGTCCGTGATCCCGTCCATCGAACCGTAGTAGGGATTGCTCGCCGCGTTGCAGACGAGAATGTCGATCGGGCCGAGCTTCTCGTGCGTTTGCTCGACGAGCCGTTCCAGCGCTTCCTTCTCGGAAATGCTGGCGGCGATGGCGACGGCGGTGCCCTCCCCGTGTTTCGCGTTGATCGCGGCGGCCACGTCCTCGCAGGCATCCTGCTTCCGGCTGGAAATGACGACGCGCGCGCCGTGGGCGGCCAGCTCTTCGGCGATGGCGCGGCCGATCCCGCGCGACGAGCCGGTGATGACGGCAACCTTACCGGTGCAATCGAACAGCGACATGGGATTTACTCCTTGCAATAGCTTGTAAAATTCAGGCTCCGGCCTTCTTGGCGAAATTAAGGGCTGCATCGGCCAGCGGCTCGACCATGGCGGCCTTCTTCTGCGCGTCCTTGCTGGAGGCGTTGCCGTCGATGATGCGCTTCTTGATGCCCTGCAGGATGCCGACGAGGCGGAAGAGATTGTAGGCGAAGTACCAGTTCATGTCGGGCACGCTGCTGCGGCCCGTAGCCTCGCAATACCGGCGGGTGATCTCCTCCAGAGAGGGGATGCCCAGCTCCTCCAGGTCCAGCCCGCCAAGCTGCGCGTTGCGACCCTGCCGGGGCAGCGCCCAGTTCATCGCGAGGTAGGTGAAATCCGCCAGGGGATCGCCCAGCGTGGAAAGCTCCCAGTCCAGCACCGCGCGCACTTCCGGCGCATCGGGGGCGTAGATCAGGTTGTCGATACGGTAGTCGCCGTGGATGATGCTGGTGCGCTCCTGCTCGGGCACGGTGTCGGGCAGGAACTCGATGAGGCCTTCGACGGCAGCAAGGTCGTCTGTCTGGGAAGCGCGGTACTGCTTGGTCCAGCGGCCCACCTGCCGCTCGAAATAGTTGCCGGGTGCCCCGTAGCCGCCCAGTCCCGCTTCCTGCGGATCGACGGCGTGGATCCGCGCCAGCGTATCGACCATCGCGTGGTAGATGGGGGCGCGTTCCTCCCTCGCGCAATCGGGCAGCGCGCCGTCCCAGAACACCCGGCCTTCCACCATGTCCATGATGTAGAACGGGGAGCCGATGACGCTTTCATCCTCGCACAGCGCATGGGGCTTCGCCACCGGCAGACCGAGCGGGTGCAGCGCGCTGATCAGCCGGAACTCGCGCTCCACCGCATGAGCGGAAGGCAGGATCCTGCCGAACGGCTTGCGCCGCAGGACGTAGCTCTTCCCGCCACACTCCATCCGGTAGGTAGGGTTCGACTGGCCGCCGGAAAACTTAACGACCTTCTCGATCGCCCCTTCAAGCGCGGTATTTTCACCAAGCCAACGCGCCAGGCTGTCACCATCGAGATCGGCAAACTGTTCCTGGCCGCTATCAGTCATCTAGGCACCTCGTTTTATGCATTTGAGGATACCATACGTTCGAAACTTGGCCGAGGACAACCAATTTCCGTTTATCCTTTTGCTTGGCGAACGAGCCCGTTTGCGGCATGGAAGACCGATGGACGCGAAAGCAATCGAGACTTCCGGGGCGGCAGGGGGACCCCAGCGCGGACAGCGTTACCGGCGCAAGCGCGATGCCTTGCTGGATGCGGCGACGAACCTGATCAACGAGCACGGTGCCAAGGCGACAACCCTGCAGGCCGTGTCGCAGGCCGTGGAACTGAGCACCACCAGCGTCACCTACTACTTCCCGCGCAAGGACGTGCTGGCCGCCGCCGTGTTCGAACGCGCCATTGGTCGCCTGCGCGAATACGTGGACGAGGCGGCAAAGGAAGGCACACCCCGCGAACGCGTGCGCCGCCTGCTGCAGCTTCACATCGACCTGCGCGCCGCCGTGATCGATGGCTCCGATGTGCCCATCGCCACGCTGTCCGAAGTGCGCACGCTGGACGATGCGATCCGCGAGCCTTTGCTGGAGCAATACGTAGACCTGTTCCGCGCCACGCGTGCGCTGTGGGGCGATTTCCCCGAAGAGGCGAAGCCGCTGATCACGGCGCGAACGCACCTGTTGCAGGAAACCATTTTCTGGATGCCGGTGTGGCTGGCGCGTTTCCCGGCAGACGAATTCCCGCGCGTGCACCGCCAGTTGTTCGACCTGTTCGACCACGGCCTCGCCCTGCCCGAAACCGCATGGTCGCCGATCGCATTGCCGCCCGGCGCGGACGGAGAACCCGTCGGCGACGAGGAGCGCGGCGCGCCCAATTTCCTTGGGGTCGCCACCCGGCTCATCAACGAGAGCGGCTATCGCGGGGCCAGCGTCACGCGCATCGTCGAGGAATTGCAGGTGACGAAGGGCAGCTTCTACCATCACCTCGACGCAAAGGACGACCTGATCGCCGAGTGCTTCCGCCGCTCCTTCAGCCGCATGGCCGCGGTGCAGCAGGCGGCCGCCAGCGCGGGCGAGACGCAGTGGCAGCATCTCGAAGCGATGATGGCGCACTTCATGGACCTGCAGTTCGAGGGCGAATTCCCGCTCACACGTACATCTGCGCTACAGGCGCTGCCCGCCGACGTGCGCACCGAAGTTCTGGCGAAATCCGACCAGACCGCGCTGCGTTTCGGCAATACGCTGGTGGACGGCGCGCAGGAGGGATCGATCCGCGTGGTGAATCCGATGATCGCCAGCCAGACCATCACCGCCATGCTCAATTCCGCCTACGACCTGCGCAAATGGGCGGCCACGATGGAGCGCGAGACCGCGATCCGGCTCTACGCCTCGTGCCTGACGCGCGGCATGTTTGCCGATCCGGACACCATCCTGGCCGGGGAATGACTCTCGGGCCGGAAGACAGGGCGCGCATCGTCGAACTCGAAGGCGCAGCGAACTTCCGCGATTTCGGTGGCTATCCCGCAAGAGACGGCCGGAAAGTGCGGCGAGGCGTATTGTTCCGCTCCAACCGTCTGTCGCAACTGACAAAAGGTGACATCGCCGCGCTCGAAGCGGCGGGAATCGCCACCGTGTTCGACCTGCGCGCACCCCGCGAGCGGGAGGCCGACCCAACCGCGTGGCAAGCCTCGCACCTCGCATTCCATACGTGGCCGCCAGGGCACAAGCGACGGCTTGTCGACATGGCGCGGGACTATCCGCAGGACGCGGGCGGCGCAGAAGCGCTGATGCTGGATTTCTACGCCGAGCTTCCGCGCACGATGAGCCACGCCTTTTCCGGCATCATCCGGCACATCGCCGACAGGGCCGCGCCGTGCATCATCCATTGCTCGGCAGGCAAGGACCGCACCGGCATGGCGGCGGCGCTGGTGCTGAGCGCGCTCGGCGTGCCACGCGATCTCGTGCTGGACGACTACGCGATGACCGACAGGATCGTCGCCAGCGAGGACGACATGGCGCGCTCCCTGTTCACCGGCCGCGATGGCGGCGCGCGGGCGCAAGGCGCCATGCGCGAGGCGTTTCCGCCCGAAGCGATTGCCGTGATGCGATCGGCCCGGCCCGCTTTTCTCGAAAGCGCCTTTGCCGGGATCGACCGCGAGTACGGATCGCTCACCGCCTATTTCGAGGCCATCGGCATCGACGATGCCGTGCAGGCCGCGCTGCGGTCGCGGCTGCTCGAACCCATCCCTTCGTAACGGAGTAAAGATCATCAAGGCACTGCTCTCGCGCCAACCCGGCGGCCCCGAAACGCTGGAACTCACAGAGGTCGACGCGCCCACGCCCGGCAAGGGCGAACTGGCGGTGCGCGTGCTCGCCTGCGCGATCAACTATCCCGACGTGCTGATCATCGAGGACAAGTACCAGATGCGCCCGCCCCGCCCCTTCGCGCCCGGCGCGGAATTCGCCGGCGAAGTCGTTGCGGTGGGCGAGGGCGTGGAACGATGGACCGCGGGCGACCGGCTGATCGCCGTCACCGGCTTCGGCGGATTGGCGGAGCAGATCGTCGTCGACGCGCAGCGCGCATTCCGCCTGCCCGAGGGAGTTGACCCGGTGGAAGGCTCCGCCCTGCTGATGACCTATGCCACCACCATCCATGCGCTGAAGGATCGCGGCGAGCTGAGCCAAGGCCAGAAACTGCTGGTGCTCGGCGCGGCGGGCGGCGTGGGGCTGGCGGCGGTCGAGATCGGCAAGGCCATGGGCGCGCGCGTCGTCGCCGCAGTGTCGAGCGAGGAGAAGGCCGAGGCGGCGCGTGCGGCGGGCGCGGACGAAACGCTGATCTATGGTCGCGCGCCGTTCGCCAAGGATGAAAGCAAGGCGCTTTCCGCCGCGTTCAAGGAAGCCGTGGGTCCTAGCGGCGCCGACGTTATCTACGATCCGGTCGGCGGCGACTATTGCGAGCCTGCGCTACGCAGCATCGCGTGGGAGGGGCGTTACCTCGTCGTCGGCTTCCCGGCGGGCATCCCGAAGCTGCCGCTCAACCTGACGCTGCTGAAAAGCTGCGACGTGCGCGGGGTGTTCTGGGGCGGCTTCGTCATGCGCGATCCGCGGCGCAATGCCGAGCATGTCGAACAGCTGATCCGCTGGTGGCAGGACGGCACGATCAGCCCCCGCATCGACCGCACCTACCCTTTGCAAGAAGGCGGCGCGGCAATCCGGCGACTGGCGGAACGCAAAGCGGTAGGCAAGGTGGTCGTAACCCTCGGCTGACCATACTTCTCCTTCGGCTGATACCTAATGCCTAGGGCGCTTCCACATTCCGTGCATTCAAAAAACGCGAATTGCCCGTTGCCAGCGGGCGCTTCGTGATGGATGATGCCGATCACGAATCGCGTGAGGGAGAGAGCATGCGCAACCGGTTCACCGCAATGTTCGGGGTGGAGCATCCAATCATGATGGGCGGCATGCAATGGGTGGGCCGCGCGCCGCTCGTCGCTGCCGTCGCGGAGGCTGGTGGCCTTGCCGTGCTCACCGCGCTGACGCAGCCCACGCCGGAAGACCTGACGAAGGAAATCGCCGCCACGCGGGAGCGGACGGACAAGCCCTTCGGCGTCAACCTCACCATCCTGCCGACAATGAAGCCGCCGCCCTATGCCGAATACCGGCAGGCGATCATCGAGGCGGGCATCTCCATCGTGGAGACCGCCGGACACCGCCCGCAGGAGCATGTCGAGGACTTCAAGGCCAACGGCGTGAAGGTGATCCACAAGTGCACCGCCGTGCGCCATGCCCTGTCGGCGCAGCGCATGGGCGTGGACGTGATCTCCATCGACGGTTTCGAATGCGCGGGCCATCCGGGGGAAGACGATATCGGCGGCCTGATCCTGATCCCCGCCGCCGCCGACGCGCTGGATATCCCGATCATCGCCAGCGGCGGCATCGCCGACGGGCGCGGGCTGGTGGCGGCGCTGGCGCTGGGGGCCGAAGGGGTGAACATGGGCACCCGCTTCCTCGCCACGCAGGAATGCCAGATCCACGCGAACGTGAAGGACAAGATCGTCGCCAGTACGGAGCGGGACACGAACCTCATCTTCCGCAACCTCCACAACACCGCCCGGGTGGGCAAGAACAGCGTCTCCGACGAGGTGGTGGACCTTCTTTCGCGGCCCGATGCCGAGTTCCAGGATGTCGCTCATCTGGTGGCCGGGGCGCGCGGGAAGAACGTGATGGAGGAAGGCAACCTCGACAACGGCCTGTACTGGGCTGGCATGGCGCAAGGGCTGATCCACGACGTACCGACCGTGGCCGAACTGATCGGGCGCATCATGGAAGAGGCGCGCGGCATCGCCGCCCAGCGCCTGCCGGCCCTGCTGGCATGACGGGGTTCAGGACCGATATCGTGCGCGACGGCGACACGCTGACGGGGCCATACCGTCGCCCGCGCCAGATGCTGGGCGCGCAATCGGTTTCGGGCAGCGCGTCGATCCACGACGATGGCACCGCGCAGAAGCTGGGCTTTTCCGGCGGCACGATAGAGGGGCCGACGCATTTCTCGCAGTTCGAACCGCTGGCCGAAGCCCTGTGGGGCGAGGAATGGCGGCGCACCGGCTGCATCTCCGCCCATTACCGCGCGCCCGTGTTCGAGGGCGAAGCCGTACGCGGCCTGGCGAGCGTGGACGAAGAGCGGCCCGACTACGCCGCGATCCGCATGGAGAAAGAGGACGGCACGGAAGTTCTCACCGGCTCCATGTCGGTCGGCCCGGATGCCCCGCTCAGTTTCCTGCGCGCCCGCCTCGCAAGGCTGGAGCCGCTGGCCGATCCCGTGCTGGTGGCAGACGTGCCCGTCGGCACGCGCACCTCGCGCAAGGCCGTCACGATGGATCGCGACACGCACATGGGCGACCTCTACCCCTTCAGCCTGGCCGACAAGCTGGAGGCCATCACCGAACGCAACACACGGTTCGAGCGCGAACTGCCGTTCGAAATGATCTCCGTGCTGGCGAACTCCATCGCCGACCACGAGCCGTTCGCCGTGCGCCGCCCCAGCGTCGGCCTGTTCGCGGACCAGGAAATCAGCCTGCGCGACGGGCCGCTGCTCGTCGGCGAAACCTACGAGATCACCCGTGAGGTGATCGCCCGCACCGGCAGCCGCAAAACCGAGTCGCTGTGGGTCGAATACCGCATCTTCCGCCCCGGCGGGCAGCGCCCGGTCGCGACCATGCTGCTCAATCTCGCCTCGCTGAAGGCGAGCTACCCCGATTATGAAGAGGACGCCCGCGCGCTTTATGGAGAGAAACTGGATGGCTGATTTTCAGACCCTCGATCTGGCGATCGACAGCGGACTGGCGGTGGCGACGTTCAACCGGCCGGACCAGATGAACACCTTCAATCCGGCCATGATCAGGGACCTGCTTGCGCTGTTTGACCTGACCGATGCGGACGACGCCGTGCGCGCGGTGATTCTGACAGGTTCCGGCCGTGCGTTCTGCGCCGGAGCCGATCTCGGCAGCGGGGGCGACACTTTCGACTACGACAAGCGTACGGGCCGCGAAGACGTGGGTGGGCCGGACCGCGACGGCGGCGGCATGGTGACGCTGCGCATCTTCCGCAGCCTGAAACCGGTGATCGCCGCGTCCAACGGGGCGGCGGTTGGCATCGGGGCGACGATGCAACTGCCGATGGACTGGCGCATGGCTGCCGAGGATTCGCGCTACGGCTTCGTGTTCTCCCGCCGCGGGGTGACGCCGGAAGCCTGCTCCGGCTGGTTCCTGCCGCGGATCGTGGGAATGGCCAAGGCGCTCGACTGGACATTCTCGGGCCGCGTCTTCGGCGCTCAGGAAGCAGTGGAGGCAGGACTGGTCCAGTCGCTCCATGCGCCCGAAGCCCTGCTGGATGCCGCGAAGGAAAAGGCGCTGGAAATGACCTCCGCCTCCGCGCCCGTTTCGGTGGCGCTGGCCCGGCAACTGATGTGGCAGGGTCAGACGATGGCGCATCCGATGGACATGCACCGCGTGGACAGCCGCGTCTTTGCTTCGCGCGGGCGATCTGCCGACGTGCGCGAAGGCATCGCTGCCTTCAGGGAGAAGCGCGATGCGCGATATCCCGACACCGTTTCCACTGCGATGCCCGACATGGGCTGGGCCGAGGAGCGGCCCTTCGCATGACACCCTTTCGCTCCACAACGCCGCGCCCCACTCCATCTCTCGGGACGCGCTGTTTCGGGCGAAAGGAGGCCGGGTCCGCCGATCCGGCCTCCGACCATTTCCCTATCCAGGACTACGCAGCATGACGCAAACCGCAGACGCTCCGGCACGAGCACTTCCGGCAAGGGCCAGCATCGTCCTGGCCATGCTGCTGCTGGTCTACATCTTCAATTTCCTCGACCGCATGATGCTGTCGATTCTGGCGGCGCCGATCCAGGCCGACCTCGGCCTGTCGGACAGCGAGATGGGTCTGCTCGGCGGTCTCGCTTTCGCCGTCCTCTATTCCACGCTGGCCGTGCCGCTCTCCGCCGTGGCAGACCGCACCAGTCGCAGCTGGGTCATCACCATCGCGCTGGTGTTCTGGAGCGCGTTCACCGCGCTGTGCGGCATGGCGCAGAACTTCCTGCACATCTTCCTCGCCCGCGTGGGCGTGGGCGTGGGGGAGGCGGGCGGCGTCGCGCCCAGTTATGCCATCATCGGCGACTACTTCCCGCCGCGCCGCCGGGCGACGGCGCTGGCGATCTATTCGCTCGGCATTCCCATCGGCAGCGCCATCGGGGTGATGGGCGGCGGCTGGATCGCCTCGACGATCGACTGGCGCGTGGCCTTCTTCGTGATGGGCGGCCTAGGCATTCTGATCGCGCCTGTGTTCAAGCTGCTGGTGAAGGACGTGCCGAGGCCGGAAAGCTCCGATGCGAGCTCGCACGGTGGGCAGTCGATTGGGTCGGTGTTCCTGATCCTCGCGAAGAAACCCTCGTTCTGGTTCATGGCCTTCGGCGCGGCCTTCAGCTCGATGCTCGGCTATGGCATCGGCTTCTGGAAACCCAGCTTCCTGATCCGCAGTTTCGAGCTGGACCTGTGGGGCGCGGCGCTGTTTACCGGCGGCGTGCTGCTGATCGGCGGGGTGACGGGGATGCTGGCGGGCGGCGCACTGGCAGACAGGCTGGGCAGCAACCGCAAGTGGTATCCGCGCCTGCCCGCCATCGCCTTCATCGTGGGCGCGCCGATCTATGCCGCCGGCGTGCTGACAGACAGCCTTGTCGCGGCCTTCCTGCTGTTCCTCATTCCGCAGGGCCTGAATTACGTCTGGTTCGGCCCCGTGCTGACGGCGGTGCAGCACTTGGTGGAGCCTCGCGCGCGGGCGACGGCCTCGGCAATCTTCCTTCTCATCAACAACCTGATCGGCCTTGGCGGCGGGATCTACGCGCTCGGCCTGATCTCGGACATTTACGCGCCTGTCTACGGCGATGAATCGCTGCGCATCTCGATCCTTACCGCCCTGCCGCTCTACATCGTGGCGGGCATCCTGATGCTGCTCGCCACCCGCAGCATCACGCGCGACTGGGTGGAGGAGAAATAGCCTGCGTTCGCCGCGAACCGTCAGTTGCCGAACAGCGCCTTGTCGAGCGAGGTAAGGAACTCCAGCCCGTTTTCGACGTGCTGCCGCATCGCTTTCTCCGCCCCTTCGGGATCGTCGTTCATGATCGCATCCAGGATCGCGCGGTGATCCTCAATGGCCTTCGTCATCCGGTTGCCGCGATAGAAGCTCTGGAACAGCAGGTGATGGACCGGCGTGTTGAGGCGCGAGACCAGTTCCGCGATCACGTGGTTGCCGGTGACGCGCATGATCATCGAATGCCAATCGGAGTTGAGCTTGCCGAACTGTTCCGCCGACCCTGCCTCAACGCAGGTCTCCATCTTCTCGGCAATTTCGCGCAATTGCTGCTTGTCGTCGTCCGTGGCCACGCGAGTGAAATCGGCAGCGCAGATACCTTCCAGTGCCGCACGGGCGCGGTAAAGCTGGCTCACTTCCTCCAGCGACGCCTCGCGCACCGAAGCGCCGCGAAATTCCTCGATCTCCAGCAGGCCCTCGGCAGCCAGCCGCTGGAACGCCTCGCGCACCTTCGAGCGGCTTCCCCCGGTTCGGCGGATGATGTCGACCTCCACCAGGCGCTGCCCCGGCACGAAGCGGCTGGCGCGGATCTGCGAGCGGATCCAGTCGGCAATTTCGGGAGCGGGCGGGCCGCTTTTGGGCAAGGCCTTGGCAATTTCGTCCATGTCCGGAAACTGACACCTTGCCAATGATATTGTCAACAATTTCGTCATCCACTTTTCGCTTGCGGATGACGCGCCCCAGCGGGAAACAACGGGCCGCAGCGGGCCGAGGGTCCGTCATTATTCGCGAACCGGACAGCAAGTTTCGGGCGGATTTGGGAGAGAAGCTATGACCAGGGGTAAGAAAAGTTTCGCGGCGTTCCGTAACGCGCTCTACTGCGGCGCCTCGGTGGCCGCAGCCTGCCTGGCAACCCCCGCGATGGGGCAGGAGCAGGACAACGAGGTCGATGGCGAAGAAGTCATCATCGTCACCGGCAGCCGCGTCAGCACCGGGGAAGCACCCGTCGGTGCCACTGCGACCGTGCTAGGCCGGGACGAGATCGAGAATTCCGGCGCCGTCACCATCGACCGCGTGATTCGCGAACTGCCGCAGGTCTTCGATCTCGGCGTTTCCGAGAACTCGCGCGGGCAGGCCGGCGGTTCGGGCAACATCACCTACGGCAACAGCGTGAACCTGCGCGGGATCGGTCCCTATGCAACGCTGGTGCTGATCGACGGCCACCGCGTGGTGAACAACAGCCGCTCGACCGACCCATCGGTATTGCCGACGTTGGGCGTGGAGCGGATCGACGTCGTCGCCAATGGCGCTTCGGCCATCTACGGTTCCGATGCCGTGGCGGGCGTGGTGAACATCATCCCGCGCCGCTCGCTCGACGGGGTCGAGGCGTTCGGTCGCTACGGCACGTCGGAGGACGGCGCATTCGACGAATGGTCTGTCGGCGCGGCCGCCGGCTTCCGCTTCGATCGCGGACAGGTCATGTTCGCCTACGAGCATGTCGAACGCTCCAACCTGAGCGGCGACGACCGGGATTTCTTCGTTTCCGACCAGACGCCGTTTGGCGGCAACGACTACCGCGTTACCCGCTGCGCGCCGGGCACGCTGATCGCCAACGGCACCACCTATGCCCTGCCCGACCAGTACACGCAGGCCAATGCCGGCGCCATCGTGGCGGGCACTGCCAACCTTTGCGACGGCCTGATCGGGCAGGACCTGATCCCCGAGCAGAAATACGATTCATTCAACTCGACCGGCACCTTCGAACTGACCGACTGGCTCGAGATTTTCTACGACGGGTTCTATTCCAAGCGTAAATTCACCCGGCTCAGCGCGCGGCCTTCCACCCGGCTGACCGTGCCCGAAACCAACGCGTTCTTCGTGCGCCCGCCGGGCTTTACCGGCACCAGCTATCAGATCGACTACAGCTTCGCTGACGACGTCGATCTCACCAAGTCGGAAGGCTCGGCCGAAAGCTGGCAGATCTCGCCCGGCCTGCGCGTCGAACTGCCGTTCGACTGGACCATCGAGGCGCTTGTTGCCTACGGCGAAACGCGCGATTTCTCCGGCTCCTACGACGGTGTGAACAACGCTGCCCTCAACGCGGCGCTCGCCAGTTCCGACCCCGATACCGCGTTCGATCCCTACGGCGGCGGGCGCACCAGCCAGTCCGTTCTAGACAACATCTTCAACCAGATCTTCCTCGCGCCCACCAACGGGCAGCTGACTTTCTACGAAGCCGGCGCCAGCGGGCCGCTGTTCGAGCTGCCCGGCGGCGAGGTTCGCCTGGCCGTCGGTTACGAACGGCAGGAATTCTCGGTCGACCTCGGTGTTGCCCGCGGCGCGCCGACCAACCAGATCTCGTTCCGGACCTTCGACCGCAAGGTCGACTCGGTCTATGCCGAAATGCTGCTTCCCCTGTTCGGCGGCAGCAACGCGCGGCCCGGTTTCGAGGAGCTGGAATTCGTCGCCGCCATCCGTCACGACAGCTACAGCGATGCAGGCAACACCACGAACCCGCAGTTCGGCGTCAACTGGATGCCGACCGACCGCCTGACGCTGCGCGGCAGCTACGGCACGTCGTTCCGCGCGCCGACGATCCCCGAGATCTACGGGAACAGCAACAATCTGTTCGTGCAGAACTACCAGAACCCGGGCGGCGGTGCGCCGATCGTGGGTGTGGCCCTCTCGGGACCCAACCTCGACCTCGGCCCCGAAACCGCGACCACGTGGTCGTTCGGTGCCGACTGGGAGCCGGTGGACCGACTGCGCCTCTCGCTCACCTACTTCGACGTCGCCTACGACAACCAGGTGAGCGCGAACCTGTCGAACCTCGCCATCCTCGGCCAGGAAGCGCAGTTCGCCGGGACCGGCGTCGTCCTTCGAGGTCAGGCCGCGCAGGACCAGATCCAGTCCCTGATCGACTCCGGCGTGAACGTCCTCGGGGCATTCCCGGGCGGCAGCCTTTCCAACATCGACGTGTTCGTGGATGGCCGCTCGCGCAACCTCGGCAAGTCGATCACCCGGGGCATCGATTTCAGCGTGAACTACATGCTCGACCTAGGCCCCAACGACCTGCTGCGGCTGGGCGCGTCGGGCACCTACCTCACCGATTACGAGGTCGCCGTCGCGCCGCAGGCCAACCTTACGGATCAGCTCAACATCATCTTCCAGCCGTTGCGCTTCAAGGCCCGAGCCTTTGCCAACTGGGACCACGGTCCGATCTCCGCACGCGTCATGGCGACCCATGTCGGTGGCTATACCAACAACCTGGTGACACCGTCGCAGGACGTCGATAGCTTCACGCCGGTGGACCTGACGCTGACCTGGCGCGTGGCGGACAGCTTCGCGATTCCGATGGCCGACCTTGAACTGACGGCGGAGGTGCGCAACCTGTTCGATGCCGATCCGCCCTACGTCAACCTGGCGCCTAGCGGTAACGGCAGCGGCGGTTACGATGCGACGGCGGCCAACCCGATCGGGCGTCAGTTTGCAATCGGGGCGCGTGTCCGCTTCTAACGGCCGCAAACAGGGACGCAAAATGCCAGAAGTGATATCCGTGGCCGTGACCGGCGACCTGGTTCTCGACGAGCCGAACGCCGGGCACTGGCTCTCGGGTATCGCTTCTGCATTGCGCGGTGCCGATCTCGCCATCGGTCACCTCGAAGTCCCTCATACCGCAAGCACGGTGGAACTTGCAGGCGACGTGCCCGCGCCGGGCGCCCCCATCGAGAACCTGGAGGCCATTGCCGAGGCGGGCTTCGACATGCTCACGCTGGCCGGAAACCACATCGCCGATTGCGGGGCGCAAGGCATTGCCGAGACTGTCGCCGAACTGGACAGGCTGGGCATCGCCTGCTGCGGCGCGGGGATGACTCTGGAAGATGCGCGCCGCCCCGCCTGCGCGGAAGCATGCGGACAGAAGATCGCGCTCCTCAGCTACAACTGCATCGGCCCGCAGGCGGCATGGGCCACGGCGGAGCGCGCAGGCTGTTCCTATCTGCCTCTCACGACGCAGGACGGCACCGAGGTCACCCCGATGGCCCCCATCGAAGGAGTCTCGGCGGAGGCTTCCAACATCCTTGCCGCTGGCATCGCAGAGGCGCGAGGCCACGGTGCCGATCACGTCATCGTGGCGCTGCACAAGGGCGTCGTGCACACCCCCGCCCGCATCGAACCCTACGAGCGCGTCCTTGCCAAGATGGCGATAGAGGCCGGTGCCGACGCGGTAATTTCGCACCACGCGCACATCCTTCGCGGCGTGGAGTTTCACAAGGGCAAGCCGATATTCCACGGTCTAGGCAATGGATGCGTTGTCACCCGCGCGCTCTCGCCGGATCAAGACCACCAAGCGCGCAGCGAATGGGCCCGCAAGCGCAAGGAACTGTTCGGTTTCGAGCCCGACCCCGCTTATCACCTGGCACCCTTCCATCCCGAAGCGGTCAATGCCTTCATCGGAATGCTGCGCCTCCAGCGCGGCAAGGCGCCCGAAGCGGCCATCGTGCCCGTTCACATCGAGGCGCCCGGCCGCCCCGTGCTGGCGGACGGCGACAGGGCCGACGATATCCGGCGCTATGTAGAAGAGATCACCAGCCGCGCAGGGCTTCCTCCGATCCGCATTGCAGACGACGGCAAGCTGGAGACGGCACGATGAGCCGCTCGCTCAAGGCGGCCATCTGGCTCGGCGGCATTGCCCTGCTCGCAGCGACCGCGATCGACACGCTGGCCGTGATCGGTCGTCACCTCGGCATACCCGTCACCGGCTCCATCGAGCTGATGCAGGCCGCCGTGCTGGTGTCGGGCGCGCTGGGCCTGACGATCGCCACGATCGTCCAATCCCACGCGCGGGTGCGGCTTTTCGTCGACCGGCTCTCTCCTGCGGGGCAGGCCATCGCGGACAAGGTTTCCGACACCCTTTCGCTAATCTTCTTCCTCGCGCTCCTGATCGGGTCCGCATGGATTTCCATGGACCTGTGGGATGCGCATGAGAAAAGCGAGATATTGGGCGTGCCGTGGCGGCTGCTGCGCCTGTTCGCCAATGCCTGCCTGATCGTCGCTGCGGCCAGCCTGGCCGTGCGGATCGCCAGGAAGGTGCAGTCATGATCGATACCGCGGGCACCGGACTTGTCGGCATCGTCGTGCTGTTCGCCTTGCTGCTCGCAGGGGCGCGGATCGGCACGGCGCTGGGCCTCGTCGGTCTGGGCGGCCTTGTCCTGATCCTCGGTCCGGAGGCTGCGCTGATCAAGGGCGGGGTCGTGGTGGTAGACACGCTGACGCGCTACGAACTGGGCACCCTGCCGCTTTTCCTCTTCATGGCGCACATCTTCTTCTCTGTGGATGCCAGCAGGGATCTTTTCGATGCTGCGGCAAAGCTGGTGGGGCACCGGCGTGGCGGGCTCGCCTATGCTTCCATCGCTGGCTGCGGCGGGTTCGGCGCGATCAACGGCTCCAGCCTCGCGACCACGGCCACCGTGGGCCTTGTCGCCTATCCAGAAATGAAGCGGCGTGGCTATGACGACAGGCTGTCCACCGCCACCATCGCCGCGGGCGGCACGCTGGGACAGATGATCCCGCCCTCGGGCGCGCTGATCGTATTCGGCATCATTGCCGAGCAGTCCATCGGCCGGCTTTTTACCGCCGCCATCATTCCGGGGATCACCCAGGCGCTGATCTATGCCGTGGTCGTCTTCGTGCTCGTCCGCCTGAGGCCGCAGCTTGCGCCACCCGGCGAGCGGGCCGAGTGGAAGGATCGCTGGCGCGCCCTCGGCCGGATCTGGCAGATCGCGGCGCTGGTGCTGCTGGTGATCGGCGGCATCGCATTGGGCTGGTTCAGCCCGCCCGAAGCGGCTGCCATCGGTGCATCGGGCGCGCTGCTGATCGCTGCCCTGCGCCGCAAGCTGACCCGCGAGAACCTGTTCAACGCCTTCCATGAAACGCTGCGCACTACCGGCCTCATCTACCTGATCGTGATCGGCGCGCTGATCTTCTCGGCCTTCGTCGGCGTGACAGGGCTGGCGGAAGCCGCCGGGAACCTCGTCGAGGGAATGGGCACCGGCACATTCGTCACCCTGCTCCTGGTGGCACTCCTGCTGCTCATCCTTGGAACGGTGCTGGATGGCCTCGCCCTGATGCTGCTGATGACGCCGATCCTGCTTCCCATCGTGGAGGGCACCGGGATGACGGCGATATGGTTCGGCATTTTCCTCGTGCGCGCGATGGAAGTCGGCTTCCTCACGCCCCCCTTGGGCATCAACCTCTATGTCATGCAGGGCGTGGCCAAGGACATCTCGATCAGCAGCATCTTTCGCGGCGTGTTGCCGTTTCTCGCGGGTGATTTCTTCCACCTGGTGCTGATCGTCCTTTTCCCGGCCATGGTCCTGTGGCTGCCACAAATGCTCGGAACCTGAAGATGATTGCTATCGCCGGTCCCAACCTCCCGATTGACCTGCTGGCCGCCACCGGCCGGTTCAGGGGCGTGCTCGCCTTCGAACCGGATCGTGCGACGCCGCGTGCGAGCGGCTGGCTGGAAAGCAAGTTCGCGCCCTGGGCACGCCCGCTGCTGGAGACTTGGGCGGAAGGGAAATACGACGATCTGGACCACGTTCTCTTCAGCCGCGCCGACGACACTTCGCAGCGGCTCTACTACTACATCTGCGAGCTTCAGCGTCGCGGGCAACTGGGCGGACCGCAGCCGCTGATCCTCGACGTGTGCAAGATACCCCGCGACACCAGCCGCAGGCGCACCGTGGCCAAGCTGCGCGAACTGGCGGACCGGCTAGGGGTCGATTCCAGTGCGCTCGGCGAAGCGATTGCGCGAACGAACGAGGAAAAGCGTTCGTCCACCGACAAGGGTGGCTCTCCCGTATGCCTGCTGGCCGGAACGCCGCCGCCGGACGGGCGGCTGCACGAAGTGATCGAGGCAGAGGGTTTCGCGCCTGCCGGGTCCACCTTGACGCAGGAATGGCTTGATCCGGGGCCATTGGTCGATGGCGACAACCGCGACCCATTCGCCGCGCTGGGGGAGCAGTTGCATACCCGCCCGCGCGGTCCGCGAAGCTTTGCCGATGCGGAAAGCCTGCTGGCGAAGTCTCTCCACACTTCGCAGGCCAGCGCAGCCATTCTCTGGCGGATCGAGGAGGACGAGGCCCAGTGCTGGCACCTCCCGGCTGAGAGGGAAGCGCTCGAGGCGGCGGGCATTCCCTCGCTCGTGATGACGCGGCGCGACTGGCTGGCGAACGACGGCGCGCGCGAGGAGATCGCCGCATTCCTGGAAGGGGTGACACGATGAGCTTCCTCGAAGGCCACAGGGTTGCCGTGATCGGCGACATGCAGGAACGCCCGCTGGCGAGATACCTGGCATCGCTCGGCGCCGAAATCGGCGGGCCGGTGGAGGGCGCGAGCTTTGTCATCGACGACGTGGGGCTGGAAGGCACCGCCGACTTGGCCATTCCCGATACGGCAATCCACGTCTCCGTCACCCCGTTCGGGTCGGGCGGCCCCCGTTCGCACTGGCGCGGGGGAGAGCTGGTTTCCTCGGCCATGGGCGGCGCGCTGCGACTGACGGGCGTTCCGGGCGAAAAGCCGGTGAAGGAAGCGGGCGACGCCTGCACCTTCCACGCCGACATGGTCGCTGCCGCCGGCGCGATGGCCGCGCATTTCGCACGCGGCACGCATGGCATGGGGCAACACGTCGACGTCTCGATCCAGCAGGTCGCCATGAGCCGCAATGTGAATGGCGTGCTCGTCTGGCAGTTCGACCGGCGCAAGCTGGACCGGGCGGGCGGCTGCATCGCCTATGGCCGGGCCAAGGTGCAGGTGATCTGGAAACTGGCCGACGGCTACTGCTTCCATGCGCTGATGACGGGCCGCCTCGGCGCGCCTGCGAACAAGGCGCTGTCGGACTGGATGGACGAGACCGGGGTCGAGAACCCGATGCGCGATGTCGACTGGCTCGCCTACAACCGCTCCACCCTGCCCGAGGAAACCCGCGACCGCTGGCAGGCCGCCATGGCGCAGTTCTTCGCGCAGCGCACCAAGCACGACATCGCCACCGAAGGAAGGCGGCGCCGCATCAACGCATGCGTCGTGAACGAACCCGCGGACGTGTTGCAGGACGAGCACCTGAAGGCGCGGCACTTCTTCGATACCCCGGATGGTTTGCCAGAGCGGTTCGCTGCGGTTCGCGATGGGGCGGCCAAGGGCGCTCCAGCCGTTCAACGGGGCAAACGGTCCGGCCCGCTGTCCGGCGTGAGAGTGCTGGATTTCGCCTGGGCGCTGGTCGGCTCGATCACCACCAAGACGCTGGGTGATCTTGGCGCGGAAGTGGTGAAAATCGAGAGCCGCAGCCGCCCCGACCTTGCCCGCCTCGATGTGCAGGTCTCGGCCTCCAGCGCCGACAGCCTCGACGACAAGCCGTGGTTCGCCAATCTCAACACCTCGAAACGCAGCCTGACGCTCGACCTGAAGAAACCCGCCTCGCGCGAGGTTCTGGACCCGCTGATCGACTGGGCCAACGTTGTGGTGGAGAACTTTTCGCCCGGCACGATGGCCAAGCTCGGCCTCGATTACGATAGCCTGGTGAAGCGCAATCCGGGGCTGGTGATGGTGTCGGGCAGCGTGTTCGGGCAGACCGGCCCGCTGGCGAAGGAGTGGGGCGTCGACGGCACCGGCGGCGCGCTGTCTGGCCGCACGTACCTGACCGGCTACCCGGACGGCGAGCCGGTGATCCCCGGCGCCGTGCCCTACGGCGACGTGATCGTGCCCTTCGTAATGGCCGGCCACGTCGCTGCCGCCTTGCAGTGCCGCCGCGAAACCGGCGCGGGGTGCCACATCGATGCCTCGATGTACGAAATCTGCGTGCAGCAGATGCGCGAATTCCTGAAAGCGGCCAAGGCCGGAGAGCGCCCCCGCCGCCTCGGCAATGCGGACCCTGCAGTGTACTTCCAGGATGTATTCCCAGCTGCGGGCGAAGACAGGTGGGTGGCCATCAGCTGCTTCAGCGAAGCCGAACACCAGCGCCTGCTATCCATTACCGGGCCGGACATTGCGGCATGGACCTCCATGCGGGAAGACCGCGCCATCGCCGAGGAATTGCAGGCCGCCGGAATCGCCGCCGGTGCCTTGCAGGACTGCGAGGACCTGCTCGACCACGATCCCCAGATCGCGGGCCGCGCCGCCCTGTGGGATCTGGAACACGCGGTGCTCGGCACCTTCGGCCATATTGCGACGCCGATGGCTTTCTCGCGAGACACACTTGCCCCCTTCCGCGCGCCCTCGATCGGGGAACACGCGCACGAGGTGGCCCGCGAGATCGCGCGCCTCTCGCCAGCCGACATCGCGCGGCTGTTAAGCGATGGAGTTTTCAAATGAGCCAGTCCGCCAACCAGCGCAGCCGCAAGACACTGGCCTGCACGTCGGAGGCCACGGCCTTCCAGAAGGCGTTCGGCAAGGAGCTGAAGCGACGGGTCGTGGACGAGGCCGAGCCCTATGCCATCGTTCAGGCCGATACCCCGCACGAGCTGTTCCACGCGATGGACATTCCCATCATCACCAACCAGTGGTGGTCCGCCTACATCTCCGCCAAGCAGCTTTCGGGCCGCTACTTCGACGCGATGGTGAAGAAGGGCTTCCCCGCGAACAGTTGCAAGTACTGCTCGCTCGGCCTTGCCTGCACCCTGGCGGACGAGCCGGAAACGGCGCCGTGGGGCGGCTTGCCCACGCCCACCGTGCTGGTGGCGCGGCTCACCTGCGACTGCATCCAGCATGTCTTCGGGCTGTGGGCGAAGGAACTGGGCAGCGAGTTCTATCCGATGGAAGCGCCCGCCTGGGAGCACAAGGAAGTGGACTGGTTCGCCCATTCGAAGGACGCATGGGACCGCGTCTACCAGCCCGACCGGATCGAGCAGATGGTGTCCGAGATGGAGGACCTGATCGCCCTCCTGGAGGAGCGGACCGGGCGAAAGTTCGATCCCGCGCGGCTGGAACGGCTGATGGAGCGGATCAACGAACAGGAAGGCTACATTTGGGAAGCGGCACGCGCCATCGGCGAAGCGCGCCCCTGCCCCGTCTCCATCGCCGACCAGATGCCCAACACCATGATCCCGCAGTGGCACCGCGGATCGGACTGGGCGGTCGCCCATGCGAAGAAGTTCCGCGACGAGGTGTTCGAGCGGATCGAGAAGGGGCTTGGCGCATCGAGCAACGAGCGGCTGCGGCTGATGTGGATCGGTGCCGGCGTGTGGCACGATCCGGGCTTCTACCAGGCGCTGGAGGAGAAGCTGGGCGCGGTCTTCGTCTGGTCGATGTACATGCCCTTTGCCGGGCCAGCCTATATCCGCGACCTGAAGGGCAAGCCGATGGAAGCACTGGCCAGCCGCGTTGCCTCGATGAACGAGGTGCTGCACCTGCCGCCGTGGATGAACGGCTGGATGACCTCAGAGGCGGAGCGTTGCGGCATCGATGCCGCCGTGATCCTGCTGCCGCCCGACAACCGCCTCTCGCAGTCGGGCACCAATCTCACGGCGCTGTCGCTGGAAGAGGCGGGCGTGCCGGTACTGCGCATCGATGCCGACATGGTCGATGCCGACAACTGGGATCACGATCGGATGGTCGGCATGGTCGAGAACTTCCTGCACGAGAAGGGGCTGGCATGAGGCTTCTCGCCCTCCTCGCCCTGCTGGTGCTGGCGGCGTGCAGCCGACCGGTGCCGGAAGGCGTGACCGAGCTGACCTACGCTTCGCCATACCCGCCTAGCCACCCGTTCAGCCGGGCCGACCAGACTTGGATCGACTTCGTTCACGAACGTTCCGGCGGGCACATGAAGATCAAGCCGATCTGGTCCGGCGCGCTGCTTTCGGCTGACATGTCCATGACCGAGATCCGTCACGGCGTGGCCGACATCGGCCTCATCACCCCGATCTATACGCGCGGCGGCACCCACCTGCTGCGCACCCAGACAGGCTTCTACAGCGGAGCCGATTCCATCGAATCGCAACTGGCGCTCTATCGCTGCATGGCGAACGTGGAGCCGCAGTTCGACAAGGAGCTGGAGGGACTGAAACTGCTCGCCCTGCAAGGCGGCGTGCTGCCCGGCATCCTCACGAGCACCGCCAGGGTGGAAAGCCTCGAGGACCTGCAGGGCCTCAGGATTAGGGCGCCCACCGAGCTGCTGCCGGTGCTTCGCAATCTGGGGGCGGACCCGGTCGACCTGCCGATGGGCGAGGTCTACAGCGCGCTCGCAAAAGGGGTGATCGACGGCGTCGTAGCCCCGCCCGAAACGCTGCAATCGCTGCATTTCGGCGAAGTCACCGACTACTTCTACGACATTCGCATCCCGCGCGGCGCCTACCCCTCGCGGGCGATGGACATGGAAGCCTGGCAGACGCTGAGCGATGGCGAGCGGGCGATCCTCGAAGAAAGCATCGCCGTGTGGGAAGCCGCCCTTGCCGAAGAAAACCGCGCCGCCGCGGCCGCTGGCGAGAAGATCGCCGCCAGCACCATCACCATCCTGCCCGCCAGCGCGCAGGACCAGCAGCAGTTCGACGACCTCTACCTGCGCGAAGGCCAGGCCAACGCGCGGGCGCTTTCCCGCGTAGGGATAGATGGAATGACAGCCTATCGCGCCGCTCGCCAGAGCCTGGTGGAGCGCGACACAGTTCAATGCGGAGACACGAAGTGACGCACCAGCCCCTCGCAGGAGTAACCGTCGCGGATTTCAGCCACGTGATGGCCGGCCCCTACGCCAGCCACATCCTGCGGCTGATGGGGGCGAAGGTCATCAAGATCGAATCCCCGCGCGGAGACCAGTTCCGCAATTACGGCTCGAACCGCGAATTCGACGGGATGAGCCCGGCTTTCATCGCGGCCAATGTCGGCAAGAAGAGCATCGCGCTGGACCTGAAGGACGAGAAGGACCACGAAACCGCGCGCCGCATCGTCGCTAAAAGCGACGTGTTGCTGGAGAACTTCCGCCCCGGCGTGATCGCCCGGCTGGGCCTTGGCTACGATGCCGTTCGCCAGCTGCGCGAGGACATCGTGTTCTGCTCCGTCTCCGGTTACGGGCAGGACAGCCCGCAGCGCGACTGGCCCGCGATCGACAATATCGTGCAGGCCACCAGCGGCATGATGATGCTGAGCGGCGCGGAAGGCGACCCGCCCGTGCGCATCGGCTTCCCCATCGTCGACACGTTGACGGGGCAGACCGCCGCCGTGGCAATCCTTGGCGCACTGTTCCAGCGGCAGCAAACCGGGAAAGGGGCCTACATCGACGTCTCGATGATCGATGCCAGCCTGTCCTTCATGACCTCCGCGCTGACGCCCTACCTCGTCACCGGATCGCCGCTGCGCCGCCTCGGCAACACAGGTTACAGCGAGCTTCCCACCGCCGCCCTGTTCAAGACGAAGGACGACAGGCACGTGTCGCTGGGCGTGGTGCAGGACAACCAGTTCGCCGCACTGGCGCGCAAGCTGAGGCGCGAGGACTGGCTGGCCGACGAACGCTACTCGACCGCCGACGCGCGCCGCGCCAATTTCGATGCGATGCACGCGGAGCTGGAGCAGATCTTCCTCACCCGCGCGGCAGACGAGTGGGAGCGCGAGCTGAGCGGCGAGGGCATTCCCTGTGGCAAGGTTCGCGGCGTGCACGAGGCAGCGGACCTGGGTTCGGCGGATTCGCTGCTAGACCTCGACACCGACGCATTGCCCAAGGGCTGCACGGCAACGGTGCCGAACGCCGGCTTCCGCATGGAGCCGGGCCAGCCCGGCACGCACGAGGCGCCGCCTCTTCTCGACGCGAACAGAGAGGAGATCATGGCATGGCTGGACGGGAACGACTGACGATGACCACGCCCTTCCCCTCGCTCGCCCGGCTGGCGGCGGTCTTCGCGCTCCTGTTGGCATCGCTTGCCGCCACCTCCGCATCCGCCCAGCCCTATCCGGAATACGAACGGGAATCGCTGTACGTGCCCGTGCGCGACGGGACCCGCCTCGCGCTCAACATCTACCGACCCGCGACCGAGGAGGGCGTGGTTCAGGAGCCCCTTCCGGTCATCTTCGCTTTCACCCCTTACCGTGCGCGCTATTTCGACGAGGACGGCGAGATCGTGGAGCTGGCGCTGAGCGACCGGCTCGCGATGCGATCGCTGATCCGCGCTGGTTACGTGGTCGCCACCGCCGATATTCGCGGCAAGGGTGCTTCTTTCGGGGCGCGGCGCGGCTTCCTCGACCAGACCGAGGCGCAGGACGGTGCGGACCTGCTGGGCTGGCTGGCGGCGCAGCCCTACACGACGGGCGAGGCCGGGATGATCGGCTGTTCCTATCTCGGCGGCTCGACAACGCTGGTGGCGGGCGCGGCGCCCGAATCGCTGAAAGCCGTGTTCATCGGCGCGACCGACTGGGACAAGTACGATTTCGTGCGCCGGGGCGGGCTGACCGCGCAGTTCAACACGCGCCCGGACGAGCCGCTCTCGGTCGATCTCGCCAGCGTCCCGGTGGACGGCGACACCGACGGCGCCCTGCTGCGCGAGGCCGTGGCGCAGCACGCGGGCAACACGCCGATGGCGGGCCTGTGGGCGGAAATGCCGTTCCGCGACAGCGTGTCCTCCTACACCGGCAATGCCTTCTGGGACGAAGTCGCCGTGTGGCAATATGCCGACAGGATCCGCGATGCGGACATCGCCACCTATTACTGGAGCAACTGGGAAGACGAGCCGACCAGCCAGGTGCTGATCGCTGCGCGCAACATGGGCAGCCGCTTGCTGGTCGGCCCCGGCAGCCATTGTGTGCCCCCGCCCGGATTCGATTTCGTCGGCGAGATAACGCGCTATTTCGATTACCACCTGAAGGGAATCGACGACGGGTTCTCGGCCCAGCCGCCTGTCACCTACTGGGCCGATCGCGGCACGGACGAAGGCGAATACGTTCGGGGCGAGACCATTCCCGGCACCGGCTCCACCACCCAGGCCTGGTATCTCAACGGGCCTGCCGCAGATGGCGTCCTTGGCCTCTCGCCCCGCCCGCTCGATCCCGGCAGCGACAGACTGGTGGTCGACTACGATCTCGCCAACGACGACTATTTCGCCTTCTGGCCCGAAAGCCTCGCCGAGCACGGACTTGCCTACACCAGCGAACCGTTCGACCGCGCAGCCGACCTGCTCGGCTACCCTGTCGCCCACGTCGAGCTTTCCGCCGACCGGGAGGATGCCGACGTCTTCGTCTACCTCGAAGAACTTTCGCCGGGCGGCGAGGCCAAGGTCCTGTCCTTCGGGCGGCTGAAGATTTCCCACCGCGCCACGCGGCCTGCGCCGTGGGACAACCTGGGGCTGCCCTGGCACAGCGGATACGAGGCGGACGTTGCGTCTCTTCCCGCCGGGGAAACGGCTCGCCTGCCGATCGCCATGATGCCGCTGTCGCACCGCGTGCAGCCCGGATACCGGCTGCGGTTCGTCATCACCGGCGCCGACCCGCGCCAGCGCAACCTGGAGGAGGTGAAGCAGGACCCGCCGCCGGTGCTGGATGTCCGGCGTGGCTGGCAGTCGGGATCACGCGTCGACCTGCCGCTGCACGCTGTAGAAGCGGATGACGCCATTACAGGGCAGATCGGCGATGCAGGCGGCAGCGGGCCCTACCCTGCAATCGCGCAGGCACGGGAAGACGCGCCCGGATATACCATCTACCGCCCCCGCACCCTGCCGGAAGAGCCGATGCCGGTGGTGCTTTGGGGCAACGGCGGATGCCGCGACAATGGCCTGAGCGCCAGCCATGCCTTGCGCGATTTCGCCAGCCACGGCTTCCTGGTGATTGCCAACGGCACCCCGCGCCGCGAAATGAACATCCTTTCCGAAGTGTCCACCATGCCCGCAGGAATGGGCGGACCGCGCACACTGCCGCCCCCGTCGCAGCGTCAGCCGGACGAAACCTCCACCGCGCAAATGCTGGCGGCCCTCGACTGGGCCGCGCGCATGAACGCCGAGCCGGCCGACCCGCTGCGCGGCAGGATCGACACCGGGCGCGTCGCCGCCACCGGGCACAGCTGCGGCGGCCTTCAGGCGTTGCTGGCAGGTACCGATCCGCGCATCGACACCGTGATCGCCTTCGGCAGCGGGGTCTACAACCGTGGCGGCAACGGCCTCAGCGGGGTCCAGATCGACAAGGACAGCTTGCGCGACCTGCACACGCCCGTCGCCTATATCCTTGGCGGCCCCACGGACATCGCCTTCCCCAACGGCAGCGACGATTTCGCCCGTATCGACCACGTGCCCGTCATGTTCGCCAACCTTCCCGTGGGACACGGCGGAACGCTGATGCTGGAAGACGGCGGCGAATGGGCTCGCGCTGGTTCGGCTTGGCTCCGCTGGCAATTGCGCGGCGACCGGGAGGCCGGGCGGCTCTTCACCGGCGATGACTGCGGCCTTTGTACGGCCCCTGGCTGGACGGTGGAGCGCAAGCAGTTCCCGCCTGCGCCCTGAAGCGCAGCCTCACAACACGCGAGGCGGGACCATCGGGGGCATTGAAGGGCGCGGCGCTTTCGGGCTAAGGGCGCGGAAGGTTTTGACTTAACCCCACGCGCAAGGACTTTCATCGCACCATGGCACGCACTTCCCCGCTCGACGGCAAGCTGGTTACCCTGATCGGCGGCAACGGATTTATCGGCAGCCACGTGGCGCAGGACCTGCTGGAGCGCGGGGCGCGCTTGCGCATCGCTGCCCGCGAACCGGAAAAGGCCTTCAAGCTGAAGCCGCTGGCCAACCTCGGCCAGTTGCAGTTCGCCCGCTGCAACGCGCTGGACAAGCGCAGCATCGAGGCCTGCGTTAAAGGCTCGGACGCAGTCGTCTACCTGATCGGCGCGTTCGACGGGAACCAGCAGGCATTGCAGGCAGACGGCGCGGGCCATGCCGCGCGCGCGGCCAGCGAAACGGGCGCCACCAGCTTCGTCTATATTTCCGCCATCGGTGCCGATCCGGAAGCCGAAACGGGGTACTATCGCACCAAGGGCGATGGCGAACGGCAGGTGCTCGAAGCCTTCCCCAAGGCGACCGTGATCCGTCCTTCCGTCGTGTTCGGCGAGGAATCGGGTCTTATCCCGATGTTTGCCGACCTCGTGCAGATGATGCCGGTGATTCCGGTGTTCGGCGCGGAGAGCGAATTCCAGGTGGTGTGGGTGGACGACGTGGCGGCAGCCGTCGCCACCGCGCTGGAGGAGCCCGGCACCCACGGGGGCAAGACTTACGAGGCCGCCGGTCCCGACAAGCTCACCATGATGCAGATCCACCAGATGATCGCCGACGGGCAGGGCCGCGACCGTACCTTCTTCCCCATGCCTTCACCGCTGGCGAAGGTCTTTGCCTCCGTCCCGCTGACGCCGATCAATTCGGACCAGCTGGCGATGCTTCAGGAAGGCAGCGTGGCGAGCAAGGGCACGCCGGGGCTGGCGAAACTGGGCATTTCGCCCAAGCCGCTCTCGCTCTTCCTCGATCGCTGGATGGTCCGCTATCGCAAGCATGGCCGCTTTACCGCGAAGAACGCCTGAGCGCAGAAAGTAGCGAGGGCCTAGTCGCCCTCCGCCACTTCCACCCCCTGCATCCGGGTCGATGCCGGAATGTTCGGCAGTCCCGCGTAGAGCCGCTCCAGCCATGCCCGGTCGAACGCGGTAAGTTCCGCCGGCTTTTCGGCGTGCTCGAACAGGGTCAGCATGCTTGCCTCTGCCTCGCCCGCATCGGCAGGGAATTCGGTCGCCAGCGCGCGAAGCGTGGCGTAGTCGGCCAGCTGTCGCAGCGTCAGGCCACGCGCCTCGTCCCGGTCCAGCAGGACGAGGGCGTAGGTGATATCGTGGCGCACCGGGCGGTAGATGCGCGAATGCGCCTGCCACATGCCCGCCGTCGGCACCTGCGCCAGGTTCTCTCGCCGGCCGACCCTGATCCCGTCGCGCGTGCGCGCCGCGACCTGGTGCCACACGCCGGAGGCGTCCGCGCTTTCCAGCAGTTGCCGCCGCTGGAAGGGCGTCATGTCGTTGAACAGGTATCCGCGCTGATCCATCATTTCGGCAAGGTATTCGCGGCTGTCCTCGACGAAGGCGATGACCACGTTGGCTTCGCAAGCCTCCTCGCTCGCCAGCCGCAGGCCGAGGGCGTCCGCGTTCTCGCGCAGCCGTGTCACCATCAGTTCGGCATATTCGCGGTCCAGCCCGATGATGCCGGGACACAGCCGATCCTCGAAGCGTGGCAGGGGCTCGTCCATGATCCCGTCGGCGGCGGCGGGCGCTGCCAGTCCCGCAGCGGCGAGGGCTGTGGCGAATGCGATGTTGCGCAGGATGTTGACCATGTCGCGGACTCCCTTTGAGGCGTATATAGCATAATCGCACGAGCCGCGCGCCCTTGGCCATACGGCAAAATGTCGCAATTCGTGGCCATATCGGCATCGGGTAATTGACTATGCCCGTCTTGCAGTGCGAAGGGCCGTGGCAAGCAAACGCTGGAGAATCCCGATGACCAAGCACGTTCTTGAAAAGCTCGCCGATACCAACCCTGATGCCGAAATCTGGTGGGACAGTTCGCCGCTGGTCTATCCCAGCTGGAAGGAAGAGACCGTCGCCGCCGCGCCCGATGGCAAGCGTGACGACTGGAAAGCGCAGCTCACGCGCTTCTACAACCCCGATGCCCCCGCCGAGATGGGCTTCCGCGGCGTCACCACCAACCCGCCCCTTTCCCTGCAGGCCGTGCAGCTCGACCCTGAGGGCTGGACGAAGCTGGTGAAGGATATCGCTGCCCAGAACCCCGGCCTCGATGTCGAGGGCGTGTACTGGAAGATGTACCTGCACCTTGTGAAGCTGGGCGCCGATGCCATTCGCCCCGCGTTCGAGGCGTCGGGCTACAAATACGGCATGCTGTCCGGCCAGGTCGATCCGCGCTTCGTCACCGATGGCGAGGCCATGCTGGCACAGGGCCTCTCCATCGCGGAGCAGGGCGACAACGTGATGGTGAAGCTGCCCGGCTCCAAGGAAGGCTACGAGGTGCTGGAGGAGCTGACCGCGCGCGGCATTTCCACCAACAACACCACCAGCTTCGCTGTTGCGCAGTACGCGCGCTGCCGTGCCGCCGTCACCGCCGGTCTGCTGCGCGCCAAGGCCGCGGGCGTGGACCTGTCCAAGTGGCGCAGCGTCATCACCCACATGTCCAGCCGCCTGGGCGAAAAGGGCGACTGGAAGAAGCAGGCGGAGCACCGCGGCATCGATCTGTCGCTGGACGAGATCCGCGACGGCGAGGAAGCCGTGCTGAAGCGCGCCTACTGGCACGGCAAGGAGATCGACCACCCGTCAAAGATGCTGCAATGCTCGATGCGGGTGGAGAAGGACGCAGATGGCAACACCGTCTCGCGTCACATCTCCGACTTTGCCGGCAGCGACATGGTCTACACCTGCCCGCCCAGCTACATCAAACAGCTGATGGACGTGGAAGACGAGCTGGCCCCGTTCGATCCCAAGGCGATCGAGCGTGAGCCGAACAAGGCCAGCATCGAGAAGCTGATGAAGCTTCCCGCCTTCCGCCAGGCCTACGAGTTCGAAGGCATGAAGCCGCACGAGTTCGCGCAATACGGCAGCTTCCAGGCCACCGCGACCGAGTTCGCCGCCGCCACCCGGCAGACGGTCGACTTCGTGCGCATGGTGATGGAAGGCTAAGCCGCCCGGCGCGCCTCTATCCAGGCGCGTGTGCCGAAGTGGCGGCAGCTTTGGGCCGCCACTTCGGCAGCATGGGTGAGAGCGTCCGCGACGTTCTCGCCCGCTGCAAGGAAGTGGCAGTAGGCGCCGTGGAATATGTCCCCGGCCCCTAGCGTATCGACCGCGTCGACCTGCGGCGGCACGATATCCGGGCGCTCTGCGCCGTCGCTCCACGAAATCAAGCCAGGCCCGCGCGTGATTGCCGCCACCGAGGGGCCGAGCGCCTGCACGGCATCGAGGATATTCGCCCCGCCCTGCCCCGGCGGGTGAAACCTCTCCGACACCACGGCATGATCGACCTGTGCGATCAGGTCGCCGGTCCACGGCTTCCACGATCCCCCGTCCAGCACCACCGGGATGCCGCGTTCCCGCGCTGCCCTGGCCAGCGGCACCGCGATCTCGGGCAGGAAGCCGTCGCAGTAGACCACGTCCACCCCGTCGAGGCAGGCCGCATCGGGCACGGCGCGCGCCACCGCTTGCGGCGGTTGCTGGTCGATGATCGTACGCGTCCCGCCGTCCGGCACCACGATGATGCTGGAGACGGGCAGCACTTCGCCCGCAGGATCGGCGAAATCCTCGAACGGTACGCCGTAGCGCGCCAGTTCGCCGCGCACCGCCTCGGCGAAGCTGCCGGCGCCCAGCAGGGTGAACAGGCGAACCTCGCTCCCCAGCGCCCGCGCCGTGATCGCGCCGTTGAGGGCAGAACCGCCCGCGCCCGCCCAGAAATGCGTGGCGGATAGCTTGCCATCCTCCTGCGGATATGAGGGACAGGCATAGCCAAGATCGAAAGTGGCGCGGCCGATGCAGAGGATTGTCATGGCCCGGTCCTAGCCGCGAAGGCGGTCGCGAGGGAACAGCGGGTATGTCCCGACGGTTTCAATAGCCCATGCAAAGCGTGCTCGAATTCCTTGTCCAGTTCTTGCTGGCGTTCACCGGGGCCGTTGGCCTCGCCATCGCCTGGGTCGGCGCCCTTGCGCTGGCTTGCCTTGGCGGCTTCGCCGGTTGCGGGTGGTACGTGATGGGGCGCAGGAGGAAGGGCAGGAAGCGCAAGGGCGATTAGCCAGCCTGTTGCGCCACCCATTCGTCGCGCAGCTTGAACTTGCGAATCTTGCCAGAGCCGGTCAGCGGCCATTCGCTCACCTGTATCCAGTGCGCGGGGCATTTCTGCGGGCTGATCTGGCTGCGGCAATGGGCGCGCAGGGCCTCTGTATCCATCGCCTTGCCATCGTCCGTGCGCACGAAGGCGGCGACTGCCTCTCCCAGCACGTCGTCCGGCACGCCGACCACGGCGCACTCGGCAACGTCGGGATGCTCAAGCAGCACGTTCTCGATCTCTGCGGGGAACAGGTTCTCGCCGCCGCGAATGATCATTTCCTTCACCCGGCCCGTGATCTTCACGTAGCCCTGGTCGTCCATCGTCCCGAGGTCGCCTGTATGCAGCCACCCTTGCGCGTCGATGGTTTCCGCCGTCGCCTCGGGATCGTCGTTGTAGCCAAGCATGGTGGAGGCGGAGCGGCAGCGGATTTCGCCCACTTCGCCGCAGCCCACCACCTCGTTCGTGTCGGGATTGAAAATGCCCACTTCGCAGCCCAGCGCGGGCTGGCCGATGGTGGTGATGATCTTGTCGAAATCGTCGCCCGGCCTGCCCGTGGTGATCAGCGGGCTGCTCTCCGTCTGGCCATAGGCGACCAGCGTATCGGCCCCCAGCACGTCGCGCACGTTGCGCGCCAGTTCAGGGGCGACCATCGCCCCGCCCATGCCGATGCGCTGGAGCGAGGAAAGGTCGCGCGCCTTCTGCTTCTGCGCCGCCACCATGGCGACGGCCATGGTCGGCACGCAGATGGTCCAGCTCAGCTTCTCCGCCTCCACCAGGTCCAGCGCGGCGCCCGGATCGAAGGCGAGCAGCGGGCAGTAGGCCCCGCCCGATTGCAGCGCGCCCAGCACGCCCATCGAACAGCCCATGGTGTGGAACAGCGGCGTCAGCCCCAGCGCGCCGAGGCCGCGGGGCAGGTCGCCCACTTCCACGAACAGGCGGGCATTGTTGGTGAGGTTGCGGTGAGAGAGGACCACGCCCTTGGGGAAGCCGGTGGTGCCGCTGGTGTACTGGATCTGCGCCGGATCGTTGGTGTCGACCTGCGGCAGCGTACCGGAAGGATCGGTGTAGAGCGCGGCCTCGTCGTGCATGTCGATGATCTCGCGCAGCGCGGGCAGGTCGTCAGCCACTTCTGCCGCGATCTTTGCCATCGGGTTGCCGCGAAACTCGCCGATCAGGAACAGCGCCGCGGACGTGCTTTGCTGCAATACGTAGGACAGTTCGCGCTTCTGGTAGGACGGGTTCACCGTCACCACCGTCAGGCCCGCCAGCGCGGCGGCATATTCCACCAGCACCCATTCGGGCACGTTGGGCGCCCAGATCGCCACGCGCTCTCCGGGCTGGAAGCGCGCGGCGAGGCCCTTGGCCAGCCGCTCCGCATCGTGCAGCAATTCGCCGTAGGTCCAGCGGCGGCCCACGGTGCCATCCGGCAGGCCTTCCAGCAGCGCGTCCCGGTCAGGATTGGCGGCCGCCTGATCGCGCAGCAGGCTGCCGATCGTGGTGTCGAGGATTTTTACGTCGGCGAACCAGTCGCACAGCGCCCGGTCGAGGCGGCGCTCTTCTCCAGCCATTGGTCTCTCCATCATGGCCGGATCTTTGGTGCGCCGGCCTTTTCTAGTCGGACCAGTATAACCGGTTCGGGTTTTCGACCAATAGCTTGCGCTGCAATTCTTCCGTCGGCGCGATGCGCGGGATCATGTCGACGATATGGCCATCGTCCGGCACCTCGTCCTGCATGTTGGGATGCGGCCAGTCGGTGCCCCAAATGCAGCGATCGGGATAGTCCGCCACCAGCGGGGCAACGGCGGCGGCGAAGTTGTCCCACGGGTCGCCCTTGCCGCCTTCCTTGATGGCATCGAGCCGGTCAGGGCAGGTGGGCTTGAACCAGATGTCGTCGCGCGAATCGAGCAGGGCGCGGAAGGCGCGCATGTCCGGACCGTCCGGTCCCTGCGTCACGTCCGGGCGGCCCATGTGGTCGATCACGATGGGCACGGGTATCGCCGCCATGAAGGGCTTCATTTCCTCGAGGATGTCGGCCTCGAAATAGATCACCACGTGCCAGCCCTTGGGCAGGCGGGACGCGACTTCGAGAAACTTGTCCTTGGGCGCATTGTCGACCAGCCGCTTCAGGAAATTGAAGCGAATGCCGCGAATGCCGCCCTCGTGCAGCTTGACCAGCTCATCGTCGCCGATGGCAGGATCGACCACCGCCACGCCGCGCGCCTTTCCGTTCGATTTCGCGATGGCATCCAGCGTGGCGGCGTTATCCGTGCCGTGGCAACTGGCCTGAACGATCACGTTCTTCTCGAACCCCAGGTGGTCGCGCAGGGCGAACAGCATGTCGGGCCCTGCATCCTCGGGCAGGTACTTCGCCTTGGGGCTGAAGGGGAACTGCGCCATCGGGCCGAATACGTGGCAGTGCGCGTCCACCGCTCCGGGCGGCGGGGTGTATGCGGGTTTCGAGGGGCTGGGGTGCCAGGAGGTGATACGATCAGACATAGACGGTTCCATCCATCAGTTTGCGCGCGGTGCGCAGCAGGGCCGCGCTGGTGACTTCGCCTGCGTCGTTTACTTTCATGACGCAGGTCGTCTCGCCGCTGGGGTGTTCAATGCTCATGGTCTTTTCCGCGCCCTCGGGAATGTCGGCCACTTGCGCCGCGGGCGAGCCTTCCACGAGGCAGGCGGTAGCGGCGGTGACGGCCCCCAGCACGCCGATGCTGGCATGGGCGCGGTGCGGGATGAAGACGCGGGTGGTTACGGCCCCGCCGTTCTTGGGCGGCGCGACCAGCGTCATCTTCGGCACCGACTTCTCAGCCACGTCGCCAAGGTTCATCAGCGGCCCGGCGGCGAGCCGGATTTTCTCGATCTTCTCGCGAATGGGCTGGAAGGCATCGCTCTCCAGTTCCTCGCGCGTTTCGTAGCCGGTTGCGCCAACGTCCTCCGCCTTGAAGACGATGCAAGGCATCCCGTTGTCGATCAGGGTACAGGGCACGCCCTCGATCTCGTCCACCGGATTGCCGGTGGGCAGCAGCGCGCCGCAGCTCGAGCCTGCCGTGTCGCGAAACTCGATGGGAATGGGCGCATGGCTGCCCGGCACACCGTCGATTTTCGCTTCGCCCTCGTAGGTCGGCATCGCTCCCGGCGTCTGTACGGAAGCAACCGCGATCTGGCCGGTGTTCTCCATGTAGATGGTCACATCCGTCACCGCGCCGCGCGCCGCGACAAGGCCGCGCTCGATGGCGAAGGGGCCGACGCCTGCAAGGATGTTCCCGCAGTTCTGCGCGTCGGTTACGATGGCCTGGTCCACGAACACCTGCAGGAACAGGTAGTCGACGTCCACGCCCTCGCGTTCCGACCGCCTCACCACGGCCACCTTGCTAGTGAGCGGGTCGGCCCCGCCCATGCCGTCGATCTGGCGCGGATCGGGGCTGCCCATCACGCCCAGCAGGAACGCGTCGCGCTCCTCGGCATCGCTCGGAAGGTCCGATGCGAGGAAGTAGCCGCCTTTCGACGTGCCACCACGCATCCACATGACCGGTGCACTATTCATCAGGCTTTTTCCCTCGGGCAACATAATAGCAAAACTGATACCATTTCAGCATTCCAATCCGCGCGAAGAAGGCGATGGCCGCGAACCCGAAGCCGGCGACAGCTTCAAGCGTAATCGGCTGATCTTTCACGAGTGCGCCACCCACTCCGAAGAACCCCCAAAGCGTACCGACCAACATCATCGCAATCGCGATCATGTTGGTCGAGGCGACCATGAACCGGTAGTAAGCGTCCGAAAACCATGGCTTCGGAAAGCCCATTATCTCAAACCCACTTCAGGCCCATGTCCTTCAGCTTGTCGCGGAAGCCGTACATGTCGAGGCCCAGCTCGCCGCTTTCCAGCCGCTTGCGTTTCTCTTCCTCGTTGGCCTCGCGCGCCTGCGCTTTCTTCAGCACTTCTTCGGCGTCCTCGCGGCGGGTGACGCACACGCCGTCATCGTCGGCAACGATGATGTCCCCGGGACGGATAAATGCGCCCGCGCACACCACGTCCACGTTCACGCTGCCGAGCGATGCCTTGATCGTGCCCTGCGCGAACACGCGCTTGGACCACACGGGGAAATCCATTTCCTTCAGGTCGCGCACGTCGCGGATGCCAGCATCGATGATCAGGCCCTTCACCCCGCGCGCCTGTGCGGAGGTCGCCAGCAGGTCACCGAAATAGCCGTCCTCGCACGGGGACGTCGGCGCGATAACCAGCACGTCGCCCTCGCGGCACTGCTCGATCGCGGCGTGAACCATGTAGTTGTCGCCCGGAGGCACGGAAATCGTGACGGCGGACGCGCCGATTCGCGCGCCGGGATAGATCGGGCGCATGTAGCTTGCCAGCAATCCGGTGCGCCCCTGCGCTTCATGAACGGTGGCCACGCCGCAGGCGCCCAGCGCCTTCACGACTTCGGGATCGGCCCGTTCGATATTTTGCACAACCACACCCATGTGAACAAATCTCCTCTCGAACTGTTGTGTTAATCGCGTGAACCCCTACCCAGCCACTCGTCAAGCGGCACCTTCGGGATCGCTGCAAACTTGTATGCAACACTTACAATTGATAGGAGGCCGCGTCGAGAGCGATGTCTGCGCAAGATTCGGAAACCAAAATGCCTAAAGTGGCACTGATCGGCTTCGGCGAGGCCGGAGAAACATTTGCTCGCGCTGCGAAATGGGAAGGCGCGAAAGGCTGGGACATCCTGCCCGAACGCCGCGTGGCCATGACGAAGTCGGGCCTGACGCTGGGCGAGGACTGCGGGGAGGTGCTGGCCACCGCCGACGTTATCCTCTCGCTCGTTACGGCAGACCAGGCGCTGGACGCGGCCCGCGAATACGCGCCCTACCTGCCGCAGGAAGCCATGTGGCTGGACATGAATTCGGTCGCCCCGCAAACCAAGGCGATGGCTGCCGAGGCGATCGAGGCGGTGAACGTGCGCTATGTCGACGTGGCCATCATGGCACCTGTCGACGTCGGCCTTTCCGTGCCCCTGCTGGTGGCTGGCAACAAGGCGGACGACGCGGTGGAGAAGCTGACGGCGCTCGGTTTCACCGACGTTCGCGCCGTGGGCAGCACCGTGGGCCGCGCCAGCGCGATCAAGCTGTGCCGCTCCATCATGGTGAAAGGCGTCGAGGCGCTGACCGCCGAGATGGTGCTCGCCTCCTCGCAGGCGGGCGTGCTGGACGAAGTGCTCTCCTCGCTCGATGCCAGCATGAAGGAACAGAGCTGGGCAGAGCGCGCCGACTACAACCTCGACCGGATGCTGAAGCACGGCGGCAGGCGCGCTGCCGAGATGTACGAGGCGGCCGAAATGCTGCGCGCCATGGGCACCTCTGCCGCGATGAGCGACCAGACCGTTGCCTGGCACGCGCAACTCGGCGGGCTCGACATGACGGAGCCACCCGAGACACTTTCTGCTAAACTGGATGCGATCCGGGCGACTCCGGACTTCAAGGGAGAAAACTGACGATGAGCCTGATCATCGATTGTCACGGCCACTACACTGTCCTGCCCAAGGGCCACGATGCCTGGCGCGAGGAGCAGAAGGCGGCGTACAAGGACGGCACCCAGCCGCCGCCCTACCCGGAAATCTCGGACGACGAGATTCGCCAGACGATCGAGGAAAACCAGCTTCGCTTGATCAAGGAGCGCGGGGCGGACTTCACCATCTTCTCCCCGCGCGCATCGGCCATGGCCCCGCACGTGGGCGACCAGGCCGTGGCGAGTGAGTGGGCGAAGCGCTGCAACGACCTGATCTACCGCGTCACCCAGCTCTTCCCCGATACCTTCATCGGCGGCTGCATGCTGCCGCAGAGCCCGAAGTCCGACATGAGCGAGAGCGTGCGCGAACTGCGCCGCTGCGTTGAGGAACTGAACTTCGTGGTCTGCAACCTGAACCCCGATCCCGGCGGCGGCTATTTCCAGCACCCGCCGCTGACGGACGAGTACTGGTTCCCGATCTACGAGGCCATGTGCGAGCTGGACGTGCCCGCGATGATCCACGTGTCGGGCAGCTGCAACCCCTCGATGCACGCGACGGGCGGCTATTATCTCGCCGCCGATACCGTCGCCTTCATGCAGCTGCTGCAGGGCGACCTGTTCAGCCGCTTCCCGGACCTGAAGCTGATCATTCCCCACGGCGGCGGCGCGGTGCCCTATCACTGGGGCCGCTATCGTGGCCTCGCCGACATGCTGAAGCAGCCGGATATCGAGCAGCACCTGATGAACAACGTGTTCTTCGACACCTGCGTCTACCACCAGCCGGGCATCAACCTGCTGGCCGACGTGATCAACAACAAGAACATCCTGTTCGGCAGCGAAATGGTGGGCGCGGTGCGCGGCATCGATCCGCAGACGGGCCATTATTTCGACGATACCAAGCGGTATATCGACGCGCTGGATATCTCCGCGGAAGAGAAGCACATGATCTTCGAGGGCAATGCCCGCCGCGTCTATGGCCGCCTGAACAAGGTGCTGGCGGAGCGCGGGCATTGAGCGCAACGGCAACCGGAATGGTGAAGTGCGAGAAGCCGGAGCGCTACATCCAGCAGCTCGTCAAGCACTGGGGCCACAAGATGGCCACCACCTACGACGAGGGCGATGGCATGGGCGTGTTCCCCTTCTCCGAACACACCAATGCCGTGATGACCGCGCACAAGGACGGGATCGGCATCACGCTGACCACGGCCGACCACGAGGAAAACGTGCGCATGCGCGGCGTGATCGAGGAACACATCGACCGCTTCGCATTCCGCGAGGCGCCGCTGGAATACGAATGGAAAGACGCTGAGGAAGCCTGACATGACCGAAAAGAAGAAAGAGCGGATCAACATCCACGAATACCTTGCCGAGATGGAGGACATTCCCGGCACCCGCGTGTTCACCGCGCAGCGTGCGCGCAAGGGATACCACCTCAACCAGTTCGCCATGAGCCTGATGAAGGCCGAGAACCGCGAACGCTTCCTCGCCGACGAGAAAGCCTATCTCGACGAGTGGGACATCTCGGAAGAGGCCAAGAAGGCCGTGATGGACCGCGATTACAACGCGATGATCGATCACGGCGGCAACATCTACTACCTCGCCAAGCTGTTCAGCACCGATAAGAAGAGCTTCCAGTTCGCCGCCGGATCGATGACCGGGATGAGCCAGGAAGACTATGCCAAGATGATGCTGGAAGGCGGCCGCTCGCCCGAAGGCCAACGTTCGATCAAGGGGAAATACTAATGGCCCGCGTAACCACAGGAATCACCTCCAGCCACATCCCCGCGCTGGGTGCGGCGGTTGAAACCGGCAAGTCGCAGGACGATTACTGGGGCCCGGTGTTCAAGGGCTACCAGGCCATCCGTGACTGGATCGCCAAGCCCGAGAACATGCCCGACGTCGTCGTGCTGGTCTACAACGACCACGCCTCCGCGTTCGACCAGAACATCATCCCCACTTTCGCCATCGGCTGCGCGGAAAAGTTCAAGCCCGCCGACGAAGGCTGGGGCCCGCGCCCGGTTCCCGACGTGGTAGGCCATCCCGATCTCGCCTGGCACATCGCGCAGAGCCTGATCCTCGACGATTTCGACATGTGCATCATGAACGAGATGGACGTGGATCACGGCTGCACCATCCCGCTCACCATGATGTTCGGCGAGCCGGAGCAGTGGCCGTGCAAGGTCATCCCGCTGCCCGTGAACGTCGTCACTTACCCGCCGCCCTCGGGCGCGCGCTGCTATGCGCTGGGCGATTCGATCCGCGCTGCGGTGGAAAGCTTCCCGGAAGACCTGAACGTGCACGTCTGGGGCACGGGCGGCATGAGCCACCAGTTGCAGGGGCCGCGCGCCGGTCTCATCAACAAGGAGTTCGATCTCGATTTCATCGACCAGCTGATCAACGATCCCGAGGCACTCTCCAAGAAGCCGCACATCGACTACCTGCGTGAAGCGGGCAGCGAAGGCATCGAGCTGGTGATGTGGCTGATCATGCGCGGCGCGCTGCCGGAAAAGGTACGCGACCTCTACAATTTCTACCACATCCCGGCCTCGAACACGGCGCTGGGTGCGCTGATCCTGCAGCCGGAGGAAACAGCGGGCGAACCGCTGGAGCCGCGCCGCGTGCTGAGCGGCGGCACCTTCGCCAAGGCCTGACAGACGAAGGGCGCCCGCGGAACATTCGCCGCGGGCGCCCTTTGATTATGTGAACCACTCGACATCAACTCTCGATAGGGAGACCCCCCATGAAAATCGCACTCGCCGGTGGCGGCGCATTCGGTGAAAAGCACCTCGACGGCCTGAAGAACATCGACGGCGTCGAAGTCGTCAGCCTCGTCGGCCGCACGCAGGACAAGACGCAGGAAATGGCCGACAAGTACGGCATCGGCCACGCCACCACCAATTACGAGGAAATGCTCGAGAACGACGAGATCGACGCTGTCATCCTCTGCACGCCCACCCAGATGCACGCCGACCAGGCGATCAAGGCGATGGACGCGGGCAAGCACGTCGAAGTCGAAATCCCGCTGGCCGATAGCTGGGCCGACGCCCAGGCCGTGGCAAAGAAGCAGGAAGAAACCGGCCTCGTGTGCATGGTAGGCCACACCCGCCGCTTCAATCCCAGCCACCAGTGGGTGAAGCAGCAGATCGACGCAGGCGACCTCGAAATCCTTTCGATGGACGTGGAGACCTACTTCTTCCGCCGCGAGAACAAGAACGCCAAGGGCGAGCCGCGCAGCTGGACCGACCACCTGCTGTGGCACCACTCCGCCCACACCATCGACATCTTCCAGTACATGACCGGCGCAAAGGTGGTGAAGGCCAACATCCTGCAGGGGCCCAAGCACCCCAAGCTGGGCATCGCCATGGACCAGTCGATCCAGATGAAGACCGACAAGGGCCAGATCCTCACCCTGTCGCTGTCGTTCAACAACGAGGGGCCTTTCGGCACCTTCTTCCGCTACATCGGCGACACCGGCACCTACCTCGCCCGCTACGACGACCTGTTCAACGGCAAGGACGAGCCCATCGACCTGTCCGGCGTGGACGTGCCCAGCAACAACGGCATCGAATTGCAGGACCGCGAATTCATCTCCGCGATCCGCGAAGGGCGCGAGCCGAACAGCTCGGTCCACGGCGTGCTCGATTGCTACCGCGTGATCGGCGAACTGGCCGCCAGCCTCGAAGAACAGGACGGCTGGTCCTGATGGCCCTCGCAAAGCGCGAACTCGCCGGGCGTAAGGTTCATCCAGTCGGCCTCGGCTGCATGAACCTCTCGTGGGCCTATGGCACCCCGCCCGAACACGATGTGAAGGTAAAGCTGCTCAACCAGGCGCTGGACCTTGGCTACGATCACCTCGACACCGCCAACATCTACGGCGGCGGCAAGAACGAGGAACTGCTGGCCGAGGCGGTGATGCACCGCCGCAGCGAATTCCTGCTGGCCAGCAAGTGCGGCATCGTGGTGGACGGCGCGAAGCGCGGCGTCTCCTGCGCGCCGGACAGCATCGAGGAGAACCTCGATGCGAGCCTCAAGCGGCTGAAGACCGACCATATCGACCTGTTCTACATGCACCGCTTCGATCCCAAGGTGCCGATTGCGGACAGCGTGGGCGCGATGGTCCGGGCGATGGAAGCGGGAAAGATCGGGGCCTACGGCGTCTCCGAATGGAATGCCGCGCACATCCGGGAGGCGCACGCCGTGCATCCCGTGGCCGCCGTGCAACCCGAATACTCGCTGTGGACCCGTAACGTGGAACTCGGCGTGCTCGACACCTGCAAGGAACTGGGCATCGCCCTTGTCGCCTTCAGCAGCACGGGCCGCGGCGCGTTCGGCGGCGTGCTGCGCGATCCCTCCACGCTGGAGGAGAAGGACCTGCGTACCAAGATGCCGCGCTTCAATGCCGAGAACTGGCCGAAGAACCTCAAGGTGATCGAGCAGCTCGAAGCATTGGCGAAAGAGGTCGGCGTCACGCCTGCTCAGCTCGCCAACCGCTGGGTGCTGGAACAGGGCGACAACTGCCACGTGATCCCCGGCACCACCTCCATCGCGCACATGGAAGAGAACTTCCATGCAGCGACCGTCGACATCCCGGCAGATGCCATCGCGAAGGCGGGCGAGATCGTGAATCATTCCACGGTCCACGGCCACCGCTATCACGACGCGATCCGCCCGACGATCGACACCGAGGAATTCGAGGACGCCTGACATGAACGGGATAAGGGCGCGGATCGGATATTGCGAACGCACCGGGAAGCGCCCTTATTTCTATGCCAACGCGCACGAGAAGGACTTCGTCCCGCTCGCGCCCGTCGAGGTGGACATCGCCGACGCGCGCGGGCGTGACTGTTCGCTCGATGTCGAGGGCTTCACGCTCGTCGAACACGAAACCGCGCTGGCCGACCTCACCGACCTTGCCGAGGTGAAGCGCGTCCACTCTGGCGAAATTGCCGAAATGCTCACCGGCCTCGTCGGGTGCGACCATGTGGCGATGGCACCCATGGGCATCCTGCGCTTCTCCGAAAAAGCGGGCGCGAATGCCGCGCACGACAATTCCCACCCCGCCCGCTTCGTTCACGTCGACATGGCGAAGGAAGCGGCTGCAAAGGCGCGCGCGCAGACTGCGCCCGTAGGCCGCACGATCGCACGCAGCGCGCAGTACAACGTGTGGCGCGTGCTCAGCCCGCCGCCGCAGGACGTGCCGCTGGGCCTGTGCGACTATACCTCGCTGGAGGCGGCGGACCTCATCGATTGCGATGCGATCTTCGATCCGCTGGACGGTTCGCCCGAATGGGGTTTCCCGAACTACCTGCTGGCGCACAACCCGGCGCACCGCTGGTTCCATTATTCGAACATGCATCCCGGCGAGGCGTTGGTGTTCAAGACCAGCGAGAGCGATCCGGAGCGTGCGCAACTGATGCCGCACGGCGCGTTCGACAACCCGCACGCGCCCGCAGACGCCGCCCCGCGCATTTCGCTGGAAATGCGCGGCACGGCGTACTGGTTTGGCTAGGCGCGGCTAGCTTTCGGCGCTCTGCCGCGCTTCCCCGATGGCGCGCTGCACCCGCGCGGCAAGCGCCGGGTCTTCCTGTGCGGCGGTGCCGATGGCCCTGTATATCGCGCGGTCCAGTCCGTTCGCGGCGATGATCGCCTCCGCTTCGGCCTGCACCGCATCCCGGTCCTGCGCGCCGTCTTGCCGCAGGGCACGAATCGCGAGGCCGGAGGCTACGAAGGCGTCGATCTCGTCGTCGGTGAATTCCTCCGTCGCCGTGTCCGGAGCGGGATCGGATGCGACCTGCTCCATGCCTGCCGGGTCGAGCGGGTCAGGATCGTCATGCGCGGATTGGCCTGCGAGTCCGAACAGCAATGCGCCGGATGCGAGAGTGGTAACGGTAATCATGTGCGTGGTCCTTCCCAACGTGGTCACGCCCCCGCCGCAACGCTGCGTCGGGGCCGTCGCCAGGGCAAGCGCGCCCGCGCCGGAACGCTGCGGGCGAAGGACCAGGGGCGTCTTGTGTTCGCCACTTGCGACGAACCGCTGTCACCGGGTGCCGGACATGGAAAGGCGCGCCGCAGCCTGTCGCCGCGACGCGCCTGTTTGCCGCACTGGCCCGCGCCGAATCACTCGGCGGCAGGTGCCTGCACTTCCTGCGCCACGTTGTAGGCGGAGCGGATCATCCAGCTGCCGCCGGGATCCTTGGTCCATACGGTCTGGCTGTTCATCGGCAGCGTCACCGGTTCGCCCGTTTCCGGGTCGCTGGTGGTGAACTGCACCTGGCTGGTGAGCACGGCGAGATCGTCGTTGGCGCTGGCCCAGCCGCCGGTCGGCTCTATGGTCAGGTCAAAGTTCGGGTCGTCGATAAGCGCTGCGTATTCCGCGCCGATCTCGGCCCCGCCGTGCAACACCGTGCCGTCCGGTCGCACCAGCACCGCATCGTCGGCATAGAGGCGCGCGATGCCCACCACGTCGTCGCTGGCGATGGACTGCAACTGCGATTGCTCGGTCTGCCGCACGGTGTCCACCACCGCCGCAGGGTCCGCCCCGCCGCCGCAGCCCGCCAGCGCGAGTGCGCCCATCGCCATTGCCAGAATTCGTCTTGCCATAGTCACTTAATCCCCTCGTCACCCCGCTTGCGGGGCCATCGAGGATCAGGACTAGGCAGGCAGCGCGAGGCTCACATTGATCTCGCGCAATACCTGATCGCCGGCGATCACAGCGTCTCGGAATACATTTCCAGCAGTTCGCTCCACGCGCGCTCGGCCTCGGCTTGGGCGTAGACGGGGCTGTCGAGGACGGTCCAGCCGTGGTCGCCGTCGTAGACTTCCACGTCGATATCGGCCTCGGCTTCTTCCGCAGCGGCACGCAGGGCAACCTTGGCGTCGGGGGCCTGGGCATCGTCGTCGCGCGCGATGGCGATGATCGCAGCGGCATCGTCGGCCATGTCATCGAGCAGGTTCACAGGCGCCATCGGCCCGTCACCCACCAATCCGCCGCCGTGGAAGCTGCCAGCGGCTTTCACGCGGCTGGGAACGGCAGCGGCGGTGAAGATCGTCCAGCTACCGGTCATGCAATAACCCTGGTTGCCGATGCCGCGAGAGCTGTCGACCGCGTCCTGCGCGTCCAGCCAGGCGACCACGGCGCGGGCGGTTTCCTGCACCGCTTCGGGCGTGTTCTTCTCGCGCCACGGGGTCACCTTGTTCCAGCCGTCGTTGTTGCGCCAGTCGTCGAAATCCTCGAACTGCTGGCCCGCAACGCTGCGGTAATAGGGATTGGCGACGAGCACGGCATAGCCCGCCTCAGCCAGTCGCCCGCCCATCTGCACCTTCGCAGGACGCAGCCCGGCAATGTCGGGCCACAGGATCACGGCAGGGTGCGAACCGCTGGCGGGATGGATGAACACGCCGTCGAAGGTGCCGCCGGGGGCTGCGAAGGTAACGGTGTTCTCCACCAGGGAGCCGCTCGCCTGCGCACTCGTATCCATCGGAGCACAGGCCGCGACCGCCCCCGCCCCTGCCAGCGCGCCGAACTGGCGGCGGTTGATGGTCGGCATATTGCTGGCTTGTTCCTGCGTGCACATAGCTGCGAATTCCTCTCGATTGTCCCCGTCTTGGTAGGAACGATAGCATTTTTACTGTGCCCCTCAATGGGGAGGCGCCAGGGTTGGGATCGTTTGTTTGCGAAGCCGCCTCCGCGGCTTCGTCCTCGGTGCTGTTCGCTCTGTCCTTCGGACTGCGCGGCACCTCCGGGCTGCGCGTTCGCGCGCTGTCGGTCGCTGGTCGCGATCGAACCTAGCGCGCTCTGGCAAGCGAAGCACGGGACACGGCCTGCGACTAGCGGGCCGCAAGGCCGAATGGCCGCCCGCAGCGGGCGAGCAGCGAAGCGGAGCGCGTCTAGCGAGGACGATTGCGCGGAGGCGCAATCGAAAAACAAATCACGTCAGATCGTCCATCGCCACTTTCAGCCCGGCCTCGGCGTCCTTGCCCGCCTTGCGGCGCAAGTTCTCGATATGAGCGCGGCCCGGCGGGCAGTCTTCCACCGGCAGGGCGGCGATCTGCTTGGCGAATTCCTCGGTCAGGTCCACGCCATGTTCGGGGTGGGTGAGGATCAGGCCGTCCTGCTGGCTCATCCCGCGCAGGATCTTCGCGCCCACTTCGTAAGGGTCCATGCCGTACTGCTCGAAAGCGCTGCCGAACTGCTCCAGTTCGCCTTCCTTCGGCGGCGCAAACCCCGCTTCGGCAAACTGCTCGGGCCGCTTGTGCGCGCTTGCCCAGGCGTTGGTGCGCGTCAGCGCGGGGCAGCACAGCGAACAGCCGATGCCGTGGGGCGCAAGGTTGTAGCGCAGGCTGTCCGTCAGCCCGCGCACGGCGAACTTGCTGGCGGTGTAGATGCCCGCCTGCGGCCCCGGCAGGAAAGCCGCCATGCTGGCAACGTTGACGACGTGGCGGCGACCGCGGGCAGCTTTCAGGTGCGGCATGAAGCTTTGCAACCCGTTCACCACGCCGCCGAAATTGACGCCCATGATCCAGTCGTAATCGTCGTAGCTGGCCTCGTCAGTCGGGCCGAACACGGAAACGCCCGCGTTGTTCACCAGCACGTGCACCTCACCGAAATGGTCGGCAACCTGCTGCGCAACTTTCGCGAAACCTTCGCGGTCGGTCACGTCCAGCTTGCAGAACAGCGGCGTCTCGTAACCCTTGTCGGCAAACCACTTTTCGGTCTGCGCCCGGTCGTCCTCGTTGCGGTAGGACAGCGCGAGGCGCATCCCCGCATCGGCAAAGGCCTGCGCCGTGCCGAGGCCGATGCCCGTCACCGCACCGGTGATGAAAGCCACGCGGCCCTGCCATTGCTCTTTGTAGTCCGCCGGATCGACGCGCATTTTTCTCTCCCTGCCCTAAACGGGCTTTTCATGATCGTATCATTCGTTAGTGTTGCATACAAAGAATGAGATGGGGAGAGTTCAAATGAGTGATACCGAAAGCCGGTTGGCAGCGTTGGAAAAGAGCGTCCACCGCCTGGAAGACGAGGCCGCGATCCAGCGCCTGCAGATGGCCTATGGCTACTATATCGATTACAACCGCCCGGAAGAAGTCGCGGGCCTGTTTGCCGACGATGGCGTGGTGGTGTTCCTATCGGGCGAGTACGTCGGCCCCGAAGGCGTGATGCGGCTTTACGGCACCTGGTTCCAGAACCTGTTCACCCGTGGCCGCCGCGGGCCGGTGCACGGCCTGCTGCTGGATCACTTCCAGCTCCAGCCGGTCATCACCGTGGCCGAGGATCGCAAGACCGCCAAGGGCCGGTTTCGCGGAATGCTGGCCGGTGGCTGGCATGACGAGGCGATGGACTGGAAGCCCGAAGGACCGCCGCAGCAGTTCTGGGAAGCAGGCATCTACGAGAACGACTACGTGCGCGAAGACGGCGTGTGGAAGATCAAGCGCCTCAATTACCTGATGCAGTGGCAGGGCGACTACGAGACCGGCTGGGCGAAGACCACCGCGCACCTCCAGCCCGCGACCCAGACCTATCCGGAAAACCCGCTCGGCCCCGATCGCATCCTGCCCGAGGAAGAATGGCGCACCACCTGGCCCAACCGCCACCCGGTGGAGATGAGCTTCGCCCACCCCGTGCTGGGAGAGGCGTTCAAGGTCGGCCACTTCACCGACATGATGGTGAAAGACGAGTACGGCAATTGACCTGGCGCACGGCGACAGTGCTGGCGGCGGGCCTCGCGCTCGCCGCCTGCGAGCAGGCCGGGACGGGGCCGCCCGACATGGACACGGGCGAAGAAGCGACGGCGATGGGTGATCCGATGGACACCTCGGACCGCGCCAGCCTTTCCGACCGCGAAGTGTCGGAGCGGTTCATCGAGGTGTTCTACAACCAGAACCGCCTGACCGACGGGTTCGAGGCGTGGGTGCATCCCGACTACATCCAGCACGATCCCAATTCGCCCACCGGGCGCGACCCGACCATCGAGGTGCTGGCCGCGCACATGCAGGCGAACCCCGAAATGACCCACGACGTGAAGCGGGTGATCTACGGCGACGAGGGCGAGGACGGAACGCTGGTGGCCGTGCACTACCACTTCAAGCGCGCGCCCGACGATCGTGGCAGCGCGGTGGTGGACATCTACCGCGTTCAGGACGGCTACCTGGTGGAACACTGGGACGTGATCCAGCCGGTGCCCGAAGAGGCGTTGAACGACAACACGATGTTCTGAGCAGGAGCGGGCGATGGCTTCGGGCAAACTGGAAGACGGCAGCGAGAAAGGCCTGAAGGGTCATTTCCGCGAGGACTTTTCCCACCGCACCCGCATCGGACTGGCTCCGCCTGCGGGCGAGATCGACCGCGAGGCGCCGTACAAGCGCATCGCCACGGAGGAAGCCTGGACTTTCCCGGCGCTCGTGAAGGCGCAGGTCGAATACCTCGAAAGCGGCGATGCACCGTACGACGATTCGCTGAAGATGGCGGGAATGTTTGCGAAGATGCCGAGCCTGCAGGACATGTTGCAGGATCTGGGAGACCTTCGTCTCTCGCACATGGACGAGTTCGGCATCGACCGGCAGCTCCTGCTGCTCACCGCGCCCGGCGTGCAGGTGGTGCGGCCCGGCGATGGCAATGCGCTGGCGCGCGAGGCGAACGACATTGCGGCCGAGGCCTGTCGCAACCACCCGGACCGCTTCAGCGCCTGCGCCGCCTTCGACCCGCGTGACGTGTCCGGCAGCGTCCGGGAAATCGAGCGCGCGATGGGCGAGTTGAAGCTCAATGGCGCGGTGCTCAATTCGCATTTCCAGGGGCACTACCTCGACGAGCAGGATTACTGGCCCATCCTCGAGGTGCTGGAGGCGACCGGGGCGGCGCTCTACATCCACCCCACCGCGCCCTACAACGCACCGCATTACGAGGATCGCGGCTTCTTCGGCGCGCTGGCGGGCTTTCCGCACGACGTCTGGCTGCACACGATGGGGCTGATCTTCTCCGGCGCGTTCGACCGCTTCCCAAAGCTGAAGCTGGTGATCGGCCACATGGGCGAATGCCTGCCGCTGCACCTCTATCGGTTCGACTGGATGCAGGGGAACGCCGACGGGCGCAGCCACCTGCGCGGCGGCAACCAGCCGAAGCTGAAGCACCCTGTAAGCCACTACTTCAGGAACAACATCTGGATCACCACCAGCGGCGTGGGCTGGGAACCGGCGATCAAGTTCTGCCAGCAGGTGCTGGGGCCGGACCGCGTGCTCTATGCGATGGACTACCCCTACCAGCAAAGCTCCGACGAGGTTGCCGCCTACGACCGGATGGACATGGACGCGCAGACCAAGAAGATGCTGATGGAAGACAACGCGCGCACCGTCTTCGGCATCACCGGCTGACCGGCGGCTAGAGTATGCCGTAGCGATATCCCTTCGCCACCGCCTCCGCCAGGGTCTGCGCCTGCAACTTGCCTCGCAGCGCCTTCAGGTGGAAATCGATGCTGGGGACCGAGAGGTTCAACCGATGGGCGATCTGGCTGCGCTGGAGACCCATCGCCAGCGCTCCCAGAACCTCGCGTTCGCGCGCCGTCAGGTTGTAGCCGAAGCCTTCTATCGTCGCTTCGAACTGGGGCCGCATCTTGTCGAGCAGGGCGAAGGAGGCGACCTGCAGTTCGTGGAATTTCTCCCGCGCCCGCTGGCCGCTGCCGTCCGTGCCTGCAAAGACGAAGCCGTAGAACCGTTCGCGATCCGAGCCCGGCGCCATCGGCGACTGCCCGATCAGGGCAACGCCGTCCTCGATCCCGTGGCGCGCGCATTCGATCTGCCCCTTCTCCGATCCGGGGTTGAAAGCGCGCAGTTCATCGAGCCAGGGCAGGCCGACATTGAACGCGATGGCCGGCTTGTCGGGACCAAGCTCCTTCGCCTTGAGCAGGGCGTAATCATCCGCCGAGAGTTCTGCGACGAATTCCTCAAGGAACGGCTCGGGCAGGCGCGAACCGCTGAATTCGTTCACTTGCCCCAGCCCGCTGGCCAGTTCGAACCCGCCGAAGTTGCAGTGCTCGATCCCCACCGCATCGAGATAGCGGTAGAACAGCCGCGAATAGCTGTCGCCCGATTCCGGCATCGCCTGACCGCTGGCAGCAGTCGCAAAAAGATCGGTAAGAAAGTCCGCCAGTTGTGGCGACATGCGGTGCCCCCGGGTGATGTATCTGACTGCCCTATAACTTGTCATAGGTTGCCCATCCAACAGCGTGTTTGCAAACTGCCGACCGAAATCGGGGGCAAGATTTCACGAGGCGACCCGTAGGCCGGAAGGTGGTGGCACACGCTGCGAAGCGTAGCCCCTGCCGTGTCCGGCCTTTGGAACTGGGGGCGGCGTCCAAGGCGTCGCCCCATTTTCGCCTTCGCGTCACGCTTTCGAACAGGGGGCGGGCGGCCTTCTTCCGATTGGGAGAGGCCGCCCGTTACGCAAGAAGGGCGACCCGCATGGGCCGCCCTTCCTGTCTTTTCCGAACGATCGATCGGGTCGATCAGCCCCAGACTTCCTCGGCCACTTCCACGCACAGGCGGATCTTGTCGGCCTGCTGCTGGGTGGTGATGTCGTTGCCGTGCACGGTGCTGGCAAAGCCGCACTGCGGGCTGAGGGCCAGCTGGTCCAGATCGGCATACTTCGCCGCCTCGTCGATCCGGCGCTTGATGTCGTCCTTGCTTTCCTGCTCGCCCAGCTTGGTGGAAACGAGGCCCAGCACCACGGTCTTGCCCTTGGGCAGGAACCGCAGCGGCGAGAAATCGCCCGAGCGGGCATCGTCGTATTCGAGGAAGAAGGCGTCGATCTCGCATTCGTTGAACATCACCTCGGCAACGGGATCGTAGCCGCCTTCCGCCGCCCAGCTGGAGCGGAAGTTGCCCCGGCACAGGTGCATGGTGCGCACCAGGTCATCGGGCGCGCCCGCGAAGCTGGCGTTGATCAGCTTCGCATAGTCGTGCGTGATCGAATCGGGGTCCATCCCGCGCGCCTTGGCATCGTCGCGGTGGCCGGTGTCACACAGGTAGGCGAGGTTGGTGTCGTCGAACTGGATGTAGCGGCAGCCGGCGTCCACCAGGTCGGCCACTTCTTCAGAGTAGGCCTTGGCCACGTCGTCGTAGAAGCCCTGCATGTCGGGATAGGCTTCTTCGGGGATGCCTGCGCGGCCTGCACGGAAGTGCAGCATGGTGGGGCTGGGAATGGCGACCTTGGCGACCGCGCCCGGCGCGTTCACGTGGCCGGCAAGGTATTCATAGTCCGCCCGCTGGATCGGCTTTTCGTGGCGCACCTTGCCGGTAATCACCATCTTGGGCGGCGCGAATTCCACGTCCACGCCCTTGTCGTTCTTGAACGCCTTGGTGATCCCGCCGGTTTCCTCGACGCCCGAAAGCTGGAGGAGGAAATCGGTGTGGAAGAAGAAGCGACGGTATTCGCCGTCGGTAATGGCCTTGAGGCCGAGGTCCTGCTGCCAGGTGACGAGGTCGGCAATCGCGGCGTCTTCCACCTCGCGCAGGTCGGCGGCGGTAATTTCGCCTTTCGCGTGGCGCTCGCGCGCCTCGATCACCGAGCGCGGGCGCAGGAACGAACCGACATGGTCGGCGCGGGAGGGTAGTTTGAAAGTCATCGGATAATCCTGTCTTGGCCAGTAGCAAGAAATGCAAAAGCCAGGGTCATGACGCGGGCTCGCGCTCGACTGACGGCGACTTTCATAGGCGCTGCGCCTGTGCAAGTGCAACATGGATTCTCTTCGCGAGCAGCCCTTCGTCCCGCTTGCACCTTGCCCACGGCAACACTAACGACAGTTAAGATTGCGCGCCTTCCATGGGGAGCGCGGGGACATGCTTTGGGAGAGGCAAGGATGAACTTGGGCAAGTGGGCGGCCGGTGCCGCCATGGGCATCGCACTGGCAAGCTGCCAGACCACCGGCGAGGAACTGGCGCAGGCCGTGCCCGCGCAGGTCGGTTCGGTCGATGGGGCGGATCTGCTTTCCGCCGCCGCCAACAATGCCAACTGGCTGACTTACGGCCGCGACTATGCGGAGCAGCGCTACAGCCCGCTGGCGCAGATCAACGCCGGCAACGTCGGTCAGCTCGGCCTCGCCTGGTATGCCGACATGGATACCGCCCGCGGGCAGGAAGCGACCCCGCTGGTGATCGACGGGCAACTGTTCGTCACCACCGCATGGAGCAAGGTGAAAGCCTACGACGCCACCACCGGCGCGCCGCTGTGGGAATACGATCCGCAGGTGCCCGGCGCGACGGCGGTGAAGGCCTGCTGCGACGTGGTGAACCGGGGCGTCGCCGCATGGGGCGACAAGCTGTTCCTCGGCACGCTGGACGGGCGGCTGATCGCGCTCGACCGGGCGACGGGCGAAGAGGTCTGGTCCGAAGTCACCGTCGACCAGTCTATGGCCTACACCATCACCGGTGCGCCGCGCGTGATCGACGGCAAGGTCATCATCGGCAACGGCGGCGCGGAATACACCACGCGCGGCTATGTCTCCGCCTACGATGCCGAAACGGGCGAGATGCTGTGGCGCTTCTACACCGTGCCGGGCGCTCCCGACGAGGCGGCGAGCGAGCCCGCCCACCTTGCTGCCGCCCGCGAGACGTGGAACGGCGAGTGGTGGAAGCTGGGCGGTGGCGGCACCGTGTGGGATTCGATGGCCTACGACGCGGAGCTGGACCTGCTCTACATCGGCGTCGGCAACGGCTCCCCGTGGAACCAGGCCTATCGCAGCCCCGGCGGCGGCGACAACCTCTACCTCTCCAGCATCGTGGCGCTGCGCCCTTCCACCGGCGAGTACGTGTGGCACTACCAGACCACGCCCGGCGACACCTGGGATTTCACCGCCACGCAGCACATCATGCTGGCCGACCTCGAGATCGACGGTGAAGTGCGCGAGGTGCTGATGCAGGCACCCAAGAACGGCTTCTTCTACGTGATCGACCGCGCGACCGGCGAACTGATCAGCGCGAATAACTACGTGGCGCAGAACTGGACGACCGGGATCGACATGGAGACAGGTCGTCCCATCGTTGTGCCCGAAGCGCGCTATGGCGACACCGGCGCGCCCTTCGTATCCACCCCCGGCGCGGGCGGCGGGCACAACTGGCACCCCATGGCCTACCACCCGGCAGAAGGGCTGGTGTTCATCCCCGCGATCGAGGCGGCCTTCCCCTACGTTCCCGAGGAAGACTGGGAGCCCGATCCCAACTACGGCTTCAACGTCGGCATCGACCAGTCGGCAGGCTTCCTGCCCGCAGACCCCGAAATCCGCGCCGCTTCCGCCGCCGCCACCAAGGGCGCGCTGATCGCGTGGGATCCGGTGGCGCAGGAAGAACGCTGGCGCGTGCAGTACCCCGGCCCGTGGAACGGCGGCGCGCTGGCCACCGGCGGGGGGCTGGTGTTCCAGGGCACGGCGGCGGGCAACATGGCCGCCTACTCCGTCACCGACGGTGCCGAACTCTGGCGCTTCCGCGCGCAGACCGGCGTGGTGGCCCCGCCCATCACCTACATGATCGACGGCGAACAGTACCTGGCCGTGCTGGCGGGCTGGGGCGGCATCTGGCCGCTGGCACCCGGCGGCTTCCTGAACGAGACGAGCGGGCCGGTGCAGAACATCTCGCGCCTGCTGGTGTTCAAGCTGGGTGCGAGCGGCGAACTGCCGCCGGAGCCTGAACTGGTGCGCCTGCCGCTGGACCCGCCCGCCTTCCGCGGCAGCGAGGAGCAGGTGGCCTCCGGCACCTATGACTACGGTCGCTACTGCGCGGCATGCCACGGCGACAATGCCGTCGGCTCCACGGTGCTGCCGGACCTGCGTCGCAGCGCCGTGCTGCAGAGCGAGCAGGTGTGGCAGACCATCGTCCACGACGGCGCGCTGGAGCAGCGCGGCATGGTCGGCTTTTCCAAGAGCCTTTCTGCGGACCGGATCGAAGCGATCCGCCAGTTCGTCATCTTCCGCGCAAACCAGGACAAGGAGTTGGAACAGCGCGGCGGATAGTCATGGCCAAGGCGCGCCACGATTGCTATAATAGACAACAATTCTTCGATTCTCCCGGGATAGGAGCCCCACAATGAACGAACAGACCACGATCGATCGTACCCAGCGCGAATATTCGGAAGCCGCGAAGAAGGCGCTGGGCCGCAGCCCGCAGCTCTACATCAACGGCGAATGGGTGGATTCCTCCGGTGGCGAGACCATCGACGTCGAAGATCCGTCCTCCGGCAAAGTCGTCTCCAAGATCGTCGAAGCCAGCGACAAGGACGTGGACCGCGCCGTTGCCGCCGCGCGCACCGCCTTCGACGATGGCCGCTGGCGCAACATGCCGCCGGTCGCCCGCCAGAAGATCATGAACCGCCTTGCCGACCTGATCGAGGAACACGCCGACGAGCTGGCCGAACTGGAAGCCATCGACGTGGGCAAGCCCAAGGGCATGGCCGGCGCGATCGACGTACCGGGTGCCGCCGCCCACATCCGCTTCTGCGCGGGCTGGGCGGGCAAGATCAACGGCGAGACGATTTCGCCCTACACCATGCCGGGCGACATGATGTTCGCCTACACGCTGAAGGAGCCGGTGGGCGTCTGCGCGCAGATCGTGCCGTGGAACTTCCCGCTGCTGATGGCCTGTTTGAAGATCGCGCCGGCCCTCGCCGCCGGTTGCACCACCATCCTGAAGCCTGCCGAGCAGACCAGCCTCACCGCGCTGCGCCTGGCGGACCTGATCGCCGAGGCGGGCATTCCCGCAGGCGTCGTCAACATCATCACCGGCTACGGCCACACCGCAGGCGACCGGATGGTGAAGCACCCCGATGTCGACAAGGTGGCCTTCACCGGCTCGACCGAGATCGGCAAGCTGATCAACCGCAATGTCACCGACACGTTGAAGCACATCACGCTGGAACTGGGCGGCAAGAGCCCGGTGGTGGTGATGCCGGACGTCAACGTGCAGGAGACAGCGCCGGGCGTTTCGCAGGCGATCTTCTTCAACTCCGGCCAGGTGTGTGTGGCAGGCTCGCGCCTCTACGCGCACAAGAGCGTGTTCGACGACGTGGTGGAAGGCATGGCCCAGACCAAGGACTTCTGGGCACCGCGTCCCTCGCTCGATCCCGACGCCCACATGGGCCCGCTGGTGTCGAAGGAACAGCACGAGCGCGTGATGGGCTACATCGATGCGGGCAAGCGCGACGGTGCCAGCGTCCTCATGGGCGGCGATGCGCCGTCCGATGATGGCTACTACGTCAACCCCACCATCCTCACCGACGTGAATCCGCAGATGAGCGTCGTGCGCGAGGAAATCTTCGGCCCCGTCGTCGTCGCCCAGCGGTTCGAGGACCTCGACGAAGTGGTGAAGGACGCCAACGACACGCAGTACGGCCTTGCCGCAGGCGTGTGGACCAAGGACGCCAGCGCCGCGCACCGCATCGCCAGCAAGCTGCAGGCGGGAACGGTGTGGGTGAACTGCCACGCCATGATCGACACCGCGATCCCCTTCGGCGGCTACAAGGAAAGCGGCGTCGGCCGCGAACAGGGCCGCGAGGGGATCGAGGCCTACCTCGAGACCAAGTCGGTCATCATGAAGCTGTGATCGGCTGACACGAACAGGCCCGCCGCCGGACGAACCGGGGCGGGCCTTTTCTTTTGCATTCGAACCGGAGAACCGCCTTGCCCGTAGATATCAACAAGGTCCGCGCCATCGACGTGCACGTGCATGCCGAGGTATCCTGCCACGATCCCGAAGACCCGGTGATGGGCAAGTTCTTCGACGCCGCCAGCGCCTATTTCAAGGCGCCGCGCGAACGGCCCAAGATGCCCGAGATCATCGAGCTCTACCGCGAGACGAACATCGCCTTCTGCATGTTCACCGTCGATTGCGAGAGCGGCATGGGGGCAAAGCGCGTCTCCAACTACGAAGTGGCGGAGATCGCCAACAAGAACGACGATATCTGCATCCCCTTCGCCTCTATCGACCCGCACAAGGGCAAGTACGGCGCGCGCGAGGCGCTCGACCTGATCGAGAACCATGGGGTGAAGGGTTTCAAGTTCCACGGCATCGCCCAGAACGCGCACCCGGCAGACCGGATGGGCTATCCGATCTACGAGGTCATCAACGAGTACAAGCTGCCCGTGATCTTCCACACCGGCCACTCCGGCATGGGCACTGGAATGCGCGGCGGCGGCGGGATGCGCCTGAAATACGGCGAGCCCATGCTGATCGACGATGTCGCGGTGGACTTCCCCGACATGAAGATCATCCTTGCCCACCCCAGCTGGCCGTGGGTGGACCAGAGCCTTTCGATGGCGCTGCACAAGGACAACGTCTTCATCGACCTGTCGGGCTGGAGTCCCAAGTACTTTCCCAAGCAGGTCATCACCTACGCCAACACCCAGCTCAAGAAGAAGATGCTGTTCGGCAGCGACTTCCCGCTGATCCACCCGGACAAGTGGATCGCGGCGGCCAAGGAAGTGGGTTTCCGCGACGAGGTGATGCCCGGCATCATGAAGGACAACGCCGCCCGCGTACTGGGCCTAGCGTAAGCTCTCAGGGGGAGAGGCCATGGATTTCGAAGGCAAGCACATCGCCATAACCGGCGCGTCCTCCGGCATCGGGCTGGAGACGGCGCGGATACTGGCGCAGCGCGGCGCCTCCGTCACGCTGATCGCCCGGCGGGCGGAGCAGTTGGAAGAAGCGGCGAAGGAACTGGGCGACAAGGCCGCCTGGGCCGCTGCCGACGTTGGCGAGCGCGAGCAGCTGGACGCTGCGCTCGACAGTGCAGTTGAGCAGAACGGCCCGATCACCGGCCTATTCGCCAACGCGGGCCTGACGGGCGGCTTTACCCCGCTGCTGGAATACCCCGGCGAGCTGTGGGACGACACCTTGCGCGTCAACCTTACCAGCGTGTTCTGGGCCGTGCAGAAAGTGCTGCCCGCAATGGTCGAGGCAAAGGGCGGTTCCATCCTCGTCACAGGTTCCATGGCATCGAAGCGCGGCATGGCGATGAACCCCGCCTATGTCGCCTCGAAACATGGCCTGTTGGGCTTCAGCCGCGCGGTGGCGATGGAAATGGCGCCGCACGGGGTGCGCTGCAACTGCGTGATCCCCGGCTTCATCGAGACAGAGGCCCTCGCCCGCATCCCGGAAGAGCAGCGCGGCATGATAGAAAAACGCGTGCCGCAGCGGCGCATGGGCAGCGTCGCGGAAATGGCGGAGGTCGCCGTGTTCCTGTTGTCCGATGCCGCCAGCCATGTCACAGGTCAGGACTGGGCGGTTGACGGCGGCACGCTGGAAACGCTGGAAGTCTGATACTGAACAGGTCGCAGGGGAGAGAGACAATGCGCGCATGGTTGCTGCCGGAAGGCGCCGACGGTTTTGACAAGCTCTACATGGACGAGCTGCCCGATCCTGAGCCGGGTCCGGGCCAGATCCTGATCGCGCCTACGGCCTGGTCCCTCAACTACCGCGATTTCGCGGTTGCCGCGGGCAAGTATTTCGGCGGCCCGATAACCGAGCCTTCCATTCCGCTGTCGGACGGCGCGGGCAAGGTCGTGGCCGTGGGCGAAGGCGTGAAATCGGTGCGCGTGGGCGACGAGGTGCAGAGCACTTTCTTCCAGGGCTGGCACAACGGCCCGCCCAAGTTCGTGCCTGCGCTTGGCGACGGCAAGGCGCCCGGCATGCTGGCCGAGAAAGTGGTGCTGGACGAGCACGGCGTCATTCCCATCGCCCGCAGCCTGACGATGGAACAGGCCGCCTGCCTGCCCTGCGCGGGCGTCACCGCGTGGAACGCGCTGTTCGAAGGCGGCAATCCGCTGAAGGCGGGTGACAAGGTGCTGGTGCTGGGCACCGGCGGCGTATCCCTGATTGCGCTGAAACTGGCCAAGGCGTTCGGAGCGGAAGTGATTGCCACCAGCTCCTCCGACGAGAAGCTGGAGCAGGTGAAGGACCTCGGCGCCGATCACGTCATCAATTACAAGACCACGCCCGAATGGGGCGACCATGTGAAGGAAACTTTCGGCGGCGCGAACAAGATCGTCGAAGTGGGCGGCACCGGCACGCTGGAACAGTCGATGAAGGCCTGCGCCCCGCTGGCAGAGATCGCGCTGATCGGCGTGCTGTCGCAGGGCACCCCGCCCGATACTCATGCGCTGATGTTCACCGGCTCCTCGATCCGCGGCATCTTCGTCGGCTCCGCCCGCATGGCGAGCGATCTCAACACCTTCGTCGACAAGCATCACCTCACCTTCCCCGTCGGCAAGACCTTCGCTTTCGAGGAAGCTGACAAGGCCTACGCCTATGGCTGGGGGCCGGAAAGCTTCGGCAAGACGGTGATTTCACTGGGTTAGGAGGCCAGGGCCATGTGGCAGGTTCGCGTAGCGCCGTGCGGCGATTTCGATAACCACCCGTTCCAGTCGGAGCATTTCACCTGCGAACCGCTGGGCGCGGCGATGGGGGCCGAAATCACCGGCGCGCGCCTGCCCGACCTTTCGGACGAGGGCATCGAATCGCTCAAGCAGGCGCTGTGGAAGCACAAGATGGTGTTCCTGCGCGATCAGCACCTTAGCCATGCCGAGCACGAGGAGTTTTCCCGCCGCCTCGGCCCATTCGCCGTCGATGCCTACACGCAAGGGGTGGAAGGCCACCGCGACGTGCACCCGATCATCAAGGAAGCGGACGAAGTCACGCCCAGCCTGTTCGGCGGCGGCTGGCATACCGACAGCCCGTTCCTCGAAGAACCGCCCAGCATCACCACGCTGCGGCAGGTGGAAGGCCCGCCCTACGGCGGCGACACCACCTGGACGAACACGGCGCTCGCCTTCCGGCACCTCAGCAAGGTCTACCAGGACATGCTGCGCCCGCTGAAAGTCTGGATGAGTGCGCGCAACAATTTCGCCACGCAGAACCTGCTGCGCGAAGGCGGCGCGATCCAGTTCGGCGACCCCGAAAAGCACGAACAGGGCCTCAAGGGCACCGTCCACCCGCTTGTCCGCACCCACCCGCACACGGGCGAACCCTCGCTCTACATCTGCGACACCTACGCCGCCGGGATCGACGGCATGACCACGCACGAGGCAAAACCGCTGATCGATTTCCTGGTGCAGCACACCATCCAGCACGCCTTCACCTGCCGCCTGAGGTGGGAACCCGGCATGGTCTGCATGTGGGACAACGCGGCCACCATGCATCTCGGCCCCAACGACTACGACGGCTTCCGGCGCGAGATGTACCGCACGACGATCGCGGGCGGGGTGCCGGTTTAGGGGTGGGCTTCAACTCGCTTGTGTAGGCTAGCATCTGGGGAACGACTGTACTGCCCGTTCGAATAAGGCGCAGTCCTGCATAGGTGACAGTAAGCTGTGACTGCTATTCCGGCCAATCGTGGCCTGAAATCGCGATTGGCTGCTAAGGAACCGATTTTCGGGCTTAATAGACCTGCCTTGGCTACTCATCGAAATTCGCTGCTGTTATGATGCTTTTTCCATGACCTACGACCAGTCATTCATCATTGCCCCCGAAAACCTCGACGATACAGAGACATTGGATGTAAAAGTCACAAGGGTTTTCGATGGCGATGGTTTCCTTGCCAAGGTCTGGCATCCGGTTCGTCAAGCTTGGGTCGAATCTGTTTCATTCCGGCTGGCGTTCATCGACGCTCCTGAGATGGATCAGCGCTTTGGAGAAGAAGCTCGCAATGTGCTTGAATGGCTCATAGGTGGCAAAATACTCCAAGTCGTTCCGATAGTGAAGGAGTTCACACCTGACAGCCCACTCGACCAGTACAAAAGACTTCTCTGCATGGCCTACCTAACCGAGGAAATGCCAGTCGGAAGGAAACATTATTACTTGGATGGTGAATGCAAGGATGGCGTCGCAAAACGCGCTCGATTATTAACGCGAAACATCGAACTTGAACTGATCATAAACGGCTGGGCTTGGGTTGTCCGGCAATACGCGTTTGATCACGAAGAGAAATACTTCGAAGCTCAGGATGATGCCAAGCGAATGCGGCGTGGCCTTTGGGCGGCGCGCAAACCTGAGCCGCCTTGGCGTTTTAAGCAGCGCCAAATGCGATGGCGAGACGCTAACATAGGGCAATCGAGCATATTTGACTGACACGGCGAGCAGCATCAGATGGTTCAAACGCGAACAGCGGTTCGCTCTTTCGGATTTTCCGATTTGCACCTAATAGCGGCCAGTAAGAAACTGCTTCCCTACACGCCAGCCAATAACGGACACCCCGCACCCGCTCTTTGAACCCGTCAGTCGTCCTCATCAAAAAGCCCCGCCGCCGTGCGGGGCTTTCGCGTTTCCGGCGCGCGTTATGGAAATGCAGTTAGCCCGCTCCCTGCATGTACTTCATCAACTTGCATGGCCTGCAAGTCACTTGCCGAAGAAGTTGAGTTCCAGCAGCACGTTGTTGGGATCGGCGGTGAAAATCTGCTTCAGGCCAATCGCTTCCACCAGATTCTCCTGGTAGTCCGCGCCGCGCGCATCCAGCCGCGCCTTCATTTCCTCGTAGCCCGTCAGCCGCAGCGCCACGTGGTGCAGCGCGCCGGTGACATCGCCGGGCGTTACCTCGCGGTCGTAGGTGCGCTGGCAATCGAGCGAGTTGATGTGAAAAATCGCCCGCCCCGCTGCATCGAACATCCACTGCGCGGTTTGCGGCGTCAGCGGCGGCGGCGCGTCGCGGCGTTCGAGGCCCAACAGCTCGGCATAGAAATTCGCCGTGCCGTCCAGATCGTCGGTGATGATGTTCACGTGGTCCAGCGCTTCGACCTGCATGAAACCCCTCCTGTCTTTTTGCTGCGGATTCGCCTTGCACCTGTAGCCGAATATTGTATGCACCACATACTAATTTCGCATACGTGATTCATTCACAACCATGGAGAGGAGCCATAATGGCCGACAATCTGGAACAAGTGCTGGCGAAAGCTGACGGCGGCATCGTCAAGCAGCTTCGCAACAACAAGATCGGTGCCTACGTGTATCCGGTCGTCGCACCCGAATTCTCGAACTGGCGTGACGAGCAGTGGGCCTGGCAGCACGGCGCCGTGCTGTTCGACCAGTCGCACCACATGTTCGACCTGTACATCAACGGTCCGGACGCCGGTAAGCTCCTGTCCGACACGATGGTCAACTCGTCGAAGGGCTGGGAAGTCAACAAGGCGAAGCAGTACGTCCCCACCACGCCTTACGGCCACGTGATCGGTGACGGCATCATCTTCCGCCTCGCCGAAGAAGAATACGTCTACGTGGGCCGTGCGCCCGCTGCCAACTGGCTGATGTACCAGGCCGGAAAGGGCGGCTACAACGTCGACATCATCAACGATCCGCGTTCGCCCTCGCGTCCGATGGGCAAGCCGGTAAAGCGCATTTCCTGGCGCTTCCAGATCCAGGGCCCGCGCGCCTGGGACGTGATCGAGAAGCTGAACGGCGAACCGCTGGACAAGCTGAAGTTCTTCAACATGTCGACCATGAAGATCGGCGACAAGACGATCCGCACCCTGCGCCACGGCATGGCCGGTTCGCCGGGCCTGGAAATCTGGGGTCCGTACGAAGACCAGGAGTATGTCCGCGACAAGATCCTCGAAGCCGGCGAAGAATTCGGCCTCATCCCGGTCGGCAGCCGCGCCTACCCGTCGAACACGCTGGAATCCGGCTGGATCCCCAGCCCGCTGCCTCCGATCTACACCGGCGAACTGCTGGAAGACTATCGCAAGTGGCTGCCCGCCGACGGTTACGAAGCCACCGGCTCGATCGCCGGTTCGTTCATCGGCGACACGATCGAGGACTACTACACCAACCCCTACCAGCTGGGGTACGGTCCGTTCGTGAAGTTCGACCATGACTTCATCGGCGCCGACGCGCTGAAGAAGATGGAAGAAGACGGCACCAAGGATCGCTACAAGAAGGTGACCTTCGAGTGGAACGCCGACGACATGAAGAAGATCATGGGTTCGCTGTTCGATCCGGAAGGCGAGCAGTACAAGTTCTTCGACCTGCCGCTGGCCAACTACGGCAACTCCAGCTTCGACGCTGTGAAGGATGCCGACGGCACCGTGATCGGCAAGTCGATGTTCACCGGCTACTCGTGGAACGAGAAGAAGGCCCTGTCGCTCGGCTTCGTCGACGCCGACGTTCCGCTGGGCACCGAGCTTGCGCTCACCTGGGGTGAAGAAAACGGCGGCACCGAGAAGACCACCGTCGAGCCGCACAAGCAGCTGGACGTCAAGGTCATCGTCTCGCCCGTGCCTTACGGCAAGATGGCTGCCGACACCTACGCCACCGGCTGGCGTACCTCGAAGACTTTCTCGTAAGTCTTCGCAGCCAATCGGCTGAACGGAATTTGGGGAGGCAGCTTGAAACTGCCTCCCCTTTTTCGTGGGCGGCCCTAACGTGCAGGAAAAGGAGGATTGCCGATGGCCAATTTCGTTCTCGTTCACGGCGCCTGGGGTGGAAACCACACCTGGGGCGAAGTCCCGGCCAGGCTGGAAGCCGAAGGCCACCGCGTGCTCAACTGCACCCTGCGCGGCCTCGGCTCGCGGCAGGGCGAACTGCACCCCGGCATCACGCTGACCGACCATGTCGACGATGTGTGCGATCAAATCGAGGAAGCTGGGTTCGAACGTTTCATCATCGCAGGCCATTCCTACGGCGGCATGGTGATCAGCGCCGTCGCCTCCCGCCTAGGCAGGCGAATCGACGCGATCTGTTACGTCGATGCCTTCATGCCCGACAGCGACCAGTCATTGTGGGACATTACCGGCGAGTTCGAGCACAACTGGTATATCGACACCCAGCGCCACCAGCCGGGCTACGTCACGCCCATCGGGTCGATCGACTTCGAGCAGGTGCCGGGCGTCGTCGGGTTTCACCCCTTGCTGACATTACTGGAGGCCATTCCCTTCAGCGGCGAGGAAAAAGCCATCGCGAAGAAGTGCTACATCTTCGCCACCGGCTACGATCCCACGCCCTTCGCCGGGTTTGCCGAAAAGGCGAAGGCAAGCGGTTGGGATTATCACGAAACGAATACCGACCACTTCGTGATGCAGAACGACCCGGACACGACCGTCGCGGTGCTGCTGGGGCTGGCGCGCTAGACCCTGTTGCGCAGCGTCAGCGCGGCTTCGCTTTCCTGCATCAGCTGCGCGATGATGTCGGCCACGGGCTCCTCCGCCTTCACCATGCCGACCGACTGGCCTGCCATCAGGCTGCCGTTCTCCACGTCGCCATCGATCACTGCGCGGCGCAGGGCGCCTGCCCAGTAGTGCTCGATCTGCAACTGCGCCTCGGCCATGGCGATTTCCTCGCGGTCGAGCACGGCGGCGACTTCGCGCTGCTTGGCGGTGAATTCCTCGGTGCCCTTGTTCTTCAAAGCGCGCACAGGGATCACCGGCAGGCGCGGGTCGACCTGCACAGATGCCACGGCATCGCGGGCGCTGGCGCGGAAGAAAGCCTTCTTGAAATCGGGGTGGGCAATGCTTTCGGTCGCACAAGCGAAGCGGGTGCCAAGCTGCACGCCCGCCGCGCCCATTTCGAGGTAGCCTGCGATCATGTCGCCCCTGCCGATTCCGCCCGCCACGAAGACGAGATTATCTCCCGCCAGTTCGGGCAGGATTTCCTGCGCCAGCACGCTGGTGGAGACAGGGCCGATGTGGCCGCCCGCTTCCATCCCCTCGATCACCAGGGCATCGGCGCCGGAGCGCAGCAGCTTCTTGCCCAGCGCCAGCATCGGGGCAAAGGCGATCAGCTTCGCGCCCTTCTGCTTGATGGCATCCACGCTGCCCTTGGGCGGCAGGCCACCTGCCAGCACCACGTGGCCGACCTCGTGCTTCGCGCACACGTCGATCAGGTCGAAAAGGTCCGGGTGCATGGTGATCAGGTTCACGCCGAAGGGCTTGTTTGTCAGCTTCTTCGTCTCGGCAATTTCGTTGTCGAGCAGTTCGGGTGTCATCGCGCCGCAGGCGATCACGCCGAAGCCTCCGGCATTGCTGATGGCGGAGACGAGGTTACGCTCCGAAACCCAGCTCATCGCGCCGCACATGATCGCGTAGTCGGAGCCGAGGAAATCGCTGCCACGCGCCATCAGCGCGGATGTCTTGGGATAGGTGCTCATGCCCGGCTGTTAGGCGCGGCGCGCGCCTGCTTCAAGCGCGGCTTGCAAATGGCGCTTCCCGCTTGCCCTGCAACACAGTAGACGAGCCTCGATGCTCGATGCTCTCCTCGACTGGCGCGATGCCTACGGGCCGGTGATCGGGCTGGTGCTGCTTGTCGGCCTGTTCGGCGCCTTTCTGCTGGAGCGGATGCCGCCGGTTATCCTGGCCACCGTTGCCGGGGTCGCGATGCTGGTGCTGGGCTTCCTTTCGACCGACGAACTGCTCGGCGTATTCTCCAACGCCGCGCCGATCACCATCGCCGCGATGTTCGTGCTTTCGGGTGCGCTGCTGCGAACCGGCGTGCTGGAGGCGGTATCGGGCTGGGTCATCCGCCGCACCCGCCGCCAGCCGAAGCTCGCCGTGGCGGAGATCGGCGCGGGCACGATCTTCGCCTCGGCCTTCATGAACAACACGCCTGTCGTGATCGTGATGATCCCTATCGTGAAGCGCATCGCGACCGTGCTGGGCACGGCGGCAACGCGGCTGCTGATCCCGCTGTCCTATCTCTCCATCCTCGGCGGCACGCTGACGCTGATCGGCACCTCCACCAACCTGCTGGTCGACGGGGTCGCCCGTGATGCGGGGCTGGAGCCATTCCATATCTTCGAGATCACCGGCGTCGGCCTTGTCGCGGCGGCCACGGGCGTGGCCGTGCTTGTCCTCCTGGGTCCGTGGCTGCTTCCCGACCGCGCACCGCGCAGCACCGACCAGGAGGCGGAGAGCGACATGTTCCTTTCCCACCTCGTGATGGAAGCGCGCAGTTCGCTGATCGGTCGGCGGATCGGCGACACCGGCATTGCGCGCCGCCCCGGCGTGCGGGTGATCGGCATCAAGATCGGCACCCGGATCGAGCGCAAGAACGTCGAGGCGCACGTGCTGGGCGCGGGCGACCAGCTGGTCGTCGCCGCGAGTCCGGCAGAGCTTGCCTCGCTGGCCGAACATTTCGACTTCCGCACCGGCCTGACCGGGCTTGGCGGAGAGCTTATCACGGCCGGGCCTGAGCGACCTGCGGACCTGCGGCTGATCCAGACCGTCATCAGTCCCGGCCATCCCGTTATCGGCAGGCGTCTAGCCGAAATCCCGATGCTGTCGCAATTGCACCTGCGCGTGCTCGGCCTGTCGCGCCCTCGCCATATCGCGGGGCCGGAACTGGCCGAAGTGCGCTGCCGGGTGGGCGACCGATTGCTGCTGGCCGTCGGCAGCGACGGGGCGCGCGCGTTGCAGGACAATGTTCACCTTGCCGACGTCAGCGAGGCACCCGCGCGTGCGTTCCGGCGCAGCAAGGCGCCCATTGCGCTGGCCGTTCTCGCCGGTGTCGTCCTGCTTGCCGCCGTGCTAGGGTGGCCGATCCAGGGGCTTGCCATCGCCGGGGTCGCGCTTGTGCTGCTGACCCGCTGCATCGAGCCGGAAGAGGCGTGGAGTTCAATCGACGGCAACACGCTCGTGCTGATTTTCGGGATGCTCGCCTTCGGCAAGGGGCTGGAGAATGCAGGCACGGTCGAGATGATGGTGAACGCGCTCGGCCCACTGTTCGCCGCCGCCTCCCCCTTCGTCCTGCTGCTGGCCCTCTACGCCGTTACCTCGCTGCTGACGGAGGTGGTCACCAACAATGCCGTCGCGGTCATCCTCACGCCGCTCGCCATCGGCCTTGCGCAGTCGCTGGGCGTCGATCCGCGCCCGCTGGTGATAGCGGTGATGTTCGGCGCCAGCGCGAGCTTTGCAACGCCCATCGGCTACCAGACGAACACGCTGGTCTACGGCGCGGCGAACTATCGCTTCGTCGATTTCCTGCGGGTCGGGCTGCCGATGAACGTGGCCGTCGGCCTCGCCACCTGTATCGCGCTGACGATCCTGTAAGTCGCAGTCCGCTTAAGCGGCTTCGTCCTTCGCATCGAGGCCATAGGCGGTGTGCAGCACGCGCACGGCCAGCTCGGTCTCGTCCTCGTCGATCAGCACGGACACCTTGATCTCCGAGGTGGAGATCGCCTGCACGTTGATCCCGCGGTCGGCCAGCGCCTTGAACATGGTGGCGGCAACGCCGGTGTGGCTCTTCATGCCCATGCCCACGACGCTGATCTTGGCGACCTTGCTGTCTGTGATGATGCGATTGAAGCCCAGCGTTTCCTTCTTGTCCTCCAGCAGCGCCTGCGCGCGGGCGAGTTCGGCCTGCGGCACGGTGAAGGTCACGTCGGTCTCGCCCTTGTCGCGGCCCACGTTCTGGATGATCATGTCGACGTTGATGCCGGCCTCGCCCAGCGGCGTGAAGATATCGGCCACCGCGCCCGGCTTGTCCGGCACGCGGGTGAGGACCACGCGGGCCTCGTTCTTGTCATGGGCGATGCCGGTAACGGACTGGCGTTCCATATTCGATTCCTCCAGGATCTTCTGCATCTCGTCTTCGGAGACGATCATCGTGCCGGGCAGGGTATCGGCAGGCGGCGCGCCATCGTCCACGAAGGACGAGAGCACCTGCACGCGCACGTTGTGTTTCATGGCGAGGCTGACGGAGCGGGTCTGCAGCACCTTGGCGCCGACGGAGGCCAGCTCCAGCATCTCCTCGTAGGAGACGTAAGGGATCTTGCGCGCCCGCGCGACGATGCGCGGGTCGGTGGTGTAGACCCCGTCGACGTCTGTATAGATGTCGCAGCGGTCGGCATCGACGGCAGCGGCAATGGCCACGGCAGAGGTGTCGGACCCGCCGCGGCCCATGGTTGTGATGCGGCCTTCCTCGGACACGCCCTGGAAACCGGGGATCACGGCGATCTCTCCCGCCGCCATCGATTCGCGCAGGCGCGGCGCGTCGATTTCGTCGACGCGGGCATTGGCGTGGGCGGAGAAGGTCTTTACCGGCAATTGCCAGCCGAGCCAGCTGCGCGCCTTGCAGCCCATCGCCTGCAGCGTGAGCGCCAGGAGGCCACTGGTCACCTGCTCCCCGCTGGCAACGACGACGTCGTATTCGGCCGGATCGTACAAGGGATTGGCTTCGCGGCAGAAATTCACCAGCCGGTCCGTCTCGCCCGCCATCGCGGACACGACCACGGCCACTTCGTTACCGCCCGCAGCCTGCGCGCGCACGATATTGGCGACGCGGCGAATGCGCTCGGTCCCGGCAACAGACGTGCCTCCGAATTTCATCACGATGCGGGCCAAGATACGTCCTTCATGCGTTATACTGGTTCTTGTTCGTGCGCGCTGTTAGGGAGCAAGCATGGCTGACGCAACTGTATCGAATGCAACCATTCGTCCCGAAGAGGCCGAACACTTCGGCAAGCTGGCTGCCGACTGGTGGAATCCCGCCGGTTCCTCGGCAATGCTGCACAAGCTGAACCCGGTTCGGCTGGGTTTCATCCGCGAGGCTGTCGACATGCACTGGGGCGGCGACGTGGAGACCGCGAAGCCGCTGGCGGGCAAGCGCGCGCTGGACGTGGGCTGCGGCGCGGGCCTGCTGTGCGAACCGCTGGCAAGGCTGGGCGCGGAAGTGACTGGCGTGGATGCGGCGGAAGAGAATATCGCCGCGGCCACCAGTCATGCGGCGGGAGCGGGCCTGCCTATCGATTATCGCCACGGCGAACTCGGCACGCTGGGTCTCGGCCATTTCGATCTCGTCACCAGCATGGAAGTGGTCGAGCATGTCGAGGACAAGCAGGCTTTCATCGCCCAGCTCGCCGCGCATCTGGCACCCGATGGGCTGATGGTGCTTTCCACTCCCAACCGCACGCTGAAGAGCCGAACGCTCCTCGTGGGCGCGGCGGAGGCACTGGGCGCGGTCCCCAAGGGGACGCATCACTGGGAGGACTTTGTCACTCCCGAAGAGTTCGAAGCGCTGCTGGAGGTGGCAGGCATGGCCATGGGAGAGCCAAAAGGCATCGCGTTCTCCGTAGGCAAGGGCCTGCACCTGTCGGATGATCTCTCGCTCAACTACATCGTCACGGCGCGGAAACGCGATTAGCGGTCCACATCGGTCGTCATGATCGTGCCCAACAGGTTTTCGGCTCCATCATCCGGGAAGACAGCCCGGACGATCGCAGGATCATCAGTGAACACGCCGTCGGTCCCAATCGCTCCTAGCATCAGTGCCAGCCCCGCGAGATTGCCGGGCGCGGCCTCATTGCCGGGAAGCTGCAGGGGTTCTGGGAGAAAGGCATTCTCCTTTCGCAACGTCCAGGCGTGCACGAGCAGGCCCGCGTCATGCGCACGCTCGACAAGACCGGTGGATGTGCCGTCTGCCTTGAGCAACAGCGGAATGGCCACGCCTATTCCATCCGCATGGGCGGCGATCTGGGCAAGTCCGTCCGGCGTCACCATGTCGGCGTAGCTCATCGCCGGATCGTCAGCAGGTCCACCCTCGGCGCTGAGAAGCTGCACCAGCCGCAGGTCGGTCAGGCCGTCCAGCCGCTGCAAGGGTGCAACCTCGAAGCTCTGGATGAACACAGGAGCATTCGCCCCCTCGTAGCCTGCCGCGTGCAACTGCTCGACCAGCATGGCGGCAAGGTCGTGGCCGATGCTGCTGAAATAGCCGGGGTGCTTGATCTCGGGATAGAGGCCGATCGTGCGGCCCGTCTCCGCCTCCTTGGCGCGCACCAGCCGGATGATCTCCTCCAGCGTCGGCACCTGGTAAAGCCCGTCGTAGTGCGTGTTCTGCGGCCTCAGGTCCGGCAACCGCTCCCGTGCGCGCAGGGTGCGCAGTTCGGCGAGCGTGAAGTCCTCGGTGAACCAGCCGGTCACTTCCTCGCCGTCGATCACGCGGGTGGTGAGGCGGGCAGCGAATTCGGGGCGCTGGCCCACGTCGGTCGTGCCCGAAATCTCGTTCTCGTGCCGCGCCACCAGCACGCCGTCCTTCGTCGCGACGAGGTCCGGCTCGATGTAGTCGGCCCCCTGGTCGACGGCGCGTTCGTAGGCCGCCAGCGTATGCTCGGGCCGTTCCCCGCTCGCGCCGCGATGGGCGATGATCAGCATTGCGTCCTCCTGTGCCGCGCTTGTTGTCGGGGCGAGGCAGCTTATCAGGGCCGTAAAGACCAGCACGAAAGCGGTGACATTCCTGCTTGTCATTCGCGAACTCCCTTTTCCTCCGCCTCTTCGACCGAGCGGAACTTGTCGCCTTTGCCCTGCGAAAGCGATTGTCCCGCTTCGACCCAGCGCGCGGCCTCGTCCAGTTTGGAACCGTCATCCCGGCCGCCTTCGCGCGCCAGCATGGTATGGGTGACGTCGCTCAAAGAGAGGCGCAGTCGCTTCGAGCATTCCCGCCACTGCTCCGTGCGCGCCTCGATCCGCGCCTTGTGCATGCGCCCGCGAAAAGTGCGCTGCGCGATCCGGCCGACGTATTCCAGCTGCTCGTCCAGCGTCATCGCGGCCCGATCCATATCGCGCAGCGCGCTTTCCACCTCGTCGCGCCCGCACTCACTATCGCGGCACCGGCACAGCGCATCGCGCAAAGCGTCCGCCGCGCGCACCAGCTTGCCCCCCTCCTTACGCATGATGGCGAAAGGATCGGGCGTCAGCAGCACCTGGCTGAAGGCAAGCGCCACGCCGCCGCCGATCAGCGCATCGATCACGCGGGCGTAACTGTTCTCGCCCTGCCCCTCCACCAGCACGATCACGGCAGAGACGCCCGCCTGGATGCCGATGATGGGCTGCACATCGAACGCGATGGCGAGCATGATCGCCGCGAACACCGCCAGTGCCATCATCGGCGGCTGCACTTCCCCGCTAGCCGCAAGGGCCGCTTCGCCGACCACGATGCCCACCACCACGCCCAGCAAGAGTCCCAGTGCCTGGCGCGAGTGGCTGGGCAGGCCGGGCGCGAGGCTGACAACCGCAGCGACGGCGGCGAACAGCGGCGTATGCTCCGCGCCGAAGACCTGCAGGCCGATCCACCAGGCGATGCCCGCCGCCAGCGCCGACTCCAGCGATTCGCGAAAGGCCCGGCGCCAGTTGCGTTGCAGTCGCCCTAGCATGACCGTGTCAGCACAGCTCTTGTCAGCACAGGGCGGCTTCCCATTCGCTTTCGTTGAAGCCGACAAGCAGACCGCCATCGTGCTCCACCACCGGGCGCTTGATCATGCTGGGTTTCTCCACCAGCAAGCCCGCAGCGCCAGCGGCATCGTCGGCCTTCGCCTTCTCCTCGTCAGGCAGCTTGCGCCACGTGGTCCCGCGCCGGTTGAGCACGGTGTCGACACCTTTCGCGTCGATCCACTTGGAGACCTTGGCCGCGTCGGCCCCTTCCTTCTTGTAGTCGTGGAAGGTGTATCCGATCCCCTTCGCGTCCAGCCACTTGCGCGCTTTCTTCACCGTGTCGCAGTTGGGGATGCCGTAGAATTCAACCGTCATGCAAGGGAGCCTTTTCCTACTAACCTGGAACACATGGAACACTGTCCTAGAGGCAAAATGTCCGCCCTGTCAGCACGGCCTTTCAGGCTTCCCCCGATAGCGCGGACGTTGGGCAGATTTGCGACATTTGCGGCCATGCCAGGCGGCCTGCCCCACACCGGGGAGTGTAGGACAGGTCAGGGAAAGCGGTGGGTGCGCGGGCGATCACATCCGAACATCGTGTATTCGGCATACCAGCGGCTGCGGCCAGCGCTCATGGCAAGGCGGTGCTCGGCCACGCGGCCCCATGCGCGGGCCGATGCCTCGTCCTGCCATTCGGACAGGGCGACGACTTCGCCATCATCGGCGGCATAGCTCTTGAACGAGAGGTAGCCCGGCTGCCGCGCGGCGAGCGCTTCCATGTCCGCCGCCTGCGCTTCGTAGGCCGCCCGGTCGATATCGGCACGCTTGCGATTGCGGAAGACGACCAGGTACATGCCGCCGGATTACTCCGGTCGCACGCGCTGTCAAATCTCCCCGCAAATCCTCAGAGGACGCGGAAGTCGGCGATGCGCCCGTTGCTGGCGAAGGTGCAGGTGAATTCGTCGCGGCTGCGGTCGTTCGTTTCGATACTGCCGTCCACGCGCACGCTGTCGCGCGTCACCTGGTCCACCCGGTCCACGCGCACGCGGTCGCGGGTGTAGCGGTCGGCTTCCTGCCCGCAGGCATTCACGGCCGCGCGCTCGAAATCGCTGAGGTTCCGCTCGTTGTAGCCGTTGCCGCCAAGGATGCTGCCGAAGAGGCCGCCGAGCGGATTGCCGCCCACGCCTGCCTGGCAGGCACTGAGGGAAAGGGTGCCCACGATGAGGGCGGGCAGGAATTTCTTGCGCATGGGAATGCTCCGTGTTCGCGTTGGCGCCACGCCTCCCACGTGCCGGTCAAGCCTATCTACGAAGCCGCCAAGTTCTTGTTCCGAAACGACTTGTCGGCGGAGCGTTTAGCCGAGATTGGCGTCGGCAATGGCGACCGCCAGCGCATCGGCGGCGTCCGCCCCTTCCACCGCCGCGCCGGGCAGCAGAACCTTGAGCATGGCCTGCACCTGCGCCTTTTCCGCACCGCCGGTGCCGACGACCGCCTTCTTCACCAGCCGCGCCGCGTGCTCACGCACGTCGAGGCCCGACGCGCCGCAGGCCGCCAGCACCGCGCCGCGCGCCTGCGCCAGCTTCAACGTCGATTGCGGGTTCTTGTTGGCGAAGACTTCCTCCGCTGCCGCACGGTCGGGCCGGTGGCGGGCTATGACCTCCGCAATCCCGGCGTGCAGCATGGTCAGGCGGTCCGGCATGGCCGCTTTCGCAGAGGTCGCGATCTGGCCATTGGCCACGTGTGTAATACGGCTTCCCTCTGCCCGGATCACGCCCCAGCCGGTGCAGCTAAGCGAGGGATCGAGGCCTAAAATCAGCATGAGGGAATCAGCATGAGAGGCTCAGCTTCCCACCTTCTCCATCACCTCGTCGGAAATGTCGTAGTTGCCCCACACGGTCTGCACGTCGTCATCGTCGTCCAGCACGTCGATCAGCTTGAGCAGGGTGGCGGCGTTCTTCTCGTCCATGTCGACGGTGAGGTTGGGCTTCCAGGCCAGCTTCACGGTTTCGGCTTCGCCCAGCGACTTTTCCAGATCGCTGGCGACCTGGTGCAGGTCGTCCGCGGCAGTCCAGATTTCGTGGCCGTCTGCGGTGGAGGCGATGTCTTCCGCGCCCGCTTCAAGCGCGGCTTCCAGTACCGTCTCCTCGTCGCCGGCATCGGCGGGATAGACGATCAGGCCAAGGCGCTCGAACCCGTGGACCACGCTGCCCTCGGTGCCCAGATTACCGCCGTGCTTGGAAAATGCCGTGCGCACGGCGGTGGCGGTGCGGTTGCGGTTGTCGGTCAGCGTTTCCACGATGATCGCGCTGCCGCCGGGGCCATAGCCCTCGTAGCGCACTTCCTCGTAATTCTCGCCGTCTGCCGCGCTGGCCTTGTCGATGGCGCGCTGGATGTTGTCCTTGGGCATGGACTGCGCCTTGGCGGTGTTCACAGCCAGGCGCAGGCGCGGATTCATGTCCGGATCGGGCGTGCCCATCTTGGCCGCCACGGTGATTTCGCGGCTAAGCTTGGAAAACAGGTTGGAACGCTTCTTATCCTGCGCACCCTTGCGGTGCATGATGTTCTTGAATTTGGAATGGCCTGCCATGTCGGTTCTTCTAAAGGGGCTGAAAATGAAAGCGGGGCCTAGCCCAGCCCCGCCCATCCTTCAACAATGTCTGTCGTCTCAGCCGCCGACAACGGTGCCGCCGTTGGGATGCAGCACCTGGCCCGACATATAGGACGAATCCTCGCAGGCCAGGAACAGGAAGGCCGGCGCAACTTCGTTCGGCTCGCCCGCGCGGCCCATCGGGGTGTCGGTGCCCCAGTCGTCCATTTCTTCTTCCGGCATTCCGCCGCAAGGGTTGAGCGGGGTCCAGATCGGGCCGGGCGCCACGCCGTTGACGCGGATACCATCCTCGATCAGCTGACCGCTCAGCGAACGGGTGAAGGCCGTGATCGCGCCCTTGGTGGCCGAGTAGTCGAGCAGGATCGGCGCGCCCTGATACATGGTGATGCTGGTACAGTTCACGATCGTCGCCCCCCGCTTCAGGTGCGGGCGCACGGCCTGCGCCATGTAGAACATCGAATAGATGTTGGACTGGAACGTGCGCTGGATCTGTTCGGGCGTGATATCGGCGATGTCGTAATCGGGGTGCTGCTCGCCCGCGATCTGGATCAGGCTGTCGATCTGGCCGAACCGCTCGATCACGGCCTCCACGAAGCCGCGCGCGTATTTCAGGTCGCCCACGTCGCCTGCGGACAGGAGCACTTCCGCGCCCTCCGCCTCGCACAGTTCGCGGGTCTTCTGTGCGTCGTCGTGTTCCTCGAGGTAGGAGATCGCGATATTCGCACCCTCCCGTGCGAACAGCACGGCGGTGGCGCGGCCGATGCCGCTGTCACCGCCGGTGATGATCGCGACCTTGCCTTTCATCCGGCCCGAGCCGGGATAGCGCGGCTGCCATTCGGGCTTGCGATCCAGCGCGCTTTCGTGGCCCGGCATGGCCGGTTCCTCGGGAATGGGCGCGATGAAGGTGGCCCTGTCGGTTCTCTTGAGGGGCTCGGTCTTCTGGAGAGTGTCGGTCATGGTCGTCGTCCTGCAAATGCTTGATTTACAGGATCAACGACTGCCCCTGCCGCGCCGTTCCGCGCGCCGTCGCCCGACTGGCTCCGGCCAACCCGGCTTATGCCATGCCGAGCGCGGCCTTGTAGGTATCGAGGATCATTTCCTGCTCGCTGCGGTCGTTCGCGTCCATCTTCCGCAGGCGCACGATCTGGCGCATGATCTTCACGTCGTAACCCACGGCCTTGGCTTCGGCGTACACGTCACGAATGTCGTCGGCGATGCCCTTCTTCTCTTCCTCGAGGCGTTCGATACGCTCGATCAGCAGGCGCAGGCGGTCGTCGGTGGCTTCGGCCATGGGGGTATTGCTCCGGTGGTAGTCTTGAGAATCGTTCGGGCCGCTGGTTAGCGCAGCCGCGCGGCGGCGCAAGCGGGCCTGTGGACCGATTTGTGCGAAAGTGGAAAATTAGTGCGCGCCGCCCTCGTTCTTCGCGACGCTGGCCTTCATCCGCTCCAGCTGTTCGGGCGTGGCCTCGGTCTGGCGGGTGGCCTTCCACTCCTCCATCGGCATGCCGTGAATCAGTTCGCGCGCCTGTTCCTTGCTGCCGTCGTAGCCGGCATCGCGGATCCAGTCCGCCAGGCAATTGCGGCAGAAGCCGGACAGGCCCATCAGGTCGATGTTCTGCGCATCGTGGCGGTGGCGCAGGTGGCGCACCAGGCGGCGGAAAGCGGCGGCGGCCACGTCGTCGGGCAGCATGTCGAGGGGGTCGGTGGGCTCGCTCATCATATATCCTTGTCTTGTCATGTGGCCCTGTCATAGGCGGGGGCCATGGAAAACGTCGATACCCGCAAACTTGGCCCCCGCAGCCGCAAGGTCAAGATTCTCGCCACGACCGGCCCTGCCTGTAACGACATCGACATGCTGCGAAGGCTGTTCCAGGCAGGCGCCGATGCCTTCCGCGTGAACATGAGCCACGGCGAACACGAGGTGCACGCCCGCACCATCGCCAACATCCGCAAGCTGGAGAAGGAATTCTACCGGCCCATCGCCATCCTGGCAGACTTGCAGGGTCCGAAATTGCGCGTCGGCACCTTCAAGGACGGGCGCGCCACGATCCCGCACGGCGGCACCTTCACCTTCGACCGTGTGGGCGAGCCGGGCGACGAGAACCGCGTGGAACTGCCGCACCCGGAAATCTTCCACGTGGTGGAGGAAGGCCAGCGCCTGCTGGTGAACGATGGCAAGATCCGCCTGCGGGTGAAAAGCGTCAGCAATGGCGAGATCGTGTGCAAGGCCGAAGTCGGCGGCGTTATTTCGGACCGCAAGGGCGTGAACGTGCCCGACGCGGAAATCCCCATTCCCGCGCTGACGGACAAGGACAAGCGCGACCTCGCTTTCGCCATGGAGCACGGCGTCGACTGGATCGGCCTCTCTTTCGTGCAGCGTCCGGACGACCTTGCCGAAGCGCGCAAGCTGATGACCGGCCCCAATGGCGAGCGGCGCGGCGCGCTGTGCGCCAAGATCGAGAAACCGCAGGCGATTCGCCGCCTCGACGAGATCATCGACCTGGCAGACGGCATCATGGTGGCGCGCGGCGACCTTGGCGTGGAGCTGGAGCCGCAGGAAGTCCCGCCGCTACAGAAGAAGATCGTCAACGCCACGCGCCTGAAGGGCAAGCCGGTAATCGTGGCGACGCAGATGCTCGAATCGATGATCGAGAGCCCCGCCCCCACCCGCGCCGAAGTGTCGGATGTGGCCAACGCGGTCTACGACGGGGCCGACGCGGTGATGCTGAGCGCGGAGACTGCCGCGGGCGACTGGCCCGAGGAAGCCGTGCTGATGATGGATTCGATTGGCAGGCAGGTGGAGCAGGACGAGGGTTACAAGCAGCGCGTTCGCATGCTCGACACCCCGCCCGATCCCACGCTGGCCGATGCCCTCAGCCACGCCTGCATGACCATCGCCGACACCGTGAACATCAGCGCGATCGCCGTCTTCACATTTTCCGGCAGCAGCGCCCGGCGCGTGGCGCGCGAACGCCCCGCGGTGCCGCTGATGGTGCTGACCCCGTCGATGGCGGTTGCCCGCCGCGTCGCCCTGCTGTGGGGCGGCCACCCAGTGGCAACCAAGGACATCGGCAGCTTCGAGGAGATGATCGCCAAGGGCAAGCGCATGGCCCTGCGCCACGGCTTCGCCCAGGAAGGCGCGCGCCTCGCCATGCTGGCCGGCGTCCCCTTCGGCCAGGCAGGCGCGACGAACCTCGTGCACGTGGTAAACGTGCAGGGTGACGAGCTGGAGAATTACGAAAATTAAGTGAGAAGTTCGGCGCGCGAATCGTTCGCGCGTCGGTTCTCGTCTGACAGGTTTCCGGGAGGAAAATGGAGCGGGCGAGGCGATTCGAACGCCCGACCCCAACCTTGGCAAAATTATGGGGCAAGCCGCCAGCGACCGCCGCGCTTTACGCGCATATACGATTTCCATAGGCAAAGCAGATAATTGAGCGAGGCCTTCCTACTTTTCTTCCGCCGCCCACCGCCGTCGGCTCGATTGAATCTGGATACTAATTGGATGCGGGAGTATGGTGATTGGATACGAACCTTCGAAGGTTTTGGTTGAGGTTTGGAAGGTCACATGGCGACATCGGGACGTTTAACAAAGAGGATGATTGACGACGCAAAGCCTGCTTCCGGCAAGCCGATCTTTCTTTGGGACAAGGAACTTCGCGGGTTTGGTATCAAGGTCGAGGCAGGAGGGACAAAGTCGTTCGTGCTTCAGTATCGAAACTCGGAACAGAGGAAGCGCCGTCTCGTCCTTGGTCGATACGGTGTTATGACTTTGGAAGAAGCACGCTCCGAGGCCCGCATCAAACTCGGTGAAGTCGCGCGCGGAACGGATCCTGCAGATGAGAAGCGGGCTATTCGCGATGGCGCAACTGTCGGCCAAGTGTGTGATTGGTATTTGTGCGAAGCAGAGGCAGGCCGAATTCTCGGTCGCAAGCGGACGCCGATCAAAGCCTCAACGCTCGCAATGGATCGAAGTAGAATAGAGTCGCATGTACGCCCACTTCTCGGTCGGAGGAAAGTTGCAGCTCTTCGACTTCCCGATATCGAGGCCATGCAAAACGATATTGCCGTGGGAAAAACCGCGCGGCCCCGAGGAGAAGGTCGGGGTGGAACCACGCAAGGCGGCAAGGGCGTGGCGGCAAGATCGATTTCTATGCTCCACAGCATCTTTGCGCATGCCCGGCGCGCCGGCTTGATCGATTCCAATCCCGCCGTTGGGGTGCGCAAATTCCCGGATCAGAAAAAGACCAGGAGGCTGAGCCGCGAAGAAATACGCAAACTTGGTCACGCGATGCGAGATGTTGCCGATTTCGAACATCCGGTCGGTTTGGCCATTATTCGACTGCTTGCCCTTACCGGGCTACGCCTCAACGAGGCGCAGAGTGTCGAGCGCAATTGGTTATTCGATGAGGGATATATTGCCTTTGGTGATACGAAGACGGGCGCGCAGATCAGGCTGATTGGTAGTCCAGCGCTAGAGTTGCTGAAGGCTCAGCCGCCCTTGGGTGATGAGCCGTTCATCTTCCCTTCGGATGGAGGCCAATCGCATTTCGTCGCCGCGAGCGGGGTCCTTGGTCGTATCTGTCAGCGCTTGGGCTGGGCTGACGTGACGCCGCACACACTGCGGCATACATTCGGAAGTATCGCTGGCGAGTTTGGGTATTCCGAACTGACGATCGCGGCGATGCTTGGACATTCTGCTGGGTCCGTGACCGGACGTTATGTGCATCTCGATCAAGCTGTAGAGTCCGCTGTGGAGCGAGTCTCCACGGAAATCGCGACTTTGTTGGATGGCGAATGACGCAGTCTGTCGGAGGCGAAGCGTCGTTCGTTCGCTACAGTTCTGTCCTTGCCTTGTGACGTAGCTGGTCGATGCCTAGCGGCAGATCCGACCAGAAGAGGACTCGATCGGGCCGCCTAACACGTTGATTTCTGGAGTTCTTCATTCAGCCTCTCAGGCTTAGAACCATCACACTTACCATCAGCCAAGTACGCTGTAGCGGTTCGACGTCAAAACCAGGCAACCTCGCGAGATATCGGCTGACTTCTTCGACAGAGTTGCGATCCGGTCTGCGCGGGTTGAGACCCAGACCGCTGTCTGTCAGAACCCAACCGCAACTGGTAACGCCTTCAAGCGGAGTTGCGATGATGTCCGGTTTAGCTAGATGCTTCATGGGTGCGTCGGCCCTACTTCTCCAGACTGACGTGACGCCCAAAGGCAGACTGAGCAAACCAACCCAAGCATCAGCCAGAATGCAGTTAGAACGACCGCGACCATGAATTGGAGCGTTGTCGGTTTGACGCGATCCGCGACCAACCGGTTGAGCAAAGCGATAGCCGCGCCCATGAAGGTGACCTGTTTCGCGCAGTTCAATGCAACTACCAGCAGGCCCGAGAGAACAAAAATTAGCATTCAGATGCAGCGTCCGCTGGCATTGACAGATGCTTTTTGCTGGCCTTCGCAACCCGACGGCCAACGCCGTAGGAGGCCGGCAGGCCCCTACATCATCACTGACGTCCCTGCTCTTCGCCATGGGCGAACAGGGCCTGCATGAATGCGGAATCGAACTGCTCGTCTGGGAAGGCGTCATCATCGAAATCGTCACCGATCTGGTAGACCGCAAGCGTTACGCCATGATGGACGGCGAATTCGCGATAGGACCGTAGGATGTTCCTATCGGCATGGGCGATCATGGTTTCGATCGAGCGGCGCAGGATCGAAAAAGCCGTTGGCTCGACGCCTTCGACCTGCGGCGCAAGGCGGCCATTATACAGAATGGTGAAGGAGCCGTTAGTCACATCCGCTCGCTCACGGAGCTCGGCCTGTCCCCACAGGATGCTGGGCGGTATCGCGAGGAAGCTTCCTGCGGTGCCGCCGTCAACATGCATTTCGCGGAAGGGCTGCCCGTCCGCCTCGACATCGATCATTACGGGCGGCATCAGCGCAGGGACGCTCGAGGAGGCTAGAAGGAGACTCTCGATAAGATGCTCGCGGTTGGGCATCGGCGAGACGGCGATAGAACCCAGATCCCAGATCGTGCCGCGCTGCGTGTCAAGATTGGTCGTAGTTACCAGAAGGCGGCGACCCTTCCGGTGTTCCTCTGCGATCCGCTCGACAAGTTCGGGCGAAACCTCGCGCTCGATCATTTCGAGCAAGGGACGGCTGGTTGCAAAAGCTGGTCCACCGAGCAGCCCGGAGATCGCACGCTGACGGTAGATGTCGTCCGCGTCGATTGTCGTGTAGAGGCGGCGCAAAGCGTCGTCCTCGCTTGGACCTAGAAAAGCAAAAGGCGCGATAAGCGCGCCGGTGCTGACCCCGATGACGAGATCGAAGTCGGGCCGGTCGCCGCGTTTGCTCCAGCCCGTAAGGAAGCCTGCCGAGAAGGCTCCTTTGTCCGACCCGCTGGAGATGGCCAGCAGGTCGATCGGTTCGTCGTCACCCGAGGCTCGCCTCTCCGCCATCCAGCGATCATGCCATGGCCGGATAATCTCGGTTGATGCCTCTGTATCGAACCGCGTGCCGGTGAAATCAACGAGTTGTCCACCCATCCGCGCCGCCGAGGAAACGTCTTCGCGCTCGGGCAGAGTTGCGCAGGCACCGAGCGCGGCAGAAAGGACGATCAAAAGCATCGCTCTCGGCGATGTCCGTCTTGGTATCCGCGAGGCGATACCAGGCCTGCGTCGCATGCTCCTATTTGCCATATCGCGCCATGAAGGTCTGATACGCGGCCGCAGCAATCCGGTGACATTCGTCGATCGACGCCTTCTCGCGCGAGCCGTACAAGCGCGGATCGAAAATCCCGACCTTGCAAAGTTCACCCAATTGCTGGGCGGCAAGTTCATGATCGTCGCACGCTAGCTCGCCCCGCCCGGCCCATAGCGCGATCATGCTCGCTACTTCGCGGTTGCCGCGTTGGGGGCCGTTATACATGAAGGTCGAAGTAGCGAGCGGAAAGCGGTCGAAGCCGCCGATGCAGATGCGGCACAGACGCAGCACGTCGTCGTCACGCCCGAACATGCGTGCGAGGCGCGTGGTGATGACCTTGAGACCTTCGGTCGCGGTCATGTCACGCAATTCCGGTGGTACGATCTCGCTGCGCACCCGGGTCAAGGAATGCTCGACCACCGCAACGTAAAGTGCGTTCTTGTCGCGAAAGTGATTGTAGAGCGTCGGCTTGGCGACTTTCGCCTCGCGCGCCACTGCATCCATGCTGGTACCCTCGAACCCCTCGCGTCCGAACACGCGCTGAGCCCCGGCGAGAATAGCCGCCCGCTTCTTCGTCTGCGTGATCTTGTTCATCTGCTCCACTTCGTTCCGATCTGAAAGTGGCCATAGGCGATTCGGTTTCAGAAAGCCAACCCGAAGGTTCATGATGAACTTTTGGGTAGCTTTTCTGCTTGGCGTTCGGAATCGATATACCTATTGATCTCTCGCTAAGTTATTCGACATATTTCGTATCTTCTCAGCGCCTTAACGCGACTTTCGCGCAGGAGCGGCTGCTGAAATCCTTCAAGAACAAGCGACTGACTTAGCAAATTCGTTCTAGATTGTACTAGACGGTTCAGAGCGAATCGCCTAGCAGGCCAGCCCATTATGATCAGACTCACAATGCGACCAGGCCACCATCGCCGATGGATAGCCGCCGTTTTTTCGGCGGGTCTGGCAGGCTGCGCCACGGTCGGTCCTGATTACGAGCGGCCTCCTATCGAGGCGACAGCGACCGACTGGATCGATCGGGAAAGCGTACCGGTCGCCGAAGCGGAATTCATCGCCTGGTGGCGCAATCTGGGCGATCCGGTGCTCACTCGGCTGGTCGAAGCTTCGCTGCAGGACAATCTGACGATCCGACAGGCACTCCTTCGGGTCGAGGAAGCGCGGGCGCGACGCGCGCAAATCAGGGCTTCCGCGCTTCCATCGGTCGGAGCCGATGCCTCCGTCACCGCGCTGCAGCAAAGCCTCAACGCCAATCCGGGTTTTGCACAGATCCCCGGCTTTCAGCGAGAACTTGAAATCTACGATGTCGGGGGGTCGCTCGCCTGGCAGATCGACCTATGGGGCCAAACGCGCCGCGCTCTGGAAGCGGGCGATGCGCGCATCGAAGGCGCGATTGCAGCCGCCAACGGTGCACGGCTCGCCGTGGCCATCGAGACGGCTTCGACCTATCTTGCCCTGATCGGATACCAATCCGAGCGCGGCGCGCTTCTCGCCAGCATCGCGGCGCAGCGCGAACTGCTGGCGCTCTCGAATATTCAGCTTCGCGAGGGCGAAATATCGCGTGCCGACCTGCTGCTCGTTGAAAGCGAGCTCGCCCGCATCGAAGCCGAGCTTCCGCGCCTCGATGTCGAGATAAGGGCTGCTGCCCTGGCTCTCGGGCCGCTGATCGGCGGGTTGCCGGAACGAGAGATCGCGCTCGCGACCGAGGATCGGAACGAGGTCGCGCTGCTCGACGTGCCTGTCGGCCTGCGCGCCGATCTGCTCCGAAGGCGCCCCGATATCGCGCGCGCTGAACGCGAACTGGCGGCCGAGACCGCCGAGATTGGCGTCGCGAGGGCCGAGCTTTTCCCGCAGCTGCGCCTCAACGCGGCAGGGGGCTTCTCATCGATCGCGCTAGATACGCTCTTCGATGGCGACAGCACCAGCTATTCCATCGTGCCGTTTTTGTCGTGGCGCGTCTTCGAAGGCGGTCGAATCCGCGCGGAAATCGATCTCGCTCAGTTGGAAGCGCGCCGGGCTGCGCTTGCTTACGAGCAAAGCATTCTAACCGCGCTCGAGGAAACCGAGACGGCCATCGCCCGCTACGACCTGGGACGTGAGGCACTTGCACTGAGCGAGCGCGCCGCGACCCTTTCGGCAGAAAATTACCGCCTCGCCCGCATCCAGTTCCAGTACGGCGCGATCGACCAGCTTCGCTTGCAAGAGGCTGAGCGGGGTCTGCGGAATGCGGAACGCGGCCGAGCGATTGCCTATCGCCAGGCGAGTCTTGCCATGGCGGGGCTGTACGCCGCACTCGGCGGCGGCTGGCAGGCCGCACCATCGGGAGACCCATCGTGAAACATACCCTCGCCCTTTTTGGGTCAGCCTTCTTGCTGGCTGGCTGTTCCGAAACGGAAAAACCGCCCGAGCCCAGACCTGTCGCCTGGGTCGAAGTCGGCGCTTCGGAAACCACATCCGACGATCAAGTGACCTTCCCGGCGCGCGTACGCGCCGAACAGCGCGCGTCACTCAGCTTCGAAGTCGGTGGGACCCTCACCTCCGTACGCGCCGAGATCGGCGATCGGGTCGGACGCGGCGCGGTGGTCGCGACACTCGATTCCGCGACCTATCGCTTCAATGCCGCGTCTGCCGACGCGCAGGTCGTCGAAACCCGCGCGCGGCTTGCGCGCGCCCGACAGGAAGCGGAGCGACAGCGCGCGCTCTTTGCCGAGGGTGCAACCTCCGAGACGCGGCTGGAGACCGCCGATGCCGAGGTAAACAGTCTCGAGGCCCTTCTAGATGCCGGGCAGGCGCAGGCTGGCTCGGCGCGCGAGACGCTTTCCGATACCCGATTGCGCGCCCCCTTTTCGGGTCGTGTGGCGCGCAGGATCGTCGAGCCGGGCACCCAGGTCTCCCCCGGCCAGCCGGTGCTCGAGCTCGACGGTTTCGGAACCGAAGTGGTCTTCAGCGTCCCCGGAACGCTGCGCGATCAGCTTGCCACCGGTCAATCGGTCGAGGTGCTCCGACCGGGACGCGACGTGCCAGCTCTTGCGGCGACCATCACCGAGATTTCCAGCCGCGGCAGCGGGCCGGGCGCCTTCGAAATCGTCGCACGGGTGATGGCCGGTGAAGGGACGATCGAGCCCGGCGAGGTGGCCGAGGTTCGCCTGTCTCGCGACGCCGGTAACGAAGAACCGCGGCCACAGTCCGCCACTTACGCGATACCGCTGACCGCCATCATGCCCACCGGTCCCGATCGCGGAGAGGTATGGGTCGTCGACACGCAAACCGATAAAGTTTCCGCGCGCACCATCCGGTTCGAAGCGGCGAGCGAGAACCGCGTTACGGTAACGAGCGGGCTGAAGAGCGGCGACGTCGTCGTCAGCAAGGGAGCAGCCTTTCTGCAAACCGGTGAGCGCGTCAGTCTGATCGGCGCCGGCGCGCGGCGGTTCGCATCGTGAGCAATCTTTCGGAACTCGGCTTCCGCTACCGCGCGGCGGTTTTACTCATCGTCGTGCTCGCGATGATCTACGGCGTCGCGAGCTATTTCACGCTTCCCGCGCGCGAGGACCCCACGATCACTATCCGCGAAGCCGTGGTCGTTACCGCGCATCCGGGGATGGACGCGACACGGGTCGAGACCCTCATCACCACCCCGCTCGCCGAAGCTATCAAGACGATGCCCGAGGTCGACGAAGTGCGTGCCACTTCAATGGAGGGACAATCGATTATCCATGCCGAAGTCGCCTTCGCCACCGACGATCTTGATCAGGCGTGGGACGAACTGGACGAAAAGGTCGAGGAGACTGTGGGCCAGTTCCCCGAAGGTACGATGGCGCCAATCATCAACGACGAGTTCGGCGATGTCGCGGTCATTACGCTGGCGTTGCAATCTGCCGATTTCCCGATGGACGAGCTGGGCGATCTTGCGGAGCATGTGCGCGACCAGCTCTACACCATTCCCGGCACCAAGCGCGTCGACATCCTGGGTCGACCGCAGGAGCGGGTCTATATCGAGATGAGCAATGCGGTGCTCGCCCAACTCGGCGTTCCGCTCGATGCGGTCGCTGCGGCGCTCGCACAGCAGAACGTCGTGGCGCCCGGTGGCGCAATCGAGACCGAAAGCCGCCGATTGTCGATCGAACCGTCGGGCGCCTTCGAAACACTTGAAGACGTCAGAAACCTTTATCTCGACCTCGGCCCGGCAGGGACCATCCGGCTCGGCGATTACGCGCAGGTCAGCAAACGATCTATCGATCCTCCGTTGCAGCGCGCCTATTTCAACGGTGATCCTGCCATCGTCTTCGCCATCTCGATGGACGAGGCGCAAAGCGTGATCAACTACGCCGATCGCGCGCAGGAAACGATCGACGACGTGCGCCAGTCGCTGCCCGCGGGCATAACGCTTGAAACCATGACCTGGCAGGCCGAGCAGGTGAAGAACGCTGTCTACGGCGTTAGCTTCAACGTCCTCCAGACGCTCGCCATCGTGCTTGCGACCATGATCCTCTTCCTTGGCCTTCGCACGGGGCTCGTAATCGGCGCAGTGGTTCCTGCGGTCGTGCTGATCACACTCGCAATCATGGGCATGTACGGCATCAAGCTAGAGCGTATGAGCCTTGCAACCATCGTTATCGCGCTCGGCCTGCTGGTCGATAACGGCATTGTGATCGCGGAGGATTTCGAACAGCGCCTCGCCGAAGGCATCGACCGGCGCAAGGCTATCGGTCAGACGGGCGGAGAACTCGCCGGGCCGCTCCTCGCGTCGACACTCACCATTATCCTTGTGTTCCTGCCGCTCATGCTCGCGCAGCAGGAATCGGGTGAATACACGCGCAACATTTCGCTCGTCATCCTGATCGCTCTGTCGAGCTCTTGGCTGATCGCGGTCACGGTGATCCCCACCCTGTGCTATTGGTTCGCCAGGCCACCCGAGGAGCAACAGAAGGGCAAGATCAGGGCCAAGGTTGACGAAACGTTCGACTGGGGATCGGCGCGCTACGAGAAGCTTCTTCGCTGGGCGCTCGCGCATCGCAAGCTCTATCTTGGCGGCATGGCCGCGCTGTTTGCTATCGCAGCGGCATCGCTGCAGCTGGTTCCGCAACAATTCTTCCCCTCGTCCGACCGTGCGCAGATACTCGTCTATGCCGACATGCCCGTAGGAACCTCGAGCGTTGCGATGGACGAAAAGGTTCAGGCGATCTCCGAGTTCATTGACGATGACGAGCGCTATCCAGACTTCGACAGCGTGGCTTCCTATTCAGGGTTTGGGGGACCGCGCTTCGTGCTGTCGCTCGCACCATCGGACCCAGCCCCCAATAGGGGTTTCCTCGTCATCAACGCGAAGGACGCGGAGGTGCGCGATGCCGGTGTCGAGCAATTGCGGCAGGACATGGCCGTGGCCTTTCCCGACACTCGGATGCGGATCGCGGGGATGTTCCTCGGGCCGAGCGATCCCAACGTGATCCAGGTGCAGGTTCGCGGCCCGGACCCCGATGTCCTGCTTGAAACGGGCGACAAGCTCGCGGGCATCCTGCGCGAGGTCGAAGGGACGATCGACATCTTCTCCGATTGGGAAGAACCGTCCATGCAATACAGGGTCGAGGTCGACCAAGCGGCCGCGCGTGCGGCGGGCGTGACCTCGGCCGACGTCTCGCGTGCGCTCACGACCTATTTCTCGGGGCAATCCGTAGGCGTCTATCGCGACGGCGATGATCTCGCGCCGATCGTCATTCGTGCTCCCGAAATCGAGCGCACCGATCCGGCCCGACTGGAAGCGGTGACGCTTGTCGGGGCGGAAGGAGCGGTCGTACAGTTGGGTGAAGTAGCGATGGCTTCGCTTGTCCCGCAACGGGGACGCATCCAGAGCGAGAACCTGATCAAGACGCTCACGGTCGAAGCGCGTCCTACCTCGGTCACCCCGCAGGACATGGTTCCGATGGTGCAGGACAAGCTCGACGAGCTCGAGGCGATGCTGCCGCCGGGTCATCATATAGAATGGGACGGCATTATCGCCGAGAGCTCGGAAGGCACCAGCGCGCTGCTCGCCAATCTGCCCCTGATGATGGGGCTGATCGTCATCATGCTGGTGATCCAGTTCGGTGCGTTCCGACAGGCCGGTGTCGTTCTCCTAGTCGTTCCTCTGGGCGTGATCGGTGCGGCAGCCGGGCTTCATATCATGCAGGCCGATTTCGGCTTCATGGTGATCCTCGGCCTGTTCGCTCTGTTTGGCATTATCATCAACAATGCCATCGTTCTCGTCGACCGCTGCGAGATCGAGCGCAGTGAAGCGGAGAAACGTGCACACGATGAAGGCAAAACGCGCGACGATGCTGACGTTGAGCAAGTAGCCGAAGCGGTGGTCCAGGCCGGCATGCGCCGGTTCCGACCAATCCTGATGACGACGATCACCACGATCGTCGGACTCCTACCGCTCATCATCGGACAGGACGTGCTTTTCTACGGCTTGGCCAGCGCTATCGCGTTTGGTTTGGTGTTTGCTCTGGCAATCACATTGGGCGCGGTGCCCGTTCTGTACGCGTGGTTCTTTGGCGCACAGTCCGCCAGCTCGAAATCAGGAAAGTGATGATTGTACCGTCAACATCCGGGGCTCGTAATTGGCATTCGACATTCGTCAACTAAGATATGCAATCGCTGCAGCGGATCACGGCAGCTTTTATCGCGCCGCCCGCGCCCTTGATGTTGAACAATCAACGCTCAGTCGCTCAGTTATGAAGCTCGAACGATCGGTCGGCGCTCAGCTATTCTTGAGGTCACACTCGGGTGTAGCTCCAACGACCGCCGGGTTGCGATTTCTGCGCAGCGCCCGACCTATGGTCGCCAATGCGGACCGGATGATCGCCAACACGCGCGCGGCGGGCAGTGGCCGTGCAGGAGGTTTCGTTGTCGGGTTCAACAACTCCGTCTCTGCTGGAAACCTTCGTGCTACGCTGGTCGCCGCGCAACGCGAGAACCCTGACCTTAAAATCAACGGCGTCGAATCGGACCGCAGTGCACTTTTCGCGGGTCTCGACAGCGGCGAGATCGATATAGCCATCTTGATGGGCGAGATCGCCCGCGATGATTGTCGGCACGCCTCGTTCTGGAGCGAGCACGTCGTCGCTGCGATGTCGAAGGGTCACGCACTCTATGAGCGTGACACTGTCAACTGGACTGATCTGCGTGGGCAGCGCTTTATGCTGCCGACCGCCGATCCCGGCCCGGACATCCGCGACATGCTGATCGGTAGACTTTGGCAGTCGGGCGCGCGTCCGGACATTCAGCTCCGTCCGGTCAGTCGCGAGACGATCCTCAGCTTTCTTGGAGAGACCCGAATGCTTTCGGTTTCCTGCGCGGGCACGACCGGCGCCCTCTATCCCGATGTCACCTATCGCCCGGTGCATGGCGAGCAAGGTCCGGCGCTGATCGCATATTCGGGATATTGGCGGGAAGACAACCCCAACCCTGCCCTCAAGCGGTTCCTCGCTTTCGTGCGCAGTCGCTACGCACTGTCGTTCGAGATCGCGGCGACCACAGAAAGGATATAGTCTCCAAGAGAACGGCCATGACGCAAAGCAAGGCTGGGATCATCATGCTCGTCGTACTGGAGATCGGGTTCCGCGCGGGATTCGTACTTACGTCCGATCATCGCTCTTCCCGCCGCCCCGTCGGTTCCGTCGCCAGTTTCCGGGTCAGGGTCAAATGAGCCGCGCGGCGTCCAGAATTTCGTTGAGCACGTGGCAGAAGCGCGGCAGGTCGTCGTAGACTGCCGCGACGGCTCGGTGCGCGGCACGGAATGTGCCGATGCCGAAGAGGCATTGATCAAGAACGACGCAGAGGAACGCCGCAGGCGGTTTCTTGGCGAATGAGCTTCTGATAGCTGTCAGCCGCTGGCCTTGCGCCGCGCCTTGGCGAACCCGCGATCGGTTGTCATGAACCGCGCCAGCATCGGCGCGACCAGTTTCTCCGGCGCGACGGCATCGCCGCCGGTTTCAGCCGCAAGCGCGTCGGCATAGGCGACAAGATCGCGATGCACCGCAGCCGGAAGCTCGACGCTAAGCTTGACCGGCTTGTCGTCGACCAGCGGGCCGAGTTTGAGTTTGGTCATCGATTTCCTCCGACGGGTTCGAGGATCAGATCGCGGGTCAGGATCACCCGAAGCGGATGGCCGGGCCTGATGGTGAGCGTTGGTTGTACATTGAGCTGCCGATCGACGATCCGCTGGCCGGCCTGGTTGATCGTACTTTGCGGACCGCGACGCAGTGCGCGGACGAGATCGTCCTCCCCGTCCGCGCCCAATTCGGCGCCGACGCCGAGCAGCGTCGAGACGGCCGCGGCCCTGAGCAGATTGCCCCGGCGCTGGTCGACGCGGTCCTGCAGCCCAGCAAAGCCGGCTGCGTCGGCGGCGAGTTGGCGCTCGAGAATGATCGAAAGGCCACCCGGCATGATAAGCCGGTTCCAGGCGAGCAGCACGCGGGTCTGCCCGGCGGCGATCTCGCTGTCATATTCACCGATCAGCCGCGCGCCCTGCGGAACGAGCAGGATACGGCCGGTCGGACTGTCATAGACGTTCGCCGTCACCTGCGCGGTGATCTGGCCGGGAAGATCGGAACGGATCCCGGTGATGAGCGCGGCCGGAATGATGCTGCCGGCCTGCACGATGTAGGGCGAAGCCGGCGCGGTCACGCGCTCCACGCTGACCGTGCGCCGACCGGACGTCCGTTCCAGAAACGCAAGCTTGGCGGCTTGCTCGCCTCCAGAATCTGTGGGCTGCTGCGGCGGCTGCACGGACTCATTCAGCGAAAAGGACGGTGCCGGTACTGCTCCAGCGGTGGCGGAGCTGCCGCCAAGGAACACGTTGCTGGTGCGCGCGGCGTCGCGCTCCTGCGCGGCGCGCTGGCGTGCCGCTTCCTGGGCCTGGGCACGCGGATCGGGCGGCGTAGCCTGGGTGCCGACCGGCGGCAGCGGCACGTCCTCGCCGCGCTGCTGCGCCGAGACGATCGGTCCGCCAAGATCGCCGGGCAGCGGCGGGCCAAGCTGCGGGACATCAGCATAGTCGCGCGGCCCTGAGGTGACCGCCTCGGACTGCGATCGGCTCTCGGTGTTGTAGAGCTCTTCCGAAGCGCGCTCCTCGGCGGGCAGGAGCGCGTAGATCAGCGACCCGCCGATGCCGAGTCCGGCGACGACACCCACGACCGCGAGCACCTTGCGCGACAGGCGCATGACCCGCGGCGGATCGCCGCGGAGTTGGAACGGGCGCGGATCGGGAGGCACCGTCTGCGACGTCGCCGGCGGAGCGACCGGTTCGGCGTCAGGCGCGTGCGTATCGTCGCTCATCGCCGCCGCTCCCGGCGCGTCTCCGCGCCGTCGCGGACGATGCGCACGCGCCGCTCGCTGCGCCGATCACCGAGCCGCAGTTCGGCGACGGCGAACAGGCGATCGACCACCATGTAGCGGCCGCGGACCCGATAATTGACCAGTTCGGCATCGCCGGCCGCGCCGGTCACGAACAGCGGCGGCATCTCGCCCTGCGCTATCCCGGCGGGGAACTCGATGAACACCTGCCGCCCGTCGTCGAACGCGCGGAGCGGCTTCCAGGGCACGCGATCGCCTTCGATCCGGTAGCGGAAATCGAGCGCGGACACGTCCACGCCGGTCGCGATCGGCGCGGCGGATGCAGCGGCGGCGTTGGTGGCACGCAGCGCGATCAGCTCGTCCTGCGGATAGGTCCAGGAGACCGACGCCATATAGGTCGAAGGCGTGGCGCGCAGTTCCAGATGATAGGTCCGCCGGTCGGTGTTGACGACGAGGTTGGTCGACAGATCCGGCCGGGTGGGCTTGACCAGGATGTGTACGCGAGCGGTCGCACCGGTGCCGCTCACCGTATCGCCGATGATCCAGCGCACGGTGTCACCGGCCGCGACCGGCCCTGGCCCGACAAGCTGCTCGCCCTCCTGAAGCGCGATGTCGGTCACCTGCCCCGGCGCGGTATAGACCTGATAGAGCGCGCCCGGCACCCAAGGGTAGTGCTGGATGGCGTTGAGGAAGCCGTCGCGAACCGGCTGCATGCGCGCCGCGTCATTGGCATCGCCGATGCGACGGCGCGGATCGGCGGATTCGGGCACCGGCGCGGATGGCGTCACCGGCTTCAATTGGCCGGGCAATGGCAGCGGCTCGGGGATCGCTACCACCTCGACCGCGCGCGGCGCTTCGGTTGCGAGTGTCGCCAGGATTTCGCTCGGCGGTTCGTCATAGGCGATGTCCGGCGGCTCGGCGGACGTGGTAGCGCAGCCGGCAAGCGCAGCAGCGGAGGCGAGCAAAGCCGCCGCAGCGGCTCGGGAGAAAGGTGGACGCGTCATTGCGACAGCTCCTTCGACCAGTTGAGGGAATGCACGAATATGCCGAGCGGGTTCTTGCGCAGGGCGTCGGGGGTGCGCGGGGGCTGCACCACGATGGTGAGGATCGCCGACCACCGCTCGGTGGCGGCAAGTTGCCCTTCCTGATAGCGGCGCTCGGTCCAGGCGACGCGGAAGCTGCCCGGCGAGGCGCGGATGACGCTGGAGACGTCGACCGCCACCTGCATCCGGCCGATATCGGCGAAGGGGTCGTTGGCGCGCGCGTAATCGTTCAAGGCAAGCGCGCCGCGATCGGTGGTGAAGTCGTAGGCGCGAAGCCAGTTCTGGCGGACGATGACAGGATCGGCGGGAACGCTGCGCACCTGCTCGATGAAGCGCGCCAGATGAAACGCGATCTGGGGATCGGTCGGGCTGTAGCCGACTTCGGCGGGCGCGACCGCCTGCGCCTCGCCAAGCGCATCGACTTCGACCACCCAGGGCACGATGTGGCCGCGCGCGGACTGCCAGACAAGGCCGCCGGTAAGCGCGCCCGACAGCGCCAGCGTGCCGAAGAAAGCGAGCCGCCAGTTCCTGGCCTGCACGCGCGCCGAGCCGATGCGGTCGTCCCAAGCCTGCGCGGCGCGTTGATAGGGCGTGACCGGCTCGGGCGTCTGGCCGTAGCGGATGGTGGGTCGCCTGAACATTTGCATCAATCCTTCTCTCTGACATCGACCGACGCGCCGCCGCCGCCGCCATCGCCGGAGCGCAGCGTGTGGGCGGCGACACTCGCGCCGTGGGACATGGTCTGGCGCCGCTTCATCGCGGCGGCCCAGGCGGGCTGACCTCCAGCAGCAGATGCGGCTGCGGGCGCGCCGCCCGAGATCGTTGCCCCCGCGCCGGTCGCACCCGCACGCCCGCCCGAACGGTAGCTGTCCTTCATCGAAGCGGCGGCCTTGCGCAGCGGAGACATGGCGGCACCCACAGCGGCCTTGCCGACACCGGCGGCTCCGCTCGCCACCGCCGCCCCGCCACTCTTTCCGGCCGAACCGAGCGCGTAGGCGCTGCGCGTCCCGCCGGCGGCGAACGCGCCTCCCTTCGCGGCTCCCGCAGCCGCTCCGAGCGCCGCGCCGGTGCCGAGCGTTGCCGCCGCCGCACCGCCGGCGATCACACCGCCTGCGGCAAGGGCCGTGCCTGCCGCCGCGCCCGCGCCGAGAGCCGGGCCGCCCGAGACGATGCCGTTGGCGATCGACGGGCCGAAGATGCCGAGCCCGAGCAGGCAGAGCGAGGCGAGCACGATGGTCATCGCGTCCTCGATGGTCGGCTGCGCGCCGCCGAAGCCGGCGCGGAACTCCTCGAACAAAGTCGAGCCGATGCCGACGATGACCGCGAGCACCAGCACCTTGATGCCCGAAGAGACGACGAGACCCAGCACGCGCTCGGCCATGAAGGCGGTCTTGCCGAACAGGCCGAACGGGATGAGCACGAACCCAGCGAGCGTCGCGAGCTTGAACTCGATCAGGGTGATGAAAAGCTGGATCGCAAGGATGAAGAAGGCGAGGATCACGAACAGCCAGGCGATCAGCAGCACGGCGATCTGGATGAAGTTCTCGAAGAAGGCGACATAGCCCATGAGGTCGGAGATGGATTCGAGGATGGGTTGTCCGGCTTCGAGGCCGACCTGGGCTACGCGGCCGGGCTGAAGCAGCTCGGCGGCGGTGAAGCCGGTACCGGACGCTTTCAGGCCGAGCCCCGCGAAGCTTTCGAAGACGATGCGTGCGAGCGCGTTCCAGTTGGAAATGATATAGGCGAAGACGCCGACGAACAGCGTCTTCTTGATCAGGCGCGCGAGGATGTCGTCGTCCGCGCCCCAGGTCCAGAACAGCGCGGCGAGGGTCACGTCGATGACGATCAGCGTGGTGGCGATGAACGCGACCTCGCCGCCCAGCAGGCCGAACCCGCTGTCGATATAGCGGGTGAAGACGTCCAGAAAGCGATCGACGACGCCGGTGCCGCCCATCTCAGTTCTCCTCGACCGGTGCTGGGTCGGCAGGCGCAATGGTGCGCGCGCTGCCATCGAAGAAGCGCCGGCGGTTCTCGGCCCAGGCAGCGAGACAGTCGCGGTCTTCCGCGCCGGTAGCCCCGAGGCCTTGACAGCGGCGCAGTTCGGCGAGCAGCGGGTCGGTACCGGCACGTTCGATCTCGGAGACCGGCTCCTCGCGCGGCTGTTCGGGCGCGCGGCTCATCTCGATCGCGGTCATGGTGACCGCGATGGCGACGAAGATAATGGCGCCGATGCGCGCGAGGAGCTTATGGTCCATCTTTCGGCTCAGTCGCGGAACATGCGCGCATTGCCCGGCCGGTAACCGGTGCCGGGCGTAAGGAAGCGGCGGAGCTGCTCGCGCGCCTGCGCCTTCGCGGCGGCGCGCTCGGCCATGTCGAGCGCCTGCGCGCGGCCTTGCGCCGCCATCAGCGCGGTCAAGTCGGCGAGCTGCTGCGACTGGAGCGCGACGAGCTGGTTGCCTGCTTGCGCCGCTTGCAGCGCGCCGGTCGCCGACTGGCTGGCGGTCACCAACCGTTCGAGGGTGCCCCGCGACCCATCGAGATTGCCGACGACGCCCGCCTGGACCTTCAGTGCGTCCTCAAGGGCCGCGACGCTCGTCTGCCAGCGGCTCTGCGCATCGGCGACGAGTTGACGGTCGCTGCCGCTCAGATTGGTGCCGCGATAGTTCTGCGCGAAGGCCCGGTCGATCGACTGGACGTCATAGGCGAGCCGCTGCGCCTCACCGAGCAATTGCTGCGTGCGCTGAAACTGTCCTTGCAACTCCTGCAGCTGGTTCAAGGGCAGCGAGGTGAGGTTGCGCGCTTCGTTCAAAAGCGAGGCCGCTTCGTTCTGGAGGCTCTGGATTTGGTTGTTGATCTGTTCGAGCGCACGTGCGGCCTGGATCACGTTCTGCGCGTAATTGGTCGGATCCTTGACGATCATCTGCGCGTGGGCGGGCGTATTCATGGCGACAACGCCAAGCATGCTGGTGGCGGCGAGGACGCCGGCCATCAAGGCGCGGCGCAACTTGGGTCGGTTCATGAGTTTGTCTCCTTCGGGGATTGCTGGCGAGCGTTTTCCCGCTCGCGCGCCAGCGATTGCGGTTCGGGTGCGGGAAGAAGGTCGATCGCCCAGGAAGCCCCGCGATGCCGCAGCCATTCGGCGGCGAACGCGGACTGGCCGTGGGATTCGATCAGTTCGGCGATCTTGAGTTGATCGGTCTTGGACGAGGCTGCGGCGAAGGCGAGCGCGACCTCGCCCAGTCCCAACTCGAACAATCGGTTGCCGCGCCGCGACTGGCAGTAATAATCGCGCTTCGGCGTCGCCCGGCTCAGTATCTCTATCTGGCGCGCATTGAGTCCGAACCGCTCGTAGATGGCCGCGATCTGCGGTTCGGCGGCGCGCTCGTTGGGGAGGAAGATGCGCGTCGGACAGCTTTCGATTATGGCCGGCGCGATGCTGCTGGTCTCGATATCGGCGAGGCTCTGCGTCGCGAACACCACGCTGGCGTTTTTCTTCCTCAGCGTCTTCAGCCATTCGCGGAGCTGCGCGGCGAAGGCGGGACTGTCGAGCACCAGCCAGCCCTCGTCGATGATGATGAGCGTGGGCGAGCCATCCAGTCGGCCTTCGATCCGATGGAACAGGTAGGAGAGCACGGCGGCGGCCGAGCCGGCGCCGACCAGCCCCTCAGTCTCGAACGCCTGGACCCATGCTTCACCGAGCCGTTCGACCTCGGCATCGAGCAACCGGCCCCACAGCCCGCCGATGCAATAGGGGGCAATAGCTTGTTTGAGCTGCTGGCTCTGCAACAGCACGGCCAGGCCGGTCAGCGTGCGCTCGGCAGCCGGCGCGGTGGCGAGCGATGTCAGCGCGGACCAAATATGCTCCTTAGCCTGCGGATCGACCGCGACTCCTTCGGACGCCAGGATCGCCGCCAGCCATTCCGCCGCCCATGCCCGCTCGGCGGGGTCGTCGATACGGGCGAGCGGCTGAAGCTGGACGCCATCGCCAGCCTCCTCGGCGAGCATTCCGCCCAAATCCTGCCAGTCGCCGCCCATGCCGAGCGCGGCCGCGCGTATGCTGCCGCCGAAGTCGAACGCGAAGACCTGGGCGTTCTCGTAGCGGCGGAACTGCATCGCCATGAGCGCGAGCAGGACCGACTTGCCGGCGCCGGTCGGGCCGACGATCAACGTGTGGCCGACATCGCCGACGTGAAGGGAAAACCGGAACGGGGTCGAGCCTTCGGTCTTACCATAGAGCAAGGGGGGTTGTCCAAAATGCTCGTCCCGTTCCGGCCCCGCCCATACCGCTGACAGGGGGATCAGGTGGGCGAGATTGATGGTGGAAATCGGGGGCTGGCGGACGTTGGCGTAGGTATGGCCGGGCAGACTCCCCAGCCATGCCTCGATCGCGTTCATTCTCTCGGCAAGACAAGTAAAATCGCGGCCTTGGATAACCTTCTCGACCAGCCGCAGCTTCTCGGCGGCGATGGCCGGATCGCGGTCCGATACTGTCACCGTGGCGGTGACGTAGGCCATGCCGGCATAGTCGGCGCCCAGCTCCTGCAGGGCGGTGTCGGCATCGGCGGCCTTGTTCGAGGCGTCGCTGTCGAGCAGCGTCGATGCCTCGTTGGTCATCACCTCCTTCAGGATGGCGGCGACCGACTTGCGCTTGGCGAACCACTGGCGGCGGATGCGGGTGAGAAGCTTGGTCGCGTCGGACTTGTCGAGCATGATCGCACGGGTGGACCAGCGATACTCGAAGGCGAGACGGTTCAGCTCGTCGAGCAGGCCCGGAAAGGTGACGCTGGGAAAGCCGGTGATGGTGAGCGTGCGGAGATGATGCTCGCCCAGGCGCGGTTCGAGCCCGCCGGTCAGCGGCTCATCGGCCAGCAGCGCGTCGAGATGCATCGGGGTTTCGGGAACGCGGACGCGCTGGCGGCGGGTGGAGATCGTGCTGTGCAAATAGGTCAGCGTCTCGGCGTCATCGAGCCAGCGAACCTCGGGCATGAACCCTTCGACCAGGTTCAACACGCGGTCGCTGCGGTCGGCGAAGCTCTTGAGCAGCTCGCGCGGATCGACGCCCTTTGTGGCCCGGCCCTCGTAGAGCCAGCCCTCTGCACGCGCGGCTTCCTCCGCTGGCGGCATCCACAGCAGAGTCAAATAGTAGGCGCTCTCGAAGTGAGCGCCTTCTTCGCGGAACTGTTCGCGTCGCTCCATATCAACCAGCGCCGAAACGGGATCGGGGAACTCGGCGTCGGGATAGTCGAGCGCAGGCGTGCGCTGCGCCTCGACGAAGATCGCCCAGGCCGAGCCCAGGCGACGCAGCGAATTGTTCAGCCGCGCGGTTGTCGCCACCAGCTCGGCCGGTGTGGCGCTGTCGAGATCGGGGCCGCGGAAGCGTGCGGTGCGCTGGAACGAGCCGTCCTTGTTGAGGACGACGCCTTCCCCGACCAGCGCGGCCCAGGGCAGGAAGTCGGCAAGGGTTTCGGCTTGCCTGCGGTATTCGCGCAAGCTCATCATGGCCGAATCCATGCCGGGTAACGGAGGTGGCGCCGGGCGACGTCCACGAATTGCGGATCGCGGCGCGCGGCCCAGACCGAGAGCGCATGGCCAATCGCCCAGATGACCAGGCCGGCGATCCAGAGCCGCAGGCCAAGGCCGATCGCGCCCGCCAGCGTGCCGTTGACGATGGCGAGCGAGCGCGGAGCGCCGCCGAGCAGGATCGGCTCGGTCAGCGCCCGGTGAACCGGCGCGAAGTAGCCGGGGATCGGCTCGGCGGTGTGCATCAGACCAGCGCTCCGCCGCCGAAGCTGAAGAAGCTGAGGAAGAAGGAACTGGCCGCGAACGCGATCGAGAGACCGAACACGATCTGGATCAGCCGCCGGGCGCCGCCCGACGTGTCGCCGAACGCAAGGGTCAAGCCGGTTATGATGATGATCATCACGGCAATGATCTTGGCCACCGGCCCCTCGATGCTTTCGAGGATCGCCTGGAGCGGCGCTTCCCACGGCATCGACGATCCGCCCGCATGGGCTGGACCGGATATGGTCAGCGCGATCAGGCTGGCGAAGGCGGCAGGCATGGCGCGACGTGCGCCGTGCCGTATGGCATGAATCATGACAGGACTCCTGGCTGGGGGTGAGAAGGCGGGATGAGAAGGTAATCGCCGGTGGCGGGGTCGAGCCCTTCGACTCGGGCCAGTTCGGCGAGACGTCGGCCGTGTCCGTCGCGGACGAGCACGGCGACGAGATCGATGGTCTCGGCGAGCAGCGCGCGCGGGACCGTCACGACGGCTTCCTGAATGAGCTGCTCCATGCGGCGGAGCGCTCCAAGCGCGGTCCCGGCATGGATCGTGCCGATGCCGCCGGGATGGCCGGTGCCCCAGGCCTTGAGAAGGTCGAGCGCCTCCGCGCCGCGCACCTCGCCGATCGGGATGCGGTCGGGCCGCAGCCGCAGGCTGGACCGCACGAGATCGGACAGCGAGACGACGCCATCCTTGGTCCGCATGGCCACGAGGTTGGGCGCGGCGCACTGCAGCTCGCGCGTGTCTTCGATCAAGACAATGCGGTCGGTGGTCTTGGCGACTTCGGCCAGCAGCGCGTTGACCAGCGTGGTCTTGCCGCTGCCGGTGCCGCCGGCGACGAGGATGTTGGCGCGCGCCTCGACGCCATGCCGCAACGCCTCGGCGTGGCACCCCGACATGATCCCGGCCGCCGTATAGTCGTCGAGCGTGAACACGGCGACGGCGGGCTTGCGGATCGCGAAAGCGGGCGCGGCGACGATGGGCGGCAACAGTCCCTCGAACCGCTCGCCTCCTTCCGGCAGCTCGGCCGAGACGCGCGGGCTACGGGCATGAACTTCGACGCCGACATGGTGCGCGACCAGGCGGACGATGCGTTCGCCATCGGCGGCTGACAGCAACTCGCCGGTGTCGCTGATGCCCTCGCCGAGCCGATCGAGCCACAGTCGGCCGTCCGGGTTCAGCATCACCTCGATGACGGCCGGATCGTCGAGCCAAGCCGCGATCGACGGCCCGAGCGCCGTGCGCAGCATCCGTGCGCCGCGTGATTTCGCTTCGGATCGGATCGGGTGAACGGTCAAGGACTGGCCCCTGGAATGGACCGGGCGAACCGCCGCCCGGCGTCAGGAGCACATCAAGAGACGCAGAAATGCCTGTTCCGCAACAGGTGTTTGACGGCGTAGTAGAGGAGGCGGCAGATTGGATGTCGTCGGCGGATTTGCTTGCCGGCGGCTAAGCCTACGTGACTGGTTCCGTCACGTTTGATTGCGCGACAACGCTACGATTCGATGTTCTGGTCGGTGCGCTCGTCGGCGCGGAAGAGCAAAGCTAAGGCTATTCGATATTGGGCGCAGTTCTTTAGTTGGCTGCCAAAGCGAACGTGACGCTCAACTCAATAGGCGCGTCTAGCGGCAGGCGCGGGACCGCGAATGCCGTGCGGGCGTGCTCTCCCTTCGTCCCGAGAGCTTCGACAAACAGGTGCGATGCGTGATCGAGGATTGCCGCCTGCGCGTAGAAACCTTCCGCGCTCGCCACGTAACCGTCCAGCCGCAGCAGTCCGCCAAGGTCGGCGAATTGTCGCGTTACCGCAGCGATGTGCGCAAGCACGTTAAGCGCCGTGATCCGGCAGGCCTCCTCTCCATTCCGCACGCACAACTCAGCACCCACCCGGCCACGGAACGCAAGCACGTTATCTCGAAAAGGAAAGTGCCCCGAGACGAAGCCGATACCGCGACGGATGACGACCGGCGCGTAGGCGCCCACAGGTGCGGGCGGCTCAGGGAGCGATACACCGGCCACGGCTCAGGACACCGCGAAGACGATATTGCCTACAGCGTCGCCCGCCGCCAGTCGCGTGTGGGCTGCTTCCGCCTCGTCGAGCGTGAAGGTCCGATCGAGCGTCGGGCGGATGCGCCCCGCGCGAACCTCCTCAATCCCCCACTCCAGATCCGCGACACCCCCCATGAGCGTGCCGGCGATCCGCTTCTGTGGAAAGAACACGTCGCGGACGCGCAGAACTGATTCCAGCCCTAGCACGTTGCCCATTAGAACCGTCAGGCCGAGTGGCCGCGTTGCGTCAACGGAGCGAGCAAGGCTTGCACCGCCCAGGTTGTCCACGGCCACGTCGACGCCTCCTCCCGACCATTCGCGCACCCTGTCGAGCGCGCCATCCTCCATGCCGACGACGAGTTCCGCGCCGAGTTCCTCGACGAAGGCGCGCTTGGAGTCCGATCGAACCGTCGCAGCGACGCGAGCGCCGAGGGCGCGCGCAACCTGCACCATGAACGAGCCCGTACCCGAGGCGCCCGCCTGGATCAGAACTGTGTCACCCGCGCGCACGCCGCCTACGACCTTGACTGCTCGCACCGCAGTGACAAGGGCCATCGGCAGCGTCGCCAGGTCGACTGACGACAGTTCATTGGGTGCTTTGACCGACCAGCGCGCGGGTGCGGTCATGTATTCAGCATAGCTGCCGTTCTCCGCGAGGCCGCGGATCGCGTACGACCGCGACGTGCTCAAAACTTCTGCACCCAGGTCGGTCGGGTCGGTGGGATAGCCAGGCATCGGGATGACACGATCGCCGATGGAGAAGCCAGAGACGTCGTCTCCCATTTCCTCCACAATTCCGACGGCGTCGGAGCCCAGAACGTGCGGAAAGGTAAGGTTCGGGTTCACGCCACCCTCACGGGTGTAGTGGTCGAGACGGTTCAGCCCAGCCGCCTCGACCCGGATCAGAAGCTCGCCCGCGCCAGGCTTTGGGCGAGGCAGGGCGACTGTCTGGAACACGGAGGGCAACCCGAACCGAGTGATAATGGCAGCTTTCATGACGATCTCCTTGGTTCCGAGCCGAGACTTGGTTACAATGTGAGACCGGACTGTAGCCGCGGAGCAAGACTATGGGAGACGGCACTATTTCTCGCCTTAGTTCCCCGGAGGGAACCGATCGCGCTTGGCCGGACGATTACCTCGACGGCATCTACCGGGGCGAATACGATCCGGAGATCTGTCCCGTTCGCCATGTTCTGAAGGGGATTGCCGACAAGTGGACGATCCTGATCCTAGCCGGTCTGAAGGCAGATCGGCAGCGGTTCTCGCAGATCAAGCGGCTGGTGCCGGACGTCTCGCAGCGGATGCTGACGCAGACCTTGCGCAAGCTCGAACGCGACGGTTACGTCACTCGCGAGGTGACGCCCTCCATCCCGCCGCGAGTCGATTACGAGCTGACCGATCTCGGGCGTTCGCTCGTGGCACAGTTAGCTCCTCTTGCACGGTGGGCCGACGAACACCGCGACATGGTCGGTCATGCCCGCACCCGGTACGATCAAGCTAATGGTCATTCTGATTTCGGGTAGACCTGTTCCGGATCAGGAGACGAACGCGGCCAAACATCCTCAGGGATTTCGTCCATCAAGCTTTTGCCGCTCGCGTAGCGCCGACCGAGCGTTTCGACAAAACCCTCATAGCGCTTGCGGCCTTTCACCTGCGCGGCCGCCTGATCCTCTTCGGGCAATGGCGGCGTCACGGAGAGCCAGAACCGGACGAACAGCGTGAGCGCCTCGGTGGTGAGACCGGTGTTCCGTTCGAGCCGCTGCACCTGGCGCGAAAGCCGGTCCATCCGGCGCGCAAACGCAGCTTCGAGCCGGTCGGAGCCGTCGGGTGACATATAGGACGTGACCGCCGCCTCGATGATGGCCGAACGCGAGATGCGCTTGCGGATTGCCAGTTCGCTGACCTGTTTGGCGAGTTCGGGTGGAAAATACACATTGAGCCGGGTTCGCATCGTCAACTCCTAAAGATCGATGCCGTCGTTCGGATTGAGTGAGGCTTGGCGTGCCAGTCCTTGCGCACGTCGGCGTAATGCCGAGGCACGCGCCACCTCGTCGGGATCGTCTTCGACGATCGCAAACTCTTCTGCGGGCGAGGCGTCCTTCTCCTTCGCGACATCGACATGTTCGGGCAGCTCGGGTTCGCGGCGTAATCCGCCATTGGCGGTATCTTCGGCATCACCACCGATGCGCGCGACCTGCTTCAGCTCAGCTGCGGCCGTTCGTCCGGTCCAGTCGTCAGGCCGGATCGGTGCTACCGATGGCGTCGGCGCGTCGATAATCCGCTCCGCGAACCTTCGATCCTTGAAATAGCGCGCCTTCTTCGCCCGGATCGGATGGACGCCCGCGACCATCACGATCTCGTCGTCCGGCGGCAACTGCATGACCTCGCCGGGGGTCAGCAATTGGCGCCCGGTCTCCTGCCGCGACACCATCAAATGCCCCAGCCACGGCGAGAGGCGATGCCCGGCATAATTCTTCATCGCCCGCATCTCGGTTGCAGTGCCGAGCGCGTCCGACACCCGCTTGGCGGTCCGCTCGTCGTTGGTGGCGAAGCTCACCCGCACATGGCAGTTATCGAGGATCGCGTTGTTCGGCCCGTAAGCCTTCTCGATCTGGTTGAGCGATTGAGCGATCAGGAATGCCTTGAGGCCGTAGCCCGCCATGAACGCCAGTGCGCTCTCGAAGAAGTCGAGCCGGCCTAGCGCCGGAAACTCGTCGAGCATCAGCAGTACGCGATGGCGGCTCTGCTTCGGGGTCAGCTCCTCGGTCAGTCGGCGCCCGATCTGATTGAGGATAAGGCGGATCAGCGGCTTGGTGCGCGAGATGTCGCTGGGCGGCACAACCAGATAGAGCGTCGCCGGCCGCTCGCCCTCGACCAGATCCGCTATGCGCCACTGGCAGGCGCGCGTGACCTGCGCAACGACGGGATCGCGGTAGAGGCCAAGGAAGGACATGGCCGTGCTGAGCACGCCCGAACGCTCGTTGTCCGACTTGTTTAAGAGCTCGCGCGCCGCGCTGGCGACGACGGGATGCACGCCAGCCTGCCCCAAGTGCGGCGTCGCCATCATCGCGGCCAGCGTCTGCTCGATCGTGCGCGAGGGGTCGGAAAGGAAGGACGCCACCCCGGCGAGCGTCTTGTCTGCTTCCGCATAAAGGACATGGAGGATCGCGCCGACCAGCAGCGAGTGAGATGTCTTCTCCCAGTGGTTCCGGCGCTCGAGACTGCCTTCGGGATCGACCAGCACGTCCGCGACGTTCTGCACGTCGCGCACCTCCCATTGGCCTCGCCGCACCTCCAGCAGCGGATTGTAGGCTGCCGAGGCGGCATTGGTCGGATCGAACAGCAGCACCCGGCCGTGGCGCGAGCGGAAGCCTGCGGTGAGCTGCCAGTTCTCGCCCTTGATGTCGTGCACGATCGCCGAGCCCGGCCAGGTCAGAAGGGACGGTATTACGAGTCCCACACCCTTGCCGCTCCGGGTCGGTGCGAAGCACAGCACATGCTCGGGGCCGTCGTGGCGGAGATAGTCGCGGCTCAGCTTGCCCAACACCACGCCGTTATTGCCGAGTAACCCAGCGACGCGAACCTCTCGTTCGGTCGCCCAGCGCGCCGAGCCGTAGGTCTCGGCGTTCTTGAGTTCGCGCGCGCGCCAGACCGACATGCCGATGGCGACGGCGATCGAGGCGAACCCGCCCGATGCGGCGATAAATGCGCCGGTCTTGAAGATTTCGGGTGCGTAGGCGTCGAACGAGAACCACCACCAGAAGAAGGCTGGAGGCGGATAGACGCGCCAATCGCCGAGCATGAACCACGGTGGCCCGAGTTCGGACTGATATGCGAGCGCGGCGGCGGTCCATTGCGTCGCGCCCCACACGGCGGCAAGCACGATCAGGAAAACAATGATGATCTGGCCCCACAGGATTTTCGTGGCGGACATGGCCATCTCCTCTTCCCGGGTTACCGGCCGAGGCCGCGCTTGCGGCCGAGCATGAGATCGAGGCCGCCGCCGCTCCGGACGACGCCCGACACCTGCTGGCCAAGCTGGCGTTCGAGGCCGTTCGACCAGGGCACAAGGCGGAAGCCGAGGCCGTCATCGATCATGGCGAAGCGACCCGAGGCGAGCGCTAGGCGCTGGCGCACGACGCCCGCGATCTTTTCGCCGGGCTCCGTTCTGCGGTGGGTCAAACCGGTCTCGCTGGCGAGTTTCGCGCCGACCTTATCGATCTCGCGCTTGCGTAGCGTGTCGAGCATCCCGCGCTCGAACACGGTTCTCTCGCCGAAGCGCCGAGCCAGCCCTTCGCTCACGAGATGGTCGGTGCGCGCATCCATGGCGCGGCGCACCTCGGCACCAAAGCCGGTGTCCGCTACATCCTTGCCGCGCTCGATGAGCCGATGGTCGAGCCAGCTCGCACCCTCTGCTTTGACTTGGCTCTTAAGATCGAGATCGGAACGTGTAGCGAGGAATGGCATCGCCCCCTTGCCGTCCCGCCTTGCGATCGCGCGCAGCTCTACGATGCCGCCGAGCGCCGGGCTGTGCTCCAGCGCCTCGATGCCCGGCATGCGGACATGATGCGTGCGGCCGTCGGTTCCGTCGATCACGGCATAGGCTGTGCCGGTCAACTCGTCTTGCAATCCCTTGTCGATCAGCCTTCCGGCGATCGGTTTCTCGGGCGCGCCGATCACGACGGCATAGCTGTCGAGCGGTCGATCCTGCCCGTGATCTTTCAGCGCCGCGCCAATCGTGCGGATGATGTCGCCACGCGCGCCCAACTCGCGCAGCTTGGTTTGTGCACCCTCTGCAACGGCCCAGTCGCCGGGCTCGCTTTCGGCGGCGAGACCCATCGTCTCCAGATATTGCAAGCGACCGATCATCAGCCGGCGGAGGCGCGGATCGTCCGGACCGGGACGTTCGGGACGCAGATCGATCACGCCAAGTTCGTCGGCAGCGCGGCCGATCTCGGTATCGAGGCGGGTCCAGCGTTCGGCCGTCAAATCGCGATCGAGGGCGCGCTGGACTTCGTGCTCGGGCTTCGGTCCCAGCTCGGCGAAGGCCAGCTCCTCGGCGCGCGAGCGCAGCCCTTGGCCGATATAGTCGCGGGCGATGACGAGATCGGCGCCATGCTCGTTGACGCCGCGCAACAGCAGATGGACGTGCGGATTGTCGGTGTTCCAATGATCGACCGCGATCCATTCGAGCCGAGTGTCGAGGTCCGTCTCCATCTGGCGCACGAGATCGCGAGTGTATTCACGCAAGTCGGTCAGCTCGGCTGCGTCCTCGGGCGAGACGATGATCCGAAAGTGATGCCGATCATCCTTGCAGCGCTCGGCGAAAGCGGACGTGTCCGCCCGATCAGACTCGGCATCGAACATGCGCGCTGGCGAGCCATCGCGGGTGACGCCTTCACGCTTCAAATAGGAGACGTGCGCGGACAGCGGCGCCATGCGCCGCCCGCCGATGCGGTGGCGGACAGGCAGCGCTTTCACCAGCACGCGCCGGCCCGAGCCGAACAGACGGCTGCGCGCGAAGGCCGTGCGCCCTTGGCCGAAGTTCGACTGGCCGCGTCGGCGCAGTCCGCCCCAGCCCGCACGCTTCGCTCCACCATGGAGTGCGGCGACGCGCAGCACCTCGGCGACCAGGCCTCGCGTATTGCGCGCTCCCGCCTTGCTGCGCCTCGCCTTGCCCGGCCGGATGCGGAAGTCGTGGTCCTCGCTCATAGCCGAACCGCTTTCCGCCAAAAATCGCCTATGGTGCCATGAATTGCATTGTTTTTGCTGGCCTTTTCCTTCCGAGCGGCACGCTCGTCGACCGACGCCCTCATGTTAAGCCACGGAAATCCATAGACTTTTCGGCGAAACGGGGTGCGCCTTGTATCTTGCAATCGTCTCCCACCCCGTTTTCCAGCTCCTCCTCCCTTCTGAACAGGTGGAGATATGATGACGCAGACAGCCGGGATCATTGCGGTCGGCCCGTGCCGGCGCGAGGGACGAACAGCGCGTCCGTCGGCGCGGGTGATTGCAGCGCCGACGCGTCATCGTGCACGGTTTGCGCACGCTCAGACTGCATATCGCGAGCACCGTCAGATGCAGCGACCATGCCGGTCGGCGGCGGCGTGGGAGACAGTCCGGCGGTGCTCGCAGTGCGAACGAACAGTCCGGCGCGGCGCCAGACATGCGGATCGACAGGCGGCGCCGTCACTACCTGCGCGGCGCCCGAAGAGCCCGATATCGACGCTAGCCTTCTAAGGTATGCGCGCGTCTCGGCGGGAAGCGGACGTTCGCGCGATAGGTACTGATCGTAGCGACCCGGCCCCGCGTTATAGGCCGCCAGCATCGCGGTCACATTGCCATAGCGGTCGTACATCGACCGCAAATACGCTGCGCCCGCCATGATGTTATCACGCGGGTCGAACGGATCGGACCCGAGGCGATGGCGTACGCGCAGCTGTGCCCAGGTGCCGGGCATGATTTGCATCAGGCCCATCGCACCGGCGTGCGATATGGCGGTACGCCTGCCGCCGGACTCGACGCGCATCACCGCCCATATCCACGCTGCCGGGATGCCGAAGCGATGGGCGCCTTCGGCGACGTGGCCCGCATAGGGATGGCTCGCCGACTCGCGGTTCGCAGGCATATCCTGCGCCCGGACAATGCTGGGCGACGTGAAGCCAACGAGCAGCAGGATGGCAGGGAATAGATGGCGCGAGTGCACAAGCTCAGTCCTGGCCGCGGCGCGGTTGCGGCCGGGTCCAGCGCAGCACCCAGGAACTCTCGTCGACCTCGTTGCGGAACAGCGCGGCACGCAAGGGTTGCGCGAAGGCGGGATCGTCGATGCGCAGCGAGACATAATCGCCCGCACGCTCGCCGGTCTCGTTCCAGCCCGCGCCGATCTCTGGACCTTCGGCATCGGAACCGCGATGGACGCGCCAGTCGGGTGCTTTGTCGGCATCGTTCCGTTCGGCCGGAACGATGGAGATACGAAGATCGAGGGTTGCCGTCTCGATCATGCCTTCATAACCATTGTCGGTGCGGATGAAGTTGCCGATCTGCATGGGAATGTCCTTTCGTGGATTGGATCGGTTGCGAAATCAGGGGGTGTTGGAGCGCCGTCCGATCGGCATGCCGGAGGCGTCGCGGCTGGAGATCGGGCGTGCACGACCGAGCACGGCGGACGCATCCAACGGACCAAAATAGCGGCCGTCGAGACTGTCGGGATGCGCAGGATTGAGGAGGAAAATTTCGTCATCGCGAAGCGTGCGGCAGCCCTGCCAGACAGGCAGTGGACGTCCGAGCCTGTCGCTGGAAAGTGCGATTGCAACCGGGCGCGCATCGATGCTGACGATGTCGCCGATACGGCATATACGCGCGCCGGACTTGGCGACGACATGCTTCAGAAGCGGTACGTTCTCGCCGAGATAACCACGCTCTGTCATCCAGCGCGCGAGCTGCTCGGGCGGCGCGACCGCGACCAGCGAACCAACTGGCGGATCGCTATCCGGCGTGACGCGATAGAACCCGATCGGAACGCTGGCGCTGGCGTTCCAGATGACGCGCGGCAGCGGATCGGTGATCGCAATGGCGGTATAGCCGGCAGCGAACAGCGATGCGGCGATCGCCGTCGCACGTATGTAGAACCGGCGGGTCATCCTCCGGTCTTCCGCCGCTTGAGCCAGGCACGGTGGCGCTCCAGCGTGTAAGGTCGCGGCTCCTGTCCGGCGGTGATCCGGTTGTGAACATGGCGCCAGTGATCGGGCGCGGCGTCGCACGGATCGACGCCCGCCGCATCGGTTGTATCGATGGCGGCGAGCACCTTCGAAACCTTCGGCCAGCCCTGGATAGAGAGCAGAATCTCGCCACCGGGACGAACAAACGGCAGCGTCGTGAACGGCTCGTTCGCGGCAACCGCACGCACCACATCGATGCGCGACATGATCGTTCCGTAATCGTTGGCCGCCCAGCGGACGAACGCGAAGATCGCACCAGGACGGAAGCTGACGATACGCCGACGGCGATCGATAATCTGATCCTTGGCCACGCGGCCGAAGCGGATCCAGTGCTCGATCCGCTTCTCGATCCAGGTCAGTTCGACATGCGTCAGACCGTCCGGATCGAGCGTTCGGAGGCTCACCGGCGCGCGCGTCATTTGCGGCTCCGGGCGAATGCCGAGCCTTCGCGCGGCAGGAGATCGTCCTGGCCGGGATCGCTGGTCGAATGCTTGATGCCGAGATCAGCCCAGGCTTGAAGATCGTCGACCGAATAGATCACCCGCCCGCCGATCCGGCGATAAGCAGGGCCGGTTCCGAAATAGCGGTGCTTTTCGAGCGTCCGGCCGGACAGGCCGAGAAAGCGCGCGGCTTCGGGCGTCCGCAGATAGCGCGGGGGAAGATTGTTCGTCGTATCGGCCAAGGTCATACTCCTGCGGTCACGGGCGGCAGGAGGCGTTTGTGGCGGATCGCGAGCGGCGCGATGGAGTATGAAGATCTGCGATGGCGCCGATGTGACCACCCCCGCCAGAATCAGCGGATGCGCAACAGCTTGCGATAATCGCCGTTCATTATGGCCGTGGCGTCCCGCACGAGCCGGATGACGAAGGAGCGTCCGGCAGACGATTTCCACTCGGTGGCGGGCAATTTCGCATCGTCATCGCGCCCCAGCGCCACCGCGATCTCGCGATAGGTCGCGCCCGCCTCGCGCAAATCGAGCGCGCGCAGCATCAGATCGAGGCGCGCAAGCCGATAGGCGCTGAGCGGCCATCCGCGCGGCGGCGGGCCCGGTTCCTTGTCGAACAGGCGACGGTAGAAGCGCAGCAGGCTCGTCATTCGTGTGACGAAATCCTTGTCAAGCGGAACGATCGCAGCGAGAGGTTTGTCGGGTGCGGGATCGCGCAGCCACAGCCAGTGATCACCGGCGTCGTCGGCAACGACGACATGGCGTCCGTCGATGCCTGCATCGTCGACAAGCAGCGCGCCGAGCGAACGCGGCTCGACGCCAATTGCAGCGTCGAACCCTTCCGGCGCTGTATCCAGGATGACGGTGACCGCGGTCAGCTCAGGACGCCAGACAATCGTCCTGTCGAGGTCATCCGGCGCATAAGCGAAAGGACAACCCCCATCGCCGGGCGAAGGCCGCCTCGGCGGCTTCCTCGGCGACGGCGCCGCGCGCGATGCGTTGTCGCATCCGCGCGTGCTCGGATCGGTATTGTCGATTGCGCTTCAGAAACTCGGCTGCGAGTTCTGCGCGACCGCGCGCCGGGGACTTGTTTGCCTCACGTCGCTTCGATGATCTCGGCATGGCATCCTCCTGACCGCCTTTGATGCGATCTTGGAACCGCAGCGTGGGCTTCATGGATGCGAGCGGACAGCGCCGAGTCCGCACCAAGCGATGCGCGGACGGACCGGTCATTTGCCCAAATTCGGACAAAAAGTTAACGCTTTAGCGTGCCTTGGTGGCCCAGAAGTTGCGCATATCCAACCTCGGTCATCCACCGCGCACGGGCGAGATGGCTGGCATGCATTCGTTCAGCCCGCGCAGGTTCGGAGGTCGGATCGATCTCGAAGAGAACGACGACAGTCTCGCGCCAGTCGGTCCCATCATCCTCGGCATCGAGCAGACGGAGATAGTCGGTCAGGTGGTCATCGTCGTACGGCGTCAGAACCGGTGCATCGGGCGCCTGATCGTCAAATCTGCATTTGGTCATAGCGCGCCCCGCTCGCACAAAATGTGTTAACCACAATAGAGCAAATACCGTGCTGGACTATGCGCAACTACTGCATCGCTGCATGCAAGGCGCGCAGTAAAGCGCCGCCCTTTCTTGCGCAATCGCATGGCCCTACGCGATCAATAGCGATCTGTTGATGCGGTTGTTCGGAGAGCCCACCGCCGCTGCCGCCGAGTCGTTGTAGAGAATACTCCGTGGCGGAATACTCCACAAGCGTGGCCTCTCGGCTGCATGGATATCCGCGAGGTCTTGGCTGGCAATCTGAAGCGTTATCGCAAGGCGGCGGGTCTGTCGCAGGAGGAACTTGCCCACCGGGCCGACATCGACCGGACCTATATCAGCTCACTCGAACGCTGCGTGTATGCCGCCGGGATCGATGTGGTCGATCGCCTCGCACGCGAACTCAGTGTGGAAGCCGCCGATCTATTGAAGCGCCCAAAACGCGATGAAGGTGCGTAAGGCGCAATAGAAAAATGACGAACAGCCCCGCCCGGGCGTACCCGGGCGGGGTGTCGGTTCGGCTCAGTCACCGTTGCGGCGACCGTTCGGGCGGGACCAGATGAGCGAGTAGCTCTCGCTGCCTTCGTCGTCGAAGAGGTTGGCGTAGATGGGGGCGGTGAAGCTCGGATCGTCGAGCTTGAGGCCGAGATAGTCGCGGCCTTCGTTCGAGCGCTTCTCCCAGGCAGCGCCGATCTCCGCCTTGCCGGCGAACACCCGGTGTGAAGGGGCGTTCTCGCTGGCGCGCGTTACTTCGGGGATGATCCGGACGTTCTTCGCCTGGACTGAGAGGGTGACGATCTCGCCGGAGAATTCTTCGCCCGCCTTCTTGAAGGTTCCGATGGTAGCCATGTTCAATTCCTTTCCGTCTTTGCGAGCCGCGGACTTGCGGTCTCGACGGGTGATCGAAAGGCCGGGATGGGCGTCGCCGCACCCAGGTCGGGGTCCCCAGAAAGTACTACTTTCTGGGGTGGGCGTAGGGCCGAAGCGCAGCGGAGGATGGCGGAAGGCGGCTTTCTTGAATCGCGAGGAATGACCGAAGGTCAGGGGAAGAAAGTTGCCGATCCGCCGTTGCGGTTAGACGACCGAGGCGCAGCCGTGCCCGGGCAGATCAGACCCGTGAAGAGATCGCAGTCAGTGGCGTGCTGGCGGACGTGGGAAATGGCGACCGGATTACAGGCGTCGGGCCGAGAAATCATGCGAGTAAAATCGGTCAGCGTACGGCGTTTTTGCGTTCTGGACGATATCGTGGAAGCCCAAACCGAGCATCGGCACCTTCATCGTGGTTTGGCTGCAAAGTTGGACAGTCCGGAACGGCAGCTCTTGGGGCACGACTCCATAAAAGCTGTCGTTGGAAGCCACCCTTTTGCCATGTCAGCCAAGCGCCCTTGTGGCGGGCATTAGGTGGGCGCTGCCCTTGATCGGGTTCGCATGATCAAGCAGGCCATAGCGAAAGCCTGCACGAATTGGATGTGCGTCATCATTTGAGAACATCGTCACAGTTTTCGCTGGTTGGATGTGTATCCAGCGGCTACACTTTGGCCATGAAAGACGTAGGGCTTCGGATCAGGGTGCAGAGGCAGTTGCGGGACGAGTTTCTGCAAATCTGCCATGCAGAAGACAGACCCGCAGCGCAGGTGCTGCGAGAATTCATGCGTGAATACGTTATGGCTCACGGGTCTGCCAACGACACGGCCAAACTGCTAGCGAAAAAAAGGAATGACGAGACCGGGCAATGAGCGAAGTGACTGACAATCTTCAGGCATTCCTGGACTACGCCAAACTTCTCAAAGGCGACGAAAAGGGAGAGGCGCAGGTCTTCTGCGACCGGCTTTTTCAGGCGTTTGGTCACAAGGGCTATAAAGAGGCCGGCGCCGAGCTTGAATTTCGTATCAAGAAAAAATCGAGCAAGGGGACCAGCTTCGCCGATCTGATCTGGAAGCCGCGTCTTCTATTGGAGATGAAGAGGCGTGGCGAAAACCTCTTTCATCACTACCAGCAGGCGTTCGACTACTGGATTCATGCCGTTCCAAATAGGCCGCGCTACGTCGTGCTATGCAATTTCGATGAGTTCCGCATCTATGATTTTGACAAGCAAATTGATGAGCCCGTCGATATCGTTGCGCTCACTGACCTTCCACGACGTTATCCCGCGCTCAATTTTCTGTTTCCCGAAGACCCTGATCCCGTTTTCGGTAACGATCTCGAGGCCGTGTCCCGCGATGCCGCTGACAAAGTGGCGCAACTCTTCAACTCGCTCATCAAGCGTGATGTGGACCGTTCGCAGGCGCAGCGCTTCGTGCTGCAAACCGTCGTCGCCATGTTCGCTGAGGATATCGGCCTGTTGCCGGCCAGTATCGTTTACAACCTCGCTCACGACTGTTTGCACAAGGGGCAAAGCGCTTACGACCAGTTTGGTGCCCTGTTTCGCCAAATGAACAATAAGGCACCTGCCGATGGAGGGCGTTTTCAGAAGGTGCCCTATTTCAATGGCGGGATATTCAAGACCGTTACTCCCGTCGACCTGCAACTGGACGAACTCGAACTCGTTGCCGGTGAGGAAGGGGCCGCAACGAAGGATTGGTCCAAAGTCAATCCTGCGATCTTCGGTACGATCTTCCAACAGAGTATGGACGCCGAGGAGCGCCATGCATACGGCGCGCATTTTACATCAGAAGCTGACATACTGCGTATCGTCATGCCCACGATCGTGCGCCCTTGGCGAGAGCGCATCGAACAGGCCTCGACAATGAAAGAGCTGCTTGCGCTCCGTTCTGCGCTGATGTCCTTCAAGGTATTAGACCCAGCCTGCGGCAGTGGAAACTTCCTCTATCTTTCATACCGAGAGCTGGTCCGCGTCGAAATTGCGCTGATGGCAAAGTTGAAACAGACCGTCAGCGAGAAAAATTTTCGAGAACAATCCAAGTCCTTGACACTCATCAGTCCTCGCCAATTTTTCGGCATCGACAGAGACTCGTTCGGCGTGGAACTTGCTAAGGTCACGCTGATGCTGGCCAAAAAGCTAGCCCTGGACGAATCTATCGATGTGTTCGAGCGCGAGCAGATGGAGCTACCGCTTAATGCTGATGAAGCATTGCCGCTCGATAACCTAGACGCGAACTTTCAGTGTGCTGACGCCTTATTCGCCAACTGGCCGGAAACCGACGTAGTTGTCGGCAACCCACCTTACTTAGATGCACGCAAGCTGACCATCGAACACGGTCGCGGTTATGTTGATACCATTCGAGCTGCGTATCCGGATGTTCCTGGGCGTGCCGATTATTGCGTGTACTGGTTCAGGAAGGCCCACGATCACCTTCCCCCCAATTCCGACGAACGCCCGTTCGCAGGTAGAGCTGGCCTTGTTGGCACCAACACTATCCGGCAAAATTATTCGAGGGAAGGCGGACTCGATTATGTCGTGTCCAGTGGCGGCACGATCACCGATGCTGTCGCTTCGCAAGTTTGGTCGGGCGAAGCTGCTGTAAACGTTTCGATCGTAAACTGGATCAAAGGGCCTCACGTCGGCAAATGTATACTCCAGGAGCAATTGGGCGATCGACGGGATTCTGATTGGAAACGGGAAGAGGTCGAGGTCATAACTAGCGCCCTCACGTCTGGTGCTGATGTCTCAAAAGCACGTGAGCTGAAAGCCGTAACAGATACCAAGCTTTGCTTTGAAGGGCAGCAGCCTGGCCACGTAGGCTTCCGAGTTGATGGAGCCGAACTACTCAATCTTTCACAGTCCGATCCAAACCTGCACGAAATCGCGTTTCCCTATCTTATTGGAAATTCACTGCTCTCCGGAAAATACGCAGAGCAACCGGAATTCCTTCTCGACTTTGATACTTTGACAATCTTTGAGGCATCACAACACAAAGCTGCGCTCGCGCTCGTCAAGGAGCGAGTGCTGCCTAAGTGGGAAGAAAACGCGGCAAAAGAGTTCGAAACCACTGGATTAGAGAACGGCGAGCACCAGAATCGGCTAAAGACTTGGTGGCAGATAAAGCGCCGACGAAATGACATGCTTAATGCAGTAGTTTCGCTTTCGCGCTATGCGGTCTGCGTTCGTCACACCAAACGGCCGCTGTTTGTTTTTCTGAGCAACAAGATCCGGCCCGATTCAGCTCTCACTGTCTTTGCATTCGAAGATGACTATTCGTTCGGCATCTTGCAGTCCGATACGCACTGGCATTGGTTTGTGGCGAGATGTTCGACAATCAAGCGAGACTTTCGCTATACTAATGAAACAATCTTCACCTCCTTTCCCTGGCCCCAGAATCCAACGCTGAACGCCGTTCAGAAGGTTGCCGATGCTTCGCGGGAGCTTCGCATCTTGAGGCAATCGCTGATGAAGAAGCACGGACTAACATACAGAGCGCTCTATCGGACATTGGAACTTCCTGGCGCATCCCCTCTCAAGGATGCACACGCCAAGCTGGATCAGGCAGTACGCACTGCCTACGGCATGAAGAAGTCAGACGATCCGCTCTCCTTCCTATTCGACCTAAACCAGTCGGTTGCGAAGACGGAAGATGCTGGCAAGCAGGTCACCGGCCCCGGTTTACCTCCTGTCGCGAAAGACCCTGCGAGGTTTACTAGCGATGATTGTGTCGAAATTATCGCTCCGAGCGCTGGAAAAGGGGCAGTCGGATGAGGTTGCGCGGCGCGGGCGGCGAGGCCTCCCATTTACGGAGAAAAAGGGGTGGACAGCGGTCAGGCCCGCTGATCGTAATTCCGGTTAAACCGGGTTGCCTTCTATGTGACGGCGCGAAGGCTTAGCTTGTCTGTGCCCGTAGGCGAGAGGCCATCGTTCAAATGCACCAGGAGCTGGTCGAGTTCTGAGGAGGGGACATGCAGCTGTGCTGCGATGCTCTCCCTCGTCAGGCGCTCCTGCCAAAGCGATGTGAAAACTTGTGGCCAAAGCGAGGATCGTTCCCGCGGCAAACCCTCGGGCTCGTCCTTGCGGTACCCCCGGCGCGAAATCTCGATATTGAGGCTCCGGTTTTGCCATTCGCTGACCATTCCGAGTTTGTTCAAACGGTAGTTCAGCGCTGCAACCGACACGCCCCAGCGCACCTTCAGGCGTATCAAGTCCTCGACGCTCGTCACATGTCGAATTCGGCTGCGGACATCATCGGCCGGCATGAGGAATTCCGAAGCGAATCTGTCGGCCTCGCTCTCCGCCTGCTTGCTGTCCTGGGGAGCACCATGCCGGTGCATGACAAGGTGACCGAGCTCGTGTGCCGCGTCAAAACGACTGCGCTCAGTCGACTTAAATGTGTTCAGGAATGCAAAGGGCTGTTCCCCGCGCCAGCAGGAGAAAGCATCGACCGAATTCGTGTCCTCGCTCAGCGAGAACACCCGCAGACCCTTGGATTCGAGCAGCTTGACCATGTTCGAGATCGGTTGCTGCCCCAGGCCCCAGCTAGCGCGCACGATTTGCGCGGCTTCTTCGGGCGATCCGTTCTCACTCATGAGGGGAATATCTGCCGACGGCAGGTTGAACCGTTCGGCCACCCAGTCGTGAAACAGATAGGCAATGGCGCCCGCCGAGAGCGCGGCGTCGCGCTCTTTAGCCGTCATCGACGACAGACTCCGGAAGCTCGCGGCGTGCTTGGGCAGTTCGTCGAGCTCTCCATCGAAGAAAAACTCCTTCGGAAAGCCGAGGGCTCGCGCGAGGGCGTCGATAGTATCCGCCTCAGGCTCGTTTGCGGCATTCTCGAGGCGCGAAATCGTAATCGGCGAAGCGCCTATAGCATTCGCAAGCGCGCGGGCGGTAAACTTGCGCCGCTTGCGGGCAAGGATCAGTCGCTGGGCGTTGAACATATCATTGGTCAGCCCTTGCGGGTGACGGTAACCTCATAGTCAGCAGGCGGCTCACCGTCGACCGACTGCGGGTCGGGCTTATCCCATTCGCCGTCCTGTACCAGAAGAATGCGTTCGTGGAAGCCTGCGTACTGCTCGTCGCTGATCGCCTTAGGGCACGAGAACTCTGCCCGCACTCTTTGGCCTTCGGCTTCGACGAAAAGGATCCACACGGTTGCGTTCAACTCCGCAGCGGTCCGCTCCTTCTCGATCCGGTGCTCTGGAAACATTTCGATCTGGCCGAGGTCGACGGCGCGCGCGGACGCAGCGCCCTTGCGGTTCGCCGCCAGCGGTTCGAAAATCGGATCGCCGGCGCGTTCGGCGTTCTGGAAGATGATCTTGATGCCGAGCTGAGGGTTGTAGACAGATTCGATGTTGTCACGGCGGCTCAGTTCCCAGCTTTCCTTGGCCAGAAACACGCGGCGCATTTGTCCGGTGCCCTCAAGCCAGGAAAACAGGCCTGGAGCGCTTGCAGGGTGAAACATGACGGCGTTGCGGCGAGCGCCGACGGCTACCCTTACGATGTCTAGCAGGTCGGCAGCAGTCATCCCCAACTCAGCGAGCCGAGGAGCTGTTTGAAATTCTTCCGCGAGGACCGTCATGCCACCACCTTGTTAAGATTCGTGACCTCATATGAGGGCGCAGACCTTAACATGTCAAGGTGGCGGGCTGTGTATCAGTTGATTGCCTGCTCGCCCCGCTTCTGCCTACCGTGCTCAGCGGTACTCTCAATGTTCCAGCCATTGTTTCGCAAGCCTTCCCTCTTGCGAATGCTAATCTGAGCTCGCGGAATAACTCTATGTTTGAGTGGAATTTGGCCGCACTACTTGACAGCAGTGTGGCGGCTAGCCCCAAACTTGCGCGGTCTCGGCTTGGTAGAATGCGACCTCCAGCGGCCACTTTTCGTGGCGGAGGTTCGATAGCCACCTGGCGCGCCCTATGATTTCCTCGTTCCACGCCTCGAGGGGATCGCCGTAGAGGCCGACATAGAGTTTTTTGAACCTGCCTCGGCCGATGCGGGTGAGAATATGGTCGTCGTTCGCTGCGAGTGAATGCCCGAAAACGAACCAGCAGTGCTTGCCTTGGACCACGTTGCTGGTGAGTTGCTTGAGGCCTTGGTAGAGATAAGCGTTATGCCTGATCTTGGCCTTTTTCTGTGCGCTAGTCCCTTCAGCCACGAACAGCGGAAACTTGTTTCCGGCGAGCGCCGCGCGGGCTTGCTCTATCAGCGGAACGCCCTTCCTGACCCAGGTGTATTTGAGTAGGTCCTTGCCGGAATCGAACAGGTGCAGTCCGCCGTGCAGGAACATGACGCTGGCACCGTGCGCGTTTGTCTCCCCTTGCCACACAACATATTCCGCGTCCGGTTCTTCCTCGTCGTTCCCGAATCCGTCATTCTTCGCAAGTTCGATCGGATCACCAAACTGCAGATCCTCGTGCATCAAGGTCCAGTATAGGAGAAGGTCGTAGTTCAGCGTGAAGACGCAGCCCGCCTTCTCTCCAGAAAGGAAATGCGACAGGAATTGTCGACAGGCACGGAACTTCGTATCCGGAATGTCGGACGGGACATGCGGGTGATTGCCAGCGATCGTCTGAACCAGGATTTCTTTCAGCATCGCGGCGTGCTCGAGCATCTTGGCCGGTGCCGCGCTTCCGTCGGCGACATAGGCCGGCAGGATGGTGGCGGCGCTCTCCAGTGTACGGATGACCGCTTCAAAGTCCTTGCTACCAAGTGCCGCAAATACCGCCTCCACCTCGGGGGCATCGGAGAAATCGGCCTGATCGTAGAGGGAGCCATAGTGGAAGATGTCGGCCCGGCACGCGATACTGAAGCCGTTGCCCAGCAGCAGGTGCCGCTTCGAGAACTGTTCTGAATCCGCGATTGCCTGCTCGAATGTCAGCAACGCCAATCCCCCCTTGCAGCCGGTGCCGAATGCTGTTGTCCGTGCCCGGACTGACCGTCGCAAAAGTTCCCAGGAAAGTCACTCCCGCGTTATCGGCTGCCGTTGAACGATGCGCCGCTCTCGGTCGGTAGAGCGCTGCTAGCGCCTCACATTGCGGTCGTCGTTGGGATAGCTGAACGAACGACGGCTATCTGGCAGCGGAGATTGGCCTGCGAATGTCCGGAATGTCAGCGACTGCAGTCAGAGCCCATGGTTTGCCTGAATGTTAGCTTCGCCAATTCGGTCGCTCTGAGTCAGACAGTCCGCAGGTGGCCCCGTTGCTGAAGATTTCAGAACGGATCGTAGACATGCACGATCAAACCGGGATCGCCGTCGTAATCGGCTTCGGTCAGCACCGAATAGCCATCACCGGTGTAGATCAGAACAACACAGGTCATCAGCGTCTGGGCGAGGCTCCACGCGAATTTCTGGGCGGTGGGAAGCGACATGATCTGCTCCTGTCTTCGGAGCGAGAACCTTCCCACTCGACAGGTGCACGGGCGGCCGTCGCGGGGCCGCGATCACCGGAAGCGCAGCTGGAGGCCGCAAGCTTCGCTTAGCGGACCCCCTGCGGGTTGATCGTCACAAGGCCATGCAGAGGCTAGGAGTAAGCCAAGGAGAGCGGGGCTGTGCCCGCGGCATGATACGGAGAGCAGGCCAGCTTTCCATCGCGGCAACATCAGCAGTTCACCCGAGAAAGGAATGACACCGTGTATATCGCCATGAACAGGTTCAAGATTGTGAAGGGTCAGGAAGCCGCCTTCGAAAAGGTGTGGTCGGACCGCGACAGCCATCTCGACGGCGTACCGGGGTTCAAGGATTTCAAGCTGGCGCGCGGTCCCGAGCATGAGGATCACACGCTTTATGCCTCGCACAGCATGTGGGAGTCCGAAGAAGCGTTCAGCGCCTGGACGCGGTCGGACGCGTTCCGCAAGGCGCATGCCCAGGCCGGCGATAACAGCGCGCTTTATCTCGGCCATCCCGAGTTCGAAGGATTTACGGTCGTGCTCGGCGCCGACTGACCAAACGGCATTCAACGTAGGCGACGCTCATGCGCCGCGCTTTCTGAAGTCGAACAGCGGGATGCCGAGCTTCCTCGCCTTGTCAGCGAGGTTGTCCTGAATGCCGGTGCCGGGAAACACCACGACACCGACCGGCAGCACTTCCAGTATCGTATCGTTGCGCCGGAACGGCGCCGCCTTGCCGTGGCGGTTCCAGTCGGGCTTGAACGCGACCTGGCAGACCTTGCGATTGTCGGCCCAGCACGCGGCAATGCGCTCGGCACCGGACGGTGCCCCGCCGTGGAGCAACACCATATCGGGATGCTTGGCGTACACCCGGTCCAGCGCGGAGAAGATCGCATCGGTATCGTTGCACTCCTTGCCGCCGGTGAATGCGATCTTGGTGCCGGGAGGCACCATCACTGCGGTTTCGGCACGGCGGCGGGCGGCAATGAAGTCGCGGCTGTCAATGACCGCTGCGGTCAGCGCACGGCGGTTGGCCAAGCTACCGTGACGCGGTCGCCACGCCGATCCGGTGTGAGTGCGATAAAGATCGGATGCGATATCGCGCATCAGTTCGTGTGCGTCACGCCGTTCGATCAGCGTCAATCCTTGCGCCAGCAGATTTTCCAGTTCGACCGAGGCGACTTCGGAACCATCCTGTTCGCGCTGCGAGCGCCGCTGCGCCTGTTCGTTGTCGTCGAGCTCGCGCTCGACGCGTTCGGCGGAACGGTGGAACAGGTTGACGGAGGACCAGAGCAGGTCGTCGAGATCGGGCTCGAGCCGGGTTTCGGCGAGCGTACCGATCAGCGCATCGAAGATGTCGGCGATGGCGCCTGCGACGCGCTCGCCCTCGGGCAGCGGCCTGGGATCCGGCTCATCCTCGTAGCGCCGAAAGCCGTAGAGCTGCAATTCGTCGAGAATGTGCGCGGTTTGCGATTGGTCGTGCGGGTTGTCGCGATCGGTCATGGCACTTGCTCCGTTTTCGAAGACCGCGCCTCTCGCGGCCTTCACGGGCGAACAGGGAGCGGGGGCGGAACGGGCCTGCACCCCTTGGGGCCGCAGCGTCAGCGGAGGACGGCGGTGCGCGGCTTTCTTGTCTCGCGAGGAGCGCGGCGTAGCCGGGCGGGGAAGAAAGTCGCGCGTAGCCGTTGCCGGACCGGGCCGGCTCCGGTTCGCTCGCCCGCTCTGGAAGGCCAAGGCGTGGCTCTAACAGGAGACGGAGTTCACCATGATCAGCACGCGGCACACCATTCCGCTTTCCGGTCATCAGCCGATGACGTGTTCGGCATCTTCCAGGATGAGCTTCACCCGGACATCGGCCCGCATAGCGTCCGTCCCGAACTGGCGAAGGTCGTCATTGAAATCGCCAATTTCTGCGTCGAGCGGGAGCGCTTCGATCCCGGCGTCTTGCGCCCGGGATGCAAGGTCATCGTGCGCCGTTCGACCGGCTGCATCATTGTCGCGAGCAATATAGAGCCGGCGCAGCATGCGCGGGAATTGAAGCGCCGCAAGATGTGCAGCAGACAAAGCGGCGATCATCGGGATGGCAGGCATGATCTGGCGCAGCGACAGCATCGTCTCGATGCCTTCGCCAGCAATCATCGTTGTGCCCGATGGCCCGAACCGCACGCCATGTCCGAGCAGTTCGCCCATCGCGCGTCGCGGTGTGGCGAGGGGTGCTTTGCCGTTGCCGTGCGGAGTAAGCCATGTGCGGTGCAAGCCTGTGAGCGTGCCATTGTTATCGCGCACCGATGCGATCAGGGCCGGGAACGCGTCAGGGGTATTAGGCAAATCGTCCCGATCGGCACGATACCAACAGTTGGGATGGAAGCGTAGACAACCGCAATTGCGCAAATCGGTAATACCACGCTCGCTTAGATAGGTCTCGGCGAGCGTGCCGTGGATCGGCCGCGAGATCGCCCACAGCCACCGTGCGGCCTCGGGCGAGCCGGTGGGTGCCGATGATCGGTGCGTGGTTTCGCGAGGATCGGGAGCAGGCAGCGACAGGAAGTGCCGCGCCTCTTCGAGCGTTTCGGCGAGCGAGCCGAGCCGCCTGTTCGCGGCGATAAGGTCGAGCAAGTCGCCATGCTCGCCGGTGGCCGCATCGGTCCATTTGCCGGCCGCGCCCTTGCCGCTCTCCGGACCAGTCAACCGCACGAACATGCTGCGGCCCGGCGTGCCTTCGACATCGCCGACGAGCCAATAGCGTCCTTGGCGGTGACCCTCCGGCAAGTAGTGTCGGCAGACGCTCTCGGCGTTGCGGGCGAGCTGGCGCGCGAGGTCGGATGCCTGGTGCATCGCATCCTCCTTGAGACAGAAAGAGGGTCCGCCGGGGATCGGCGGACCCTCGAAGTGAGCAGGTCCGGGGAGCGGGAACCTACTCGGCGGTGACAGCGATGGGGGTCTCGCCGTCGACTTGCTCATTGTCGTCGATCGTCTCGTCGTCCGCCATGTACCTTGCGCCGTCTTCTTTCGCCGATTGCGCTTCGCTTTCTGCGTCGGTGGCCGTCTCCTTGCGGGTATCCTCCGACTCGGCATCGACCGGCGCGGTGCGCAGCGGCTCCGGCAGCCAGCCGGTGCCAGCGATCAGCTGCTCGGCGCGTTCAGCCTGGGCGTCCTTCTTCATGCCTTCGAGGCCATCGGCGGCTTCATCGCCCTTCGCCTCACGCACTGCCGCGACGATCCGCGCCTTGGTGACCTTGCCGAGATAGTTCTCGGCGGTGGTCGTCCAGCCCGCATCGGCCACATCGAGACCGATATCGGTCGCCAGCCGTTCGGCATGGGCAAGCGCACGCGGCCTGCGATTATAGGTCTCGATCGTGGCGTTGACTGTCATCGCCACGCAATGCGCGAACAGCGCGTTCCTGAGCTTGACCGGCATGGTCAGGATCGCATCCCACAGCTGCTCGCTGTCGTCGGGCAGCGCGCCTGCAAACGCCTCATGCCGTTCGGTGAGCGCCGTGGCGTAAGGCGTTTCGCCAAGACCCGGCGCTTGCGATCCGAAGAACACGCATTTGGCGTCGAGTTCGAGACAGCTGTCGGGCGCGTAGCTGTAGAACAGCTTAAGCGCCAGAGCGTGCAGGCAGGCGCAGAAGGCCGTGCCGTAGCTGCCGCCGACCGTCAGACGGAGCGCGACCGTGCGATGCGCGGTCAGCTCTGTGACGAGCCGGTCGGGGATCGGGCGCAGCGTGTCATCATCGTCGTCGCTATCCACGGTGCACCCGGTGTCCGGAGTGCGGGATGTGGATGCGGTCGCAGGCGATGTACCGTCGGTCTCGCCGTCATCCGGCTCGACCTTCTCCTCGTCCTCCGGACGCACATAGCCACGATCCACGCGCAACCGCCCGCCATGATCGACGCTGACGAACACGCCCGCGCGAGCGATGTCGTCCTCGTCGTAACGCACGGGCCGGTCGTCGATCGCATCAATGGCGGTCTCGATCTCGCCCAAGCGCTCGTCGACCTCGTCGGGCAGTTCGGGCGCATCGGCATATTCGGCTTCGAGCTGGTCGAGCTCGGCCTGGAGCGCATCGCGCGTCGCCTGCTCCTCCTCGGTCAGCTCCGGCTGCTCGCCCGAAATACGGCGCAGCCCGTAGGTATGGCCGTAAGGAAAATCGAGGCCGACCTCGATCCACTTCCAGCCCTCGGCGCGGATGGCTTCGGATTCCTCGTTGAGCTTCTCGGTGACGAGCATCTCGACGAGCCCGACATCCTCGAGCCAGCCGCCATCGTCGCTCTCGAACAGGTCGCGCATGATGGCGCCGCCTGCTTCGACATAGGCATCGACGCCGACGAACAGCGCGCGCTTGTCCGACGCCCGAACCGAATGCTCGGTCAGCATGCGACGGATCTGGTAGGGCTGGTCGTTGTAGCTGTTCTGGACCGCTTCCCAGACCTGCTGCTGGCGCTCGTGGTCGGGACTGACGGTGAACGCCATCAACTGGTCGAGCGTCATCTCATCGGCGGCAAAGGCGTCGAGCAGGGCTTCGCCGACGCTCGCGAGCTTCAGCCGCTGCTTGACGATATTGGCCGAAACGAAGAACGCCGCGGCGATCTCCTCCTCGCTCATGCCCTCCTCGCGCAGTGCCTGGAAGGCGCGGAACTGGTCGAGCGGATGAAGAGGCGCGCGCTGGATGTTCTCGGCGAGGCTGTCCTCCTCTGCATATCCGCCCTCGCGCACGACGCAGGGCACCGGCGCGGTCTTCGGCAGTCGCTTCTGCTTCACCAGCAGTTCGAGCGCGCGGTAGCGGCGCCCGCCCGCCGGCACCTCGAACATGCCGGTCTCGTTTCCGTCGGCATCGGTAACGGCGCGCACGGTGATGCTCGCGAGCAGCGTACGCCGGGCGATATCCTCGGCGAGCTCCTCGATCGAGACGCCCGCCTTGACGTGGCGGACATTGGCCTGACTCAACACCAACTTGTCGAACGGAATGTCCCGCGAGGGGCTGAGCGCGATGGTCTTGACTGACTTGGTCATGGGTCTTCTCCATGACGGGTCGGCCGGGAGCCTCTCTCCTGCCTTCAAACCCGTCACGAAGCGCAGCGCCGCCCTCTTCCTCTGAAGAGAGCGACGCCGCGTACGGGAATGAAAGGGAGGGGGCGCGCTACGCCGCGACCCGGTCGAGCAGCTTCTTGGCGCGCGTCTCGAGATCGAGCCGCGCGTCCTGCTGGGGTTTGCTCCGTGCGTAAGCGGTGATGCCCTGTACGAAGTCGAACACGGACTCGGGCGGCCGACCTTCCTCAGCGAGGACGGTCTCGACGATCTTCGCTGTCTCCGCCTTGCCGAAGCCGCGCTTGCGCAGGAACTCGGTACGATCGTCGTCATTGCGAGCAACGATGCGTTCGCGGGCCTGCCGAATGCCGTTCAGGAACGGCTGCGGCGAAGAGTCGGCAAACCGGGTCAGCGCTGGCGCCGCCTCATGCGCGAAACGGTTAGCGGCGTATTTAGAATGCCGGATGCTGATCTCCTGAAAGTCCTCAACGCCCCACAGGTTTCGGTTCTGGCAAACGGCGCGCAGGTAGAAGCTGGCGATGCCGAGCGTCTTGGCGCCCACCTCGCTGTTCCAGCAATAGAAGCCGCGGAAGAACAGGTCGGGCGATCCATCGGGCAACTTCCCCGCCTCGATCGGGTTTCTGTCGTCGACGAGGAAGAGGAAGACATCGCGGTCGGACGCATAGAGCGTGGTCGTATCGGACGTGATGTCCACCATCGGATTGTAGACACCGGTCGACCAGTCGAGCACGCCCGGCACTTTCCAACGCGTATCGCCCGTGCCGTTGCCGGCGATGCGCTGCACGGCGGCGACCAGCTCATGATCGTAGATGCGACCATAGTCGGGTCCGGTGACAGCGCGCAGCTCGGTACGGCCATCCTCGGTCTCCAACGTCTTCACCTGCTCGGCGCGGTGATTGGTGAGGCCGTACTGCAGGTTAATCGCTGCAAGCGGTGCGGGAAGCTGGCGCATATACGCCGCCGGCGCGCCGACGAGACTCGCAAGCTGGCCGAAGCTCCAATGGGTCGGCGCCAGCGGCTTGTCCGAATCAGGCAGGACGAGCGCCAGCCGTTCGGGATCGTCGCGGTGGGCTTCAACCCGGATCGCCGCACTCTCCACCGTCCGCGTCCGGCTGCGTTCGGCGCGGCCCTTCACCGCCGCCATCAGCTCGGTCAGCGACAGATAGCGCTGGTCTGCCGGACGACTGAACCACTCGGACGAGACCCGCCCGATCCGCTGGCCGCGGCTCACATCCACCTTGTAGCCGCTGCTCCTGACGGGGCTCGCGTCGAGAACTTGAACTTGCGTCATGACATATCTCCGCGACGGCCCGGCCGGGAGCCTCTCTCCCGACGCTCGAACCGTCACGGCGACAGCCGCAGCCCTCTTACTCTCCAAAGGCGTGAGACGCGACGACTCGGATATGGCGAAAACCTCTGTCACGGGCGTGGATCAAACCGCGCCGTTCCAAACGACCAATTGCCTTCAACGTGAAAAGCGTCGTCGATGACCGTCGCGAGTTCGATTTCGTGTGGGTACGAATTGGATACCAAAAGCCCTCAAACAGGCTCGTATCCAAGATGCGAAGCCGTCAAGGCCTCGCATCTAATTGAAAATATGAGGAAATTTGGAGCGGGCGAAGGGATTCGAACCCTCGACCCCAACCTTGGCAAGGTTGTGCTCTACCCCTGAGCTACGCCCGCTCACTGGCGCCATACCCGGCTCGTGTCCGGGTGGGGAGCGGCGCAGTTAGCAGCGAGTCTCACACCCCGCAAGAGCAAAATTGCAGCGCAATCAGAAACCTTGCACGCCACTCTCTTTGCCCTTCACATTGGGCACACAAACGCCACATTGTGGCATCACACTTTTACGAACAGCAGGAGCAGACACTTGGCAAGCATGGGCCTCAGCATCGAAGAGCAGAAGGCAGTCGAACGATTCCGCAAGGAAGTGGTCGATCCCAGCCAGACCAAGCTGGTCATCCTCGATTTCTGGGCCGAGTGGTGCGGGCCGTGCAAGGCGCTGACCCCGGTGCTGGAAAAGGTCGCCGCGGAATATGCCGACAAGGGCGTGATCCTCGCCAAGATCAACGTCGACAAGCAGAAGTTCATCGCCAGCCAGTTCCAGGTGCAGTCGATCCCCACGGTCTATGCCATATTCCAGGGCCAGCCGGTGGCGGACCTGACCTCTGCGCGCACCGAATCGCAGCTAAAGCAGGCGCTCGACCAGATCCTGCAGCAGGTGCCGGTGCAGGCAGGAGCCGCTGACGGGCAAGGCGGCGAACAGGGCCAGCAGACGCCCGATATCGACCAGCTTGTCGGCATGGGCGAGCAGGTGCTGGCCGATGGCGATGCAGAGCGCGCCGCGTCCGTCTTCATGCAACTGGCGCAGATGGCGCCGGACAAGCCGGAAGTGCAATCGGGCCTGATTCGCGCGCTGGTTGCCGCCGGGCAGACCGAAGCGGCGCAGCAGGCCTACGATGCGCTGCCGCAGGAGATGAAGGACGATGCGCTGGTGCAGCAGGCCTATTCGGCACTCGAACTGGCGGGCACGCAGGTGGACACCGGCGAGCTCGATGACCTGCGCAAGGCGGCGGCTGAACGCCCTGCCGATACCGATGCGCAGATCGCCTTTGCCGAGGCCGCTTTCGCCGCCGGAGAGCGCGACGAGGCCGCCGAAGTGCTGCTGCGCGCCATCCAGGGGGGCGGCGAGGAAGGCAACGCCGAGGCCAAGGAAAAGCTGCTCAAGATGTTCGAGGCCGTGGGAATGGAAGACCCGTGGGTTTTCGCCCAGCGCCGCAAGCTGTCGCTGATCCTGTTCGGATGACGACCAAGCTCTCCATCTTTCCCCTGACCGGCGCGATCCTGTTCCCGCAGCTGCAACTGCCGCTGCACATTTTCGAGCCGCGATACCGCGCCATGGTGGGCGATGCCCTGGCGCGCGACCGGCGGATCGGCATGATCCAGCCGCAGGATTCGATGGAAAGCGCGCCGCTTTACGAAGTCGGCTGCGTGGGCAAGATCGAGGATGTGGAGACGAGCGAGGATGGGCGCTACAACATCGTCCTGACCGGTATCGCCCGCTTCCGCGTGCTGCGCGAACTGGAGGTGACGACGCCGTTCCGGCAGGTCGAGGCCGAACTGATCGAGGAGCCGGCCGAGGAATATCTGACGCTGGGCGAACGCGCGAGTTTCGAGCACGAGGCGCGCAAGTTCGCCGACAGCCAGGGCTATGCCATCGACTGGGATTCGGTCGCCCGGCTGGATGACGTGGCGCTGATCAATGGCGTATCCCAGATCGCCCCGTTCGACGCGGCAGCGAAGCAGGGCCTGCTCGAAGCGCGAAACCTGCGCGAACGCTGCGACCTCTTGGTGCAGTTGATGGAATTCTTCGGCCGGGGCGACCCCGATGACGAGCATGTGACTCTTCAGTAGTTACGACCGCGCCTCCGCGCGGTCATCCTCGACGCTATTCGCTCCGCTTCGCTACGCGGCGCCTGCGGGCGGCCAGTCGACCTTGCGGTCCGCTAGTCGCGGACCGGCGGTTACCAATCCTCGTTATCGTCGCGGTATACGACGCGCGCCGTCTCAAGCGCGACAGGTTCCCCTCCCGCAGGCGGGAGGGGCTAGGGGTGGGCCTTGGCAAGCGCGAGTTCTATCGCCCGGACGACACCCTCGATCTCCCGCATCACCTGTTCATTCGAAAAATGCAAAACGCGATATCCTAGGTCGGCCAAATGCCGATCCCGGATAAGGTCGCGCTCCGGTAGCACATCGTGAGAAAAGCCATCGACCTCTACAATCAGGCGATGTGACCGGCAGAGAAAATCTGCAAAGTAAGGGCCGACGGGCATTTGCCGGGAGAACCTTGCGCCGATCTGGCCGCGTGACAGATAGCGCCATAGGTGCCTTTCGGCAGGTGTTGCTTCTTGGCGAAGTCTCTTCGCACGCTCGGTATTGCGCCGCTTGAACTTGCGCTCCTGCCCACCCCCGGCCCCTCCCGCTTGCGGGAGGGGAGGCCCGGATTTGTCCTCACTCACACGCCGAAACTACCTCGCAGCCCGTCGATCACGTATTGCGCCGCCAGTGCCGCCAGCAGCACGCCCAGCAGGCGGGTGATGACCGCTTCCACGCGTTCGCCAAGCAGCTTTATCAGCGGACCTGCCGCGATCAGGGCGATCATGGTGATCAGCAGCACCGAGACCAGCGCGCCCATCACCACCAGCGACTGCTCCAGTCCCACGGCCTCGTTCATCAGCAGCATGATCGCGGCGATGGCGCCCGGCCCTGCCAGCATGGGCATGGCCATGGGGAAGACGGACACATCCTCCACGTGCTCCCGCGCGGCGCGTTCGGCGCGTTCCTCGCGGCGCTGGGTGCGTTTCTCGAACACCATTTCCCACGCGATCCAGAACAGCATCAGCCCGCCCGCGATGCGGAAGCTGTCGAGTTCGATATGCAGCGCGGAGAGCAGGTCCTGCCCGAACAGGGCGAAAACCAGCAGGATGACGAAGGCAATGACGGAGGCGCGAATCGCCATGATCCGGCGTTCCGCCGGCGTCGCGCCCTTGGTGAGCCCGGCATAGATCGGCGCGCAGCCGGGCGGGTCGATCACCACGAACAGGGTGATGAAGGCAGAGAGGAAAAGCTGTTCCACGGCTTACGCGCCTGCCTGTGAATTGGCCGGCGCCACAAGCCTGACAGCCTCCTGCCACTCGCCATCGCGCAGCCAGTTCACCACGACGGTGCGGGTGCCGTCCGCGCCGTGCAGCCAGGTCCATTCCAGTGTGCCATCGTCCGCGCGCGTGGTGTCTGCAGATGCGCCCGCGGGCACCGGTACGTCGGGCGAGAGCGGGACGGCCTCGGCGCAATCGGCAATGCGGCCCTCCACAGCCGTGAGGCCGGGCACCACGATCGCGCCTTCGGGAATGTCCTGTTCGGGCTCCGGCACAGGCTGCGGATCGTCGGGCACGCCGAGGTCGTATGTAAACTTGTAGCCGTTGTCGCGTTGCAGTTCCCAGATCGAGACATAGCTGCCGACCATACCGCCCGGCTCGATGAAGCGGCCAAAGGTCGCCGCCAGCGTGCCGTCGCAGCTGGACCAGACCGCGTTCGGCCCCCAGGCAACCGCTTCTTCGGGATCGTCTTGATCGGCGAGCCACGGCTGCGCGGGGACAAGTCCGTTCTGCCCGTGGATCACCGCGTCGTCTGCGGCATAGGCGCGGAACGCGGTCCACTGGCCTTCCTCGCGCGCCATCTTGGCAAAGGCGAAGTCGGCGGCGGCGACGCGACCGGGATCGCCCACGCTGCCCTGCCGCTCGAGGAACTGCGTGGCGGCAGACCGCTGCCGATTGATCTGCTGCTCGCGCGCGCTGGTGCACGCGGACAGGGCAACCACGAGGGCCATCGCAATGGTAGCGCGTGAAATCATATTCGCGCCCTGCTCTTGCCCCGACGGTTTGTCAAAGGGTCTGGCCGCCCGGCTTAAATGGCAATGTCGGCGAGGATATATATCACCGCGTTCAGCGCCAGGATCAGCACCAGCGGCGAGAAATCGATCGCACCGGTATCGGGCAGGAAGCGCCGGATCGGCTTGAGCAGCGGATCAAGCAGCGAATTGATCGAGTTATAGACCTGCACGAGGAAATCGTTGCGGGGGCTGATCACGTTGAAGGAGAACAGCAGCCCGATGATGAACTGGATGATCACCAGGAACACGATGGCCTGGGCAATCATCGACAAAATCTGGATCAGGGCGAGCACGAAATTCTCCGCAGTATAAGCGTTTCAGGAAAGTGTATCGTCGAGGTAATACGCGTCAAGCGGCGATCAAGGATACAACGCTCTCAGGCGCTGATCAGCGTGCCCGCGCCGCGGCTGGTGAAGAACTCCAGCAGCATCGCATGGGGCACCCGCCCGTCCAGCACCACGGCCGCCTCGCACCCGCCTTCCACGGCGTGGACGCAGGTTTCCAGCTTGGGGATCATGCCGCCGCTGATGGTGCCATCCTCGCGCATCCGGGAAATGTCGGCGGGCTTCAGGTCGGTCATCAGCTTGCCGTCCTTGTCCAGCACGCCCGCAACGTCCGTCAGCAGGAACAGCCGCGCCGCGCCCAGGGCAGAAGCGATGGCGCCCGCCATGGTATCGGCGTTGATGTTGTAGGTATGGCCCGCATCGTCGGTTGCGATGGGGGCGATGATCGGAATCATGCCCGCCTTGCTGGCGGTTTCGAGGATGGTGGTATCGACCTCTTTCGGTTCGCCCACGAAGCCAAGGTCCACCGCCTGCTCGATCTGGCTGTCCGGGTCCTTCACGGTGCGCTTCACCTTCTCGGCCACCACCATCTTGCCGTCCTTGCCGGAAATGCCGATGGCCTTGCCGCCGGCCTGCGTGATCCAGCCGACCAGTTCTTTGTTGATCGCGCCCGACAGCACCATTTCGGCGACCTTCGCGGTTTCCCTGTCGGTGACGCGCAGACCGTCCACGAACTGGCTTTCCACGCCCAGCTTCTTCAGCATGGCGCCGATCTGCGGGCCGCCGCCGTGCACCACCACGGGGTTTATGCCCACCGCCTTCAGCAGCACGATATCCTCGGCAAAGTCCTGCGCCGCCTCGGGATCGCCCATGGCGTGGCCGCCGTATTTCACCACGAAGCTGCGCCCCGCGTACCGCTGGAAATAGGGCAGCGCCTCTATCAGCGTCTCGGCCTTCGCCAGCATCCTGTCGTTCGTTGTGTCGGTCATGTCGGCGAAACGCTTAGCCGCGTGCGCCTCTCCCGCCAATAGCCGCCTGACCGATACCGACTTGCGGGCAGGGCGGCTTGGTGGAACAACCCGGACCCATGAAACGCAAGGAATACGAAGAGCTGCTGGAGCCGCTGGAACACGAACTCGTCGCCATGGCGCGCTGGGCCAAGGCGACGGGAGAGCGGATCTGCGTGCTGTTCGAGGGGCGCGACACAGCCGGCAAGGGCGGCACGATCAAGGCGATCAGCCAGCGCATCAACCCGCGCCAGTGCCGCGTGGTCGCCCTGCCCAAGCCCAGCGATGTCGAGCGCACGCAGTGGTATTTCCAGCGCTACGTTCCGCACCTGCCCGCTGCGGGCGAGATCGTGCTGTTCGACCGGAGCTGGTACAACCGCGCGGGCGTGGAAAAGGTGATGGGTTTCGCGAGCGATGCACAGGTGGAGAAGTTCCTGCGCGAAGTGCCGACGTTCGAGAAGCTGCTGGTGGACGACGGTATCCGCCTGTTCAAGTACTGGCTCTCCGCCAGCCAGCAATCGCAGGAGGAACGCTTCGCGGAGCGGCTGGAAGACCCGCTGAAACGCTGGAAGCTCTCGCCCATCGACGTGGCGAGCCGCACGAAATTCGCCGAATACTCCGCCGCGCGCGAGGCAATGTTCGTCGCCACGCATACAGAGCACGCGCCGTGGACCGTCGTGGATTACAACGACCAGAAGCACGGTCGCCTGACCCTGATCCGCGACCTGCTGGACCGCCTGCCCGATACCCGCGTGCCGGAGGAAGATCTCGACTGGCCCGAACTCGGGCACGCGCCGCTGGAGGAAGATTTCAAGCTGCTCCAGCCGATTGCGCCCTACCCGCTGGAGGATTGATCCACTGGCCAAGGCTCCGCGCTTCGATGCTGCCTGGCAGCGTCGCCGCCGCTGGCGTGCGGCGTGGCGACGCTGACGCTGGGCCGTCTACGCCGCCGTGCTGCTGGGCCTGTGGGCCGCGGAGCGGCAAGTCGATGTGGGCGCGGGAGAATGGCAGCCGATGGAGCGACAGTTCACCGTCTGCGGCCAAGGCTCGTCATTCGCCTGCGTGGTGGATGGCGACACCCTGCGTCTGGGCGACAGGCGCATCCGCCTGACCGGATACGATGCCCCGGAACTCGATGGCGCATGCGAGGCGGAGCGCCAGCTGGCCCGCGTTGCGCGGGACGAACTGGCCGCTTGGCTCAATCTTGGCGCTTTCGATATGGAGGGCGGCGCAGAGCCACCGCGCGACCAGTACGGCCGCGAATTGCGCGCGATAAGGCGCGGCGGCGAAATGCTGGCCGACACCATGACCGAGCGCGGGCTGGCACGGCGCAGCGAGTTCGCGCGCGACTGGTGTGACTAAGTCACCTTACTCGACGCTGACGGCGTCGCTCTGCGGGTTGAGGTCGCCGGTTTCCTCGCCTTCGGGGATTTCCAGTTCGACTTCGCCTTCTTCGCCGTAGGGTTCTGCCTCGACGGGGTAGTCCTGCAGCGTGTCGTCACGGTCGATCTCGGCCTGCTCAACCGCGGCTTCCATCTGCGCTTCGTCCTCGCCGCGCGTCGGGTTGAGGACGAAGATGATGATCACCACCGCCAGCAGGGCGATCACGAGATACCACAGGTTCTTGTTGCTCTTGGGTTCTTCCATGTCGTTTGTCTCCGCGTGTTACGCAGGTTCAACAAGGCCAGAGGGGGCAATGTTCCGAAATCACGCCGAGGCAGCCTGTGAACGTTTAACGAATTGCGAAGGCTTTGCTGCCACTCTGCTACGCAATTGTCCGGGGGCCGTCCCGGTCGCAGGTCGGGAAGCGGGCATGTCCGCCGAGGAAAACACGCCGGAAGTCTGGGGTCGCCGTTCGGGCGAGGATCGCCGCAAACAGCAGGTGCCAATTGACTTTCTCGATCGCCGCAAGGGCGAACGGCGCAGCGGCAAGGACCGCCGCGCCCATCCCCGCAGCTAAGGCGCATACCTGGCTACGAGGCAGCCTGCGGCTCGGCCTCCACCGGCTCCGGCAGGGTCGCGCGCAGCATCAGGTAGCCTGCCACCGCGGCCACCAGCGAACCCGAGAGCACGCCGATCTTCACCGCGTCCACCTGCACCGGGTCGGCGAAGGCGAGGTTGCCGATGAACAGGCTCATGGTGAAGCCGATGGCGGCGAGCAGCGAGAGCGCGTGAATCTGGCGCCAGCTCACCCCTGCGGGCAGGGTGGCGAACCCGGCTTTCACCGCCGCCCAGGCAAAGCCGACGATGCCCAGTTGCTTGCCGATCACCAGCCCTGCGGCAATGCCCAGCGGCAGCGGCGAGAACAGCGTGTCCAGCCCCACGCCCGAAAGCGAGACACCGGCATTGGCGAAGCCGAAAATCGGGATCACCAGGAATGCGACGTAAGGGTGCAGCGCGTGCTCCATCCGCTCCAGCGGAGCCTCTCCGCCGCGGCCGGTAATCGGCACGCACATGGCGGCGGCGACACCTGCCAGCGTGGCATGGACGCCTGACTTCAGCACGAAGACCCACAGCACCACGCCCAGCAGCACGTAGGGGACGGAGGAGGCCACGCGCCCGCGCCCGAACATCGCCAGTACCGCCAGCGTGACGGCGGCACCGATCAGCATGTTCACGTTCGTTTCTGCGGTATAGAACAGCGCGATGATGGTGATGGCGCCGATATCGTCGATCACCGCGATCGCCAGCAGCAGCGCCTTCAGCGCCACCGGCACGCGCGGGCCGAGCAGGGTGAGGATGCCCAGCGCAAAGGCAATGTCGGTGGCAGCAGGGATGGCCCAGCCGCCGAGGTTCTCCGGCGTGCCCATGTTGATGCCGATGTAGATCGCGGCTGGCAGCGCCATGCCGCCAATGGCCGCCATCAGCGGGAGCGAGGCCTTGTTCCAGCTGTTGAGCTGGCCCACCAGCGCCTCCCGCTTCACTTCCAGGCCGACGAGGAAGAAGAACACCGCCATCAGGCCGTCGTTGATCCACAGCAGCAGGGGCTTGTCGATCACGCCGCTGCCGATGCCCGCCACCACGGGCACGTCCAGCAGGCCGAAATAGCTCGCGGCAAACGGCGAGTTGGCGATCACCAGCGCCAATGCAGCGGCGACGATCAGGGTGATGCCGCCCGCGCTTTCCTGCTGCAGGAAATCGCGCATGGCAGGGGCGATCACTTCCTTGACCGGCTTGGCTATGGCTCTGGCAATCATGTCGGGCTCGTTCTCCGCTACTTGTAAAATAAGGTGCGAGAGGCGGGCAGGGTTCCCCCGCTTCGGGGTGCGGGGGCCGGGTTGAGGAAGGGGTCTGCCCGCCCGCCTCTCGCGAGGTCGCTCAGGTGTTCGGGATGCCCTGGCGGCCTGTGGGGGTGAGTCGGGCAAGCAGGTCGCGCACGCGCAGCTTGCGGCGTTTCAGCGCCATGACCTTGAACTGGTCCGGCGCGCGGCGGTTGATCTCGCGCCGCACGGCTTCGTCCAGCTTCTCGTGAAGCTCTGTGAGTTTGTAGAAACGGGCCGTCATCCTTCGTCTCCTTCGAAAAGAGAGTTGCTAGGATCGGACGGCCGGTATCGTCTTTGCCGGGTGGTTTGTGAGGATTGGGGAAGAGGCCCCGTCAAACACGCACCGGCTGTCCGATGCGGTCCGACATCACGTGCGCCAAATGAGAGCGCGCGCCAGAGGGGCCCGGTCCGCAATGATGATAATGTGTATCATCGCGAAAGGTTTCAAGCAGAATCGGAATTTTTTGGCCGATTTTCGGGCCGGAGGATGTTGCAGGCGGGCCGGAAAGTGCGGTTTCCGGCCCGCCGCCCCCTGTTGTTCGGCAAAGTTTTCGGCCGAGTTGCCCTGCGGCGTTATTCGGTGGCGGCTTCCGCCTGCGCGGCCTCGATCTCTTCCTCGGAGGCGTTGGTCATTTCGACATCGGGAATATCGACAGGGACTGCAGGGTCTTCCGGATCGCGGGTAATCATCTCGCCGCCGGAGAGGACTTCGGCGCCGACTTCGTATTCGACGTCCTCTTCCTCCGCGCCGCCGCAGGCTGCCAGCGCCAGCGCCGCGCCCAGGGCGAGGGTCGCGGGGAGGATGGAGCGAAGGGTTGTGGTGTTACGCATGACGTGTGTCTCCTCGATCAGGCCGCCGCGCCCGGCGCATCGGCGCTGCGGGCACGCTCCACGATTGTCGTGATTTCATCGAGCAAGGCAAGCCGCCGCTTCTTCAGCTCCTCGGCATGATCGTCACTCACGACCTCCGCCTCGCTCTCGTGCCGGTGCACGGCGCGGTTCACCTCGTGATACTCCTCGGCCAGCCGCGCGTAGTGCGCATTTTGCGTCTTCAGCCGCGTGAGCAGGTCTGCGTCACGCTTGAAGATGGCGGTGAGTTCGTTCGGGGTATGCTGCGACATTCGCGTTGGTCCTTCCTGTGGTGTGAGAAGGATTCTAGCGCGAGTGCAGGGAGCGGGCTTTGAGGTGGGTCAAGTTTGTGAGGTGCGAATATGAAGACTGCACTGCGCTTCTCAACGTCCGACGCGGCGCGCTGCTGCCTCTATCCAACTTGATATATTTGTTCGGCCATTATCGTGAAGCCAGCTGTAGACGGGAGCACTGTTGTTGGGGAATGTGAATGGACCGTAGGGTACATACCGGCTCCAATTATCTAGCATACCGTTCGATTGCCGCATGCCCTCCATAGTTATCCCGAGCAAGCCTTTACCTTGCTGAAGCGTCCGATCAATTTCGTACTTCACCCAGCGTCTCTGCAACGTTTAGGATCCTATCAAGACAACTGTTACGGAAGTTCCACTCAGTTGTGCATTTATCCACGCCCGAATTGCTGCATCGCCTCGCCTTTTAATCTCTTCCCACTTGGCCTTATCAAGAAATGGCTGTGCTTCATGCTTTGGCTTGACCACCCAAGAATTTCGGATTTGGCTAACAGACCAAGCATCACGTTCGTAATGGAAGCTGAAAAACACTTTACGCCGCTTGGCGACTTGCGAATACGGCTGAATCAGCAAGCTGGGGGCTCTAGGTACGCCAGACGTCATAGAACTAGCCCAACAAGTACCAAGATAGCAGCAGATCCTAGATAGAAGGCCCAAACAGACCAGCTCTTATAAGCCTTCAGGAAATTGCCCTCACCCGTAGCGGTTACTTCGAAATTAGGGGGCCGATCTAAGGGCTCAACCCTCAGCGTGTCGTAGTGGTTTCGGAAACCTTTCTCTAATGACAAGTACGCGGCATCCAAGATCGAGAAAGCCAGAACGATAGGCAATCCTAGAAACAGAACTTTCGGTTTATCAATCGCACCTGCCAGCGCAATCAGGGCCGCGACAACACCCATGCAGTAGCCTTTGAGATTGGCGCTGTTGGAGCCCATGCGAGTAATCGCGTTCTGGACCAACTCGAGATGCTTCATGCGCATCTCAGGCCAATTCTCTCTGAAGTCAGTCACGGCTCACTCCGCCGCAACGCTCCCGGCACCGCCGCTCGTCTCACCGAACATGTCGGGACCCAGGTCCTCGGCCTCTTCCTCGTTCGCGGCCTTGGCTTTCTGGCGCTTGTCGAAGCTGGACCACACGTCCTGCCAGTTGCCCTTGGTCGCGCCCTTGGAATATTCGGTCGCGCGGGTTTCGAAGAAGTTGGCGTGCTCCACGCCGTTCAGCAGCGGGGCGAGCCAGGGCAGCGGGTGGTCGTCCACCATGTAGATGGCGGGCAGGCCCAGCTGCGACAGGCGCCAGTCGGCGATGTAGCGGATGTACTTCTTGATTTCCTTCGCCGTCATGCCCGTGACCGGACCCTGCTCGAACGCGAGGTCGATGAAGGCATCCTCGAGGCGCACCGTCTTCTGGCACATGTCCATGATGTCTTCCTTCACGGACTTGGTCAGGCAGTCCCGCTCCGCGCAGAAGGCGTGGAACAGGCGGGTGATGCCTTCGCAGTGCAAGCTTTCGTCGCGCACGGACCAGCTGACGATCTGCCCCATGCCCTTCATCTTGTTGAAGCGCGGGAAGTTCATCAGCATGGCGAAGCTGGCGAACAGCTGGAGGCCTTCGGTAAAGCCGCCGAACATGGCCAGCGTGCGGGCAATGTCCTCGTCATTGTCGACGCCGAATTCCTGCAGGTAATCGTGCTTGGCCTTCATCTCCTCGTATTCGAGGAACATGCCGTATTCGCTTTCGGGCATGCCGATGGTGTCGAGCAGGTGGGAATAGGCGGCGATGTGCACCGTTTCCATGTTGCTGAACGCGGCCAGCATCATCTTCACTTCCGTGGGCTTGAACACGCGGCCGTATTTCTCGTGGTAGCAATCCTGCACTTCCACGTCGGCCTGGGTGAAGAAGCGGAAGATCTGCGTGAGCAGGTTGCGCTCGTGCTCCGTCAGGTTCTGCGCCCAGTCGCGGCAGTCCTCGCCCAGGGGAACTTCCTCGGGCATCCAGTGGACCTGCTGCTGGCGCTTCCAGAACTCGTAGGCCCAGGGATATTCAAAGGGCTTGTAGGTCTTGCGGGCTTCGAGCAACGACATCTGGTATCTCCGGGCTAGCGTGCGAGTTACCTACATAGGGAATCATTAACCCGATTCGATAGCAAGAGTGGACTTTGTGTCGTGGATAAATCCGGCACGGCCGTTCATCTTCGCATGCGCCCCGAGGGTGCCACGGGGCGATGAAGCGCGGAACATCGGGGGCGGCGCGCGGGTTGGTTGGATGAAAGCATTTTTCATCAGGAGGCCCCGATGGGCGAATACGAACCCCGCGATTCCCGCAATGTCACGCTGAAGGAAGGCCACGAGCCGGGAGACATCGAACGCACCGGCCCCAAGGAGGACGAGGTCCGCCGCGAGGCGCTGGCCCGCGAAAAGGCCGAGAAGGAGAAAGCGCGCGAGGACGATCGCGACGATCCCTCCCGCCGCTCGCAATACGATCCGGCCGAACGCACCAGCGGCTAGGCCGCCGCTCCCGCCCTCCCCGACAGATACGACGAAGGACCAACGATGAACCAGCAGACAGGAAACGACCGCTACGCAGGCACCCGCCCCCCGCGCGAGAACCAGCCCCCGCAAGCTACGCCAGAGGCCGGTGCAATGGCACAGCAGAAGCAGACCGGCGCGCAGATGGAAAACCAGACGCACCGCGGCGACCGCGACCAGCGCCGCCAGCAGGCCGAACAGCAGTCCGACAAGGGACTTGGTTACGGCGCGCAGGACGGCGAGGAAATGGCCGACGCGCCCGACGTGACCGAGCGCGGATACGGCGGTGCTTCGGAAGAACGCGAGGAAAAGCTGGACAAAAAGGACTGAGGGTTCAGTCCTTGGACTTGCCCACGCGGCGCGACACTTCCAGCATGATGAGAATCGGCGTTGCCCACAGCCATGTGAGCAGCGCCGCTTCGCGCCAGCCGCCGCCATCCTCAGGCAGGCGCATCGAGCAGGCGTAGGCCTGGAACAGGTCGGTCGGCTGGCAGGTGCTGGGCCAGTAGGCGCCCGAATAGAGGTAAAACCCTAGCGCAACCCACGCGATCTGTGAAAGGTACAGCACGAAGTACCGCGACACGCGGATTTCGCCATACCCGTGATGGGTCGGGAAGCGGTTGTTCTGGCGGTGCCCTTTCATAGGCGCGGTTATAAGCTGCAATTGGTTAGCATCGCCTTACCGCGCGCCAACCAATTGCGTGCCGATTATCGGCAGACTATTTCCAGAAAAGACCTTTTTTCAGGCCCTTGGCCTTACGGTTGCGCCACATCTGGTAGTAAACCCACATGCCCGAGACCGTGAAGAACACCAGCGCGAGGCCGGAGAGCATCACGATGATCTCGCCCCAGATGCCGCCTTCGCTGCCCGCGTGGAGGTGGTGGAATAGGCCGAGGTAGGGGCGCAGCGGGTTGTTCGTCGCTTCTGGCGAAGGGGCGATGCAACGCCATCCCTCGGGGCAGACGAAGCCGGGCGGAGGGGCGACGGCAGCGATCTGCTCGGCGGTCGGCTCTCCCGTCGGCCACCACACGACCACGTAATGCAGCAGGCCGGTGATCGCGACCCAGATCATCACGATCGCGAAGAATACCGAAAGCCAGCGGTGCCACCTGCGCATGAAAAGTCCCTCAGATGCTGTTGCAACTCATTTGCAACAATTCCTAACTGCCTTTGTTATGCGCGCAAGCCCCGATTTGCCTCAAGTCGCAAATTGTCGCCTTCGGCAACCTGGCTTATGGGAAAGGGCATGATGCAGCCCGACCAGATCGACGCCTACCTGGCGCGCATCGGCCTCGAGGAGCCGCCTGTTCGCGATCCCGCAGGGCTGGCGGCCTTGCAGGCCGCGCATCGCCGGTCGATTCCCTTCGAGAACCTCGACATTCCCCTCGGCCGCGGCATCGCCTGCGACAGCGACTCCGCTTTCGCCAAGCTGGTGACGCGGCGGCGCGGCGGATACTGTTTCGAACACAATCGCCTGCTGACAGACGTGCTGGCCAGCCTCAGCTTCGACGTACGCCTGCTGCTCGCGCGCGTGCTGCTAGGCAATCCACCCGAGCTCACGCCGCGCACCCATTGCCTTGTGCTGGTGGAATTCGGCGACGAGCAGTGGATTGCGGACGCGGGATTCGGCGGCTCCTACGCACCGCCGATGCCATTGGAGGGCGGCGTGCAGACCACGACGGGCGATGGCGTACAGCACCGCCTGACGCGCATCGGCAACGAGGGGGACCTGCCGGGAAGCTGGCTCCTGGAGCGCATGGGACCAAGGCTCGCCACCGATGGCCGGGCCGGGAGCGACGATGCGTGGGAACCGCAGTTCGCTTTCGACACCGCGCAGGTGGCCGATGCCGACATGGCGTTGGGCAACCACTGGTCGGCCACCCATCCCACTTCGCGTTTCACCAATGCCTGCGTTGCCAGCCTGTGCCTGCCCGATGGCTTCGCCAGCCTGGTCGACCGGCAACTGACGGTGTGGCGTAAGCGCGAGGAAACGCAGCGCATCACGCTGGAGACACCGCGGGATTATGGCCGCTGCCTGGCAGACCGCTTCGGTCTCCACCTCTCCGATGAAGAGGTGGCGCGTCTGCCGCTGTTCTAGTTTTCAAGTATCACGAACGGTGCCCAGATCGCCGGATGGGCGGCATCCGGGATGTCTGTGCGCGCCATCAGGGCAAGCTGCGCCTGACGCAGCGCCTCTGCCCGCGAAAGGCCCTGCGCCGCGCCGCGCACGGTATCGACGCTGAGCACTGCGGCGGCATCGTCGCGCACGCGCCAGTGGCTCAGCATCAGGCTGCGCGCGCCTGCCTGGGCAAAGGCGGTGGCGAGGCCGGAATAGACAGGCGCGCCGCCGTCGGCACCCGATGCGGTGTTGCAGGCGGACAGGATTACCCAGTCCGCATCCAGCTTCAGTTGCGCGATCTCGCTCGCCCCCAGCAGGCCGTCCTCGCCGCTGTCCTTGCCCCGCGTGCCGAGCAGCAAGGCAGGCTCCCACAGGTTGCGCAGTTCCCCGGCAACGAGGCCGTGGGTGGCAAAGGCGATCACGCGCGCTTTCGACAGGTCGGCGCGCTTGAAGTTCTCCTCCGCCGCATCGCTGCCCACCAGCAGCACATCGTCGCCGGGCAGGGCATCGGCCAAGGCCAGAAGCTCGGCATCGGCGGTCAAAAGGGGCGGCAGGTCGGCGATGCTGTCTGCCGCAGGCCGTCCCGAACGGAACAGGCCCGCAAGCCGGACTTCGCCGCCGCTCACTCCGGGTAGCTCGGCACCGCCGATCCCGGCGAAGGTCGACACGTCGCTGCCGAGCGGGCGAGATTGCCCCCGACCCTCGGCGAACACGGCGAGATTGCCGATCACCTGCGAGGCAGCCTCGCGCACCAGCCAAGGCGCGGAAGCGAGGTCATCCCCGGCCTGCCCCGTCAGGAGTATCGCCAGCGGCAGGCTGGCGAGCGACTGTCCGCCGTAGAGATAAACCCGATCGTAACCCGAGACCCCTTGCGGGAAGAGTTGCCCGAAAAGCGCGTGGGCGGCATCGGCGGGGAAGGCATCGAGCTCGCTGGCCGGGGCGACGGCCTCGCGAAGCGCTGCCACGTTGGCGCGCAGGCTTTCACCGTCCACCGCGCTCCAGGTCATGCCGCCGCTATCCACCTGGGTCACCCAGCTACCGGATTTCGTCTCGACCGGGATGATGACCACCTCGCCCTCCTCCAGCGACAGGCGCAGCCGTTCGAGCGATACCGGCTGCGGGCGGATCCGGGCGATGAAATCGGGATGATGCGCAACCAGCCGCGCCAGCAGTTCCTCCGCTTCCCTGTCCAGCCTGTCGCGCTGGGCATCGAGCGCCTCTGCCGCTTCCTCGACCTGGTCTTCCGACAGCCCCAGCGCAATGCGCCGCTCCACTAGTCGCAGGCGGCGGTTGGTGTCGACAAGCCGGCGGTGCAGCGCGAAGGCATCGCTTGCTTCGCCGCTGCGCTCATCGGTGGCGCGGCGCTGCGTCAGCGCGAGTTCCGATAGCGTGAGGATCTGCAAGGCGCCGAAGGCGCGGTCCTCGTCCCCGGCGGCGAGCGCGGTTTCGAGGTACAGCAGCATGGCGGGGGAATTGGCGCTCGCCTGCCGCGCAATGTCGCGGTCGGCCGCGCGCACGTCGGAAAGCTTGCCGACCAGCTCTGCTGCAACCGGGTCCAGCGCCTGCCACAGCGCGTCGCCGCCTGCCGCCGCATCGCCATCGCGCTGGCGCAGGCGGGCGAGCAGCATCTCGCCGAAGATACGGTCGTTGTTGGCAGGGATCAGCCGTTCCACCACGATCGGCACCCAGCGTTCCGCCAGCGCGCGCGCCTGCTCTGCCTCGCCGCGCCGGTATAGCTGGTAGGCATGCTCGATATGGAAGTTCGCCAGGGCAGGGCTGCGCGGATCGAGCATGTCCTCCAGCACCGGCTGCGCATCGGCGATGCGCTGTGCGTAGAGGTCCCATTCGCCAAGCGATGCCGCCAGCCGCGCGCGCCTGCGCAGGAACCCGGCGAGCGTGTTCGGGTCCATCAGGTCGCGGTGCCGCTCCAGTATCGCCGTCGCCGCGCCCGACAGGACGCTCGCTTCCTGCAGGCGCCCCGTTTCCTCCAGCGCCACGGCGAGGACCATCTGCGAGGCCGCGGTATAGGGATGCTCGTCGCCCAGCTGCGCCCGGCGCACATCCAGCGTTTCGCGGATCACCGGGATCGCCTCGCCGTACAGCGTCAGGTCCAGCAGCGCCTGGCCCAGCGTGTTGAGGACATAGCCGTACCACGCATGGTCGCGGCCAAGGTTCGCGCGGGCCAGCGCCTCCGCCTCGCGCGCCACGCGCACGGCCTCGGTATCGCGGCCCGTCTCGTTCAGCAGCGAGGCGAGACTGTCGAGCCGCTTGATGATTTCCAGCGCGTCGTCCGGCCCGGCGGCCCGCTGTTCGTCCAGCGCAAGACGCATCAGGTCGAGCGATTCCTCGTAGCGGCCCGAGGAATAGAGCACGTTGCCGAGCATGCCGAGCGCGGAGGCGACTTCCTCGTGCGGCTGGTCGTAAAGCCCCTGCCGGATGGAGAGCGCGAGGCGCGCGGCCTCCTCGGCCTCGGCCAGCCGGTTCGCGCGGCGCATCAGCACGGCGCGGTTGATCGCCATCTCGGCCACCGTTTCGGGCGCACTGCCGTCCTCGGCATAGACCTCGGCAGCACGGTCGAACCAGGTCGCGGCCTCGTCCAGCTGTTGCAGCGCGTAGTGCGTGGTGCCGATCATCGCGAGCAGTTCGCCCCGCTGGCGGGCGGAAACGGCAGCGGTATCGGTCTCCACCTCTGCCTGAAGCGCCATCAGCGCGGCCAGCGTCGCCGCCGGGTCGCCCTCGCGGTCGGCATCGGCCCAGTGCTGGATACGCTCTGACAGCGAAGCGTCAGCGGGAGGGGGCGCTGCGGCCTCCGCGACGTCCTGCGCCAGAACCGGCCCAACAATGACAGACGTGGCCAGCATCGCCGCCGCCAGCTTCAGCCCGGCGCGCGCCGCCGCGAAATGGTGTGTCATGTATTCCCCGAAGAACCCCTGTTCGGGAACGCAGACTATCCCGCCGCCCGCAAAAAGGAAGAGGAATTACCGGCGTTTCTTCGAGCCGAAGACACTGCCACCACCCAGCACCGTGATGCCGAGGAAGAAGCCGAAATCGTACCACCCGCCCGAATTGGGCACGGCGTAGACGGCGATGTCGTCCGAGAACAGCGAGCCGACCCAAGCGAAGGGGAAGACGAAGCCGTGCCACAGCCCCCACCAGAAGCCGGGCGCCCCGCCATCGCGCACCACGCCCGCGTCGACCTGGCTGGCGCAGGCGGAGAGGGTGAGGAGGAGGGCAAGTGCCGCGTATCTGGCAATATGCATAACCTTGTTCTTCTCCCCCAGCTGATAGTGCGGTGGGGCCGAACGATCTGATCGGCCGGCCCCTTCGCCGCTGATTTAGTATCCGGCCAACGCGTTCGCTTGCTTCACGTCACAATTAGGCATTAGCCCTTTGAGCGTGGCGGGATATGAAATGTTGCCGCGGGCAACAGCCCGGTCGAAGCCGACATCCATAATAAGCAGCTTGTCTCGGTGTGGCGAGAATTGGGTCATATAGAGCCGATGCTCTAGCATGCCGAGCGTTTCATTTGTGCCGACGAGACAGAACGATGTCGTCTCATCCCACAAGCGATCACACATACGAATTGCGGACATCAAGCTGTCGTATCGCTCGTCGTAGGTAGTATCGAATTTGATCGAAAAACTTATAGCGAAAACATTCATTGCGTTGCCTTTCTCAGGTTAACGCAATCGCCTTGACCTACAGAGCAAATGGGACGATTGTCCTCGTGCTGAAAAAGCTCATGCCCACCGGCGATTGCAGATCGTGGTGGTATGATCCGGGGGCCGAGGTAACGACTCGGCCCCCTTTTCATGTCAAAAACCAATCTGCCTTCTACTGCTTTTCGAGTCGAGGATTCGGCCGTCACTTATCCCCATTGTTTCCACAGGGGTGTGGATAACTAATTGGGCGCGTAAATCACTGACAAGCCAGACACTCGTCGTAGTCGGTCGTCGGCAGTTCGTACTTCGAGGGTTCGGCGGTGTTGTCCGCTTCCACGCCGCCGGCGAAACCGGCGCGCTGCACGCTCTTCGAACGCAGGTAGTAGAGCGACTTGATGCCTTTCTCCCACGCCTGGAAGTGCAGCATGGCAAGGTCCCACTTGTCGACATCGGCCGGGATGAACAGGTTCAGCGACTGCGCCTGGTCGATGAAGGGCGCGCGGTCGGCAGCGAATTCGAGCAGCCAGCGCTGGTCGATCTCGAAGCTGGTCTTGAACGCGGCCTTTTCTTCCGCCGTCAGGAAGTCGAGGTGCTGGACGGAGCCGCCCTTTTCCAGGATCGAGTTCCAGATCGCGGTGGAGTTCTTGCTCTTCTTGTCGAGCAGCTTTTCCAGGTACGGGTTCTTCACCACGAAGCTGCCCGAAAGCGTCTTGTGAGTGTAGATGTTCGCCGGGATCGGCTCGATGCAGGCACTGGTGCCGCCGCAGATGATGGAGATCGACGCGGTCGGCGCGATCGCCATCTTGCAGCTGAAACGCTCCATCGCGCCCATTTCCTCGGCGTCGGGGCACGGCCCGCGTTCCTTGGCCAGCATCATGCTCGCCTCGTTCGCCTTGGCGTTGATGTGCTTGAACATCTTGAGGTTCCACACCTTCGCCATCGGGGACTCGAAGCCGATGTTCTTGCTTTGCAGGAAGGAGTGGAAGCCCATCACGCCCATGCCGACGCTGCGTTCGCGCATGGCCGAGTATTTGGCGCGGGCCATTTCCTCGGGCGCGCGGTCGATATAGTCCTGCAGCACGTTGTCGAGGAAACGCATCACGTCCTCGATGAAAGTCTTGTCGCCGTTCCACTCGTCCCACTTTTCGAGGTTGAGCGAGGACAGGCAGCACACCGCCGTGCGATCGTTGCCGAGGTGGTCGACGCCGGTCGGCAGGGTGATTTCGGAGCACAGGTTGGAGGTGGAAACCTTCAGGCCCAGGTCGCGGTGGTGCTTTGGCATCATGCGGTTCACCGTGTCGGAGAACACGATGTAGGGCTCACCTGTTGCAAGGCGGGTCTCGACCAGCTTCTGGAACAGCGAGCGGGCATCCACTTCGCCGCGCACCGAGCCGTCCTTGGGGGACTTGAGCTGGAACTTCTCGCCAGCGCGCACGGCTTCCATGAACTCGTCGGTCAGCAGCACGCCGTGGTGCAGGTTCAGCGCCTTGCGATTGAAGTCGCCCGAGGGCTTGCGGATTTCGAGGAACTCCTCGATTTCCGGGTGGTGCACGTCGATGTAGCAGGCGGCCGAGCCGCGGCGCAGCGAGCCCTGCGAGATCGCCAGCGTCAGGCTGTCCATCACGCGCACGAAGGGAATGATGCCGCTGGTCTTGCCGTTGAGGCCGACAGGCTCGCCAATGCCGCGCACGTTGCCCCAGTAGGTGCCGATGCCGCCGCCCTTGGAAGCGAGCCACACGTTCTCGTTCCAGGTGCCGACGATGCCGTCGAGGCTGTCGGACACCGAGTTCAGGTAGCACGAGATCGGCAGGCCGCGCCCGGTGCCGCCGTTCGAGAGAACGGGCGTTGCGGGCATGAACCAGAGGTTGGAAATGTAGTCGTACAGACGCTGCGCGTGTTCCTGATCGTCTGCATAGGCATCGGCCACGCGGGCGAACAGGTCCTGATAGGTCTCGTTCGGCAGCAGGTAGCGGTCGTTCAGCGTTTCCTTGCCGAAATCGGTGAGGTTCGCGTCGCGCGCCGGATCGGTCTTGATCTTGAAGCGGCGCGGGTTGACCGTTTTCGAATCGCTCTGAGGTTTGAGCGCAGCCTTGGCGGCTTCGGCCAGCGCTTCCGCAGCCGCTTCACTCACCAGCTCTTCGCTGCCCAGGTCCGTCTTTTCCATGCTTACCGCTTTCTCGTCGGAGCCTTTTGCTCCCGTTGTATTCGTATTGCCAGACTTGGGTTTCGTGGCCGGCTTGGTTTCGGTGTCGCCCGCAGTCTGTTCGTCGAGCCCCATTGCCGTCTCGTCAGTGTTCCGAAATTCCATTTCGCCCAAGTCCCCGTCTGTCGTGGAGGGTATCCGGATCCCCCGGTTCCTCCGCATGATATCCGCATGATCTGCGAATCGAGACCGGCAGGCTGCCAGTGACTCTCCGCCCATGCATCGGCGGGAATTTATTTATCCCCCGCCGCCTGTTTCGAGCCTGCCGCGCGAGCCTTCCAGAGCGATTCGGGACTATTTGCGCGATCGTTGTCGCGCCGCCCCATATCTAGGTCTAGTAGGTCCACCCGGCAAGTCGACCACCACCAGTTGTGAATCACACGGGACTCGGGCGCAAGAGGGTTAAGTGCGATTTACCGCGCAGCCGGGGTTTGCGAGCCGGTGTCTGGCACAGGCAATACGGCGCGACGCGTGGATGGTCCTCGACTCCCGCGCAGCGCAAGAGGAAAAACCAAACTGCGGAAAAAAAGGTGCCGCGGTGCGACTGCGTGAATCAATCGAATCAGGCCGCGCAATTTTGCGTCCCGGCAACATGCCCCGGCGGTCCGGCCGCGCGAGTCTTCGCCACTCCGCAGCCTCCGTGATAACCCGATGATAACCATGTGCCGATAAGGCCGGTCTTGATTGGCACCGTCAGCGGGAAAGACGGTCACAGGAAAGGCAAGCGGAGCACACACGATGATCGCCTTCTTCAAAGCGATTCCATTCGGTATCTTCCTCACCCTGATCGTCGCCCTGTTCATGGGATCGGGCGGGACGAGCGGCGGTGTGCTGCACGTCTTCCCATTCGACGTGCAATACGAGGACATGGGCCTCGATTTCCGCCTCTACTGGAGCTGGGCACTGTTCCTGGCCGGAACGGGGCTGTCGTTCTTCATCATCCTGATGATGGAATAGCCTGCGAACGCGAAAGGCCCCCGCATCGCTGCGAGGGCCTTCCTGCAACCGACCATCGGTCGGATTCGCGTGAAGCGAGGATTATTCCATTTCGTCGGCGCGCTCGTTGATCGCGTCGGCAGCATTGTCACCGATGTCGTCGATTTCCTCGGCGCGTTCGTTGAGCATGTCTTCCTGCGCGTCGGTCGGCGCTTCGTCGGCCATTTCTTCCAGCTGGCCGGCACGATCGTCGCCCACGTTTTCAATGGCGTCGGCCTGCTCTTCCAGCATGTCGCCACGTTCTTCCACGGCGCTGTCCTCGCCGCAGGCGGCAAGTGCGAGAGCGGGAGCGGTGGCGATGAGAATAAGCTTTTTCATTACATTTCCTTCCCGGCGACGAACGCCGTTTCCTCTTTCGATTGCCCCACCAACGGGCGCGGGGCCGGTTGGTTTCAAAAAAGGCGGAAAAAAGGCAGTCTGGCAGATGAACGAAACGGGCCGGAACGGTGGACACGCCGCGCTTTCGCGGGGCATGTGAGCCGTGAAGGGAGAACAAAAAATGCCGGGATATGTCATCGCCCATTACAAGGTCACCGACAACGAAGGGATCGGGAAATACGTGGAAGCGGTCATGCCCATCCTCGCGGCCCGCGGGGGCGAGGCCGTGGTGGTGGATACGGGCAGCCAGGTCATGGAAGGCGATGCCCCGCACCAGAGCGTGGTGGTGAAATTCCCCACCGTCGCGGCGGCCAGGGCATTCTACGATTCGCCCGAGTACCAGGCAGTGCGCCACCTGCGCACCGACAGCTCAACCGACGGTTCGCTCGTAATCGTGGAAGGCGTGGAAGGGCCGGACTGACAGGGGAAGACCGACAGGGCCACCGCTCAGGCGACGCGCGGCCCGATCACGAGCGTATCGGCATCGGCGTTTTCCAGCACGGCGCTTGCCTGGCTGCCGATCGTCGCGTGGCGAAACCCGCTTTCGCCCTGCGATCCCACGGCGACGAGATCGATGCCCTCCTCGCCTGTCACCTGGTTGACGGCGGCACACAGGTTGCCGCGCACGAGGTGGGTCTTGATGCGAGACTGCACGTCCTGCGGCAAGTCATCGCACATGGCGGCGAGTTTCTCACGCGCCTCGCTCTCGATCTCGTCGGCCACGTACTTGGCCTTGTTCCACGCCTCGAACGGTACGTAGAAGGCATGCAGCAGGTGCAGTTCCGCATCCGGGAAAACCGAAGCGACCCAGTCTATCGCCTCGCGTGAAGGGTCGGAGAAGTCCGTGGCCACCAGGATCTTGCCATAGCCGCGATGCGGGCGTTTCTTGACCACCACTACGGGCTTGCCGGTGCCCCTGATCACGCGGTCCACGGCCGTCCCCAGGAAGTAGTCGCCAACCGAATTGAAGCGCGCCACGCCGAGCACGATCATCGCCGCGTCCACATCCTCCGCATGGCCTGCAATGGCAGCGGGCACGGACCCTTCGGGGTAGCTGAAGGTCACTGGCACATCGGTTTCCGGCAGGACAGCGCGCATGCGTTCATCCAGCGCGGCGGTGTCCAGCTTGTTGCCCGGCGCATATTCGATCGCGTGAACCAGTTCGACATCGCGGCCCAGCTCCTTGCCGAGCATCAGCGCACGATCCACCGCGCGATCGGCGCGGGCCGAAAAGTCGGTTGCAACGACGATGGATCCAGTCATGGCCTCAAATCTCCTGTCTCTGTTCACGAGACAGAATGATACATTGTGTCCTGATGCGTCAAGACTTCCCCGCGCTTGCGCGCGTACTATGACGCTGCGGCAGTCGCCGCCCGCGCGTGCCGGGCGATTTCTTCGGCCAGCCGCTCCACCAGTTCCAGCGGAACATCGTGTCCCCAGCCGGGAATGGTCCTGATCCTCGCATTGGGGATCGCCGCGGCAGTCGCGTGGCCGTGGGCCACGGGGATGAGCGGATCATCCTCCCCGTGCAGCACCAGCGTGGGTGCCTCGATCCGGCCGAGCATGTTCGAACGATCGCCATCGGCGATGATCGCCGCCATCTGCCGCACCGGCCCCTGCAGGTAGACGCTGCGCTGCACCAGTGCGCGGGTGCGCGCCTCCAGCCGCTCTTCGGGAGCGGGGAAACCGGGAGAGCCGATGGTGCGGGCCACGGACTTGCCGTGCTCCACCAGCACATCCTCGTCGAGCGAGGCAGGCCGCTGCGTCAGCGCCTTGATCGCCTCGCGCCGAGACTTCGGCAGTTTGGGATTGCCGGTGGTCGAGAAGATCGAGGTGAGCGAGCGGACCTTTTCCGGATGCCGCGCGGCGAGATGCTGGGCGATCATGCCGCCCATGCTGCCGCCCACCACGTGCGCGCTTTCGATGCCCAGTCCGTCCAGCACCCCGGCACTGTCCTCCGCCATATCGGCCAGCGTGTAGGGCACGCGGGGCCGCAGGCCGATGCGGCGCATCAGGGCGTGGCGCACCACGCCGGGCGCCTTCGCCCCGTCGAACTTGTGGCTGAGGCCGATGTCGCGGTTGTCGTGCCGGATCACCCGGAAGCCGTGTCCTGCCAGCGCCTCCACCAGTTCCATCGGCCACAGGATCATCTGCGCGCCCAGCCCCATGATCAGCAGCACCGGCTCCGCATCGGCGGGGCCGTACTCGTCGTAATGGATGGTGATGCCGTTGGCGGTGATCTCGGGCATGGCTTTCCTCGTCCTTAGGGCACCAGCACGGTATCGCTAGGCACCTCGTCCAGCTCTGGATAATCGAGCGTGTAATGCAGGCCGCGGCTCTCGTGCCGCCTCAGCGCGCTCTGCACGATCAGGTCGGCGCACTGGTGCAGGTTCCTCAGTTCGATCAGGTCCGTCGTCACGCGGAAATGGCCGTAGTAGTCGTCGATCTCGCTCGCCAGCAGGTCGATGCGGTGCTTGGCCCGTTCCAGCCGCTTGGTGGTGCGCACGATGCCGACGTAGTTCCACATCATGCGCCGGATTTCGGTCCAGTTCTGCTTGATGACCACTTCCTCGTCAGAATCCGTCACGCGGGTATCGTCCCAGGCACGGATTTCGGGGGCGGCATCCAGCTTGTCCCAGCAGGCGAGGATATCGCGCGCGGCGGCATCGCCGAAGACAAAGCATTCCAGCAGCGAATTCGAGGCGAGGCGGTTGGCCCCGTGCAGGCCGCTTTCCGTCACTTCGCCCGCAGCCCACAGGCCCGGCAGGTCGGTGCGTCCAGCAAGGTCGATCACCACGCCGCCGCAGGTGTAATGCTGTGCAGGCACGACGGGGATCGGCTCCTTCGTCATGTCGATTCCCAGCCCCAGCAGCTTTTCGTGGATGGTGGGGAAATGCTCGCGCACGAATTCAGCGGGCTGGTGGCTGATGTCGAGATGCACGTAGTCGAGGCCGTAACGCTTGATCTGGTCGTCGATGGCGCGGGCCACCACGTCGCGCGGGGCCAGTTCCATGCGCTCCGCATCGTAATCGACCATGAAGCGGTGCCCGGTTTCGGGATGCAGCAGGTGCCCGCCCTCGCCCCGCACGGCCTCTGTCACGAGGAAGTTCTTGACCTCGAGATTGTAGAGGCAGGTGGGGTGGAACTGCATCATCTCCATGTTGGAGACGCGCGCGCCTGCGCGCCAGGCCATGGCGATGCCGTCTCCCGTCGCCCCGCGCGGTGCGGTGGAGAACTGGTAGACACGCCCCGCCCCGCCGGCCGCCAGCACCGTGGCGCGGGCGGTGAAAGCCTCCACCTTGCCGGTCGTGGTGTCGAGCGCATAGGCGCCCCACACCCGGCCACTGCCCGAATACTTCGCTTCGTGCCGCCCGGTGATCAGGTCCACGCAGGAATGATCGGGCAGCAGGGTTATGTTCGGGTTTTCCTCCGCCGCTTTCAGCAACGCGGCCTGCACCGCCCAGCCGGTGGCATCGTTCACGTGCACGATCCGGCGATGCGAGTGGCCACCCTCGCGCGTGAGGTGCAGGTCCCCGCTCTCGCGGTTGAACGGCACGCCAAGCTCGCACAGCCGATCGATCGCTGCGGGCGCGCCCTCGATCACGAATTCCACGGTCTCCCGGTCGTTCAGGCCGGCGCCCGCCACCATCGTATCGCGGATATGATCCTCGAAGGTGTCGCCCGCATCCAGCACGGCGGCGATCCCCCCTTGCGCCCAGGCGGTGGAGCCGCTGGTGAGCTTGCCCTTGGCCAGCACCAGCACGCGCAGCCGGGTTGCCAAGGTCAGCGCCGCCGTCAGCCCGGCAGCGCCCGAACCTATGACGAGGACGTCGTAATCGGTCGAAGGTGTTGTCATCGCGCCAAGCTTTGCCCGCTCGCCCTTGCGCCTGCAAGGCCGCAGGCACCGTGTCCGCCGCGAGGCAGGGCTATTTTGCACTTGCTAAGGGAAAATACCCATGAAATGCTGCGTCGCACAATAGACGGTCGTACGAACATCACGATTTCAGAGGGGGCAAGCCTTTGTTTCGCATCGCGTGCCTATTCAATCGTCACCGTCCCCCCGGTCGCCGCGCGAACTGGGACGGCCTCAATTTCGTCAGCCGTTGTGCCCACTGCCGCAAGCCCATCCGCCGGATGGCAAAGGGAACATGGCGCGCGGACCATGTAACGGACTGATATCGGCGCGCCGGGATCAAGCCTCGGCTTCGTTGGCCTTGCCCCGGTCGGCTTCGCCCGTAAGCTGCACGAACACGTCTTCGAGATCAGCCTCCCGCGTCGAGACATCCTCGATCGCGAAGCCCTGCTCCTGCACCTTGGCCAGCACCTGGCCAGCGGTCATCTCGCTCTTGTCGAAGGTGATTTCCATCAGTCTCTCGCCCACCGCCTCGCACTTGTGGAAGCGCGGATCGGCGGGAAGCTGGGCGATGTCCTTGTCCACGGTGACGGCCACGATCTTCTCGCCCATCATGCCCACCAGTTCGCGGGTCGGCTTGTTGGCGATCAGTTCGCCGTGGTTGATGATGGCGATCTGCTCGCACAGCTCCTCCGCCTCTTCGAGGTAGTGCGTGGTCAGCACCACCGTCACGCCCTCGGCATTGAGCTCGCCCACCAGCTCCCACAGCTGCTTGCGCAGTTCCACGTCCACGCCCGCGGTCGGTTCGTCCAGCACCAGGATCGGCGGCGAATGGACCATGGCCTTGGCGATCAGCAGCCGCCGCTTCATCCCGCCCGAAAGGGTGCGGGCATAGGCATCGCGCTTGTCTTCCAGCCGCACGGCCTTCAGCAGTTCCTCGGACCGGCGCAGCGCCTTGGATATGCCGTAGAATCCGCCCTGATTTTCCAGCACCTCGAACGGGGTGAAAAACGGGTCGAACACGATTTCCTGCGGCACGATGCCGATGTTCAGCTTCGCGTTGCGGTGGTCGCGGTCGATATCGTGACCCCAGATCTTCACGCTGCCGCCGGTCTTGTTCACCAGCCCCGCCATGATGTTGATGAGGGTAGACTTGCCCGCCCCGTTCGGCCCCAGCAGCCCGAACACGCTGCCCTGCGGAACGTCGAAGCTGACGCCCTTGAGCGCCAGCTTGGGCCCGGTGCCCTTGCTGCCGGCATATTCTTTCACCAGGTCGCGGATTTCGATTGCTGCTTCGCTCATAAGGCGCGCTCTTAGGGGCTTTTCGAGGGGCTCGTAAAGCGATAGGAGCATGGGCCATGGATCACGTACCTGAAACCACCATCGTCGATACGCCCCGCGTCTGGTGTGACGGCGCCGGAGACATCCGCGGCGGCGAGAACTACCTGCCCGCCAGCCTCGGCCATCCGCGCGTCTACATGCAGATCGACGAGAAGGGCTATGTCGATTGCGGCTACTGCGACCGGCGCTTCATCCTGAAGGGTGGCCCGATGGACGACGGCAACGTGCCCGATGCTTCCATTTCCGGGGCCGCCGCCTGATCCGCAAAGCGAATCTAAGCGGCACCAAAACCAGAACAAAAGGCGGTCAGCGCCGGTTAAGGATACAAGGTCTATCACGCTTGGCATCAGGAGAGATACCATGTTGAAAACCTTTACCATTTCCGTTGCCGCCGCCGCGATGGCGCTAGCCCTTCCCGCCGCCGCGCAGGACCGTGAAGAACGGGCAGAGCAGGCGTTCGCAGAACTCGTCGAAGGCCGCACCGCCGGTGAACCGCAGAGCTGCATCAACCTCTTCAACAGCAACCGCCTGCGCGTCGAAGAGAATGTCGGCCTCGTCTACGAACGCGGCGACACGCTGTGGGTTGCCCGTGCGCAGAACCCGCAGAACCTCGATCGGTGGGACGTGCCGGTGATCGAACGCTATGGCTCGCGCCTGTGCCGCACCGATGTGATGCGCACGATCGATCGCACCTCCGGCATGTTCAGCGGCGTGCTGTTCATCGACGATTTCGTGCCTTACACGCGCATCGAAGACGAAGCCGAAGGCTGATCCCGGCGTGGCCCTTGCCCCACGGCAATGGGCCGCCGACCTCCTGCACTTCTGGTTTCACGAGTTGACCCCCGCTGACTGGTGGGGCGGCTCCGATAAGACAGACGCGGAAATAGAAAAGCGCTTCCGGCACTGGCTGGAGGCGCTTTTCGTTTGTGCGCCTGCCAGCTTCCTGCACCACCCGCAGACCGCGCTGGCCGCCGTGCTGCTGTTCGACCAGGTGCCGCGCAACGTCTATCGTGGCACGCCGGAAGCGTTCGCCACCGATCCGCTGGCGCGGGCGATCACTTACGGTGCATTGCAGCGCGGATACCTGCCGCTGCTGGCAAGACAGCAACGCCAGTTCCTCGCCATGCCGCTTATGCACAGCGAGGATATTGCCGACCACCTGCTCAGCCTGCGCCTGTTCGCGCAGATCAACGGCGGCGCGAACCTTTCCTTCGCGCGTTCGCATTACCGCATGATCGCCCGCTTCGGACGCTATCCGCATCGCAACGAAGTGCTGGGGCGCACCAGCACGCCTGCGGAACGGCGCGCCATAGAGGCGGGGTTCGCATGGTAGGGTAGAAAGCCCTTCTGGCCCGCTCCTCGCCAAGCCGCTATCGTGCGTCGTGCCAGAATGGGGAGAGACACAGATGAGCGAAAACCTCGACAAGATCCTGCAAGCAAACGCCGCCTATGCTGCCGAATTCGGTGACAAGGCCAATCTCGCCATGCCGCCCGCGCGCGGGTTTGCCGTGCTCACCTGCATGGACGCGCGGCTCGACCCGGCCAAGTTCGCCGGGCTTGCCGAAGGCGATGCCCATGTGATCCGCAACGCCGGTGGCCGCGCCAGCGATGATGCCATCCGCTCGCTGGTGATCAGTCACAAGCTGTTGGGCACGCAGGAATTCTTCATCGTGCATCATACCGATTGCGGCATGGAGACCTTCACCGACGACATCATGCGCGGGCTGCTGCGGCAGAGCCTGGACACGGCCACCATCGACGAAAACGGCTGGCGCGACACCGGAGCGGGGCCGGGCACGACGGAGGGCGACCAGGTGGCGTGGCTGACCTTCACCGATCTGGCGCAAAGCGTGCGCGACGATGTGCTGCGAGTGAAAACCAGCCCCATGGTGCCGGACGATCTGCCGGTGCGCGGCTTCATCTACGATTGCAAGAGCGGACGGCTGGAGGAAGTGGTCTAGCTCGCCTCGCGACCAGCCACCCCGCCGTAGAACTCGCACAGGTCGTTAACCGGGCACGTTGCGCACCTGGGCGTACGCGCCTTGCACACCTGCTTGCCGAACTGGATCAGCCAGAAATGCCCGTCGCGCATGGCCCACTCGGGCGAGCGTTCTTCCAGTTGCTGCGCGGTCCTGTCCGCCGTTTTGGCCTCGGTCAGACCGATGCGGTTGCACACGCGGTGGACGTGGGTATCCACCGCGATCACGTCCTTCCCGAAGGTGAAGCTCAGCACGATATCCGCGCACTTGCGCCCGATGCCCGGCAGCGACAGCAGCCCCTCGCGGGTGTCGGGCACCACGCCGCCGTGCAGGGCCAGCAGGGTCTCGCAGAACTTGCGGATGTTACGCGCCTTCACGTTGTAGAGACCGCACGGCTTGATCGCGCGGGCCACCTGCTCGTCGCTCAGGGCCAGCATGTCCTCCGGCGTAGTCGCCAGCGCGAACAGCGCCCTGGTCGCGGCGGCGGTGTTGCGGTCCAGCGACTGGGCGGAAAGCATGCACGAGATGCACGAGCGAAAGGCATCGGGCTGGCCCTTGGGGCCCTTGGCACCCTTCGTGCGCCCCGGCATGGCTTCGGATAGGCGGCGGTAGACTTCCTCCACCCCGCTTTCGTCAATCATCGCCCGCTTCCTTCTGGATCGCCGGCAGCCGCACGAGGAATTCGCCCAGGGCGCCCACCAGCATCAGCGCAGCCCCGACGATGAACAGCCACACGCCGATGGTCTTCCATTGCTCGAACTGCGGCAGGAACAGCACGCTGCCGGCAAGGAAGGCGAAGTTCCCGATCAGGCCCAGGGCGCGGTGAATCCAGCCGAAATCGGCGACGATCGTGTGGATCATTGCTCGCATGGCGAGTCAGCGCACCGGCACCTTGCCGGTTCCGGTATCGCAGCGGGCACGGATCGGGCATGCCTCGCACTGCGGGCGCGCAGGGCGACAGTGGACCTGCCCCAGCCGCTTCACCAGTAGGTGATGCTCGTCGATGTCGGCGGCGTTCCATTCCTCGGGCAGTATCGGCATCAGCGCGGCGTAGGTGCGAGCGGTATCGGCCCTCGGCGGCACCAGCCCCGCGCGCTGCATCACCCGGCGATGGTGGCCGTCGATCACCAGCTGGCGGCGCGCGAACATGCTGGTGTTCATTACCCCTGCCGCGATCTTGCGCCCGACGCCGGGCAGCGCTTCCAGCCACGCCATCGCTTCCTCGTCCGGCAGGTTGGAAAGGTGGCGCATGTCGACCGCGCCGCGCTCCTCCATGATCGCGAGCAGGCACGCCTTCAGCCGCTCTGTCGCAACCGAGGGGAAGGTCTGGTTTCTCAGCAGCGCTTGCAAATCGCCCGCTTCGGCGCGCGCAACCGCTTCCCACGAACCGAACCGCGCCAGCAGGGCATCGGTGGAGGCGTTGGAGACAGCTGTCTTCGTCTGCGCCCCGATCACGCCCTGCACCAGCGTCCAGACAGGATCGCGGCGCCTCTCGTCCACCCGCTCGATGTGTCCGAAGGCGCCGATCAGCGCGGCGTGGATGCGCGCCAGCCTTTCGCAGCGGGGATCGGGGCCGAGGGGAAGCTCCATCGCCCTTGCTTGACGGGCGCGCGAGACAGCGTCAATCCTTGCCGCCGGGAGAGGGAAATCAATGAACACCAACAGGGGTTACGAACTGCGCGTCGTGCTGCTGCTCGGCCTTGCATACGGCTTTGCATACTTCGACCGCATGGCGCTGAGCTTCGTCTCGCCCTTCGTGATCGAGGAGCTTGGCCTCAGCAATTTCCAAGTAAGCGCGCTGGGCTCCGGCCTGTCGGCAACGTGGGCACTGGGCGCGCTGGTGTTCGGCCTGTTGAGCGACCGGCTGGGGCGGCGAAAACCCTTCCTGCTGGTGGCCATGGTGGTGTTCTCGCTGTGCTCGATCCTCTCGGGCCTGTCGCAAGGCTTCTGGCAACTTCTCGCCGCGCGCATGGTGATGGGCGCGGCGGAGGGGCCGTTCCTGCCGATCTGCCTTGCCATCATCATCGCCGCCAGCGCGGAGCGGCGGCGCGGCCTCAACGCGGGCATCGTGCAGAACGTGTTCGGCGCGATACTGGGCACGGCCATCGCGCCCGTCGTGCTGGTGTGGATGGCGGAGGAAAACAGCTGGCGCTTCGCCTTCCTGATGGCAGGCGTGCCGGGACTGATCCTCGCCGTGCTGATCTGGCGCTTCATCGACGAGCCGAAGCCTGCGTCCGAGAGCGATGCCCGGCCCGCCACCCTTGGCCTCGCCCTGCTGAAAGAACGCAACATCTGGCTGTGCTCGCTGATTTCCTGCCTGCTGGTGGGCTGGGTGGTGGTCGGCTCGATCTTCTACCCGCTCTACCTCGTCGGCCCGCGCGCGCTGGAGCCGGGAACGATGGCGATGATCATGGCGGCACTCGGCCTGTGCCCAGCCATCGGCGGCGTGCTGGTGACATGGATTTCGGATCGCATCGGCCGCCGTCCGCCACTGATCGGTTTTTCCGTGCTGATGGCGAGCAGCCCGATGGTGATGCTGTGGCTGGATGGACCGCTGCCGCTGTTCACCGCCGCGCTGTTCGTCGGCTGGATCGGCATGGGCGTGTTCCCGCTGTTCATGGGCGTGATCCCCGGCGAATCGCTGGGCCGCGGGCTGGCCGCCACGGCGATGGGGCTGGTGGTCTGCATCGGGGAACTGACGGGCGGCGTCTTCGCCCCGCTGGTGGCCGGGTGGCTGGCCGATGCCTCCGGCCTCGCCCTGCCGATGGTCATCATGATCGCCCTCGCCGGCGCATCGGCGCTGGTTTCGCTGGGACTGAAGGAGACCAACCCCGCGGTGCTGCGCGGGCGCGGCGTCATGGCAGGGGAGTTCGCGTAATGGCGATGCGATACGCGGTCTGGTGGGTGCGGCTGATCTATGCCGCGTGGATGGTGCCTGCGGGGCTCAACCATTTCATCCCCCTCTACCCGCAGCCGGGCGGCGCCAATCCGCTGAGCGACGGGGTGTTCACCGCCCTTCTCGATTCCGGCCTGTTCACGCTGGTGAAGGCCGTGGAACTGGTGGCGGGACTGATGCTGCTGCTGGGCTGGCGTGTGCCGCTGGCGCTGGTGATGGTGCTGCCGGTCAGCTTCACGGTCTGGTACTGGGACACCGAACTGCAGGGCTGGTGGAGCGTCTCGGCGATCTTCGGCTGGGCGATCCTGGGGTGCAACACGTTCCTGCTCTACGCCTATCGCCGCTGCTACGCCCCCATGTGGGCAGACCATGCGGAGCCGCGCTGGCCGCCCGCTCTTTCCGAGCAGCGGGAGGCGCGCGGATGATCCGCCCTGTCGACATGCTGCGCATTGCGCTGGGCGCGATCACGGTGCCCACCGCGCTCGCCTATTTCCTGCCGGACCTGCTACCGTGGGTGCGCACGGCGCAGTGGCAGGGCGCTATGGCGACGCGGCTGATGGGCCAGCTCGATGCCAGCGGGCTGCTGGCGGTGGCGAAGTTCATCCAGCTTGCAGGCGGCATCGCGCTGCTCCTGAACCGTGCCGTGCCCTTCGCGCTGGCGGCGATGGTGGCGGTGAACGTGTGCGGTGCCTTTGTTGCCGCGCTCATCGATGGCGGCGTGCTGCTGTCGCTGCTCGCGCCTGCCGTCCTGGCGCTGAACGTCGTCCTGATGCTGGCCTACCTGCCCGCCTATCGCGGCGTGCTGGCCTTGCGTGCTTTGGCCGATGGCGAAAGCGCGCAACCGGGCGAGAATTACGAAAGCCTGTTCGTGATCCCGCTCTCGCGCGCGAGCCGCAAGGCCTGCCTGATCGCGGCCCTGCCCCTGATCGGCGCGGCGTGGTTCTTCTGGCAGGTCGTGCCGGGTCTCAACAGCCTGACCGGGCTTATCGTGCTGGTGCTGCCTGCGCTCGCGCTGCTGGCGAATTTCGGCCGCGCGCGCGGCCGTTGAGGGGAAGGGGCCACGCACGTGCGCGGCCCCTTCGCCATCACTTCAGTTTCAGCGGATCGTCGACCTGGATGAGGCTGGGGTAGTCGACATAGCCATGAGCGCCGCCGCCGTAGAAGGTGTCGCCATCGGCCTCGTTGTAGGGTCCACCTTCGGCGATGCGGGCGGGCAGGTCCGGGTTGGCGATGAACAGGCGACCGAAGGCCACCGCATCGGCCCAGCCTTCGTTGATCCACTTCACGGCATCCTCGGGCGAGAGGTTGCCGTTCACCACGAAGGTGCTGTCGAAGGCATCGCCCATGGCCTGCACGATCTTGTCACCTTCGGACCGTTCACCGTCCGCGCCGCCGTGGTCGGTCGCGCGCACCACGTGCAGGTAGGCGAGGCCGCGCCCGGCCAGCACGGCGGCAGCGGCGGGGTAGGTTTCCTCGGGATGGGCATCGGCGCTGCCGCCCGCGCCGCCGATCGGCGTCAGGCGCACGCCCACGCGGTTTGCGGGCAGGACTTCGGTGAGCGCGTCCACCACTTCGCCTAGCAGGCGCGCGCGGTTTTCCAGGCTGCCGCCGTACCTGTCCGTGCGCTGGTTCACGCCGCTGCGCAGGAACTGGTCGATCAGGTAGCCATTGGCGGCGTGCAGTTCCACGCCGTCGAACCCGGCACGCACGGCCATGCGCGCGGCGTTGCGATAGTCATCGAGCAGCGCGGGGATCTCGCCCTCGCGCAAGGCGCGGGCCTGCTGGTGCGGCACCATCGGGCCATCGGGGTGATAGTCGCCCACGAAGGCATCGCCTTCGGGCGTCCATTCGCTGGAGGAAACGGGCGCACCGCCGTCGGGCTGGAAAACCGGGTGGCTCACCGCGCCCACGTGCCACAACTGCGCGAAGATGCGTCCGCCGGCGTTGTGCACGGCATCGGTCACCAGCTTCCAGCTATCGGCCTGCTCCTCGGTGTAGATGCCGGGCGTCCAGGCATAGCCCTGCCCCTGCTGGCTGATCTGCGTCGCTTCGGAAACGATCAGCCCCGCGCCGGCGCGCTGCGCATAGTAGAGCGCGTGCAACGGCGTTTGCAGGTGTCCGTCCTTCTCGGACCGGGCGCGGGTGAGCGGCGCCATGAACACGCGGTTGGCGGCGACGATGTCGCCCACTTCGATGCTGTCGAGCAACGCGGAATTATCGGGCTTGGGGTCATGCAGGGACATTCGGGGGGATCCTTCGCAATGGGGGTTTGACGATTGAACCGCCAAGGTCGGAAGCGGTTTCCCGCCTTGCGAGGTAGCGTTTCTTTAGCCCGGTCCAGATTCCGTATCGCGGTCAGGCGCGCGCGGTGGCGAATCGCCCCGCCAGCAACGCGCCCGTCGCCCCGCCGGCCAGTTTCAGGCCGTGGTTCACCCATGCCATCAGCGGGAACTCCATCTCGCCTGCGAGCAGGGTGGGCATCGAGATCGCGTAGTAGAACAGCGTGCCGACGATCCCCACGGCAACACCGATGACAAGGCGCTGCGCCTGCGCCGGTCGCGCGGCCCAGAAGCCGCCGAGGGCGAACAGGATGAAAGCGACGGCCAGTCCCTCCGGCTTGTAGCCGACAAGGTCCGTGGTGCTGAGAAAATAGACGTAGAGCGCGTAGAGCAATTCCACGCCGATCCCGGCTACAACGATCCGCTTCCGGTACTGCCCCATCAGTCCCTCCCTGACTGGTGGGAGTGTCAGGTCACTCCCACTCAATGGTCCCCGGCGGCTTCGAGGTATAGTCGTAAACCACCCGGTTGATGCCCTGCACTTCGTTCACGATACGCGTGGCAACGCCCGTCAGGAAGCCTGCATCGAAGGGATAGACGTCCGCCGTCATACCGTCGGTGCTGGTCACGGCGCGAAGGCCGCAGACACTGTCGTAGGTTCGCCCGTCGCCCATCACGCCCACGGTCTTCACCGGCAGCAACACGGCAAAGGCCTGCCAGATTGCGTCGTAGAGGCCCGCGTTGCGGATTTCCTCGAGGTAGATGGCGTCGGCCTTGCGCAGGATGTCGCAGCGCTCCTTGGTCACTTCGCCGGGTATGCGGATGGCAAGGCCGGGTCCGGGGAACGGATGGCGGCCCACGAACATGTCTGGCAGGCCCAGTTCGCGGCCCAGTTCGCGCACCTCGTCCTTGAACAGTTCGCGTAAGGGTTCCACCAACTTCATGTTCATGCGTTCGGGCAGACCGCCCACGTTGTGGTGGCTCTTGATCGTCACGCTCGGCCCGCCGGTGAAACTGACGCTCTCGATCACGTCGGGATAGAGCGTGCCCTGCGCCAGGAAATCGGCCCCGCCGATCTTCTGTGCCTCGGCCTCGAACACGTTGATGAATTCCGCGCCGATGAACTTGCGCTTCTTTTCGGGGTCGGTGACGCCTGCGAGGCCCGCCATGAAGCGTTCTTCCGCATCCACCACCACCAGCGGAATGTTGTAGTGGTCGCGGAACATGGTCTCCACCTGCTGCCGCTCGTTAAGGCGCAGCAGGCCGTGGTCGACGAAGACGCAGGTCAACTGGTCGCCGATGGCCTCGTGGATCAGGATCGCGGCGACGGAACTATCGACGCCGCCGGACAGGCCGCAGATCACTTTGCCATCGCCCACCTGTTCACGGATTTCGGCGATCTTCGTCTCGCGGTAGGCGGCCATGGTCCAGTCACCCGCCAGCCCGCACACGTGCCGCACGAAGTTCGCCAGCAGGCGCGCGCCGTCGGGTGTGTGATAGACTTCGGGGTGGAACTGCGTGCCGTAATACTTGCGCTTCTCGTCCGCGATGACGGCGAAGGGCGCGCCATCGGAAGTGGCGACGATCTCGAACCCGTCGGCAAAGCGCGTCACCTTGTCGCCGTGGCTCATCCACACCTGGTGCCGCTCGCCCACTTTCCAGAGGCCGTCGAACAGCGCGCATTCCTCGGTCACGGTGAGGAAGGCGCGCCCGAATTCGCCGCCGTCTCCGGTTTCGTGGCCGGGGCGCACTTCGCCGCCCAGTTGCGTGGTCATCACCTGCTGGCCGTAGCAGATGCCGAGGATCGGCAGGCCGGAATCGAACAGCACCTGCGGCGCGCGAGGGGATCCTTCCTCGTACACGCTGGCGGGACTGCCCGACAGGATGATGCCCTTGGGGTTCATCCGGTTGAACGCCTCTTCGGCCAAGGAGAACGGAGCGATTTCGGAATAGACGCCGGCTTCGCGCACGCGGCGCGCGATCAACTGCGTTACCTGGCTGCCGAAATCGACGATGAGGATGGAATCGGGGATGAGATCTGCCTGCATGGCAGCGCTCTGCCCAAAGGCTGTCGCCGTGTCCAGCACGAGGGGGCGGGTTTCCCGTCGAGGAACCCCGGCTTCTTGTATGCGAAGCCTTCAACGTTGCGAAAAGCGCACGAGGCGTCGATCTTTTCGCACTTGCACAATTTATGCTGCAACTGCACACATGCCGGCGGAAGTCGAGGATAGCCTGAGCGTAGTCTCACCTAGCCCAAGGAGTTCACCCGATGAAAAAACTTCTCACTTCTGCCTTCTGCCTCGCGATCATGGCCGCGACCCCGGCCTATGCCCAGTCCGCTTTCGTGTTCGTCATTGGCGACGCGCCGAGCGCCGAACAGGAGCGCGAGACGAGCGCCCCTACGCAGGAAGCCCTTGTCGAACGCGCCATCGAGCAGGCCTGCGCCCGCCCGCCCCTCCAGGCCGTGAAGATGCAGATGATGTATCGCGAATGCATCGCCGAACTGCGTGCCGAACTGGCTTCCGGCAGCGAAAACAGCACCCGCCTCGCCGCGCGCTGAGGGGCCCCAACCGATCGTCCGATCCTTCGTGTGCTGATTTGAAAAATATGCAACACTTGTCGAATATTTCGCATTTGCAATATATTCGACAAGTCGCCATTTGCGCTTGCGCCGGCGGCGGGACCTTGCGGAGTCGCGCCGCCAGACACTCACGAAAACAGGACGATGTAACAATGCGCCAGTTCGCACCGAATATCCTTGCATCGCTCGCAGCGATCACCGTCAGCACGACCCTGCTGATGGGCATTCTCTAAGAGCGATACGCAACAGTTCCCTTAGGCCCGGAGGCTTCCTCTCCCCCTCCCCCCTGTCTTCGGGCTGACATATGGCCACCCCTTCGCGGGGGTGGCCATTCTTGTATCTGGCGACCGGGGGAAGGACCGGCGGAAAAGCCGATTCCGGGCGTTAACCCGATAAGGCGTGGAAAAGCGCCGTGCACAGGCCCTCCAGCCTTCCGAACGGGGTACGCAGTGCCTATATGATCGGCATGGAAAATACGCCCGAAAACACACCCGAAACCACTCCCGAAAAGAAGCGCCAGAACGGCGAATACAGTTCCGACAGCATCAAGGTGCTGAAGGGGCTGGATGCCGTGCGCAAGCGGCCCGGCATGTACATCGGCGACACCGACGACGGTTCGGGCCTGCACCACATGGTTTTCGAGGTATCCGATAACGCCATCGACGAGGCACTGGCCGGGCATTGCGACCTCGTGCTGATCGAGCTGAACCCTGATGGCAGCGTGTCGGTGGAAGACAACGGCCGCGGCATTCCGGTGGACATTCACAAGGAAGAAGGCGTGTCGGCGGCAGAAGTCATCATGACGCAGCTGCACGCGGGCGGGAAGTTCGAGAACACCAGCGACGACAACGCCTACAAGGTCTCGGGCGGCCTGCACGGCGTGGGCGTTTCCGTGGTGAACGCGCTTTCCGAATGGCTGGAGTTGCGCGTGTGGCGCAATGGCAAGGAACACTGGATGCGGTTCGAGCACGGCGATGCCGTCGAATCGCTGCGCGTCGTGGGCGACGCGCCGCCGGTGGAAAGCAATGGCGACGACGACGGCCTGAAGAAGGGCACCCGCGTCACTTTCAAGGCCAGCGAGGAGACGTTCAAGAACGTTACCGAGTTCGATTTCGACAAGCTGGAGCACCGCTACCGCGAACTCGCCTTCCTCAATTCCGGCGTGCGCATCCTGCTGCGCGATCGCCGTCACGAGGAAGTGGAGGAGCACGACCTGTTCTACGAAGGCGGCATCGCGGCTTTCGTGAAGTGGCTGGACCGGAACAAGGCCCCGCTGGTGCCCGAGCCCATCTCGGTTTCCGCGGAGAAGGACGGCATCGGCATCGACGTGGCGCTGGAATGGAACGATTCCTACTACGAGAACGTGCTGTGCTTCACCAACAACATCCCGCAGCGCGACGGCGGCACCCACCTCGCCGCCTTCCGTGCAGCCCTCACCCGCACGCTCAACAACTACGCCAATGCCGCGGGCCTCTTGAAGAACGCCAAGGTCTCGCTTTCGGGCGAGGACATGCGCGAAGGGCTTACCGCCATCGTTTCCGTCAAGCTGCCCGATCCCAAGTTCGGTTCGCAGACGAAGGACAAGCTGGTCAGCTCCGAAGTGCGCCAGCCGCTCGAATCCCTGATGGGCGAGAAGATGGGCGAGTGGCTGGAGGAGAACCCGAACGAGGCGAAGGCCATCGTCCAGAAGATCATCGATGCCGCAGCCGCGCGTGAAGCCGCGCGCAAGGCCCGCGAAATGAGCCGCAAGGGGGCCATGAGCGTCGCCAGCCTGCCCGGCAAGCTGTCCGACTGCCGGGAGCGCGATCCGGCCAAGTCCGAAATCTTCCTGGTCGAGGGTGATTCGGCAGGCGGTAGTGCCAAGAGCGGGCGCGATTCCAAGTACCAGGCGATCCTGCCGCTGAAGGGCAAGATCCTGAACGTGGAGCGCGCCCGGTTCGACCGGATCATCTCGTCCAAGGAAGTCGGCACGCTGATCCAGGCGATGGGCACGGGCCTGCGTGACGAGTTCAATCTCGAGAAGCTGCGCTATCACAAGATCGTGATCATGACCGACGCCGACGTCGACGGCGCGCACATCCGCACGCTGCTGCTGACTTTCTTCCATCGCCAGATGCCCGAGATCATCAAGGCCGGGCACCTGTTCATCGCCCAGCCGCCGCTGTTCAAGGTCGCCAAGGGCAAGAGCGAGGTCTACCTGAAGGACCAGGGCGCGCTGGACCGCTACCTGGTCGAAGCGGGCCTGCAGGACCGGGTGCTGGAAACGCACGAAGGCGCCCGTTCGGGCGCGGACCTAGCCGATCTGGTCGACAAGGCGCTGCAACTGAAAAACCTGCTCGCCTTCGCCCCGCGCAAGTACGAAAGCTTCGTGATCGAGGCGATGGCCATGGCCGGCGCGCTGGAGCCGGGCCTGACCCCCGCCCAGCGAGACGAACGGCTTGTCCATGCCGCGGGCCAGATCCAGCTGAGCGATCCCGAGGCAGAATGGTCGGCGCGCACCACCGAGACCGGCGACGTGCGCTTCGACCGGCTGTGGCGGGGCGTGACCGACGTTCACCTGATCGAGGAGAAGTTCCTCGACAGCGCGGAGGCGCGCAAGCTGCACACGCGCGGCGTGGCGCAGGCAGATACCTATGCCAAGCCCGCCCGCCTCGTGAAGGCCGGCAGCGCGGAGCCGCAACCGGTGGACGAGAACGCAGAGGAAACCGATGCGGATACCCCGGCCTTCGATCCCGACACGGCCATCACCCGTCCCTCGCAATTGCTCGATGCGGTGCTGACCGCCGGGCGCAAGGGCCTTTCGGTCAGCCGCTACAAGGGTCTTGGCGAAATGAACGCCGAGCAGTTGTGGGAGACCACGCTGGACCCGGAAAACCGCGAACTGTTGCAGGTGAAGGTGGAGGACGCCGACGTGACGGACGAAATCTTCACCCGCCTGATGGGCGACGTGGTGGAACCGCGCCGCGAGTTCATCCAGGACAACGCCCTGAACGTCGCCAACCTCGACATCTAGGGCGCGTCGATGAGCGGGCAGCACAAGTCGGGAGCGGTGGAGAACGGCGGTTTCCTCGTCTTCCTCGCGCTGGTCTCGCTGGTGCTGCTCTACATCGTCTGGCCCTTCGTCGCCCCGCTTTTGTGGGCGACGCTGGCGGCGATCATGTTCCAGCCGATGTACCAGTGGTTTCGCGCGCGGCTGGGCGGCAGCAACCGCGCGGCCATAGCCACCCTGCTGGTGATTACCGTCGCCATCATCATCCCTGCCTTCTTCATAGGCGCCGTGGTAGTGGAACAGGCAACGGCGGTGGTCATCGCCTTTCGCGAGGGACGAATAGACCTCGCAGCGCTTTTCGAAACGGTGCATGCCGCCCTGCCCGAGGCCATCCGCCAGAACCTCGACGCGTCGGGTTTCGGCACGCCGGAAATGGTGCAGCAACGTGCACAGGACCTGGCGTTGGAAAGCTCCGGCCTGATCGCGCAGCAGGCGGTGGCCATCACCGGCAGCGCACTGGGCTTCGTGCTCGCTTTCGGCATCGGCCTTTACGTCGCCTATTTCCTGTTGCGTGACGGCAGGGACGTTGGCCGACAGGTGATCGCCCACCTGCCGCTGGCGAGCGACGTGGCATACGAACTTGCCGAGCGTTTCCTCGCCATCGTGCGCGCGACGATCAAGGGCTCGGTCGTGGTCGGCCTGGTGCAGGGCGCGCTGGGCTCGCTCACCTACTGGATTGCGGGCGTGCCCAACATCGTCCTGCTGGGCCTCCTGACCGCGTTGTTTTCGCTGGTTCCGGCCATCGGCCCTGCCGTGGTGTGGGCCCCGGTCGCGCTGTACCTGCTGGCCGTGGGCGAGATCTGGCAGGGCGTCGTCGTGCTGGTATCGGGCTTCGCGGTGATCGGCATGGCGGACAACGTGCTGCGCCCGATCCTGGTGGGCCGCGATACCGGCATTCCCGACTGGATCATCCTTGTCACCACGCTGGGCGGGATAGCCGCCATGGGCCTGTCCGGCATCGTCGTCGGCCCTCTGGTGGCCGGCCTGTTCCTTGCCGCGTGGGGCGTGCTGGCCCAGCAGCGCGGCGTCGCCCGGCCTGCGACGGCGGGGGCGCAGTAAGGCGATGGCATGGGGAGGCGTGCGGCCGGGTAGCCAGGAAGAACAGGTGGGCCGCCTGATCCTGGCGGGCGTGCTGGTGATGTTCCTGCCCGCGCTGCCTTTCGGCAACTATCTCATCTGGCCCTTCGTCATCCTCACCACCTGGTTCCATGAAATGGGCCACGGCCTCACCGCCATTCTGACGGGCAACGCGTTCGACGAACTGGTGATCTACGCCAACGGCTCGGGCTATGCCTCTTCCCGCACGGCGATGGACGGCGGCGGGGTGTCGCGCGCACTGATCGCCATGGGCGGCCCGCTGGGGCCAAGCGTGATGGGCGCCTTGCTGATCCTGGCCAGCGCCGCGCGCAAGCACTGGAAGCCCGCGCTCGTCCTGCTGGCGGGCGCACTCGTGCTTTCCACCGTGATCTGGGTCCGCAGCGTCGTGGGCGTGGTGGTCCTGCCACTGATCGGCGCCGCGCTCGGGCTGCTGGCCTGGAAAGGGAAGCGCGGGCTGCAACTGTTCGCGCTACAGTTCCTCGGCGTGCTGGCCGCCCTCTCCATGTTCAACGACATGGACTACCTGTTCTCCGAAAGCGCGGTGATCGGCGGGCAGGTGATGCTGTCGGACACCGGCGCGATCGAGGCGGAGCTGCTGCTGCCGCACTGGATCTGGGCATCACTCATCATCGTGCTCTCGGGCCTGATGATCGGCTGGAGCCTGAAATACGCCCTCAACCATGAAGGCCATCGATAGACCGGGTCAGTCGTCCGGAACCGTGGCCGTCAGGTTGTCGGCCTCGAACCCCTCGCCGCCTTTCGATGCATCCTCCAGTTCCTCGCGCGCATCCTCCACGGCTTCACGGGTAAGGTCCGGCGCCTCCTGCTGCGGGGCGAATTCGCCGGGCGAGAGGCACAGCTCCACTTCCAGCGGGTAATGGTCGGAACCGACGTCCGGTCCTTTCGCGAACCGCAGCACGCCGAAGTCGTCGGTGTGGAAGACATGATCCAGAGGCCAGCGCATCAGCGGGTTCGTGGCATCGAACGTGGCATTGAACCCGCGCCCGCGCCGGGGATCGACCAGCTGTCCGATCCGCTGGAAGGTTTCCGTGACGCTGGACCAGCCGACATCGTTGAAATCGCCCACCACCAGCGTGGGCCTGCCGGATTCGCGCACGAGATCGGCCAGCAACACCAGTTCGGCGTCGCGCTGCCCGCTGTCCTGGCCGGGGCGCGGCGGGCGCGGGTGGACGGCAAACAGCGTCATCACCCCGCCATCGGCACGGGTAAGGCGCGCCTTGATCGAGGGCGTGCCCCCGCCCGCCAGTTCGTTCCGCTCCACCTCGGCAAACGGCAGGCGGGACCACAACGCCATGCCATAGGTGTTGGGCTGCGGGATCTTCATCGAATGGGGATAGTCCGCGTCCAGCGCGGCGGATAGCGCATCGGTCCACGCCGCATCGTTCTCCATGGCGAGGAACACGTCCGGGTTCTCTTCGCGCACATAGGCGATGGCGCGGTCGAAATCGCGGTTCGACTGGAGCACGTTGAGGCTGGCGACATGCAGCCGGTCGGCCGGTTCGCAGCTATCCGCGCTCACGGCCTGCTGCGGCATGAATCCGAAATAGGGCACCACCTGCCACAACTGCACCGCCAGCGCGGCCACGCCCAGCGGCAGCCACAGCCACAAGCGGCGCGAGCGGGTGAAGAGCAGGAGGGCGAGAGCGATCGCCAGCACCATGGCGAACTGCAGTCGGGGGAAGTCGAACACCCTGATCCACCAGGCATCCGCCGCCACAAGGCTGACCGCGGTAAAAAGCGCCAGCACGATGACGAGAAAACGGGCGATACGGGCGCTCCAGCCCCTCACGCCGCTGCCTTGCTCGCTTCTAACCACCATGCTGTTCCTTTAGCTTCGGCGGCGCTGGAATGAACGCCGATGTCCGTTCCGCGTAACGGGCGAAGTCCTCACCATACTTGTCGCGCATGGCATCCTCCGTCATCCCCGCGCCCGACCACTTCACCAGGGTGAAGGTAAGGAACAGCGGACCCGGCAGCGTCCAGATCACCGCGCCGGGGGCGATGGACAGGGCGACGATGAATATGCCCCACCAAACGCAGGCATCCCCGAAGTAGTTCGGGTGGCGGGTGTAACGCCACAACCCCTCGTCCATCACCTTGCCCTCGTTCGAGGGGTCCGCCTTGAAGCGGGCGAGTTGCCAGTCTCCCACCCATTCGAAGAACAGGCCCACCGCGTAAAGGGCAATGCCCGGCCACCCCAAGAGCGGCAGGTACTGCCCCTCCCAGGCAGCAAGGATGCCCACCTGGGCAGGGCTGCTCACCAGCATGATGAGCGCGGCCTGTAGCAGGAACACCTTCTTCAGAGCCGCCACCGCATAGGCCATGCCGGCATCGGGCGATGGCAGCATCGTGCGATAACGCGCATCCTCGCCGTTGCGGTTGAAGCGTCGCAGCAGGTGCACGCCAAGCCGGACGCCCCAGATCACCACCATCAGCATCAGCACCAGGTGCGCCTCTCCGCTCTCGGCAGAGAGAAAGCTGAGCAGGGCGAGCGCTGCGATGGTCAGTCCCCAGAGGCCGTCGACGAAACTGACCTTTCCGATGATGGCCGAAGCAATCCAGGCCGCCAGCATGAAGACGAGGAGCACCAGGCCGTTCTGCAGCAGGGTATCAAGCATCGGGCGGACCTTTCGGCTGATCGGAAGGCGGGTCTGGAGGCGGGGCCAGCATGTCCGGCTCCACCGGCTTTGCGGGCGTCGCCACCTCGCCCTTCGCCTGTTCGGCCAGCACTTCGAAACGTTCGCAATCCGGCAATTTGACGCGATAGAACTCCGCAATCCTCGCAAGGTCCGCATGAAAATCGCCCGAGGGCATGATCGCCTCGCCAAAGCCTGCGCGCCCGGTTTCCTCGTCCACCCAGGCAGGCACAATCGGCACGCCCGCACCGCTGGCGATATGGTAGAACCCGCTGCGCCAGCGGCCATCCGATGTGCGCGATCCCTCGGGCGCGATCACCAGCGCGATCCGGTCCGCCGCATTCACCTGGTCCACCACCGCATCCACGTAACCGCGCGGGGAGGAGCGGTTAATCGGCATCCCGCCCATGTCATACATGAACCGCGTCATCGGCCATTTGAACAGCGTGTGCTTGCCGATGAAGCGCGGGGAAATGCCCACTTCCTGCACCGCGCCCGCGAAGTAGATGAAATCCCAGTTCGAGGTATGCGGCGCGCCGACGAGGATGAACTTGTCGAGCCTGGGCGGATGGTTCTCCAGCCTGTAGCCCTTTCCGCGATAGAGCCAGAGCAGCAGCCGCCAGACGATACGCGACAGAAGCGTTGGCTGAGAATGCTTCAACATTTAAAGCCGCAATTTATCAAAAGAGGTCATTCCTCGTCGATCGAACTTATTCTTCGTCGAGCCTTCAGTTTTCTCGCAAGTTGGATTTGTGAGACCGTCACCTTGAGAATAAAGATAACAAAATAAATGCCAATCAAGGTCAGTGTGAAGATTATGGCATAAACTAGAGCTTCATTGAGTTCACCAAACCTGAAGTCCATCGCCGCTAGAAAATTAAACAACGACCAGATCAAGATGCAATATAGGAATATCATTCCTAAAAACAGCTGTATGCCAATGAGCCTTAATAAACTTTGCGCTTGACCTCTTCTTTTATCCAAGAATACCCTAGATCCTAAAGCAGTCTTTATTCGTCTCACCTGGAGCCGTCGGCGCACGCTCATTCTGGCAGTTCTTTCTACCTCGCGTGCTATCGCGAAAAAGAGCCGTAATATGAAATACAGGATTGGAATAGCCGCAAGTATTAGGCCCACTACGACTGCATACGGACTTTGCCCTATTTCGACAATCAGTTGGTCTGCTTCCGCCATCTCTATCACATCCTGAACACGCCGAACTGCGGACGCTCGGGTATCGGCGCTTCTAGGCAGGCCGCGAGGCTGAGGCCCAGCACGTCGCGCGTCTGCACCGGGTCGATCACGCCGTCGTCCCACAGGCGGGCGGTGGCGTAGTAGGGATTGCCTTCGTCCTCGTACTTCTGGCGGATCGGGGCCTTGAATTCCTCGGCTTCCTCCTCGCTCCACGTGTCGGCATCGCGGTGGACCGTGGCGAGCACGCTCGCGGCCTGTTCGCCGCCCATCACCGAGATGCGCGCGTTGGGCCAGGTGAACAGGAAGCGCGGGGAATAGGCCCGCCCGCACATGCCGTAGTTGCCCGCGCCGAAGCTGCCGCCGATCACCACCGTGATCTTGGGCACCTGCGCCGTGGCCACCGCCGTCACCAGTTTCGCGCCGTGCTTGGCGATGCCTTCCGCCTCGTACTTGCCGCCGACCATGAAGCCCGAGATGTTCTGCAGGAACAGCAGCGGAATGCCGCGCTGGCAGGCGAGTTCGATGAAGTGCGCGCCCTTCTGCGCGCTTTCCGAAAACAGCACGCCGTTATTGGCAAGGATCGCCACCGGCATCCCCCACACGTGGGCGAAACCGCACACCAGCGTGGAGCCGTAGTCGCGCTTGAACTCGTGAAACTCGCTGCCGTCGACGATGCGGGCGATGACTTCGTGCACGTCGTAGGGCGCGCGCACGTCCTCGGGGATGATCGAGTAGAGATCCTGCGCATCGAACTTCGGCGCGCGCGGTTCCTGCACGTCCAGCTTTGCCGGATCGCTGCGGCCGAGGTGCGACACGATATCGCGCACGATGGTGAGCGCGTGCTCGTCGTTCTCGGCGAGATGATCGACCACGCCGGATTTCTTGGCATGCAGCGCCCCGCCGCCAAGGTCCTCGGCGCTGATTTCCTCGCCCGTCGCGGCTTTCACCAGCGGCGGCCCGGCAAGGAAGATCGTCCCCTGCTCGCGCACGATCACGCTCTCGTCGCTCATGGCGGGCACGTATGCGCCGCCCGCGGTGCAGCTTCCCATCACGCAGGCAATCTGCGGGATGCCCTTCGCGCTCATATTCGCCTGGTTGTAGAAGATACGCCCGAAGTGATCGCGATCGGGGAAGACTTCCGCCTGGAACGGCAGGTTGGCCCCGCCGCTGTCGACCAGGTAGATGCACGGCAGGCGGTTCGCCTCGGCAATCTCCTGCGCGCGAAGGTGCTTCTTCACAGTCATCGGGTAGTAGCTGCCGCCCTTCACCGTGGGATCGTTGCAGGCGATCATCACCTGCCGGCCCGACACGCGGCCGATGCCTGCAATCATCGATGCACCGTTCACGTCGCCGCCGTACATCCCGTTCGCCGCAAGCTGGCCGATCTCGAGGAACGGCGAGCCGGGATCGAGCAGCCGCTCCACCCGCTCGCGCGGCAGCAGCTTGCCACGCGCGACGTGCCGCTCCCGGTGCTTCTCGGAGCCACCCAGCGCCGCCTCGGCCACGTGCGCGCGAAGCTCCTCGGCCAGCGCGCGGTTGTGCGCCGCGCGGGCCTTTGCCTCCGGGCTGTCGGTGTCGAGGGTGGAGGTGAGGGTGGGTGCGGTCATTCGGTTTCCAACTGGAGATGCTGGGCGAAGAACGGCAGCACTTCGGTGCGCAGCCGTTCACGGATGCGGTTGCCATGGTCGCCTTCGTAGAGTTCGAAATCGTAGTCGACGCCGAAGCGGTCGAGCTCGCTGCGGAACAGGGCGTTGGGTTCCAGCAGGAAGTCCTCGTCGCCGATGTCCATTGCAAAGCCTTCAAGGCCGTTCAGTTCGGGCAGGAACTGTGGCAGCAGGACGACGGGCGAATTGGCGGCGATGCGGTAGTTCGCCAGCGGGTCGATCGTGCCGTCCTCGCGCACGCCGGTATCGACTTTCAGGAAGCCCTCGTCCGTGGGATCGGGCGACCACGTGGCTAGGGTGGAAATGGCACCCAGCGCGAAGAACTCTTCGAACGGCAGGTCGTCCTCGTCCATGTTCTCGATGTTGCGGGCCTGTTCTTCCGTCAGCACCATCGGTTGCAGGCAGCAGGCGCTCATCATGTAGATGCTGGAGAAGATGCCGGGCTGGTGCATGGCGATGCGGATGGTGCCGTATCCGCCCATGGAGTGCCCCGCCAGGCCGCGCGCGGCGGGCTCTGCAATGGTGCGGTAATTGGCATCGACCCAGTTCACCAGGTCCTCGGCCACCATATTCTCGTAGTCGCCCACGGTCGGGCCGGAGGAATAGAAGCCGCCGCGCAGCTTGGAGAAGCCATCGGGCATGACCATGATGAAATCGTGGCCGTTCTCGCTGGCGGCCTGCACCGCCTCGTCAAGCCGGAAGCCTTCCTGCTGCGCGCCTGCGGGCATCCAGTATCCGTGCAGGAAGTAGACCACCGGGTAACGCTTGTCCGGGTTCTCGTCATAGCCGGGAGGGGTGACGACGAAGGCCGTGCGTTCCACCGGGTTGCCCTCGAGGTTGCCCGCAAGCGAAGGCGCTTCGAATGTCAGCTCGGCAACGCGCGCGCTTTCCTGCGCGGCGGCTGGTGCGGCGACAAGAAGTGCAGCGGCGGTGATGGCTTTGGCGGTGGTTGTCAGCAAGTTGTCTCTCCCCTGTTTCCTTACTTCGCGCCGATCAGCTCCCTCCCGATCAGCATCCGCCTGATTTCGTTCGTGCCGGCGCCAATGTCCAGCAGCTTCGCATCGCGCAGGTAGCGTTCCACCGGCCAGTCCGTGGTGTAGCCCGCACCGCCCAGCGCCTGCACCGCCTCGCCCGCCACGCGGAAGGCGTTCTCCGATGCCAGCAGGATCGTGCCCGCAGCGTCGAAGCGGGTCGTCTTGTCGTTGTCGCAGGCTTTCGCCACGGCATAGGTATAGGCGCGCGCCGATTGCAGCGCGACGTACATGTCGGCCACCTTGGCCTGGATCAGCTGGAAATCGCCGATACGCTTGCCGAACTGGTTGCGCTCGCGAACGTAAGGAATGACGGTGTCGAGGCAGGCCTGCATGATGCCAAGCTGCACGCCCGACAGCACGACGCGCTCGTAATCCAGACCGCTCATCAGCACGGCCGCGCCCTTGCCCACTTCGCCCAGCACGTTCTCTTCCGGCACGTGGCAATTGTCGAACACCAGTTCGCTGGTGGGGCTGCCCTTCATACCCATCTTCTCGATCTTCTGACCGACGGAGAAACCGTCCATGTCCTTCTCGATCAGGAAGGCCGTGATGCCCTTGCTGCCGGCCTCGGGGTCGGTCTTGGCATAGACCACCAGCGTCTCGGCATAGTGGCCGTTAGTGATCCAGAACTTGGTGCCGTTCAGCAGGTAGCCGCCCTGAACCGCGTCGGCCTTGAGCTTCATCGAGACGACGTCGGACCCGGCGGCCGTCTCGCTCATGGCGAGGCTGCCGACATGCTCGCCCGAGATCAGGCCGGGCAAATACTTCGCCTTCTGCTTCGCATTGCCCCAGCGCGCGATCTGGTTGACGCACAGGTTGGAATGCGCGCCGTAGCTGAGGCCGACAGAGGCGCTGGCGCGGCTCACTTCCTCCACCGCGATGGTGTGTTCGAGGTAGCCGAGGCCAGTGCCGCCGTCTTCCTCGCTCACCGTCATGCCGTGCAGGCCCAGTTCGCCCATTTCCGGCCACAGCTCTATCGGGAATTCGTCCTTCGCGTCGATCTGAGCCGCCATCGGCGCGATACGCTCGTCGGCAAAGCGGGCGACGGTCTCGCGGATCATCAGGGCTTCTTCGGTCAGGCCGAAATCGAAATCGGGGGTGGCGCGCATGGGTGGTCTGCTCCTCTAGTCGGTTTCGCCAATAGCAAGCGGGGGCTGTCTGGCAAACAGGTTGCAATGGAAACTTGCTGTCTCGGCTAGGATTCTGGCCGTTGCCCAGCTACATGGACCTTGTATGGCATTGGACGATCCTATCTTGCAGCCATCGGCAATGCCCGAACCGGCCAGCGAATTCATCGACGAGGCTCGTCGCCTCAGCGTCGTCGAGAGCTTCAACGCGGATATGCTGGAAGGCGATCCCGAACTGAAGGCGATCGTCGATTTCGCGGCCAGGCTGTGCAATGCGCCCGTCTCGGTCGTCACGCTGCTGGAAGAGGAGCGCCAGCGTTTCCTCGCCAAACAGGGGCTGGCGGACAGCAGTACGCCGCGCGAAGCCGCCTTCTGCAACTATACCCTTGGCAGTTCGGAACTGCTCGAAGTGGCCAATGCCGAAGCCGATCCGCGCTTTGCCGAAAACCCGCTCGTCACCGGCGCCCCGGAGATCCGCTATTACGCCGGGCATCCGCTGGTGTCGAAGGAAGGCGCGTCGCTCGGCACGCTGTGCGTGATCGACACGAGGCCCCACCCCGAACCGCTCAATGATTTCCAGCGTGAAGGGCTGGCCGTGCTGGCGCAGGCTGCCGTGCGGCGGCTGGAAGCGCGCCGGTCCGCGGTAGAGGCAGAACAGATCATCGCCGAGCGCGAGCGGCGCCTGCTGCGCATGATCGAAGGTGTGCCGCAGATCGCATGGTCTGCCGATAACGTCGGCAATTTCGACTATTTCAACAAGCGCTGGACGCAGGTGACAGGCGCCCCGCCGCCCAAGACGGCAGAGGACTGGCGCCCGTTCATCCATCCCGAGGATGCCGATCACGCCTTTGGCGAATGGGCGACCAGCTTTGCAGAGAACAAGGCCTTCGATGCCGAATTCCGCCTGAAGCGGGCCGATGGCTCGTGGAAATGGGTGCTCGCACTCGCCGTGCCCGTGGCGGAGGACGAGGGCGCGCTGCGGCGCTGGTTCGGCACCCTGACCGACATCGACGAGGTACGCGCCGCGCTGGAAGAGCGCGACTTGCTGGCGAACGAGCTTTCGCACCGGATCAAGAACATCTTTGCCGTCGTCACCGGCCTTGCCACCCTGAAAGCGCGCAAGTCGCCCGAGCACGAGCCGTTTGCGCAGGAACTGACCAAGGTGCTTCGGGCACTGGGCCGCGCACACGAATTCGTGCGCCCTGGCGACGGGGTGCGGCAGGACAGCTTGCAGGGAATGCTGGAGGCGCTGTTCGCGCCCTATACGGACGCCGATGACAAGCCGCGCGTCCACGTGGCCGGGATCGACGCGACGATCGGCCAGCGCGCCGCCACCCCGCTGGCGCTGGTGTTCCACGAACTCGCCACCAATTCGGCCAAGTACGGCGCGCTCTCCACCGATACCGGCCATGTCGACCTGGTGGTGGAGGATGCGGGCGATGCCATCCAGCTGTGCTGGACCGAGCACGGCGGACCGCCCGCGAAGGAAAGCGGCGAAGTCGGCTTCGGGTCGCGCCTCGTGGAAATGAGTATCACCGGCCAGTTGCAGGGCAAGTGGGAACGCCGCTTCGGGGATGACGGGCTGGTGGCCGACATCACCATGGCGAAAACCGCGCTGGCCGCCTGAATGGGCGCCTGAATGGACCCCGCCCCGCCCGCTTTCCTGCGTTTCGACGCCGTGGGCAAACTATACGATGATGTTCACGCGGTGCGCGACGTCTCTCTCGATATCGCGCGCGGGGAATTCGTGGCGCTGGTGGGCGCATCCGGATCGGGCAAGTCCACGCTCCTGAAATGCATCAACCGGCTGGTGGAGCCGACCAGCGGCCGCGTGCTGCTGGACGGGGAAGACGTACTGGCAGGCCCGCCTGCGCCCCTTCGCCGCCGCATCGGATACGTGTTCCAGGGAATCGGCCTGTTCCCGCACATGAGCGTCGCCGAAAACATTGCGCTCACCCCGCGGCTGGAAGGCGAACGCCTGTCCGAGGCGCGCATTGCCGAACTGCTGGACCTCGTCGAGCTGGACCCCACGATGGCCACGCGCCTGCCTGCCAAACTTTCGGGCGGCCAGCGCCAGCGCGTAGGCGTGGCGCGGGCGCTGGCAGGCGAATCGCACCTGTTGCTGATGGACGAACCGTTCGGCGCGCTTGACCCGATCACGCGCGGCCAGCTTGGCGAACGCGTGCGCCGTCTGCACGACGAGCTGGATCTCACAACCGTCATGGTAACGCACGACATGGCCGAGGCCCTGCTGCTCGCTACCCGCGTGCTCGTGATGGATTCAGGCCGGATCGTGGCGGACGAGACGCCCGCAGCCCTGCTTGCAGGCGCTGGCGGCGACATTGCGCAGGCGCTGGTGGACGTGCCGCGGGCGCAGGCGCGGCAACTGGCCAAAACCTCTGAAGGCATCGGCGAGTGAGCGCGCTCCTCGATGCGATCCTGGACCTCGGCCCGCAACTGGCGGAGCACGTCCTGCTGTGCGCCGCCGCCGTGGCGCTGGGAATTGCCGTGGCGCTGCCGCTCGCCGTCTGGGCCAGCCGCTCGCCGCCGGTGGCGCGCGTGGCGCTGGGATTCGCCAGCCTCGTGCAGACCATTCCCGCGCTCGCCTTGCTGGCGCTGTTCTTCCCCATCCTGCTCGCCGCGCGCAGCATATTCGGCGAGGACTTGCCGACGCTGGGCTTCCTGCCCGCGTGGCTGGCGCTGGCGCTTTACGCCTTGCTGCCGATCCTGCGAAATGCCGTCACCGCGCTCGCCAATCTCGACGACGAGCTGATCGAGGCAGCCGAGGGCCTTGGCATGACCGGCTGGCAGAAGCTGCGGCTGGTCGAGGCGCCGCTTGCCGCACCCTACGTGATGGCGGGCATTCGCACCGCCAGCGTGTGGACCATCGGCGCGGCGACGCTTGCCACCACCATCGGCCAGCGCAGCCTGGGCGATCCGATCTTTGCCGGGCTGCAAACGCAGAACTGGGTGCTGGTGCTGGCCGGGTGCTTCGCCAGCGCGGGGCTGGCGCTGGTGGCGGACGCGCTGTTCGGCCTTGTCGAGCGCGGCTTTGCGAAACGTCGCCCGGCGCTCGTCATTATCGGCGCATTGCTGGCGCTGGCGGGCATCGCGGGCGCGGCGGTGTCGCTGGTCGACTGGCGCGGCGAGGTGCGCGAGACCGTGGTGATCGGGGCCAAGAGCTTTTCCGAGCAATACATCCTTGGCCGCGCCATCGGCACGCTGCTGGAAGATGCGGGCTTCGCCGTCGAATACCGCGAGGGGCTTGGCTCCGCCGTGGTGCACAACGCCGTTGCCAGCAGCGCGATCGACGTGTCGGTGGACTATACCGGCACCCTCTGGGCGAACGAGCTTGGCCGGTCCGACAATCCGGGCCGCGATGCGATGTACGATGAAATCGTCGATTGGGAGCGGGAGAATACGGGCGTCGCCGTACTGGGGCGGCTGGGGTTCGAGAACGCCTATGGCCTCGCGGTGACGCAGGAAACGGCGGAGCGGTATGGCCTTGAGACCATCGCCGATCTTGCCGCCGTCGCCCCGCAGCTGACCATCGGCGGCGATCCCGAATGGTTCGAACGGCCGGAATGGGCGGCCGTGCGCGATGCCTATGGCCTGCGCTTCGGCGAGCAGCGCACCTATTCGCCCACCTTCATGTACAACGCGCTGATTTCCGGCGAGGCCGACGTCATCAGCGCCTACACCTCTGACGGGCGCATCGCGGCGGAGAACCTCGTGGTGTTGGAAGACCCGCGCGAGGCGCTGCCCAGCTACGATGCCATCGTCCTTGCCTCCCCGCGCATGGCCGACGATGCGGCGCTGGCAGAAGCGCTCCGGCCGCTGCTGGGCGCGGTGGACGTGGCGACGATGCGGCAGGCAAATTACGCGGTGGACCGGCAAGACGACAAGTGGCCGCCCGAACGCGCCGCACAGTGGCTGCTGGAGCAGATAGCCCCTTAGCCCTCCGCAAATCCCGCACCGTCCGGCCAGTCGGGTCCGGCAAGGCCCATCACCTTGAACAGGTCGCCCATCTGGTCCGGCTTCACCAGCCGGTCTCGCGCGCGCATCAGGGCGTCACGATGCTGCGGGGCGACGTTCGCCAGCGCCTCCGCCCGCTGGTTGATGCCCAGCCGCGTCAGCCACTCACCCTGCGTCACCGTGCCCAGGACGCGCGCCTCGCGGGAACGGGCGACCTGCGCCATCTGCGCGAAATCGACATGGGCGGTGATGTCCGCATCGCCCGGCGCATCGAACACGCCGATCTTCCGGTGGTCCTTCAGCGCCTGCAGGGTCGAGCCGCTGCGACCGTGGGTATAGCCATAGTCGATGAACAGCGCGGCACCGCCCTGGCGGGCGAGGCGGCCTGCCACTTCGAACATCACCGTGGCGCTGGCAGGCGAGGTCTCTATCACGGTGCCGGGGGGATCGTCGCGCCGCGCTTCGGGCACGGCGGAATCCATCGGCTGGCGGCCGGGTGTTTCGACGAACTTCCCCAGCCCGTCCACGCCCACCATGATCTCGCGCCAGCCGTCCACGGTCTTCACCAGCTGGCGTACCGGCAGGGCATCGAGAAACTCGTTGGCGACCAGCAGGATCGTCCCCTCCATCGGCACGGTCGACAGGTCTCGGTGCTGGATCGCGTCGGGCACGCTGGCCAGTTGCGCATCGCGCATCCGGGCCGAAGTCTCCACGAGGTGCATCTTCGGCGTCAGGCCGTGGTGTTTCATCGCGCGCTGCGCATCGCGGGCCAGCGTGCCCCGGCCCGGTCCCAGCTCGACGTAATGCACAGGCTCCTTGCGCCCGGCGCGGACCCACATGTCCGCCAGCCACAGGCCCACCAGTTCGCCGAACATCTGGCTGATCTCGGGCGCCGTGATGAAGTCGCCGCCCGCGCTTCCGCCCCCACCACTTCCGGGCCCGATCACGCGCTTCTCGGCGTAATAGCGCATGTTCGATTCGGCCATGAAATGCATCAGGCTGATCGGCCCGGTGGCGGATATCAGGCGGCGGAAAGTATCGCCAAGGTCGCGCCTGGCGTCCTCGTCACGCAGGTCGTTCAAGAGGCCTCCGCCTGTTTCCTGCCTCCGCTCGCCAGCGGGGCGCGGGTGAGCGACCACACCACCAGCCCGATCCCGACGAGGATCAGCGGGATGGTGAGCCACTGGCCCATCGACAGCCCCGTCTCTGCCGCGAATTCCTGCAACTGCGCATCGGGCTCGCGGTAGAATTCCACCACGAAGCGGGCGATCGAGATCACGGTCGTGAACACGCCCACAAGCATCGCCGGGCGATAGCGCGCGCGGGTGAGCCAGAACAGGCAAAGCATGATGACCACCACGATCAGCCCTTCGCCAAGCGCCTGGTAAAGCTGGCTGGGGTGGCGGGGGATGAAGCTCGACAGGCACTCGCCCGAAGGGCCGCGCCCGCGGTCACAAAAGGTCATCGCCCAGGGCACGCCTTCGCCGGCGGGGCGTCCCCACAGCTCACCGTTGATGAAATTGGCCAGGCGGCCGAACATCATGCCGAAGCCCACGTTCACGGAAATATAGTCCGCCACCCGGATGAACGGCAGGCCGCCGCGCCAGCTGACATAGGCAATCGCCGCCACCACGCCCACCAGGCCGCCGTGGAAGCTCATGCCGCCGTCCCACAGGCGCAGCACTTTCCAGCTGACGAAGCCGTCGCCGGAAAAATCGGTCCAGTGGCCGGGTTCGTAGAAGGTGACGTAGCCCAGCCGTCCACCGATGATGATGCCCAGCGTGCAGTAGAAGAACAGGTCGTCCACGTGCACCTGCGCCATCGGCGCGCCGGGCGCCTTCACCATCTTGGACAAGTGCCAGTAGCCAAGGATGATGCCCGCAAGGTAGGCGAGCGAATAGTATTTCAGCTCGAAGAAGCCGAGGTCGATACCGGTGCGCAGCCCCAGGTCGCTCCACCGGGTGACTTCGCCGCCCGCTGCTGCCAGAACATCTACGATCACGCTGTTTCCCTTGAGACTGAGGAGGCGATGCGCCTCTCGTGGCAATGCCCGCGCTTTGGCACAGGGCGCTGTGGCTTGAAACCCCTTCCCGCATCAAAGCCCCTTTGCAATGAACCGCGCCTGCGCCTATCTCGGCCCATGTGAGCCTTCCCAGTATTCCCAGGCAGCGCGCCGTGCTCGATCGGCGCAAACTCGTCGCCGCGATCGATGAGGTCGTGGCCGAGAAGGGCGTGACCGAAGGACGTCAGGCGATTGTCGACGAATTGCGCGCTGCGCTGGACGCTGGCCGCGCCGAACTGGCGCGCAGGCTGGAGGAAAAGCCGGGTTCGGGCCACGAAAGCGCCTACGGCCATGCCTTCCTGACCGACCAGCTCATACGCATCGTGCACGATCACGTGATCGACGACGTCTACCCGGTCGCCAACCGTTCCAGTGGGGAGCGGCTCGCGCTGATTGCCGTGGGCGGTTACGGGCGCGGCGAGATGTGCCCCCATTCCGATGTCGACATCGCCTTCGTCACGCCGGACAAGCCGACATCGTGGTGCGAGCAGGTGATCGAGGCGATCCTCTATTACCTGTGGGATCTCAGCCTGACGGTCGGCCATTCCAGCCGTTCGCTGAACGAGGTCGTGCGCATGGCCAAGGAAGACCTGACCATCCGCACAGCCTTGCTGGAAGGCCGTTTCCTGTGGGGCGACCAGGACGTTTACGAGGCCGCCAGCCGCCGCTTCTGGGCCGAAGTGGTGCCCGGCACCGAAGCCCAGTTCGTGTCCGAGAAACTGGCCGAGCGCGATGCCCGGCACAAGCGCATGGGCGACAGCCGCTACGTCGTCGAACCCAATGTGAAGGACGGCAAGGGCGGCCTGCGCGACCTGCAAACGCTCTACTGGATCGGCAAGTACACCCACCGCGTAAAAAGCGCGCGCGAGCTGGTGGACAAGGGCCTCTTCACGCAGAAGGAATATCGCAGCTTCCGCCGCGCGGAGGGTTTCCTGCTGGCCGTGCGCGCCCACCTGCACACCATTGCGAAACGCGGCGAGGACCGGCTGACCTTCGACCTGCAACGCGAAGTCGCGGCGCGGATGAATTACGCAGACCGCCCCGGCAAGAGCGCGGTCGAACGCTTCATGCAATTCTACTTCCTGCAGGTGAAGCACGTGGGCCACCTGACCGGCGTGTTCCTTTCCCATATCGAGGAAGAGACGCAGGAACGCAGCATCATCAGCGAGTTCTTCTCCGCACTGAAACCGGCGAAGACGATCGATGGCTATCCGGTGCAAGTCGGCAAGATCGCCGCCCCGTCGGACGACTGGTTCGAACAGGACCCGGTGCGCCTGCTGGAAGTGTTCGCCATTGCCGAGCGCGAGGGGCTGGAAGTCCACCCGGCCACCATCCGCATCGCCCGGCGCGATTCCGGCCTGATCGACGCCAAGGTGCGCAGGGACAAGCGCGCGAACGAGCTGTTCCTCGAAATCCTGAGCGGCCACCGCGACCCCGAAACCGTGCTGCGCTGGTTGAACGAGGCGGGCGTGTTCGGCCGCTTCGTGCCCGATTTCGGCAAGGTCAACGCGCAGATGCAGTTCGACATGTACCACCACTACACGGTGGACGAGCATACCATCCGCGCCATCGGCCTGCTCAGGGAGATCGAGCGCGGCAAGCTGAAGGACGACCATCCGCTCGCCACCGAGATGGTGCCGCTTATCAAGAACCGGCGGGCGCTCTACGTCTCGGTGCTGCTGCACGATATCGCCAAGGGCCGCGGCGGCGATCATTCGGTGCTGGGCGCCGACGTGGCGCGCAAGGTCTGCCCGCGCTTCGGGCTGGACGCGGAAGAGACCGAACTGGTCGCCTGGCTGGTGCGCTATCACCTGCTGATGAGCGCAACCGCCTTCAAGCGCGACCTTTCCGATCCCAAGACCATCGGCGATTTCGTGGCCGAGGTGCAGAACTTGGAACGGCTGCGGCTGCTGACCGTGCTGACCATCGTCGATATCCGCGCCGTGGGACCGGGCATCTGGAACAGCTGGAAACGACAGTTGATCGGCGACCTCTACGAAAGCAGCGTCGAACGACTGCGCCTGGGCCACAAGGCGCACGGGCGCGAGGAGCGTGTGAACGCCAAGAAGGAAGCCGTTGCCGAAATGCTTGGCGACAAGGGCTACCTCGTCGAAGCGCTCGATAACCGCTTCGACGATGCCTACTGGATCGCCGAACCCGAGGACGTGATCGCTATCAACCTGCCGCATTACGAGGCCGCGCGCGATGCCGAGCACGCCCTTTCCATCCATGCACAGTTCTACGAGGCGCTGGGTGCGACGCTGGTGACCGTCATAGGGGAGGATCACCCAGGCCTGTTCTTCCGCATCGCGGGTGCCATCCACCTGGCTGGCGGCAACATCATCGACGCGCGCATCCACACGAACCGAGTGGGCAAGGCGGTCGACAATTTCCTCGTACTGGATCCGCTGGGCAAGCCGTTCAGCGAAGAACAGCAACTGGTCCGGCTCAAGAAGGCCATCGAGGACGCGCTGGCGAACAAGATCGACATGGTGCCGCGCCTTGCCAAGCGTCCGCTGAAGCAGAGCCGGGCGGAGAATTTCCGCGTCGCTCCGCAGGTGTTGTTCGATAACGATGCCTCGAACCGCTTTACCGTGATCGAGGTGAACGCGACGGATCGGCCCGCGTTGCTCAACCGCCTGACCCGCGCCATGTTCGAAGCCAGCCTGATCATCAATTCCGCGCACATCACCCAGTACGGGGAGCGCGCGGTGGACACTTTCTACGTGACCGACCTGCTGGGCGGGAAGATCGTCAACGAGGAACGGCTGGAAAAGGTCAAGCGCGCCCTTCTCGACGCGATCGCCGCGGGCGAGCCGGAAACGGCGGAAGCCGCCTGATCGCCCGCCTTACTGCAGGCGCGATACGCCGATATAGCCGCGCTGCCCTTCAAAGGTCATGCGGAAACCACCCAGGCCGCTGCGGCTGATGTTGGCTTCCCACCCCGGTCGCACGTCACGGCGCATGTTGGAATTGGACGTCTCGCGCCAGATCTGCCCGTTCGCCAGCAGCACGACCTGCCTGCGGGCTGCATCCTGGAACACCTCGACCACGGCGGAATTGACCTCGCGTTCTTCCTCGCGCCGTTCCTCTTCCTCGATCCGCGCCAGTTCCTCGGCCTGCACGGGATCGCTTTCAGCCACTTCCTCGCGGCGATCATCGCGCTGGAAGGCGTTGAGGCCGAATTCCTCGCGCTCGCGCTCCTCCGCGCGGGCCGCCGCTTCGGCCTCTGCCGCCGCGCGCGCGGCGATCACCTCGCGCTGCTCGGCGTAGGTCGCATCGAAACAGGCAAGGCGCGCGGCGTCGTCCGTCGTGGCCGCGCAATCGGCGTAGGGATCGTCGGCCTGCGCAAGGGCGGGACCGGAAACGACAGCGGCGAGCGACAGACTGGCTGCGGTGGCGAGGCGGATGATCATGGCGGGCGTCCCGGTTCGATTGGTTACAGGTGTGACTTGCCGCTTCGACGGCCCCTGCGTCAACTCCTGTTGAGCGGTCAGCCCCGTTCGCCGAACAGCGCCGTGCCCACGCGCACGCGGGTCGCGCCCAGCATGATGGCGGTGGGGAAATCGCCGCTCATGCCCATCGATCGGCCTTCGAGGCCGTGTTCGTCGGCAATCTTGGCCATCAGGGCGAAATAGGGTGCGGGTTCGATCCCGAGCGGCGGCACGCACATCAGGCCGGCAATCGGGATATCCGCTTCGCGCGCCTGCTCCAGCAGGGCGGGCAGATCGGCGATGGCGCAGCCGCCCTTCTGCTCCTCCTCGCCGATATCCACCTGCACGAAACACGGTACGCGCCTGCCGGTCTTGTCGAAGGCCTTGGCAAGCGCTTTCACCAGGCTGGGCCGATCGAGCGAGTGGATGCAATCGAACAGGGCGACGGCGTCCTCGGCCTTGTTGGATTGCAATTGCCCGACGAGGTGGAGCTGGACGTCCGGATAGTCCTCGCGCAGGGCGGGCCACTTCTCCTGCGCTTCCTGCACGCGGTTCTCGCCGAACACGCGCTGGCCCGCTTCCAGCAGCGGGCGGATCGCGTCGGCGGAGTGCGTCTTGCTGACGGCGACCAGCGTCACTTCCTCGGGCTTGCGTCGGGCGATGGCGCAGGTCTTGTCGATCTTGGCCTGCACTTCTGCCAGGCGTTCTGTGGCGCTTTTGCTCATAGGCGCGCTATAGCGCGGGGATGAACGGTTTCCAGTCCCTGCCGAACCTGTGGCTGCTTTCGGACGCGCGCAACGATGCCGTGCTGGAGGCGCGGCTGGGCGAATTCAGGGAGCCGGTGGGTTTGGTCTACCGCCACTACCACCTGCCTCCGGCGGAGCGGCTGGCCCGGTTCGAGACGCTGGCACGCATTGCGCGGCGCAGGGGCCACCTCATTATCTTGTCCGACAGCACCCTGACCGCGCGCGAATGGGGCGCCCACGGCGTCTACGGCGCGCCGCTGTCGATCTATCCGGCGCGGGCAGACATGATCACCATCGCCACGGTCCACGACATGCGCGAGATGGCACAGGCCAACCGCATCGGTGCAGACGCGATCATGCTCTCGCCGGTCTTCCCCACCCGCTCCCACCCCGGCGGCAAGGTGCTGGGCCCGGCAAGGTTTCGCACGCTCGCAAGCCATGCGCAGATGCCCGTCATCGCGCTGGGCGGAATGACCCGCGAAAGAGCGCGCCATCTCAACTGGCCGAGCTGGGCAGCCATAGACGGCCTCTCGTAAACGGCCCAGAGGGCCGCAAGGGCGAACGCCCGCCCGGACCGGCCCCGCAGCGAAGCGGAGGGAACAGCCGGGAGGACGAACCCGCGGACGCGGGTTCATGAGACAAACAATTTGACCCCGGAGTCCCGCTATGGGATTCTGCCGACCGGGACGCATCATTAGGGGATCGACCATGGCCAGCAGGGCCGCCAAACCGAATGCAGACTGGCGCGCCGCTTTCCGCCGGTCGCTGGCGCGCAGCGCGCAACTGACGGGCGCGGTGGTGCTGTTCGCCTTCACGGCGTTCCTCGCCATATCGCTGGTCAGTTACAGCCAGACCGATCCCTCGCTTTCCACCGCCGCGGGCGACACCATCGAGAACTGGATGGGCGCGCCCGGCGCATTCGCCGCCGACCTGGCGCTGACGGCTTTCGGCTGGGTCTCCGTGCTGCTCCTGCCGCTCACCTATGCCTTTGCGCGCAAGCTGTGGCGTGATGCCGACGAGGACGAACGCTGGGGCGGTACGTGGTGGCGCACCGTGGGCGTGCTGCTGGTGGCCATGGTGCTGCTCGCCACGGCATTCTCGCTGGTGACGGACGCACGCCAGCACAGCTGGCCTGCCGGGTTCGGCGGGCTTGCCGGGCTGCTGGGCGAAAGCGCGCTGGAAGCTCTGGCGGGATTGCTGCCTGAAGGCGGGCGGTTCTGGGGCATCCTCGCAGGCGGGCTTGCCTGCCTTGGCGGGGGTGCGCTGCTGGCGGGCCGCGTGTTCGCGGTGGACTGGGCCGGACTGCTGACCATGCCGGACTGGGGCCGCTTCCTCCCGCGCCTCTCCAGATCGGACAATCCGTTCAAGCCTGACGAACCAAAACGGCAAAAGTCTCGGCGTGCGAAAGCCCGGCCTGAGGCCGACGACGATACCGATTCCGCCCCTGCGGTGGAGCGCCGCCCGGTCGAGATCGCCGATCCCGCCGCGCCGCCGCGCCGGGCCAAGCCATCCACGAAAACGCAGCAGCCCGACATGTTCGCCGACTACGCCCTGCCCAGCATCGACCTGCTGGAAGACGCGGCGATCGACAACGCCCCGCCGGTCGACAAGCTGGCGCTGGAACGCAACGCCCGCCTATTGGAAACCGTGCTCGACGATTTCAACGTCAAGGGCGAGATCACTGCAGTGAAGACCGGCCCGGTCGTCACCATGTACGAACTGGAGCCCGCGCCCGGCATCAAGGCCAGCCGCGTCGTCGGCCTCGCCGAAGACATCGCCCGCAACATGAGCGCGATCAGCGCCCGTGTCGCGCCGATTCCGGGCAAGACCGTCATGGGCATCGAACTGCCCAATGCCAACCGCCAGACCGTCAGCTTCAAGGAACTGTGCGAAAGCGAGTCTTTCGTCGATGCCAAGGGCAACCTGCCGATCATCCTGGGCAAGGGCATTTCCGGCGATCCCATCGTCGCGGACCTTGCCGCCATGCCGCACCTGCTGGTGGCCGGCACCACCGGCTCGGGCAAGTCGGTGGGTCTCAACGCCATCCTGCTGAGCCTGCTCTACAAGTTCACGCCTGCCGAGTGCCGCCTGATCTTGATCGATCCCAAGGTGCTGGAGCTCAAGAGCTACGACGACATTCCCCACCTCCTCGCGCCCGTGGTGACGGAGCCGCACAAGTCTGTCCGCAGCCTCAAGTGGGCGGTGGAGGAGATGGAGAAGCGTTACCGGATGATGAGCGAGATCGGCGCACGCAACCTCCACGGCTTCAACGAACGCGTCGCCGCTGCCGCCGCCAAGGGCAAACCGCTGAAGCGCACCGTGCAGACCGGGTACGACCCCGAAACCGGCGAGGCCATCGTGGAAGAGGCCGAACTCGATTACGAAGTGTTGCCGCAGATCGTGCTGATCGTCGACGAGCTGGCCGATCTCATGGTGGTGGTCGGCAAGGAGATCGAAGTGCTGATCCAGCGCCTTTCGCAGAAATCGCGCGCGGCGGGCATCCACCTCATCATGGCGACGCAGCGCCCCTCGGTCGACGTGATTACCGGCGTCATCAAGGCGAACCTTCCCACCCGTATCAGCTTCAACGTCACCAGCCGCATCGACAGCCGCACGATCCTGGGCGAACAGGGCGCGGAGCAGCTGCTGGGCAAGGGCGACATGCTCTACAAGCCGAACACCGGCGCGATAAAGCGCGTGCACGGCCCCTTCGTGTCCGACGAGGAAGTGGAGAAGGTGGCCGATCACTGGCGTGCGCAGGGCGAACCGGCCTACGTCGATTCGGTTACCGAGGAGCCGGAAGACGGCGGCTTCAACTTCGAGGACGAATTCACCGCCAGCGACAACCCCGAAGAGCGCAAGTATCGCCAGGCGTGCCAGATCGTGATCGAGAACCAGAAGGCGTCCGGCTCCTGGCTGCAACGCCAGATGGGCGTCGGCTACAACACCGCCGCCAAGTGGATCGAGCGGATGGAAGGCGAAGGACTGGTCGGCCCCGCCAACCACGTGGGCCGACGCGAGATCTTCCGCGACCGGGATGGCAACCCGATCTGATTGCCTCCCTCAGGATAAGTAACCGATCTGGTTTTACGTCTCGGAAGTGCGCCAACGTACCGATCAAAACCTTTCGCGTTAGGGTTAGCAAAGTCTAAACCATTGCCTGCGTAATTCCCCTCCCATGCAGGGGAAATCGTCTTTTTGCGCCGTGTTGCGCCTCGCCGCCGTCGCTTTCGCCATGCTGGGGGCGGGCCTTTCCGTGCCCTCCGCCGCGCAGGACGACGATGGCTGGGAACTCGATCCCTTCGCCCGTGTCGAGGCGGGCGTCGTCACCTCCGAAAGCAGCGACCGCGAGGACGAGCTCATCATCGTCGGCGACGGCGGCTACCTGCGCGGACAGGTGGGCGTGGAACTGAAGGACGAGCGCACCACTTTCCGCCTGGAGGCAGACCGCATCCAGGTGGAACGCTTCGGCAATGCCACGGGCCGCGAGCGTTACGACCGCGACCGGTTCACAGCCTCGGTCGAACAGGAGTTCGGCGAGGACTGGGCCGTGCGCCTGCAGGGCCGCGTCTACGATGACCTCGTTACCGTGGAAAGCCCCGACACCGACGAGGTCCAGGTCTCCGTCCGCATCGAATACCAGCCCGTCCTCGAGCACCGCGTGCGCGCCACCGTCACCTGGCGGGACCGCGAATATGCCGACACCGCCGGCCCCGGCGGCACCGCGTCCGAAGGCGAGGGCCTGCGCGTCGATGTCGAATATCGCCACCGTATCGGCCGCTATCACTACGTGAACGTGGACCTGCGCGCCGAGGAAATCGATTCCGACAACCCGGACCGAGCCTACACCCGCGAATCCGCGTCGCTGTCCTACACCCACCCGATCACGGACGACCTGCGCGTGCGCCCGGCAATCGAAGTGCGGCATACCGAGTTCGAGGGCCGCATGACCCCCGGCGGCACCCCGCGCGACGACACGCAGTTCGTGCCGGAGGTCGAATTCCTGTGGTGGCCGGGCGACTGGCGGATCGAGGCGGAGGCGAAATACATCGTCAGCACCTCCAACGATCCCCTCCGCGAGCGTGAGGGATACCGGCTGAGCCTGTCCATCGGTTATGTTTTCTAGCAAGATCGCATTCCTCAGCCGGGCGTGGGAGCGCGCTACGCCGCAGGTGCGCCGCCCCGCCTATATCGGCATGGCGGTGTTCGCCGTGCTGGGCGCGCTTGCGCTCTGGGGCATCAGCAACACGCGCAACCCGCTGTCCATGCCATCGGCGCTGGGCGGCATCGCCGTGTCGCAGGCGATCTGGGGCCTTAAACCCTCGAACCTGCTGATGGTACTTCCCATCGGCAGCTTCCTGGTGGAGCTGGCGCGCAGTTTCATCGGGATGAAGGCGTTCGGCCTGTTCACGCCCATGCTGATCGCCCTCGCCTTTCTGCAAATCGGCCCGGTGTTCGGCCCCATCGTGCTGTGCACCGCGGTCGCCATCGGCATGGCGGTGGCCCCGTCACTGCTGAAACTGCGGATGACCCGCGTGGGCTTTCTCGGCGTGCTGATCTCGCTGGTGGTGTTCGTCCTGGCCGCGCTCCAGGGCATTCTCGACACCAACCTGCAGGTGGACGCCATGCCCGTGGTCGTCACCGCGCTGGTGGTGGAACGCTGGTGGCGCCAGTGGGAGAAGGACGGCTATTTCGAAGCCGCGCACATCGCTTTCAACACCATGATGCTGGCGCTGGTGATCCAGTTCGTGATGGTGAGCGAGATCGCGCTGCGCCTGATCGAGGTCTCCCCGCTGCTGCTGCCGGGTTTTGCTGCCATCGCCATCACGATCCTGGGCCGGTATCGCGGCCTGCGCATGACCGAGATCGGGCGGTTCTTCCCCATCTGGTACGAAGGCTGGATGAAGCGCATGGGCAAGGATGTGGCGCCCGCCCCGGTCGAGGAAGTGGAACAGATCCTCGCCGCCCGCGCCGAAATCGACAAGCCGCACGACGAGGATGAGAAGGAGATGGAGGTCCAACTCTCGGTCTTCCCGTCCCGGCCGCCCCCACCGGGGCGTCCCCTCGTCGTCAGGTCGCTGACCGACAGGCGCGCAAACCCGCCGGAGATCGACAGGCGCGCCGCGCCTCCGCGGATGCAGGCGAAGCCGCCTGCGCCGGAATTGCCGGATGTGGCCGCTGCTCGCGTGGCAACGCCGGAGCCGCGTCACCACGACGGCGGCATTGCCGCAAACGATAGCACGGATGAACCCGCAGAATTGCCCCCCGGTCGCCTGACAGCGTTCGACTGGGACCGCGTCCGCGCCGAAATTTCCGCCACACAGCCAGGATTGCCAGATGTTCAACCCGATGAACCTGCTGACGCGCCGCTCCCGCCCTATGACCGATCCGCCGGCAGACGCGATGATGGCGGCAGCATCGCCGCTCTCTTCGCCCGACGCCACGAGATCGGACGACTCTTCGAGCCTGCCCTCCTCGGCTTCCTCGACTCTGGTGGTGGACGAGATATTGGGCATCAATCTGCGCAACGCGATCATCGCCAAGTACAATCCGCGCCACGCGATCGAGCGGGCGCGCGACAAGGTGGCGGCCGAGGTGGCGCTGGTGGAGCACGGCGTCAAAACCTCCGGCACCATAGCCGTGGTCTCCGGCTATGGTCAGCTTAGCAGCTTCGATCCGGAGAAAATCCTGCCCGATGCCTGGGCAATCAAGCCCGCGCGCGGATCGCAGGGCGACGGCATCCTGCTGGCGGTGCGCAAGGAAGGCCGCAACTGGCTGAAGGGATCGGGCAAGCCGATCACGCCCGACGACGTGCAGAACCACGTTCGCCGCATCGTGGACGGGCAGTTTTCGGGCGATGCGGCGTCGGACGATGCCGCGCTGATCGAACCGCTGATCCGCGCCGACCCGGCCTTCGCCTTCCTCGTGGACGACGGCCTGCCCGACGTGCGCGTGATCTGCCGCGGCACGTTCCCGCTGATGGCGATGGCGCGCTTCCCCACCAACGAATCGGACGGCAAGGCGAACCTGCACCAAGGCGGCATCGGCGCGGGCGTGAACCTGGAGACAGGCGTGATCTTCCGCGCCAAGCAGGGCAAGAAGGTCATCACCCATCATCCCGACACCGGCCAGCAGCTGATCGGTTTCAAGATCCCGCACTGGAAGGACGTGCTCGATATCGCCGCCCACTCCGGCCCCGCCGTGGGGCTGGGCTATTGCGGGGTGGATATCGTGCACGACGTCAACGAGGGGCCTATGGTGATCGAGGTGAACGCCCACCCCGGCATCGAAATCCAGAACACCACGCTGCAAGGGCTGCGCGGCAGGCTGATCGCGGCGGGCGAGGATTGCTAGGCCGGCCACGCAGCCGTTGATTTCGTCCGCACAAGTGGCATTCTTCCCGCAAGAACGGGAGAGAGACAGAAAAATGCCCAGCAAGTACGAACGCGAAGTCTATGCCTGCATGGACCCATCCATCGCCCTGCACGACAGCCTCGATAATCCGCTGCACAAGGCGATCCTGAAGAATTATTGCCGCCATGTTCACCTGGAAGGCGCGGCCATGTTCGAGGAGATCACCGCGCCCGACATGATGGCGGACGACCCCGTCTATCACGTGTGCTGGGGTGATAATCCCACGCAGGTTCACGGCAAGCAGGGCGTGTTCGATTTCTACTCCGCCATCGGCGACATCGTGCTGTGGAACAGCGGCGACAAGGTGGCCGTGGCCGACTGGGGCATCGCCGACGAGATGTGGTTCCACCAGATGAGCACCGGAGAGGAACTGGCGAAGATCGGCGTGAAGGCGGAAAAGGCAGACGGGCTCTATCTCGTCTCCAGCCGCCAGGCCTTCATCTGGCCCTACGACGATAACGCGCTGCTGAAAGGCGAGCACCTATATGAAGACAAGTCGACCCTGAAGATCGAGGAGATCGACAAGGCGGAATACATGACGCCCGAGCGCGTGCGCGAAATCCACCGCGAATGCCTCGCCGAACTGGAGGAGCGCTGGGGCCAGAACTACTGGGTCTACAAGCGGGAGACGGTAGCGGCGTAGCCTAGGCCGCTTCGGCGTCCTCGCGCTTGGCGATCTTGTGGTCTTCCTCGGTCAGCCCGCTTTTCCAGTAGCTGGAGATATAGAGGCTGTCCGGCCCCAGCCCGTGTTCGCCGCGAAGGTAGGCGCGTAGCTGCTTCATCGAAGAGAACTCGCAGGCCGCCCAGGCATAGACCTCGCCTTGCGGCCACGGCACCTCGCGCAGCGCGTCGGCCAGCAGGTCGGGCCGGGTGCCGGGCTGCGGACTGACCAGCCAGCGGATCTCCACGCCCTCGGGCGCATCGATATCCTGCCTGTCCGCCTCGTCCTGCACTTCCAGCAGTGCCACGCCTTTCGCATCGCGCGGCAGCGCCTCGAGGTTGACCGATATCGCGGGAAGCGCGGTCATGTCGCCAGCAATCAGGTAGAAGTCGCGGTCCTCCGGAAGGGGCTTGGCCGGGCCGGGGCCGCCGAGGTCGATCACCGTTCCGGGCCCGGCCGCCAGCGCCCAGTCGGTGGCTGGGCCGTGGCTTCCGTCGGGCGTTTCGTGGAGCACGAAATCAACGTCGATCTCGCCATCGCGCTGGGCGCGGATGGTGTAGGTCCGCACCACCGGCTTGTCCTTGCCCGGCAGCGGATCGAGGCGCAGCTTCACGTATCCGCCCTGCTGACCTTCGGGATAGTCCGCCATCCCCTCCCCGCCCAGAGTCACGCGCAGCATCGAGGGCGTTACCTTGCGCGTGGCGGTGACGGTCATGGTGCGGGGGGCGGGTCTGGAGGCCATGCTGGTTCCTTATTGCGATCTATTCGCAAAAGACTTGGCCACCCCCGCAGGTGATTGCAACCCCCGCTTCGTCAACTTTCCTGCGGCATCCGGCATTCGTAGCTGCTGGCCACACCCTCGCCGCCACCGGTATAGTGCGCATAGGACGGGTGCGGGCACAGCGGCATCTGCGCATCGCTGTCGGCGCGGGTGGCGGTGACAGCGCCGGGCGCCTCGCCGCCTTCCACCCAGTCCACCATCGGGCCGAGCAGGTCGAAATTGCTGAAGGCGTTGCCGCCGGAGCAGTGCATCATCCCCGGCACCATGTAGAAGCGCGCGGCATCGTCCCACGCCTCTGCCCCGTTCGCCGCGCGGGCGCGCTGGTAATAGTCCCAGGTGTCGAAGGCGGAAAACCACGGGTCGGACACGCCGTGGAAGAACATCAGCTTGGACCCGCGCCCGAGATAGGTCGAAAGGTTCGTCCAGTAGGCGGTGTCGGTCAGCCGCCCGACCGCATCCCAGCGGACCTCGTGCATCCGTCCATCGATATCGATGTCGCGCGCCGTGCTCGCCGGACCGAGCGGGCCGCCCTGTCCGCGTGGCAGGAACCCCGGAAGGCCCGGCCCGGCGTAGGTAATGCCGGTGTCCCACGGATAAGGCACGTAGGTATCGCGCCCGTCGGCCAGTTGCGGAGAGGCCATGCCGCGCTGCATCGCGTCGAGGCGATCGGGCGCAATGCAGCCATCGCTCTCTCCGGCTTCGCATTGCAGGACGGTGGGATCGAAAGCGCGGCACGCCTCGACATTGGCGATGATACCGTCCGCCGCCCCGTCGCGGGCATCGCACTGGCGCACCAGTTCGCTCTCCACCAGCGCCAGTTCGGCGGGGGTGAAGCCCGCCGGTTCCTCGGCTCCGGCAGGAAGCGTGGCGTTCAGCAGCACCTGCGCGTGCTCCATCGCCAGGTTCGAATGGCCGGGCCGCATGGCAGGCGCGCCGATCACGATGCCGTCGAACAGTTCGGGATAGCGCTGGCTCGCCAGCATCCCCTCGCGCCCGCCGGTGGAGCAGCCGGTCATGTAGGAATGGTGCGGCGCTTCGTTGTAGAACATCGCCGTCAGCTCGCGGGCCACGTGCGTCACCTGCGGCACCGCAGCCTCGGCGAAATCTAGTGCCGCGCGCTGATCGGCATAGAAGCTGTCGTCGAACACGGGCCCCTTGTGCCCGCTGTCGTGGCTCGCAACGGCAAAGCCCCTCGAAAGCGCAGGCGTGCGCGCGGCTGCTACGGGGCCGACAGCGGGGTTCACGCTGCCGTTCAACCCTCCACCGCCCTGCAACAGGAAGCGTCCGTTCCATTCTGCCGGCAGGCGGAGTTCGAAGCCGATGCCGAATTCGACGCCGCCGACACCCTGCCGCCGGTCGATCACGCCGCTGACCTTGCAGTGGGCGGGCAGCATCATGCCGGGCTGACCGAACTGGCCGGGCATCATGCCCGCTTCCTCGAACGTGGCGCTGGCTTCGCTCACGTTATCGAGGCGCGCCACCTCGCCAGCGAAACGATCGCATCGCTGTGCGCTGCCCGCGCCATCCTGCGACGCGGCAGGCCCGGTGGCGACAAAGGCAGCAACAACGGCGGCAAGGCCGACACCTGCAAGAACACTTACGCGCATGAACTCGGTCCCCTCTTCCTCTGGCCAATGACGCTAGCGGCTAACAATCGCTGGATAAATGCCTTTTGCCGCCTAGTCCGAATCGTATCGGCTCCCTACCCTCGGGCCAATGGGACTTCGCTCGTGAATACGGACATCGAGATCGGAAAGGACGCGCACGGCACCCCGGTGCTGGTGGACGTGGAGGAACTGCTCGCCACGCGCCTGCTGGTGCAGGGCAATTCGGGCAGCGGCAAGTCGCACCTTCTGCGCCGCCTGCTGGAACAGAGCGCGGGCCTCGTGCAGCAGGTCATCATCGATTCCGAGGGCGATTTCGTGAGCCTCGCCGACCATTTCGATCACGTGGTGGTGGAAGGCGCGAGCTATTCCCCGCGCGAGATCGAAGCGCTGGCTGGTCGCATCCGGCAGCACCGCGCCTCCGTCGTGCTGGCGCTGGAAGATCTGGAAGTGGAACAGCAGATCCGCTGCGCCGCGCAGTTCCTCACCGCGCTTTTCGATGCCCCGCGCGAACACTGGTTCCCCGCGCTGGTGGTGGTGGACGAGGCGCAGATGTTCGCCCCTGCCGCCGCCGGAGAGATGGCGGAAGACACCCGCCGCATGACGCTGTCCGCCATGACGAACCTGATGTGCCGGGGGCGCAAGCGCGGCCTCGCGGGCATCGTTGCCACGCAGCGGCTGGCGAAGCTGGCGAAGAATGTGGCGGCAGAGGCGTCGAACTTCCTCATGGGCCGCACTTTCCTCGATATCGACATGCAGCGCGCGGCGGACCTTTTGGGCATGGACCGCAAGCAGGCGGAGCGTATCCGCGATCTGCAGCGCGGGCATTTCCTCGGCCTCGGCCCGGCGGTCAGCCGCCGCCCGGTGGCCGTGCACATCGGCGAGGTGAAGACGGGCGGGAAGAACGCCGCCAGCGCGCTCACCCCGCTGCCGCAGGCGGACGCTGCCTCGATGGGCGAACTGCTGCATGCCGACCTGGCGGAGGAAGCGGCGGAAAAGGTGCACCAGCCCCCTCCCCCTCCACCGCCCGCGCCGCCGCCGGTGGAGGAACTGGCGCAGAGCATGGCCTCTCGCGCCGAACCGCAGGAGTCGCTGTCGCACGATGTAGCGACGGGCGATGTCGATTCGGTGCTCGCCGAAATGGCGGCGGAGGACGGCGCGACCTTCCGTCCAGCCAGCACGCTGTTCCGCGACTTTGCCACCCGCTGCCGCCAGCAGGGCGTGGCCAGCGCACATATCGACATGCCCACCTTCCGCCGCCTGTTCGCTTTCGCCAGCGCCGGGGTCGGCCTGCTGGAGGAGAGCCAGCGTGCACGGGTGGAAGCGATGGCGGAAGGCGTGGCAGACGATGTGCTGGCACCATACCTCGCCATCGTGGTGTCCGCCGCGCGCGGATCGGGCACGCCCGACGAGGATCACCTCGCCCGCGTCTACGGCACCGCCTCGCCCGGCCGCATCCGCCGCCTGCTCGAACATCTCGAAAAGACCGGGCTGATCTCGGTGCACGAGGACTTCGGCGGCGAACGCACGATCACCGTGCCCGGCATAGAAGACGTGCTGGTATAATCGACGAGTCCATACCGCCCTGCCTCCCCGCCCGGCCACCGCAAGGTAGTGGCATCCTTGGTGGCCGGGCGGGGAGGCGGGGTGGCAAGGGCACCATGAAAAGGCCTTTCCTACAAGCGGCTTGCGCCGCTCGAATCCCCGGTTAGGCTGCGGAACCGAAACCCCGGCCAGCCACGAGCCGGAGATACGGGAAAAGGGGCCCCAGCATGTATTTCATCAACAAACTCACCCTCTCCGCCGCCGCGCTGATCTTGGCAACGCCGGTCGCCGCGCACGATAACTGGGTGGCGAGCTGGACTGCGTCCCCCCACGCTCCGCTAACCGACGAAGGCCCTTTCGCTGCCCCTTCGTATGACGATGTGACGATCAGCCAGGTGCTGCGCCTCTCCGAAGGCGGGGACCGTCTGCGGGTGCATTTCACCAATCGCTACGGCGACCGTCCGCTGGAAATCGGCGCGGCGCGGATCGTGCTGCTGGATGACGCGGGTAACGAAGTGGCCGGCACCAGCCGTCCGCTCACTTTCGGCGGAGAGTCTGGCGCGGTGATCCCGCGCGGCGCTCCGTTTGTTAGTGACGAGGTCGGGTTGGACACCTCCGATTTCGACAAGGTGAAGGTGGAGTTCTACCTTCCGGAGGAAACCGGCCCCTGCACCTGCCACCTTACCGGGCTGGACACCCTGGCCGTATCGCCATCGGGTAACCACGTGGGCGATAGCTGGGAGCCTGCCTCCACCGCGATGCACCGCGCGTTCCTCTCCGTGGTCGAAGTGGATTCCGACGACGCCCTGGGGACCATCGTCACCTATGGCGATTCCATCACCGATGGCGTCGGCTCGACACCGGGCGAAGATCGCCGCTGGCCCGACGTGCTGGCAGAGCGGCTGGAAGCGGCGGGCCTGGAATATGCGGTCGCCAATGCCGGCATCAGCGGTAACCGCGTGCTCAGCCCCGGCATGGGCGAGAGCGCGCTGGCGCGGCTGGACGAGGACGTGCTGAGCCTGCCGAACGTCACCCACATGATCGTGTTCGTCGGCGTGAACGATATCGGCAACCGCTTCGGCGGGGCGTTCGACAATCCCGATGGCGGGCCGCTGGGCGGTCTTCGGCTGGACCAGCCCGATATCGATGCCGAGCAGATGATCGAAGGCTATCGCCAGATCATCACCCGCGCCCGATCAGAGGGAATCGAAGTCATCGGCTCGCCGATCGGCCCCTACAAGGGCGCTGCCTACTGGAGCGAGGAAGGCGAGGCCGCGCGGCAGGCGGTGAACGACTGGATCGTGAATTCGGGCGAGTTCGATGCCGTCGTGCGGCTCGACCTTGCTTTCGCCGACCCGGACGTTCCGCAGGCGATGCGCGACGGCTATCACATGGGAGACTTCCTGCACGGTTCCGACGCGGGGCTGCGCGCCGTTGGCGAAAGCATCGACCTGACCCTGTTCCAGCCCGACTAGTCCAGCCGGAACGGCATTGCGGCAAAGAGGTTTCATCTGTAACGGCTTGCGGGAACTTTCGAGTCCGCCCCCGGCTTGATCCGAAACCAACTGGAGTTTTCGTCCCATGCGCATCGGCTGTCCCCGCGAGATCAAGAACCGTGAATACCGCGTCGGCCTGACTCCCGAGAGTGCCAAGGAACTCGTCGCCAACGGTCACGAGGTGTGGATGGAAACCGGCGCGGGCGCAGGCATCGGCGCTTATGACGACCAGTACGTCGCCAGCGGCGCGAAGGTGATCGACAAGGTCGAGAACATCTTTGCCGAGTGCGACATGATCGTGAAAGTGAAGGAGCCGCAGCCGGAGGAAATCGCCCGGCTGCGCGAGGGCCAGATCCTCTACACCTACCTCCACCTCGCCCCCGACGCCGCACAGACGGAGGGTCTCGTCAAATCGGGTTGCACCGCGATTGCCTACGAAACCGTCACCGGTCCGCGCGGCGGCCTGCCGCTGCTGAAGCCCATGAGCCAAGTGGCCGGGCGCATGAGCATCCAGGCAGGGGCCAACGCGCTGGAGAAAGTCCACGGCGGTCGCGGCGTGCTGCTGGGCGGCGTGCCGGGCGTGCTGCCGGGCCGGGTGCTGGTGATCGGCGGCGGCGTCGTCGGCTTCAATGCCGCGCAGATGGCGGCGGGCCTTGGCGCGCGCACCGTCATCATGGATCTCGACCCCGAAGTGCTGGAGAAAGTCGGCACCCACTTCGAGGCGCGCGCGAGCACGCGTTTTGCCAGCAAGGCGAACCTCGAACAGGCCGTGGCGCAGGCAGACCTGGTGGTGGGCGCCGTGCTGGTGCCCGGTGCCGCCGCGCCCAAGCTGATCAGCCGCGAGATGCTGAAGACCATGAAGCCCGGCGCGGTGCTGGTGGACGTCGCCATCGACCAGGGCGGCTGTTTCGAGACGAGCAAGCCAACGACGCACGACAACCCGACATACGTCGTGGACGATATCGTGCACTACTGCGTTGCCAACATGCCCGGCGCCGTCAGCCGCACCAGCACCTATGCGCTGAACAATGTTACCCTGCCCCACGCCATCCGCATCGCCAATCTCGGCTGGAAGGAAGCCATGCGCCGCGACGCTCACCTGGCGCAGGGGCTGAACGTCCACGCAGGGTCCGTCACCTATCCGGCAGTCGCCAGCGAGCTGGGCTACGACCTTTTGCCGATCGAAGAGGCGATCGCCTAGCTTTCGGAACTTTCGGGCGGCAGGAACGGCGCGGCGACCTCAGGCGGAACGCGCATCAGTCGCCCGCTGGCCTTGTCCACCATTGCCCATGTCGACTTGGCGCGCACCAGCGCCTTGCCATCGGCATCGCGGAATTCGTAATGCCGGTCGAACCGGGCCCCGCGCGGGCCATCCTTGATGATGGTCTCCCCGGTCACTTCCGCGCCCTCAGTCACGTTGCCGCGATAGTCGATCTCGTGCCGGGTCACGACCCAGACATAGGCATCGCGGTGCTCGGGCAGGGCCTGCGCGTTCCAGTGCGCGACGGACAGGTCCTCCATCCACCGCACCCAGACCGTGTTGTTCACATGCCCGTTCGCATCGATGTGCTCGGGCAACGCGGTGAAAGTCAGCGTGAAGCGGTTGCTCACTCCTCCACGCCAAGCTGCCACAGAATGAAGGCAACTTCCTCCGCCGTTTCGCGCAGGCCTTCCCAGCGGCCGGAGCGACCACCGTGGCCTGCGCCCATATTGGTCTTCAGCAGCAGGATGTTGTCGTCGGTCTTGTACTCGCGCAGCTTGGCGACCCACTTGGCAGGCTCCCAATAGGTGACGCGCGGATCGTTAAGGCCGGCAGTCACCAGCATCGGCGGGTAATCCTGCCGCGTTACCTGGTCGTAGGGAGAATAGCTGAGCAGGTGCGTGAAAGCCGCCTTGCTCTCGATCGGGTTGCCCCATTCGGGCCATTCGCCGGGCGTCAGCGGAAGGCTGTCGTCCAGCATGGTGTTGAGCACGTCGACGAAAGGCACATGCGCCACCACCGCGCCGAACAGCGCCGGGTCCTGGTTCACCACCGCGCCCATCAGCTCGCCACCGGCAGAGCCGCCACTGGCACTGACCATGCCTTCGGAGGTGTAGCCCATCTCGACGAGGCCACGGCCAACGTCGACGAAGTCGTTGAAGGTGTTGGTGCGCTCTTCCATCTTGCCCTGGAGATACCAATTGCGGCCCAGGTCATCGCCGCCACGGATGTGCGCGATGGCGTAGGCCATGCCCCGGTCGACCATGCTGAAACGCGACGTGGAGAAGCCCGGCGGCACGGCGTAGCCATAGGCGCCGTAGGCATAGAGATGGAGCGGCCCGCCCATGGGTCGATCCTTGCGGTAGACGATGGACACCGGCACCATCGCTCCATCACGCGCGCGCACTTCCAGCCGCTCGACGGTGTAGAGCGACGGGTCGAAACCGCTGGGGATTTCCTGCACCTTCAGCGTCTCCAGCTCGCGGCTGGCGACGTGGTAGTCGTAGACGGTGTCGGGCGTGATCAGGCTTTCGTAGGCGAGACGGATGCGGTCCACGTCCCATTCGGGATTGTTCGCCACGCCTGCATCGTAGGCCGCTTCGGGGAAATCGATCGATTCCACGCGCGAAGGATCGTCGTAATAGCGCACCTGCACCTGGTCGAGGCCGTTCAGGCGACCTTCGGTGACGTAGAAATCCTTGAACAGGTCGAAACCGGTCAGGTAGAATTCGTCCGATCCCTCGATCAGCGTCGTCCACTCGCCCGGATCGCTCAGCGGCGCGGTGGCGAGGCGGAAATTGACGTGTTCGTCGTTGGTCCAGATGTAGATCGTGTCGTCGTGGAAATCGGCGGAGTATTCGACGCCCACCTGGCGCGGCTTGATGACGGTCAGTTCGCCCGTGGGATTGTCGAGCGAGGTGAACATCACCTCGCTCGTCTCGTTGTCGCCCGTTGCGATCACCAGCCATTCGCGGTTCGAAGAGATGCCCGGCGACGCGGTGTAGCCCAGCGTTTCCTCGTGGAAGAGTTCCACATCGCTTTCCGCAGGCTGGCCGACGGTGTGGGCAAGAATGCGGTCCACGCGCCAGTTCTCGTTCGCGCGGCCATAGACCAGCACGCTGTCATTCGCGGCCCAGATCAGGCCAGTGTTCACATCCGCGATCCGGTCTTCCAGCAGTTCGCCGGTTTCCAGGTCCTTGATGAAGCCGGTATAGAATTCGCCGCCGGTCGTATCGGTGGAATATGCGAGGTAGCGCCCGTTCTCGCTGACGGAGAAGGCACCGAGGCTGAAATACTCCTGCCCCTCGGCCAGTGCCGGACCGTCGAGGATCAGCTGCGCATCACCCCCTGCTACGGGGCGGCGATAGTACTTGCGATACTGCGCGCCCTCTTCGAATTCGGACCAGTACTCGTATTCGCCGTCACGCTGCGGCACGCTGGCGTCGGCTTCCTTGATGCGCGCGCGCATCTCGGTGAAGAGTTCGTCCACCAACCCGCGCTGGCCGGCCATCTGCGCTTCGAAATAGGCGTTCTCGGCGCGAACGTAGTCGAGCACGTCCTCGTCATCGATGGTGGGATAGCTGTCGTCGCGCAGCCACGCCCAGGGGTCGGACACGGTAATGCCGTGGCGCGTGTAGCTGTATTCCCGCTGTTCCGCGCGAGGCGGCTGGATGCTGGTGTCGTAGTTCAAATCGCTGTCCTGTGCTTTTGCCGGCATCGACGTAGCAACGGCGGCTGCGGCGACAAGGGCGATGTTGCGAAAGATCGACATAGATTGGCGTGCTCCTGGTCCGGCCTGCCGCGCTGCGGGTGGAAACCCGCGCGGCGAAGGCCTATGTCGCGTCGGTAACGCCAAATTGTTTCCTTAGAAACCGGGAATCCGACCAAATGCTGATGCAGACCCATGAAGCCCGCCTCGACGCCCTGCGCAAGGAGCTTGCCCGCCGCGACCTTGATGGCTTCGTGATCCCGATCAGCGACGAGCACCTGAGCGAATACGTGGGCGCCTATGCCCAGCGCCTGGCATGGCTGACGGGCTTCGGCGGCTCTGCCGGAAGCGCGGCCGTCTTGAAAGACAAGGCGGCGATGTTCGTCGATGGCCGCTACACCCTGCAGGTGCGCCAGCAGGTGAGCGGGCAGCTTTACGAGTACAAGAGCGTGCCCGACGATTCGATGGCAGACTGGCTGGCCGAGAACGCCGGAGAGGGCGCCCGCATCGCATACGATCCCTGGCTGCACACGCGCGGCTGGGCCAATGCCGTGGCGAAGAAGCTTGAAGCAGTTGGTGCCGAGCTGGTGCCGGTCGACAGCAACCCGCTGGACGCCGTGTGGGACGACCAGCCCGAACCCTCGCCCGCCCCGGCCTATGTCCAGGACGACAAGCTCGCAGGCCGCTCCAGCGCAGAGAAGCGCAGCGAAATCGCCGAGTGGCTCAAGACAGAAAAGCTCGACGCCGTGGTGATCAGCGCGCTCGATTCGGTCGCCTGGACGCTCAACATCCGCGGCGCGGACGTGGATCATACGCCGGTCGCGCTCTCTTATCTGTTCGTGCAATCGGACGGCACGGCGGACTGGTTCATCGCGCCGGACAAGGTGCCCGCCGAAGTGGCGCAGGCGCTTGGCAATGCCGTGCGCATCCGCCCACGTCACGAATTCTCCGATGCCTTTGCCGAAATGGCGGGCAAGCGCGTCGCCGCCGATCCGCAACGCTCCGTCGCGGCGATCTTCCAGCGGCTCGACGATGTCGGGGCCGAGATCGTGACGAAGGACGATCCCACCGTGCTGCCGAAGGCGATCAAGACGCCCGCAGAGCAGCAGGGTCATCGCGATGCGCAAGCGCGCGACGGCGTGGCGATCACGCAATTCCTCCACTGGCTCTCGGTCGAAGCGCCGCAGGGCAAGGTGGACGAGCTTTCCGCCGCCGCCAAGCTGCACGAACTGCGCAAGGCGAACTCGGACCTGCTGCGCGACCTCTCGTTCGATACCATCAGCGGCGCCGGCCCCAATGGCGCCAGCCCGCACTACCGCGTGGACGAGGAAAGCAACATCCGGCTTGAGCCGAACAGCGTCTACCTCGTCGATTCAGGCGGGCAGTATCCCGACGGCACCACCGATATCACGCGCACCATCTGGGTCGGCCCTGATGCGCCGCCCGCAGAGGTGTGCGACCGCTTCACCCGCGTGCTGAAGGGTCACATCGCTCTCGACATGCAGACCTTCCCGCCCGGCACCCCCGGCTCTGCCCTCGATGCCCTGGCGCGCCAGCACCTGTGGATGGCGGGCGTGGACTATGCCCACGGCACCGGCCACGGCGTCGGCGCGTTCCTGGGCGTGCACGAAGGGCCGCAGCGCATCGCCAAGCCGCGCGGATCGCAGGCGGGGACCGACCAGCCGCTGATGGCGGGCATGATCCTCTCCAACGAGCCCGGCTATTACAAGGCGAACGAATACGGCATCCGCATCGAAAACCTGGTGCTGGTGGAGAAGCGCGAGATTCCGGGCGGCGAAGGCGAATGGCTCGGCTTCGAAACGCTGACTTTCGCGCCGATCGACCGCACGCTGGTCGACCGCAGCCTGCTCAGCCCCGCCGAGCTCGAGTGGTGGAACAGCTATCACGCCAAGGTGCGCGATGTGCTGGCGCCGCAGATGGAAGGCGACGCGCTGGCGTGGCTGGAAGAGGCGTGCAAGCCGCTCTAGGGCGGCCTTGCCGCCGCAATCTGGCGGCGGGATTAACGGGTCTGCCTCAGCGCGACAAACTGCGACAAATCTGTTTTCGCGCGGCAAAGTCCTGCGACATTGCCCCCCTATAACCGGCAACTGAGAGTGGCGGGACGCCGGATGTCCTCCTCCCCCTTCAAGCCGGCGTCTCGTTGCTCTACTCAGACACCCTGGAGAGTAGAGAACATGAAAAAGACCCTGATCCTCGCCCTGGCCGCGACCGGTCTCACAATCGGTGGCGTTGCCGTTGCCCAGGACCGCCCCGAACGCGGTGCCGACATGACCCGCGCCGACGCCGAGGCCCGTGCCGCCGCGCATTTCGCCCGCATGGATGCCAACGATGATGGCGTGGTAGACGATGCGGACCGCGAAGCCCGCGCCCGCGCCCGCTTCGACCGGATGGATGCAAACGGCGACGGCTTGCTCAGTTTCGAAGAATCGCAGGCCGCACGTGATACCATGCGTGAACGCCGCGCCGAAGCTGGCGAACGCGAGGGCCGCCGAGGCCATCGCATGGGTCGCCGCGGTGGCGGAATGCGCGGCATGATGATGGCCCGCGCCGACGCTGACGGTGACGGCACGGTCAGCCAGGCCGAATTCACCAGCGCCGCCCTCGCCCGGTTCGACAGCGCCGATGCCAACAACGACGGCACCGTCACGGCGGAGGAACGCCGCGAACAGCGCAGCGAACGCCGCGCCCACCGTCGCCAGAACCGCGGATGAGCGACACGCCTGTAAAAGTGCTGCTGGTGGATGACGAAGCCAGCCTGCGTGAACCCCTGGCCGACTACCTGTCGCGCCAGGGGTTTGCCGTGCGCCAGGCCAGCGATGCAGCCAAGGCGCGTTCCGCCTTGCTGGAAGAGCTGCCCGACATCGTGTTGCTCGACATCATGATGCCTGGCGAAGATGGCATTTCGCTGTGCCGCCATCTGGTCGAGAGCCGCAATCTCCCGGTCATCTTCCTCACCGCCAAGGGCGAGTCCATGGACCGTATCGTCGGCCTCGAGATCGGCGCGGACGATTACGTCGTGAAACCGTTCGAACCGCGCGAACTGGTCGCCCGTATCCGCTCCGTCCTGCGCCGTGCGGGCAGGAACGGAACGCCCGCGAATGATGCCGAAGCGCATTACGAGTTCGAGGGCTGGCAGCTCGATCCCCTGAAGCGCCGCCTCACCGATCCGGAAGGCACCGTCGTGCCGATCTCGTCTGCCGAATTCCGGCTGCTGGTCGCCCTGCTCGACCATCCGCAGCAAGTCATGGACCGCGATCGCCTGCTCGACATGGTGCAGGGGCGCGAAGCGCACCTGTTCGACCGGGCGGTGGACAACCAGGTCAGCCGCCTGAGGCGCAAGGTGGAAGTCGACAGCCGTGACCCGAAGCTGATCCAGACCGTCTGGGGCGGCGGGTACATGCTGGCAGCCGAAGTGAAACGCTTCGTGCCCGAAGAAAGCTGAAAGGCACAACCGGGGTACGCATGATCCGTCGCATCCTTCCCAGGAGCCTGCTCGGGCAGATGCTGCTGTCGGTGGCACTGGCGTTGCTGGTGGCGCAGACCATTTCGGTCGTCCTGCGCTACCGGGCGGAAGAACGGCGCGTGGAAAATGGCCTTGTCAACGAACTGGCTTTCCAGCTGGTCGCCGATCCGCGAATCGAATACGCGCCGCGCGGCGATCAGAGGTCGCAACGCAGGGAACGTCGTCGCTTGCGGATAGAGCGGGCGCTGGAGTCCCCCCAGTTACAAGGCGAAAGCCGCAATCGCGAACGTGAGCGGGCGCTGCGCGGCGTGCTCGAAACCCAGGGTATCGCCGTGGGTGAGCTGGTCGTGATCTCACGCGAGGTTTCCCGGGACAGCTATATCATGGACGGCCTGCGCCGCGGCGGGCGCTTCCTGCGCAACCGTTGGGACCCCGGCGGGGAGCTGGTCGTGGCCGGCATGAAGCGGGAGGGCGAGGACCAGTGGCTGATCGCGCGCGCCCCGCGCCCCGAACGGCCTCGCAGCACGATGGTCGGGATCATCATGCAGACGCTGATCCTCTACCTCGTGATGGTCGGCGGCCTCTACCTGCTGCTGCGCCGGATCACCCGCCCGCTCGCCACGCTGACCCGCAGGGTGGAGCGCTTCGGCGGAGTGTCGGACGGTGCGCCGCCGATGGAACCGTCCGGCCCGGAAGACACCCGCCGACTGATCACCGCGCACAACGCCATGGAAGCCCGCATCGCGGGGCTGCTGGACGAGAAGGACGTGATGCTGGGGGCGATCGGGCACGACCTGAAGACGCCGCTCGCCGCGCTGCGCGTGCGCATCGAAAGCGTGGACGACGAAGCCGAGCGCGCGAAGATGGCCGCCACGATCGAAGACATCACCCGCTCGCTCGACGATATCCTCTCGCTCGCCCGCGTGGGGCGGCCAAGCGACCCGCTGGAGAAAACCGAACTCTCCGCCCTCGTCTCCTCGGTGGTGGAGGAATACGAGGACATGGGCGAGGACGTGGCCCTGGGTGACACCGAGCGCGTGGCTCTGCCGGTGCGCGCCACCTGGCTGCGCCGCGCCATTCGCAACCTCGTGGGCAATGCCCTGCGCTACGGCAATCATGCCCGTCTCAGCCTGATCAGGGACAACGGCCACGCCATCATCCGCATTGCCGATACCGGGCCGGGCATTCCCGAAGAACAGATCGCTCACATGACGGAGCCGTTCACGCGCGGCGAAACATCGCGCAGCCGGGAAACCGGCGGTGCGGGCCTCGGCCTGACCCTGGCCCGCGCGATTGCCGAACAGCACGGCGGCACGCTGGTATTGTCCAATGCGAAGGGCGAGGCCGGTGCCACCACCGGCCTGGTGGCCGAAATCAGGCTGCCGCTCTAGCGCATCAGTCCGCCAAGGATATTGCGGACGAAGGCATTGAGCCCCGTGCGCACCGGGTCCGCGCTGGATTTCTTGCCCAGTGCCGTCGCCACGGCAATCGAGGCCAGCGAACCCGTCGCCGCCTTCACCGCGCTCTTGCCGGCCTTTTCCCACATGGAGGTGGTCTTGCGCGGTTGCTTGCGCACTTCCTCCACGCCCTTCTCTTCCACTTCCTCCGCCGTCTTCGCGGCATCGAGTGTCTTTTGCGCCAGAACTTCCTCGGCGCTCTCGCGGTCGACGCGCTGGTCGTACTTGCCATCGTGCGGGCTGACCGACTGGATGATCGCGCGTTCCTTCGCGTTCACCGGGCCAAGGCGCGAACGCGGCGGCTTGATCAGCGTGCGCTGCACGATTGTGGGTGCGCCTTCCTCGTCCAGCGTGGAGACCAGCGCCTCACCAACGCGCAGCTGCGTGATCGCCTCGGCGACGTCGAGATCGGGATTGATGCGGAACGTCTCCGCCGCCGCCTTGATGGCGCGCTGGTCCTTCGGGGTGAAGGCGCGCAGGGCGTGCTGCACGCGGTTGCCCAGCTGGCCGGCCACTTCCTCCGGAATATCAATCGGGTTCTGCGTCACGAAGTAGACGCCGACGCCCTTCGAACGGATCAGCCGCACCACCCGCTCGATGGTGTCCTGCAAGGCATCGGGCGCATCGTCGAACAACAGGTGCGCCTCGTCGAAGAAGAACACCAGCCTGGGCTTTTCCGGGTCGCCCACCTCGGGCAGGCTCTCGAACAATTCGGCCAGCAGCCACAGCAGGAAGGTGGCGTAGAGCTTGGGACTGCGCATCAGTTCTTCCGCCGCCAGCACGTTCACCACGCCGCGTCCCTGGTCGTCCACGGTCAGGAAATCGTCGATCTCCAGCGCAGGCTCGCCGAAGAAATTGTCAGCCCCCTGCGATTCGAAACTGAGCAACTGGCGCTGGATCGCGCCGACCGACTGCTTGGATACGTTGCCGTAAGTGCCCGACAGTTCCTGCGCGTTGTCGTATGCCCAGGCGAGCATGGCGCGCAGGTCCTCGAAATCCAGCAGCAGCAGCTTGTTCTCGTCGGCGTAGCGGAACACGATCTGCAGCACGCCTTCCTGCGTCTCGTTGAGGTCCAGCAGGCGGGCGAGCAGCAGCGGACCCATTTCCGATACCGTGGTGCGGATCGGGTGGCCGTTCTTGCCGTAGAGGTCCCAGAACACCACCGGGTTATCCGAATAGGCATAATCGTCCATGCCCAGTTCCTTCGCCCGGCCTTCCAGCTTGTCGGCATGTTTGAACGTGGGCGATCCCGGCATGGCGATGCCCGACAGGTCACCTTTCACATCGGCCACGAACACCGGCACCCCGGCAGCGGAGAAACTCTCGGCCATGCCCTGCAACGTCACCGTCTTGCCCGTGCCGGTCGCGCCCGCGATCAGGCCGTGGCGGTTCGCGCGCGAAAGGTCCAGCGCCTGCCGGTTTCCATTAAGATCGTTACCGAGAAAAATGTCGGCCATTCTAGCCCCTAATACCTTGTTGCCGGATTCCGATGCGAACCCTAGAGCGGGCCTGATGGATGGCAAGTCCCCCTTTGTGCTGCTGGACGATGCGCGCGCCCATGGTGCGAGCGACGCGCATTGCTTCACCAACCCGTCGCAGGTTTTCGTGGCGCGGCGGGCAGACGACGTCGTGCGCGTGCTGGCGGAGGCCGACGCGGCGCGGCAGGAAAGCGGCAAGCATCTGGCGGGCTATATCGCCTACGAAGCGGGCCTTGCACTGGAAGATAGGCTGGTGCCGCTTGCGGCATCCCGCGCAGGGGCCGCCGGACCGCTGGTGTGGCTGGGCCTGTTCGACGATCCCGAAATCATCCCTGCTGCCGAGGTCGAGGGCTGGCTTGCCGCGAGGTGCAAGGGAGAGGCGAGCATCGGCCCGCTCGATCCGCAGGTCTCGACCGGCGCCTACCTCGACGCCTTCGACGCGCTGCAGGAAGCGATTCGCGCAGGCGATATCTACCAGGCCAATCTCACTTTCCCGCTGGCTGGCCCGGCCAAGGGCGACCCGCTGACGCTTTATGCCAAAATCCGCCCCACGGCGGCTGCCGGCTACGGGGGTCTCGTGTTCGACGGATCGGACTGGCTGCTCTCGTTCAGCCCCGAGCTGTTCTTTGCCCTTCGCGACGGCCACTCCAAGGTGAAGCCGATGAAAGGCACCCGCCCGCGCGGCGGCACCGAGGCCGAGGACGCGGCGCTGCGCGAGCAGCTCAGCCGGTCGGTGAAGGACAAGGCCGAGAACCTGATGATCGTCGACCTGATGCGCAACGACCTGAGCCGTGTGGCGCAGGCGGGCAGCGTGCGGGTGGAGCATCCCTTCAAGGTGGAGACATATCCCACGCTCCATACGATGACGACGACGGTGCTGGCGGACCTGAAGGAAGGCCGCACCGCGGTGGACGTGCTGCACGCCATCTTCCCCTGCGGCTCCATCACCGGTGCGCCCAAGATTCGCGCGATGGAACTGATCGACGAGGTGGAGCGCGATGCGCGCGGCCCCTATTGCGGCGGCATCGGGCGGATCGACGCCAGCGGCGATGCCGCATTCCACGTCGCCATCCGCACCATTCGCCTGACGCCGGGCGAGAACCAGCGGCACAAGGCCGTGCTGGGCGTGGGCGGCGCGATCGTCGCCGACAGCGACGGCATGGAGGAATGGCGCGAGTGCCTCGTAAAAGGCGCTTTCGTGCGCGGCGCGGCAGGCGGGCACGACCTGATCGAGACCATGCGCTTCGATCCGATGGCAGGCACGCCGCTGCTGGAAATGCACCTCGAACGCATGAAGGCGAGCGCCGCGGAACTGGGCTTTGCCTTCGACCGACACGAAACGCGCAACCGTATTCAGGCTTTGTGTTTCGAACTGGAGGAAGCGGCCAAGCTGAGGCTCGTGCTCTCGCGCTCGGGCGCGGTCACGCTGGAAGCGCACCCGCTGCCCGCTCCCCTGCCCGATCCCGCGCCCTGCGTGCTCCTGCCGCATCCCACGGTCGCGCATGACTGGCGGCTCCATCACAAGAGCAGCGACCGCAGCTTCTACGAGGCAGCGCTGGCGACCGCGATGAGCGTCGGCGCGGTGGAGGCCCTGCTGGTGCGCGACGGCATGGTGACGGAAGGCAGCTGGACCAACGTGTTTGTCGAGCGAGACGGCACGCTCGTCACCCCGCCGCTTTCCGCCGGACTGCTGCCGGGCGTGCTGCGCCGTTCGCTGATCGAGGACGGCAAGGCATGCGAAGGGGAAGTCGCGCTGGAAGACCTCGAGAAAGGCTTCTTCATCGGCAACGCCCTGCGCGGATTGATCCCCGCAACGCTGGAACTGCCATGAACGCGCAGCATCTCAGCCAGGCGCTTCAGCGGATCGAGGCATCGCCCACGACGGCGATGACCGACCGGGCGAGCGAACTTCGTGCAGAAGGCCGCGACATCATCTCGCTGAGCGTGGGAGAGCCGGATTTCGACACCCCGCCCCACGTCATCGAAGCCGCCAAGGACGCGCTCGATGCGGGCGACACGCGCTACACCCCCGTCACCGGCACCGCTCGCCTGAAGGAAGCCGCTGCGCTGCATTTCCGCCGCGATCTCGGGATTGCTGCCGAGGCGCGGGACGTGATCGTGACCGCAGGCGGCAAGCAGGCGATCTTCGAAGCGCTGGCTGCCACCGTCAGCCCCGGCGACGAGGTGATCGTACCTTCTCCGTGGTGGGTAAGCTATCCGCAAATGGTGCGCTTTTCAGGGGGCACCGTGGTGCCGCTGCGCACGTCGGCGGGCAATGGCTTCCGATTCCGCCCGAGCGAACTCGAGGCGCTGATTACCCCGCGCACCAACTGGCTCCTGCTCAATTCGCCCGGCAATCCGACCGGCGCGGTGTTTCCGAACGACATGCTGCGCGGCATCGGTGACGTGCTGCGCCGCCATCCGCAGGTGCTCGTGCTGAGCGACGACATCTACGCACCGCTGCGCTACTCCGACGAACCGCACGCGACCCTTGCCGCCCTTTGCCCGGACCTTTCCGACCGCATCATCACCATCTCCGGCGTTTCCAAGAGCCATGCGATGACGGGCTTTCGCATCGGAGTGGCCACGGGGCCGGACTGGCTGATCTCCGCGATGGGCAAGCTGCAAAGCAATTCCAGCGGCAATCCCGCCAGCATATCGCAGGCTGCCGCCGTCGCCGCGTTCGAGGGTCCACAGGATTTCCTCGGACGCTGGCGCGATGCCTTCCGCCGCCGCCGCGACATGGTGGTGGCCCGCATCAACGCCATTCCCGGCCTTTCCACACCCGTGCCCGACGGCGCGTTCTACTGCCTGGTCGATGCCGCCCCGCTGATGGAGCGGTTCGGCGGCGACGACGGCAAGCTCGCGATGCACCTTCTGGAGAACGGCGTGGCCACCGTCGCGGCTTCGGCGTTTGGCGGCAAGGACGGCTTCCGTATCAGCTTCGCCGCGGACGAGGCCGTGCTGGACACAGCGCTGGATCGCATCGAAAAGGCGCTTTCATGACAAAGATCGACATTCTCTTCGAAGACGGCGAGGCGCTCGTCATCGACAAGCCCGCCGGCTTGCCCATCGAGACACCGCGCAAGGGCGGCGCGAGCCTCGAGGACCATCTCGAGCAGCTGAAACTCGGCTTCCAGCGCGCGCCGCAGGCCGTGCACCGGCTCGATACCGATACCTCCGGCTGCCTGCTGCTGGCGCGCAACCCCAAGGCGCTGAAACGCTTCAACAAGGCGTTCGAGGAAAAGCTCGTCTCCAAGACCTACCTCGGTATCGTTGCCGGGCCGGTGGAGGACGAGGAAGGCACCATCGACCTCGCCCTTTCCAAGATCAGCAGCGAGGCGCGCGGCTGGCGCATGATCGTCGCGAAGAAGGGCAAGCCCTCCGTCACCCACTGGACCAAGCGTAAGGAGCTGGAAGGCGGATTGACGCTGGTGGAATTCCGCCCGGAAACGGGCCGCACCCACCAGATCCGCGTCCATGCCGAACACGCCTTCAAGCGCTCTTTGCTGGGCGATCCGGTCTACGGCAACAAGGATGCCCGCGTCTCGCGCACCATGCTCCACGCCAGCGCGCTGGTCGTGCCGCGCGAGGGCAAGCCCGACATCGTGGCCGAAGCGCCGCTGCCTGCCGATTTCGTGAAGCTGGGCGCCGGATAAAGGCCGGGCATGGGCAGGATACTCGACCGGGCGCACGAGATCGCGGAGGAGAGCTTCATCGCCGCCTCCGGCCCCGGCGGGCAGAACGTCAACAAGGTGGCGACTGCCGTGCAGTTGCGTTTCAACATCTATGCTCTCGGCCTGCCGCCGCGCGTGTTCCATCGGTTGAAGGATATTGCCGGCAACAAGCTCAGCCAGTCCGGCGACATCGTGATCGACGCGCGCAGCCACCGCACGCAGGACGCGAATCGTCGCGACGCGCGAGAGCGGATGGCGGCGATGATCGAGGAAGCGATCAAGGAGCCGAAGAAGCGCGCCAAGACCCGCGTGAACCGGCTGAACAAGAAGAAACGCCTCGCCAGCAAGAAGGCCCACGGCGAGAAGAAGGCGATGCGCGGCAAGATCGACCTTTAGGCCCGAACGGCTTTGCCCTGTCCTTCGGCTCGGGCGCTTACCAAGCTTGACTTTTCCCCGATTCTCTACCAATGGCACGCGCGATGGGCGGCGCCTGATGCGTCGCCCCAGTTATTTTCGGGCCAGACGCGCCCTTACCAGACTTTTTGAAGGCAAGACCATGGCGAAGCCCGCAACCATCAAGATCCGCCTGAACTCCAGCGCAGGCACCGGCCACTTCTACGTGACCAAGAAGAACCCGCGCAACCACACGGAAAAGTTCACCTTCCGCAAGTACGATCCGATTGCGAAGAAGCACGTCGAGTACAAGGAAGGCAAGATCAAGTAAGACGCCTTCGGGCACGCTTGGTCGGTTTTGCTGAACCCGGTTTTCCTGAATGGGGGGAACCTCAGGGGTTCACTGACGGTTCAATGCCTCACCTGTACCCAGAGGGTCCATAATTGGTGAGACTATGAACGCCTTGAAAAACATTTTCCGCACCCCCGCCATCGCCGCCGCTTTGGGCGCCATGGCGTTCGCCGTTCCGGCTACCCTATCGGTCGCCGCTGCTCCCGTCGCCGCCCAGGCTCAGTCGGACCAGTTGCAACGCACTGCCCGCGCGCTGCGCGGCATTTCCACGATGCGCGCCGACTTCACGCAGACCGATCGTGTCGGCAACGTGCTGTCGGGCGAGTTGACGCTGAAGAACCCCGGCAAGATCCGCTTCGAGTATTCGAATGACGTGAACATGCTGGTCGTTTCCAACGGCAGCGCGCTTTCGATCATCGATTACGAAGTGAGCCAGGTGGAGCGTTATCCCATCGGCGATTCGCCGCTGGGCGCGCTGCTGAACCCCGATCGCGACATCACGCGTTATGGCCGCGTGCAGGACGGCACGCGCAACGGTGTGGTCTCCATTGCGGTGAGCGATCCCAACCGTCCGGAATTTCCCACGATGACGTTGATCTTCGTCGAAAAGGCATCAGCCCCCGGCGGGCTGGAACTGAATAGCTGGGTGGCTCTCGATTCGCAGAACCAGCGCACCACCGTGCGCCTGCGCAACCATCGCTACGGCATGAGCGTTTCGGACAGCGAATTCCGTTTCCGTGACCCGCGCCGTTCGTCCCGCCGTCCGGGATAAACAGTCCGTAGGTGAACGGTTGTAAATTTGCGACAGATTACACGCGTCATTCATTGCCGTGACAGGGACTTCCCCCTACTTCTGAGTGCATAGAGACGCGGTGAGGCGGGTTTCCCCCCTGTTGCCCTGACCTCGAATAGAGCCGTATCTCTTGCGAAGCGTGACGAACGCTCGAAAAACGAACCCCCGTCGCATTATGCCCCCGCGACGGGGGTTTTTTTATCTGCTGCCCGCGACTAGGCAGCAGTCATGGTCAAGATCACCACCTGGAACATCAATTCGGTTCGCCTGCGCATGCCCATCGTGGAGCGCTACCTGAAGGAGCATGCGCCCGACGTGCTGTGCCTGCAGGAGATCAAGTGCCAGGAGCAGCAGTTCCCCTACAAGGCGTTTGCCGAGCTGGGCTACGAGCACACCGCCGTGCACGGGCAGAAGGGCTATCACGGCGTTGCCACGGTCAGCCGCATCCCCATGCAGGAATTCTCTCGTCATGATTGGCAGGACAACGGTGAGGCCCGGCACGTGGGCGTGGAATTTCCATCGCTCGACGGGCTGGTGCTGGAGAACGTCTACATCCCGGCAGGCGGCGATATTCCCGACCGGGAGAAGAACCTGAAATTCGGGCAGAAGCTCGACTTCCTCGAACGCATGACGCGCTGGGCCGAAAAGATCGACAGGCCCACGCTGCTGGTTGGCGATTTCAACATCGCGCCGCTGGAATGCGACGTCTACGATCACAAGGCGCTGCTCAAAGTCGTCAGCCACACGCCGCTGGAGGTCGAAACGCTCGGCTTGCTCCAAGGCGCGCACGAATGGGTCGATCTTGGCCGCAAGCATATCCCCGCGCCGGAGCGCAACTACTCGTGGTGGTCCTACCGTACCTACTGGCAGGGTAAGGATCGCGGGCGGCGGCTGGATCACATGTGGGCATCGCCCGATCTTGCCGCGCAAAGCGTTGCCCACTCCATTGCCGAGGACACGCGCGACTGGGAAAAGCCGAGCGACCACGTGCCGCTGATGACGGAGTTCGACCTCTGAGCGAGGCATCGCCTCCGTCGCCCGAACGGCGCGTTGCGCAAGCGGTGGATGCCCTGCGGCATGGCTGGCCGATCAGGGTTGGAGACGCTCCGGTGCTGCTGCCCGTCGAGACTGCGCTCGATCGAAGCTGCCGCTCCGACCACCTGCTGATATCCGCCGCCCGCGCGGAAACGCTGAAACTAACCAACCAGCGGCCCGCCGCCGATGGACACTCGCCCGTATTGATGCGCGCAGCCGATCCGCTCGATCTTCACGCCGCGCTGCCGGTGGCGGACCCGGCACTCGATCCGGTCAATCCGCTGAAAGGCCCGTTCCTTGCCGAACCACTGGAATGGATGACGGCGGCGAAGGTGGCGATGGAACTGGCGCGGATTGCAGGGGTGCTGCCTGCGTTTCTCGTCGATCCCGAACCGGCGGGTGAGCCCGCAACCCTGCATTCCGTAGACCTTGCCGCTTGGAAAGACCCCGCCAACCTCGTTATCGCCACCCGCGCGCACCTGCCCATTGCGCGCGAGGAACACGCCGAGATCGTCGTCTTCCGCTCTCCCGGAGACATGCGCGAACACGTGGCGCTGGTACTGGGAGCGCGTTCGACGAACACTACGCCGCTCGTCCGGCTGCATTCCGAATGCCTGACCGGCGACATCTTCGGCAGCCTCAAGTGCGATTGCGGCCCGCAGCTTGACCATGCGCTGGCGGCCATGTCCGCCGCGGCGAGCGAAGGCGGCTGGGGCGTGCTTCTCTACATGCGGCAGGAAGGGCGCGGGATCGGCCTCGTCAACAAGCTGCGCGCCTATCGCCTCCAGGACGAAGGTTTCGACACGCTGGAAGCCAATCGCCGCCTCGGCCTGCCGGAGGAAGCGCGCGATTTCCCGCTGGCAGCGCGGATGCTGGACCTGCTGGGCATCGGCGAGGTCCGCCTGATGACGAACAACCTCGAAAAGGTCGTCGCGCTGGAGGATGCCGGGGTCAAGGTGATCGAGCGCGTGCCGCACGAACTACCTTCTAACCCGCACAACACCCGCTATCTCGCCACCAAGCGCGACCGCGCCGGGCACCTGCTGACGTGAGCTGGACCGTCCGCGAAGAACGACCCGGAGACGAAGTCGCGATCCACGCCATGACACGGCGCGCTTTCGAAGGACACCCCTTTTCCGACGGCGACGAGGCAGACGTGATCGATCGCCTGCGCAAGGACGGCGACCTGCTACTGTCGCTGGTTGCGGAGGATGAGGGCACGATCATCGGCCAGGTTACTTATTCGACCGCACGGCTTTCCAACGGGGAGGATGGCTGGATGGTTATCGGTCCGATCTGCGTGGAGTCTGCCCGTCGAGGCAAAGGCATCGGCCGCGCGCTGATGGACGCAGGCGAACAGGCGATGAAGGCACGCGGCGCGAAGGGCATCACCGTGCTTGGCGATCCGCAGATTTTCGGGCGTTTCGGCTACGTCCAGCACACGCCGATGACACTCGCAGGCGAGCTGGGTGAATTCCTGCAGGTGAAGAGCTTCGGCGCGCCGATTCCCGCCGCCACGCTGACCTACGCGCCCGCCTTCGGCTGAACCCATCGCCCCAGCGCCTCGCCCATGCGAACGCTATCGCCGGCACTGAACTGCTCCAGCCATTCGACGCGCCCCGCCTCGAACAGAAGGACGACGGTGGAGCCGAGGAAGAAGCGGCCCATTTCGTCTCCGGCCACAAAGTCGTGCTCGCCGTCGGCAAAGGTGCGATGGCGAGGCTGCGGAGCGTGTGCGGCTTCTCGACCGCCCCACACGGTCTCGATACCGGCCACGATCATCGCGCCGACCATGACGCTGGCAAAGCAACCGCGCGGCCCGTCGAACAACGCGGCCAGCCGCTCGTTGCGGGCAAACAGGTCGTCTACGTTCTCCGCCGTTACCTGGTTCACGCTGAACAGGTCGCCCGGAACGTAGATGGTGCCCAGCAGCTCTCCGGCAGCGGGCATGTGGCCGCGGTGATAGTCTTTCGGGCTGAGGTAGATGGTGGCGAATGCTCCGCCTTCGAACCGCCGGGCCAGCTCCGGGTCGCCGCCCAGCAGCTGTGTCGCGGTGAATTCGCGCCCCTTGGCCTGGAAGATACGGCCCTCCGTGATGCGCCCGATCTGGCTGATTGCGCCATCGGCGGGGGAGAGGACATATTCCTCGGCATCGGCCAGCGGGCGCGCGCCGGGTTTCAGTTCGCGGGTGAAGAAGTCGTTGAAGCTGGCATAGGCCTCGGCCGGACGCGCAGCTTCGGTCATGTCGACGTCGTATGCGTCGATGAAGCGGCGGATGAGGCGGTCCTTCAGCCAAGGTGTCTCGCTGCCTGCGAACTTGCCTGCGAGGCGGGAGATACCGTGGTGCGGCAGCGCGTGCTGCATCCAGATGAACGGATTTGCCATCAGCGAAGCTGGCTATCCTTGGAGCCGCGCCGGTTAAGGGTCGAGTGGCGCACCGCGCTGTCCTTGCCCGACTGGCATTCCACGCAGGTGCGCACGCCGGGCACGGCCTCGCGGCGCTTTTCGGGGATGTCCTCGCCGCAGATGTCGCAATACTCGGCGCTTTCGCCCTTGGGAATGCGCGAGCGCGCGGCAGCGACAGCGTCGCTTACTGTATCGTCGATCTGGTCCTGCACCGCGCCATCGCGCGACCATCCGCCTGCCATTGGAAATCTCCTGCTTTCTCAGCCAATGGCCTAGCAGGGTCACACGTTCCCGCAAAAGGCCCGCTTTCGCAAAGCCTCAGCGGATGACTTCGTAGGGTGTCAAACGACGGTCGAGCGTGTTCTCGCCCACGCCGCCCATGTCGCCCGACCAGTCGGCGACAAAGATCGAATTGCGATCGACCCCGCTGGCGAAGCGCGCATCGTTGCCGACGACGGACAGGCCGGAACTGTCGTGCGTGCGACCCTCTGCGGCGACGGCGATGAAGGCGGCGTAGTTTTCCTTGTCCTGCCCCTGCACGAACCAGTTGTTGGTGATCTGCCCGCTGGCCCCGCCTGGCAGGTCGATCATGTAATTGGTGCCGCGCCCGGCGGAATCGTCGAAGCTGGAGGAAGCGATATCGACGCGGACGGCGCGGGCCTTCACGTAGTGCCCGCCGCGCCCCTGCTCGAACCGGCTGCGCGTTATGCGCACGTGGCCGTATTCGCCAGTGTAGATCGAATGCGCGCAGCCGCCCGAACCCTCGCAAGTGCCGAGGCGAGTAAAGGTGCTGCGGTCGATCACCAACTGCCCGGTGGGATCGTTGTGCGTCAGGATGCCCTGCTGGCTGTCGCGGAACCAGCTTTCGGCAACGGTCAGGTTGCCCTGCTCCAACCGTATGCCCGACCCGTTGAAATCGGGCACGCGCATGTTCTGGAACACGATGCCCGAAACTTCAGCGCTGCGTCCGCGCAGCACAAGCGCGGCCTTGCCCTCGCAGGTCACGCCGTCGAACACGGCCGAACCCGCCTGCGCCGAGAGGTAGGAGACGGAGCCCGCCGTCTGCACGGCGCACTGTTCGTAGCGGCCGGGCGCAATGGAGATGGAGCCGCGCGCGTCGCCGATGGCGTCGACCGCGTCCTGCAGCCGATCGTAGCCGCGCCCGGTCTCGACCACTGTGAACGGCGCCTGCCGTTCCTGCGCGAACAGGGTGGCCAGCGGAATGGCGGCCACGGCAAGGGCGGCAATGGCCGCGATCACGCCTGTTGGCAAGCGGCGCGGGGCAAAGCGGGAATCCTGCGAGATCATGGGTGCAGACTAGCGCGCAATGGTTAACGCCCTGCCCCGTTTCACGCGTCCTTCGGTGGCCTTCCCCGGCGCGGCCCGGCCGTTTTCGGCACCTCGATCCCGCGCCGTTTCAGGGCCTCGCGCAGCAGCACCTCGATCTCGGCATTCACCGAACGCAGTTCGCCCGCGGCAAGGCGCTCCACAACGTCGTGGAGCGCCGGGTCGAGCCGCAGGGCAAATGCTTTCTTCTGTGCCTTGGCCATTGGTCTTTACTGGTAGAGCGAGCCCGCATTGACGACCGGGTTCACGTCCCGCTCGCCGCAAAGCACCACCATCAGGTTGGACACCATCGCAGCGCGGCGCTCGTCATCGAGGTGGACGATCTCGTCGGCTGAAAGCTTTTCCAAGGCCATTTCCACCATGCTGACTGCGCCCATCACCAGCTTGGCGCGGGCGGCGATCACCGCCTCGGCCTGCTGGCGGCGCAGCATGGCTCCGGCGATCTCGCTGGCATAGGCAAGGTGGGTAAGACCCGCCTCGTCCACCACGATTCCGGCGACAGCGAGCCGTTCGTTGAGTTCGGCCTGCAATTCGGAATTTACGACATCGGGGCTGCCGCGCAGCGTCGTCTCGTTCTCTTCGAAATCGTCGTAGGGATGGCGCGCCCCCACCGTGCGCAGGCCCGCCTCGATCTGGATGTTCACGAACTGGTCGTAATCGTCCACGTCGAACACCGCCTGCGCCGTATCGCGCACGCGCCACACCACGTTGCAGGCAATATCGATGGGATTGCCGCGCAGGTCGTTTATCTTGATCCGCTCGGAATGGATATTGTGCGCGCGCACGCTGATCTTCTGCTTGCCCATCCACGGCCAGACCCAGCGCAGGCCCTCGGTCCGGTCGGTGCCGCGATATTCGCCGAACAGCGTGATGACTGCGCCCTGGTTCGGCTGGATCATGTAAAACCCGATCCACGACAACAGGCCAACCAGCGCGACAAGGATGCCAGTAATCAGCATCACTGGGGCTCCGCCCGCCTTGGCAACCGATACGCCCGCGAGAAATAACCAGACGCCTCCCGCCGTCAGCACCAAGGCAACCAGTAGCATGACATAACCGTTGTAGCCGCTGGCCGGGACTTCCCGGCTGCGCGCCATGGGAATGTGTTGTTCACTCATCGGAACCCTCCTGTCTGATATAATTATGATATCACTTTTATATCAAATTACAGGTTTGAGGAAGCAAAATCGGTCAGGCGCCTCAGTACTCGGCAATCGCCTTCAGAAATGGCTCGCCATAGGCCTCCAGTTTCTTTGCGCCCACGCCGGGAATCTGCGACATTTCCGCAAGGTTCACCGGCCTGTCCGTTGCCATCGCGCGAAGGGCGGCGTCGTGAAACACCACGTAAGGCGGAACGCCTGCTTGCGCCGCCAGGTCGCGGCGCAGATTGCGCAGGGCATCGAACAGCGGATCGCCAACAGGATTGGGTGTGGAGCCGCCGCCACGCCCTCGCCCACTTCGTCCGCGCTGGCGCTCCGGCGGCTTGGCCATCACCACGGCGGCCTCGCCTGTCAGGATATCGCGCGCGTCGCCTGCCAGCGCGAGGCCGCCGTGCTCGGTCTGCACCAGACTGCCGCGCGCCTGGAGCGTGCGGGATACGGGCTGGAGGAGCACCGCGTCCTCGCCCTCCACGATCCCGAACACCGACAGGCTCTCGTGCCCCTTTTGCACCACGCGGTCGTCGGCAACGCCGGTCAGCACCTTCTGCAAATGGCCGAAGCCGAAGCTTTGCCCGGTGCGATAGACGGCGGAGAGAAGCTTGCGGGCCAGCTGCGTGACGTCGATCACCTTGGGCGGATCCAGGCAGTTGTCGCAATTGCCGCAAGTCTGCGGCGGATCCTCGCCAAAATGACGCAGCAGCACGGCGCGGCGGCAACCGGCAGTCTCGACAAGACCTGCCAGCGCGTCGAGCCGCTGCCGCTCGCCGTGCTGGCGCGCCTCGTCCACCTCGGCCACGCGCATCCGGGCCTGCGCGAAATCGCCCGCGCCCCACAGCATCAGCGCCACGGACGGATCACCGTCGCGGCCCGCGCGGCCCGTTTCCTGGTAGTAGGCCTCGATCGACTTGGGGGTTGCCGCGTGGGCGACGAAGCGCACGTCGGGCTTATCGATGCCCATGCCAAAGGCAATGGTCGCCACCATCACCATGTCCTCGCTGGCGACGAACTTCGCCTGGTTCTCCGCGCGAACCTCTGGCGGCAGGCCTGCGTGATAGGGCAGCACCGGGCGCCCCGTGTCCTTCGCCAGTTGCTCGGCCAGCTGCTCCACCTTGCGGCGGGTGGGTGCATAGACGATGCCCGGCCCCGGATTGTCCGCGCACAGCCGCGCCAGTTGCCGGGGCAGCGATTCGCGCGGGCGAATGGCGTAGCGGATGTTGGGCCTGTCGAACCCGGCGACGATCAGGCCGTCCTCGGGGATGCCGAGCTGGGCGAGGATATCGGCCCGCGTGTGGGCGTCCGCCGTGGCCGTCAGCGCAAGGCGCGGCACATCGGGGAAGGCATCCATCAGCGGGCGAAGCTGGCGATAGTCCGGGCGGAAATCGTGACCCCATTCCGAAACGCAATGCGCCTCGTCCACGGCGAACAGGGCGAGCCGCGCAGAGGTCAGCAAGTCCCTAAAGCCCGGCTGGCTGGCGCGTTCCGGCGCAACGTAGAGCAGGTCCAGCTCGCCTGCGCGAAACGCGTCCAGCGTCTCGCGCCAATCGGCATCGGCGCTGGTGAGCGTCGCGGCCCGGATGCCGTTGGCCCGCGCGCTGCGCAACTGGTCGTGCATCAGGGCGATCAGTGGGGATATCACCACGCAGGTGCCGTCCAGCATCGTCGCGGGAAGCTGGTAGGTGAGCGACTTGCCAGCGCCCGTCGGCATTACCGCCAGCGTGCTCTGCCGCGCCAGCACGCGCTCTACGACGTCGGCCTGCCGCCCGCGGAAGTCGGCATAGCCATAAAGGCGACGCAATTCCTCGCGCGCCCGGTCAAGATCCAGCGTGTCGATCACGGCCCCCCATGTGACAGGTCGCCGCCCCCGCGCCTACCGTCGCAACAGGCATTTCCACGTGGACGTTGCGCGGCTATATCGCTGCGACAGGTTCAATCACGAGGAAGGGGACACATCCCACCATGAAGAAGCTTGCATTCGTCGCCACCACCGCCGCACTCGCGCTCGCCGCCTGCGGTGATTCCACCGACGCTTCCGAAGAAGCCGTTGCCGACACCGTGGAAGTGCCCGCGGACGACGCGATGGCCGGCGCGCCCGATCCGGTCGAGGATGCCGATGCCATGACGGAAGAAGACGTCGAAGCCGCGATGGACGAGGCTGAAGCCACTGCCGAAGCCGCCGGTGACGAGGCGCAGGAAGCCGTCGACGATGCGCTGGCTGCGGCCGAGGCTGCACAGGCCGAGATGGACGCCGCGACCGAGTGATCGTCGCGCAGAAACAGCATAGGTGGGGCCGGGCCTTCGCGGGCCTGGCCCTTCTTGGATCTGCCGCCTGCAGCGACGGCGAGACAGGTCGCGGCCCGGCCCCTGCAACCGAGGGCGAGGAGGCGGCCCTGCGCGATGCCGCCGCCATGCTGGAGGAACGCGAACCTGCTGGAAACGTAGAGGAAACAACGCCGGACGAAACGACCGCGCCCTAGGGTCCAATGATTCGCTCCGACCCCGCAAATGTGGTATCAAGTGAAACATGACCGATATTGCCGAGAAGCCCCGTGAAGCCGACGCCCGCGAAGCCGATGATCGCCCGCATGATTTCAGCGCCCTGCCCGTCGTCTCGAACGACGTGTACACCGCGCCGTTGAAGCGACCCGCCCACGTAGGCGAGGACTGGCTGGAGCCGCAGCAGACGCAGTACGACAGCGAGGACGACAAGATCTGGGACGACCTGTTCGCCCGTCAGATGGGCGTGCTGCCCGGCCGGGCCTGTTCGGCCATGCTGGAGGGGCTGGAAAAGCTCGATCTCGGCAAGGGCGGCGTGCCCGATTTCGGAGAACTGTCGGAGGAACTCGGCAAGCTGACCGGCTGGAGCGTGGTGCCCGTGCCCATGCTGATCCCCGATCACGTGTTCTTCTGGCACCTCGCCAACCGCCGTTTCCCGGCGGGCAACTTCATCCGCACGCGCGAGACGTTCGACTACATCCAGGAGCCGGACGTCTTCCACGACGTGTTCGGTCACGTGCCGCTGCTGACGGACCCGACTTTCGCCGACTACATGCAGGAATACGGCCGTGCCGGGTGGAAGGCCATGCGCTACAACAAGCTGAAGGCGCTGGGCGCGCTCTACTGGTACACGGTGGAATTCGGCCTGATGCTGGAAGCGGGAGAGCCGCGCATCTACGGCGCGGGCATCCTGTCCGGCCCGACCGAGGCTATCTTCGCATTGGAGGGCGAAAGCCCCAACCGCATCATGCTCAACGTCGACCGGGTCATGCGCACCGATTACGTGATCGACGACCTGCAACCGACCTATTTCGTGATCGAGAGCTTCGAAGACCTCTACCGCCAGACGGTGGAGCGCGATTTCGACCGTCTTTATCGCAACCTTGGCGCCGGCTTCACCTACGCCAATTCGGCGGTGATCGATGTCGACAACGTGCTGCACCGGGGCACGCAGGAATATTTCCTGCGCGGCGGACGCGGCAGCAGCGCCAAGCCGGTCTGACTTCGCCAGTCCAAACCGCATAGAAAAAGGGCCGACCCTCCAGTGAGGATCGGCCCTTTTCGTGTCTTGGGAAAGATGTCTTAGTTGACGGCTTCTTCCATGCCTTCGGTATACTCGTCGGTATCGCCTTCGGCAGCATCTTCGATGTTGTCGGCTTCGGCTTCCATCGCGTCGGCTTCTTCGTCGGTGATCATGCCGGCGTCTTCCATTTCGTCGGCCTGCTCTTCCATGGCTTCGGCTTCTTCTTCCGCGGCTTCTTCGCTCGGGCTGTCACAGGCAGCGAGACCCAGACCCAGAGCTGCCGCAGAGGCGAAAGCGATGATCTTCTTCATTGTGATATTTCCTTCCAGAAACGGCCATCCCACACACGGAAAAAGCCTTTGCAAAACGATACTAACGTCTTTCCAGACCCGGCTCGAAAAACCCGCGCGTGTGCAGCAAATGACATGCTGCAAGCGCGGCCACAGCCCCGGCCATGGTGATCAACAACGCATCTACCGTATAGGTTCCTGAAATAAGATTCCCCTCGCTAAGAGTAGGGGTGAGGAGGATGCCCGACACAAGGGAGCCCGCCACGCCGACTCCTATGAAACGGGTGGTATCGCGGGTGGATTCGGCGCGCAGCACGAATGCTGCCTGCCAACCCAGGACCACGCCCACCAGTATCATGTAGAGATAGCCCATCTGCCTCTTCCTTGCGTTTCGTCACCTATAGAACGGGCAAGTGCGCGGGCGGGTTCCGCAAGGTCAGCCGCCAGGCGGTCCCATATCCAGTAATTCGGCAGTCAAGAGACTGATAATGCTTCGTTTAATCCGTTAACGCCGGATTAGAACATCCACAGCAGAAGTACGCCCATGGCGATACGATAAATTACGAAGACCAGCATGGATGCCTTCTTCAGGAAGTTCATCAGGAAGGCCATGGTGGCGAAGGCGGCGACGAATGTCAGCGCGCCAGTGATCAGCGCCTCCATCACCATTTCGCTGCCCGCTTCCATCAGGTCCGGCACGATCAGCACGCCCGCGCCCGCCACGGCGGGAATGGAAAGGAGGAAGGAGAAGCGCGCTGCTTCCACCCGGCCGAAGCCGAGAACGCGCGCCGCAGTCATGGTGACACCGGAACGACTGGTGCCGGGGATCAGCGCCAGTGCCTGCGCCAGGCCCACCAGCAAGCCATCGCGCCAGGTCATGTCCTCGTAGCTGCGGTCTTCCCGCCCGAAATAGTCGGCGAGGCCCAGCAGGATACCGTAGAAAATGAGGTTGAAAGCGATGAGATCGGTGAAACGCAGGGAAGCCAGAAGGTCGCCGTCCTCGATCGTGAGACCGAACAGCGCCACGGCCACGCCATTGAGCGCGCCGGTCTTGATCGCGAGGCCCGCAATCACGGCCGGGATGGTGCCGAGTACGATCCACCAGAACAACCTCTTCTGTTCGGGCGCGTCACCGATACCGACAGTCGCGAAGCCGCCCCGCGCGAGGCCCCAGGCGTCCTTGAAGAAGTAGACGATGATCGCCAGCAGCGAGCCGATGTGCACGGCGATGTCGAGCATTGGCCCCTGGTCGGGAAAGTCGAGGAACACCGGCACGAGGATCAGGTGCCCGGACGACGAGATCGGCAGGAATTCGGTGATCCCCTGCACGACGGCGAGGATCAGCATCTGAAGGAAAGTCATGCGCGAATAATGGTCCTGGACTGGAAACTGGCGTAGCGCCCGCCTCCAACCAAAACGGGGGCGAAGTCAAGCCTCGCCCCCGTCAAGTGGTGTCGAATGGTGAGATTTTTGCCTCTTACCAGATCGAGATACGATCTTCCGGTGCGAGGTAGAGCTCGTCGTCCGGCCCCACGTTGAAGGCATCGTACCACGCGTCGAGATGGCGCACGGCGTTGTTGAGGCGGAATTCACCCGGCGGGTGGTTGGCCGTCATCACGCGGTTGCGCAGCGATTCCTCGCGCTCCATGCCGCGCCACACCTGGGCAAAGCCGAGGAAGAAGCGCTGGTCGCCGGTCAGGCCGTCGATCACCGGGGCTTCCTGGCCGTTCAGCGACAGGCGATAGGCGCGGTGCGCCATCTGCAGGCCGACGACGTCGCCAAGGGTTTCACCCATGGACTGGCCGGCACGCAGGCAGACCGGGCCTTCCGGGCTGTCGACCGGGCAATAGGCCTCGATGAATTCGCCCATGCGCTGCGTGAACTGCTCGAAACCCTCGCGGTCCGAATCCTGCCACCAGTTGCGCAGCGTGCCGGTGGCATCGAACTGCGAGCCCTGATCGTCGTAGCCGTGGCCGATCTCGTGCCCGATCACCGCGCCGATGGCGCCGTAGTTCACGGCCGGGTCGGCTTCCGCGTTGAAGAACGGCGGCTGCAGGATCGCGGCGGGGAAGACGATGCGGTTGGTCAGCGGCGAATAGTAGGCATTCACCGTCTGCGGCAACATGCCCCACTCGCTGGGATCGACCTTGGTGCCAAGACGCTGGAGGTTGTCTTGCACGTTCCAGCGGATCGCGCTCATGCGGTTGGCCAGCGGATCGTCAGGCGTGATTTCAAGACCGTCATAGGTCTCGAATTCGTCCGGGTAGCCGATCATCGGCACGAAGCCTTCCAGCTTGGTGCGCGCTTCGGTCAGCGTGTCCGCCGTCATCCACTCGTTTTCATCGAGCGCGGCAGACATGGCGCGCTGGAGGTTGGCCACCAGCTCGTCCATGCGGGCCTTGCTTTCCGGCGGGAAGTAACGCTCGACATAGAGCGCACCCAGTTGTTCGCCCAGCGTGCCTTCGACAGCGCCGATGGCGCGCTTCCAGCGTTCCTGCTGCGCTTCCTGGCCGCTGATGGTGCGCCCGTAGAACTCGAAGCGCGCGTCATCCAGCTCGCTGGAAAGCACGGCCGCGTTGTTCGACAGGAACTGCGCGGCCATGAAGGCCTTCATCGTGGCGAGCGGCGTTTCGGTCACCAGCTTCATCATGCCGGGCAGGCCTTCGCCGATCATCGCTTGCTGCTCTGCCGTCAGACCCAGCGCTTCCACCTCTTCGGCGGTCGGCGGAATCTGCGGCGCGAGGAAACGCGTCTGTTCGGAGAACTGACCCGCTTCCAGCAGCGTGGCGATGGGGAAGTCGCCGGCCATCTCGTTCAGCTCGGCAGGGGTGAGTTCATTGTAGGTCAGCTGCGGCAGGCGGAACATCTGCCGCGCCCATTCCAGCCGGGCCACCTTCGTCTCGAACGCGTAGACAGCCTCGGCTGCGCCGCGCGCATCCTCGTATCCGGCCTTACCGAGCACGAAGGTGAGGTAGTCCTTGTAGGCTTCCCGGATTTCCAGGTTGCTCTCGGAATCGACGAGGTAATAGTCGCGGTCCGGCAGGCCCATGCCATCGAAGCCAAGGCTGACGACGTAGTCTGTGGGGTTGCGCGCGTCGATGCCGACACCGGCCGTCACGAGAGCGGGATACCCTGCTTCCATGAACAGGCGGGTTAGCGCCTCGAGATCGGACGCGTTGTAGATTTCCTGCAGGTAGGGCTGCGCCGGGGCGAGCCCGCTGGCGTCGATCGCGCCCATGTCCACGTAGGCGTTGTAGGCATCCACGATCCGGCGCGCGGTGGTGCCGGGCGCGGGGTTGGATGCAACAAGGTCACGCACCAGGACTTCGACGTCGTGGATCGATTCCTCGCGCAGCATGTCGAATGCGCCGTAGCGCTGACGGTCCGCCGGGATCTCGTTGGCATTGATCCACTTGGCATTGGTGTAGGCGTTGAAATCGTCACCCGGATCGACGCTGTCGTCAAGCTGGTTCAGGTCGACACCCCAGGTGCCGAAATCCATGGTGGGGGCGGTGGAGGCGGCGGGAGTATCGTCCTGCGCGAGGGCAGGGGCGGCCACGGCAAGTCCGATGACGGATGCCGAAGTGACAAGCAGCTTGCGGATCATTGGGTAAGCAGTCCTCTTTTGGGCGGAATTCCTGGATTCAAGACCGGCTTCCTCCAAAACGGGCATCCGGTTTCTGTCGTTACGAATTCGATGTAGGGCCGATTCCACTCGACGCAAGACATGAACGCCTTGCGGACCAAGGCATTGGACCAAAGGCTAGGCTTGCGCCGGAACCGGAGCCGGATCGTCGAACTGCAGCGCCGCAAGGCGTGCGTAGAGGCCGCCTTTCGCTGTCAGGCTGGTGTGATCGCCCTGCTCGACGATGCGCCCGTCCTCCATCACGACGATCCGGTCCGCCGCGCGCACGGTGGCGAGGCGGTGGGCGATCACCAGCGTGGTGCGGTTCGCCATCAGGTGATCGAGCGCGTCCTGCACCAGCCGCTCGCTTTCGGCATCCAATGCACTGGTGGCCTCGTCAAGCAGCAGGATCGGCGCATCGCGCAGCAGGGCGCGGGCAATGGCAAGACGCTGGCGCTGGCCGCCCGAAAGACGCGCTCCACCTTCGCCCAAGAAAGTGTCGAGCCCCTCGGGCAGATCGCGCAAGAACTGTTCAGCATTGGCGGCGCGCGCGGCTTCCCAGATCGCTTCCTCGTCTGCATCCCAGGCGCCGTAGCGCAGGTTGTCGCGGGCATTGGCGGCGAACAGCACGCCCTCCTGCGGCACCAGCGCCATGCGGCGCCGCACTTCGGCAGGGTCGGCCTGGGTCAGCGGCACGCCGTCCATCCTTACTGTGCCGACCTGCGGATCGTAGAACCGCTCGGCCAGCTGGAAAATCGTGCTCTTGCCCGCGCCCGACGGGCCGACGATGGCCACGGTCTCGCCCGGCTCCACCGTCAGGTTGAAATCGACGATCGCCTGTTCGCCGGGGCGCGTGGGATAGCTGAAGCTGACATTCTGGAACGCCAGGCTGCCGCGCGGCGGTTGTGGCAGGGCCTGTGGGCGCGCGGGCGGCTCGATGACGGGCTGTTCGTCCATCAGTTCGCTAAGACGACTGGCCGCGCCCGCACCGCGCAGCAGGTCGCCCAGCACTTCGGTCAGCGCGCCGAACGAGGATGCGGCTATCGCGCTGGCGAACACGAAGGCACCGATGGTGCCGCCGGTGATCTCTCCGGTCGTCACCAGCACCGCCCCGCGCCATAGCAGCGCGGTAATGCCGCCGAACACCAGCGTAATGACCATCGCCGTCATGACAGCGCGGATCATGATGCGCGTTTTCGCGACGGCAAAGGTGCGTTCGACGGAGACGCCGAAGCGTTCACCCTCGCGCGCCTCCTGGTTGAAACCCTGCACGATCTTCATCGCGGAGAGCGTTTCCGTCACCATGCCGCCCACATCGGCCACACGGTCCTGGCTTTCCCGGCTGACATTGCGCAGGCGCCTGCCGAACACGGTGATGGGAATGATGATGGCGGGCAGACCCACCAGCAGCCACACCGCCAGCTGCGGGGCCAGCCAGAAAAGGTAGCCGGTGGCAAGGATGGCCATGATGACGTTGCGCAGAGCGACCGAGACGGTGGTGCCGACCACCTGCTCGATGATCGCGGTGTCGGACACCATGCGGCTGCTGATTTCCTTGGGGCTGTTTTCCTCGAAGAAAGAGGGCGAAAGGCGCAGCAGGTTGTCATAGACCTTGCGCCGGATATCGGCGACCACCCGCTCCCCCAGCCAACTGACGAAGTAGAACCGCAGCGCCGTCGCCAGGCCCAGAACGCCGACCAGCACCAGCAGGTAGCGGAACCAGCGGCCGATCTCGCCATCGCCGGAAAAGCCCCGGTCGATGATCAGGCGCAGGGCGCTGGGCAGCGCGAGCGAAGTGATCGTAGCCGTCACCAGCAGGGCGAGCGCCGCGAACAGCACCTGCAAGGGATACTTCTTCGCCTCGCGAAAGATCATCGCGAGCGGGCCGAGGCTTTTCGCCTTTTCCGGCGGGTTCGAAACGTCGGGGATTGCCATGTCGGCGGGGCACTAGCCCAAAGTCCCGCGGCTTTGAAGCACCCTTTGCACCTTGGCCGGATGGCAGGCTAACCTTGGGTTGCAAAAAACCACTTTTCTTTCATGCCGCATTGCACAATCCCGGCGAAGCGCCCATGTTCACCAGGTAACAGCGCAGGACATGCGGCAAACGCGGCCTGCCACCCATTCGTCTGCAGGGGACGCTAACTTTGCTTTATTCCGCTTACGAAATGCAACGCGCGCTGCTCGGCACCGCCAGCAACTGGGCCAGTGTGGGCGCGCGGCTGCTGGACAATCCGGCTTTGCCGATGGGCTACATGGGCATGGGCCCGGCGATGGCCTCCGCGCTGAAAGTCTTCGCGCACCTGTATGAGGAGCGCGGCAAGCCCGATTTCGACATCCAGCCGGTAGAGAAGGATGGCGAGACCCATTACGTCAGCGAAAGCGTGGTGATGGAAAAGCCGTTCGGCAACCTGCGCCGCTTCACCCGCGACGGCCTGCCGGATGATGCGCCCAAGCTGCTGATCGTTGCCCCGATGAGCGGACACTACGCCACGCTGCTGCGCGGCACGGTGCAGCGCATGGTGGAAAACCAGCAGGTGTGGATCACCGACTGGGCCGATGCTCGCCTGGTGCCGGTGTCCGAGGGCCATTTCGATCTCGACGATTATATCGACTACCTGATCGAGTTCCTGCAATTTCTCGGCCCCGACACCCACGTGCTGGCCGTGTGCCAGCCTTCGGTACCCGCATTCGCCGCCACGGCGATCATGGCGGAGGCCGAGGACGAATGCCGCCCGGCCTCGCTCACCATGATGGGCGGCCCGATCGACACCCGCGCCAGCCCGACAAGCGTGAATGATCTCGCCATGGACAAGCCGCTGAGCTGGTTCGAGAACAACGTGATTGCCACGGTGCCGCTGAACTATCCGGGTGCGGGTCGGCGCGTCTATCCCGGCTTCCTGCAACTTGCCGGCTTCCTGTCGATGAACCTCTCCGATCACATGATGAGCCACTACGAGATGTTCAAACACATGACCGTGGGCGACCAGGACAGTGCGGACCGGACCAAGGGCTTCTACGACGAATACCTCTCGGTCTGCGACATGACGGCCGAGTTCTACCTCCAGACCATCGAGCACGTGTTCCAGGAGCACTCGCTGCCCAAGGGCGAATTCGTTCACCGCGGCAAGGCAATCGATCCCGATGCAATCCGCGATACCGCGCTGCTGGCGATCGAAGGCGAGCACGATGATATTTCCGGCATCGGTCAGACCCGCGCCGCGCTGGACCTGGCCGAACACCTGCCCGCCTCGAAGAAGAAGTACCACATGGCGCCCGACGTGGGACACTACGGCATCTTCAACGGCAGCAAGTGGCGCGAGCGCATCGCCCCGGTGGTTGAAGAGTGGATGCGCAGTAACCCGTCCGTTTCCTGATCCTGCCTCCGCAGGTTCGTCGTCGCTAGACGCCCTTCGCTTCGCTGTGCGCCCGCTGCGGGCGGGCGTTCGCCCTTGAGACCCGCTAATCGCAGACCGAGGCGGTTTTCCTTTGGCCCGGCCGGCGCGCGTTGAGCCATGTCTGCGCGGGCTTTTCCAGCCAGCGGTACAGCCCGCCCGAGAGCGCAAGCAGGATGAGCAGGTAGGCAGCGAACGCTGCGGGACCGATCTGAAGGCTTTCGTCCACCGCCAACAGCTTCAGTGCGATCAGCAGCGGGAAATGAACGAGGTAGGTCGCGTAACTCACATCCCCCAGCCACACCAGCGGACGGGTGGATAGCAGTCGCGCAGCAGGGCCTTCATCCAGTGCCAGCGCCAGCAGCAACGCGGCGAAGGCCAGCGGCACCAGCAGCGTATCCATTCCTTCGAAGAGCCACAACGCGACCAGGCATAGCGCGCTGGCCCCGGCGCACGCCGCTGCGATTGCGCCGCGCCCGCTCCATACGGCCCAAAGGTTCGCGAGCATCATGCCTATGCCGAACTGGACGATGCAGCGCACCAGCCCCAGCCGGGTGATCTGCTCGCCCAGCGTCTCGGCGCCAGCAAGCGTAAACACGCCATGCAACGCCAACGCAGCCACGATCACCCCCGCCACCAGCGCCCAGGGCCGCATCGCTCCCCATCTCACGGCCACGGCGGCCAGCGGAAATATGAGGTATGCGCCCACCTCCGTACTGATCGACCACGCGGGGTGGTTCCACGTCAGTTCCGGCGTCAGGCCCCAGTTCTGCACCAGCAACACGTGCAGAGGCAGCTCTGCCAGCGGGTAGTTCGCCATATCGCGCCCGGTTGCCAGCAGCACCAGCGCGAAGGCGACCATTGCGCCCAGCACGGCGGCGTGGAGCGGCCAGATACGGGCAAATCGCCGCCACCAGAAGGCAGGCGCGCCCGCAGCGCCCTCGCGCCGCAGCCGCTCGCCGTAATTGAGCCACATGACGAAGCCTGAAAGCATGAAGAACAGGTCGACAGCCAGGTAGCCACTGGCAGCGATCGCGGTTCCCGCCTCGGGCATCCACTCCGTCAGCGACAGGCGTGCGTGGTAGAAAACCACCCACCAAGCCGCGATCCCGCGCAGCCCCGTCAGCGCGGCCAGGTGCGGGATGCGCGTTCTTTGTGGCGGGATCGGCGGGGCGATCACGCGGGCGCTCCGTCCGGGGCCCGCTCCCGCAACCAAGGGCGCGCTGGCTTCGCATCGCCAGCCCATTCGCGCTTCATCAGACTGTAGAAAGCGATCTGCAGGCCCAGCAGCATGAACATGAAAGGCTGGTAGCCGATGCCGACGAAAGCGGCGCCGACAAGGTAGACCAGTTGCCCGTTCTGCAGCGCCGTCGCCAGCGAATACCAGCGCCTGCCGTCAGCGTCCCCGGCATTCCGGTAGCGGCGACGGATGCGCTGCATATGCCACAGTCCAAGCCCATGCAGAGCCAGCCAGATGGCGAAACCGGGATAGCCCTGTTCGCCCAGGACTTCGAAATAGGCGGAATGGAAGGCGCGCCCCTCGTCCGTCACTTCGGCATAGACCACGGTCTCGGTATTCCCCAGCTCCACCGTCTGGCGAGTGTTGTAGCTGAAGCTGTTGCCGAGGAAGGAATCGAACCCGCCGCCCAGCGGATTTTCCTTCACGTAGTCCAGCGTCCATCCCCACACCGCCACGCGGGTGGAAGCGCTCTCGTCCGCCCGGTATTCGATAATGGTGGACATGCGCTCGGTATAGCTTGCGGGCAGGAACGGCAGCGCGGTGAGCATGGCAAGGCCCGCCAGCCCGGCATAGACGAAGCGGTACTTCACCGTGCGCATCACCAGCACCCCCAGCGCGGCAATGCAGATCAGGCCCGTGCGCGTCTGCGTGCCGATGGGCACCATCAGCGCGGCAAACACCAGCGCGGCGGCGAACAGCATCGCCGGCTTTCGCTCGGGAATGATGGTGCCGTGACGCGCCACCCACACGATCAGCGGAATCATGGCAATGGCGACGGTCGAGAGGGTTGAGCCTTCGTAAAGCCCGGCATTGTCCTGCACCAGCGAGACGAGCGTGCCGTAGCCGCCGCCCGAGAGCACGGTCTTGATGCCCGCCGATATGATGATGCTGGCGGCCGAGAGCACCATGATCAGCGCGGCGGCTTCCAGCCTCAGCTTGGTGCGCAGGGTGAGCGGCAGGAAAGCGGCGAAGACGAGGCTCTTCCAGACCCAGTCCCACTTCACCATCGCCGATTCGGGAAAGTCAGCCATCAGCGTCGTCAGCCCGCACCACGCCAGCAGCGCGACGATCAGCCCCTGACGAAGGGTGAACCGGCTGCCCTGCTTGTTGTCGAGCAGGATATAACCAGCGAACGCCGCCACGAAGCACAGCAGCGAGAGCGAGATGCTGGTGATAATGCCATAGCCGACCTTTTGCGGGGCGACGATATCGACGTAGATATAGAGGAGCACCCACAGGAACGGGCGCCGGAAACCCATGAGAGCGATCGCGGCGATAAAGGCGAGGAGGACGAGATCACGCATCGGCGTTGTCGTCCTGCTGCCTCAGCCACGGCCTCGGCGCTTTGCCTGACACACCGCTCTCGCTGTCGAGATCATCCCGAAACAGCAGGCGCCAGCAGGCAAACAGGATCAGCCCGTGCGTCAGCGCGATGGAGAAGTAGTCGATCACCGGTGAAAGCGTCCCTGCGGTTCAGCCCTCGCGTCTAGGGGCAAGCTATTGACGCGCCGTTAAGCCTGTTCTGGCAGGGAGAGCGGCGATGACACGGATCCTGCACGTCCTCGACCATTCGCTGCCGATGCACAGCGGCTACACCTTCCGCACGCGCGCCATTCTGCGCGCGCAGGCGGGGATGGGGCTGGAGGTGCGCGGGATCACCGGGCAGCGCCATGTCGAGCCCGGTCCGCCGGTGGAGCAGGTGGACGGCCTCACATTCCACCGTACGCCCGGCAAGCCCGGTGGCCCTGTCGGCATCAGGGAATGGCGCGAGATCGATGCGTTGGCCAGGGCCATCGTCGCACTGGCCGACGAATGGCGGCCCGCCATCCTGCACGCCCACTCGCCCGCTTTGAATGGCCTTGCCGCGATCAAGGCAGGGCGCAAGCTGGGCATTCCGGTGGTCTACGAGATCCGCGCCTTCTGGGAAGATGCTGCCGTCGGCAATCTGACCGGGCGTGAGGGTTCGCTGAAATATCGCCTGACGCGCGAGCTGGAGAACTCCGCCGTGCGCGGGGCCGACGCGGTGATGACGATTTGCAACGGCCTGAAGGAAGACCTCGTCGCGCGCGGGTTCCCGGCCGAGAAGATCGGCATCATGCCCAACGGCGTGGACCTGACGACCTTCGGCGAGCCTGCCGCGCGCGACGATGCGCTGGCGGCAAGGCTTGGCATCGGGGAAGGCCCCGTCATCGGCTTCATCGGCAGCTTCTACGATTACGAGGGGCTCGACGACCTCATCGCCGCCATGCCGATGCTGGTCGAACGGCATCCGGGCGCGCACCTGCTGCTGGTGGGCGGCGGACCGATGGACGACGCCTTGCGCGCGCAGGCATCAGCCTCACCGGTTTCGGATCGCATCCACTTCACCGGCCGCGTACCGCACAGCGAGGTGGAGCGGTATTACGCCCTTACTGACATCATGGCCTACCCGCGCAAGAAGAGCCGCCTCACCGATCTCGTCACGCCATTGAAACCGCTGGAAGCCAGCGCGCAGATGCAACTGGTCGCCGCCAGCGACGTGGGCGGCCACCGCGAACTGATCCGCGATGGCGAGACAGGCTTGCTGTTCGCGCCTGACGATCCAGCTGCCTGCGCTGCCGCGCTCATCGAACTGGTGGACCGGCGCGGCGAGTGGCCCGCCATTCGCAAGGCCGGATACGAACATGTGCGCGAGCGCCATGACTGGGCTGCCAATGCACAGCGTTATCAGGTCGTTTACCGTGGCCTGCTAGGCGCGATCCACGATGGCCGTATCCCTGCCGCCGCCTGACCTTTTCGGTAGCGGGGTATAAACCGGCGAAGAAACAGGATCGGCACGTGGCGAGCAGCCCCATGCACATGGATGACACTGTGAAGGCTCCTGCCCTCAAGACAGGCAAGCCGCCCATCACCGCCAGCCCCGCGTTCCCCTGGATCGTGGCGCTGTGGTTCGCCGCTTTGCTGGGTATCGGCAGCCTCATTCTTCCCAATACCATGCTGGAGCGGGCCGTCCTCGCCACCGGCCTTGCCGCCGAGTTTCCGGCGGCGGCACCGCCATTGGGCTTCACCGCCAAGGCGCTGCTGGCACTGGTCGGCACGCTGGCAGGCGGGGCGTTCGGGTTGTTGCTCGCACGCCGGATTGCGGCGTTCCGGAACGGTCGCCAGCCACTTATCTCGGCAACGAACACCGGCAAGCATGGCGTCGACGATCGTGCGGAAGGCCCGGTACTGCTCGAGCGTGCCAAGGTTTCCGAATCGGCTAGCGATGCGGAACAAGAGCCATTCGAGCTGGAGGAGGTCGCCGTCCTCCCGGAAACCCTCCCGGGCGGGGAATCCAGCGCAGGCGCGCACCGTGGTGAGAACGAGCCCATGGGTGCGCCCGGATATTCCGAGCCTGCCGAAGCACGCGCCACCGCGGCCGAATACGAACCGACAGCGGGCCCGGATCCAAAGACCTGGACCCAGAGCGAGGAACCCGTGTCCGAGAACCACACTTTCCAGACACCCGATGAGCTGGATGTCGAAACGGACGATGAGGCGCACGTCACCAATTGCGATGCGGGCCCTGTCCTGGATTCGCCCATCGTCCGCGAGGACCGCGACAGCGACGGGCTCGTTCAACTGGTCCAGCGGCTCGGCTCCACGCTCGAAAAACACCGGGAGTGGGTAGCACGCAATGCCGCGCGTGCGGCCGCCGAGGCCTCCATCCCGGCAGCGGACACCAGCGAGACACAGGACGAAGCGGGAGCTCCGCGCACCGAGGTCCTCCAATCCGAAGCTCCCGTATCCGAGGAATTTGAGCCTGCCGGGCCAGAAGACGTGTCGCAAGCCATGGCGGCCTATTTCGGCGCTGCCTCCGCTTCGGCGAGCACGGAAGACGATCACGCCGCGTCATTCACTCTGCCTATCCTGAAAGAGAAGAAGCCCGTAGAGACACCACGCCACTCCAACGACGACAACGAGCGCGCCCTGCGCGAAGCGCTGATGAACCTGCAGCGCATGAGCAACTAAACGCAGGCGGCCAACCGCCTGCCAAAGCTGCATTTTGGCACTGCAAAGCTATTTTGCAGTGCACCGAACCTTGCAAAAATTGCTTCCTGTCGCCATGAGGGCGCCTCGCGAAATTTTCGTGCCTTGCCGGGCTGTTGATTCGCGTTTCGTTACCAGTGAAACTGGTTTCGAAGCGCGCTATTGTTCCGCCCGGAATATGCACGCGAAACAGGAAGTTGAAGATTGACCGAGTATCCCGCACCCCAGGGTCTGTATGATTCCGTAAACGAGCACGATAACTGCGGCATGGGCTTTGTCGCCCATATCAAAGGCACCGCCTCGCACGATATCATTACCCAGGGCCTGGAAATTCTGGCGAACCTCGATCACCGCGGCGCGGTGGGCGCGGATCCGCTGCTGGGTGACGGTGCGGGCATCCTCATCCAGATTCCGGACAAGCTCTATCGCCGCTGGGCGACAGCTGAGGGCCTGACTCTGCCCCCGGCTGGCGAATATGCCGTCGCCATGTGCTTCATGCCGCAGCAGGACGAGGCGCGCGAATTCATCACCGCCCAGTTCGAGAAGTTCATCGCCAAGGAAGGCCAGCACCTGATCGGCTGGCGCGATGTGCCGACCACCACCGATGGCCTCGGCAAGGCCGTGCTCGATTCGATGCCGGTGATCCGCCAGTGCTTCATCGCCAAGGGTGACAACTGCGCCGATCAGGACGCGTTCGAGCGCAAGCTGATCGTCATCCGCAAGCAGACCCAGAATCCGCTGAAGGAACTGGCGAAGAAGCACGCGATGCCGGGCCTCGAAAAGCTGTACATGCCCAGCTTCTCCAGCCGCACCGTTGTTTACAAGGGCCTGCTGCTGGCAAACCAGGTGGGCAGTTTCTACGACGACCTGCGCGATCCCGATTGCGAGAGCGCGCTGGGACTCGTGCACCAGCGCTTCTCCACCAATACGTTCCCCTCCTGGCGTCTTGCGCAGCCGTTCCGCCTCGCCTGCCATAACGGCGAGATCAACACGGTGCGCGGCAACGTGAACTGGATGAACGCGCGCCGCCGCACGATGGAAAGCGACCTTTTGGGCGCGGACCTCGACAAGCTGTGGCCCATCGTGCCGCACGGCCAGTCCGACACGGCCTGCCTCGACAACGCGCTGGAGCTGCTGCTGCTGGGCGGATACTCGCTTGCCCATGCCATGATGATGCTGATTCCCGAAGCGTGGAACGGCAACGACCTGATGGATCCCAAGCGCCGCGCTTTTTACGAATACCACGCCGCGCTGATGGAGCCGTGGGACGGCCCCGCCGCCGTCGCCTTCACCGATGGCCGCCAGATCGCCGCCACGCTGGACCGCAACGGCCTGCGCCCCGCGCGCTATTGCGTGACCAAGGACGACCTCGTCTGCCTCGCCTCCGAAAGCGGCGTACTGCCCTTTACCGAGGACGAGATCACCCGCAAGTGGCGCCTGCAGCCGGGCCGCATGCTGCTGATCGACCTCGAGCAGGGCCGCATCGTCGAGGACGAGGAACTGAAGGCCGAACTCGCCAATGCCCATCCTTACGAAGAGTGGCTGGAGAAGGCGCAGTACAAGCTGAAGGACCTGGACGCGATTGAGACCGCGCAGGACGCCGTGCAGGAGCACGAGGTCAGCCTGCTCGATCGCCAGCAGGCTTTCGGTTACACGCAGGAAGACATCGCCAAGTTCCTCGAGCCGATGGCCGCGAACGGCGATGATCCCATCGGCTCGATGGGCACCGACACGCCGATTGCCGTGCTTTCGAGCCGCAGCCGCCTGCTCTACGACTATTTCAAGCAGAACTTCGCCCAGGTGACGAACCCGCCGATCGACCCGATCCGCGAGGAGCTGGTGATGAGCCTGCTGACCATGGTCGGCCCGCGTCCGAACCTGCTGGGCCGCGAAGCGGGCACGCACAAGCGCCTGGAAATCAGCCAGCCGATCCTGACCAACCGCGGTATGGAAAAAATCCGCTCGGTTGAATCCAGCCTCGACGGCGCGTTCCGCACCGCCACCATCGACATCACCTGGGACGCCGAAACCGGGGCCGACGGCCTGGAAATGGCGATCAAGGAAATGTGCTGGGCGGCGACCGAGGCCGTGCTGCAGGACAAGAACATCCTGATCCTGTCCGATCGCAAGCAGGGCCCGGACCGGATTCCCATGCCCGCGCTGCTGGCAACCGCCGCCGTGCACCACCAGCTCGTGCGGCAGGGCCTGCGCATGCAAACCGGCATCGTCGTGGAAACGGGCGAAGCGCGCGAGGTGCACCACTTCTGCGTGCTGGCGGGCTATGGCGCGGAAGCCATCAACCCCTACCTCGCGTTCGAGACGCTGGAAGACATCCGCGCCCGCAAGTTCCCCGAACTTGACGCGGCGACGGTCGAACAGAACTACATCAAGGCAGTGGGCAAGGGCATCCGCAAGGTCATGTCCAAGATGGGCATCAGCACCTACCAGTCCTACTGCGGCGCGCAGATCTTCGACGCGGTGGGCCTCTCCACCGACTTCGTGGAGAAGTTCTTCACCCGCACCGCCACCACCATCGAGGGCATCGGCCTGAAGGAAGTGGCGCAGGAAACCGTGCGCCGCCACGCCGCTGCCTATGGTGACAACCCGATCTATCGTTCCATGCTCGATGTGGGCGGCATCTACCAGTATCGCCTGCGCGGCGAGGAACACGCCTGGACGCCCACCAACATCGCCAACCTGCAGCACGCCGTGCGCGCGGAAAACCGCGATGCCAATGCGCAGGAACAGTACAACGCCTTTGCCGCATCGGTTAACGAGCAGGCCGAGCGCCTGCTGACGATCCGCGGGCTGATGGAACTGAAGAAGGCCGACAAGGCCATCGACATTTCCGAGGTCGAACCGGCGGAGGAAATCGTCAAGCGCTTCAGCACCGGGGCGATGAGCTTCGGCTCGATCAGCCATGAGGCGCACTCGACGCTGGCAATCGCCATGAACCGCATCGGCGGACGCTCCAACACCGGCGAAGGCGGGGAGGAGCCGGAACGCTTCCTGCCGCTGGAGAACGGCGATTCGATGCGCAGCCGCATCAAGCAGGTCGCCTCCGGCCGGTTCGGCGTGACGACCGAGTACCTCGCCAATTCGGACGATATCCAGATCAAGATGGCGCAGGGCGCGAAGCCCGGCGAAGGCGGCCAGTTGCCCGGCCACAAGGTGGACAAGCGCATCGGCAAGGTGCGCCACTCCACGCCGGGCGTGGGCCTGATCTCGCCGCCGCCGCACCACGACATCTACTCGATCGAGGACCTGGCGCAGCTAATTCACGACCTGAAGAACGTACAGCCGTCTGCGCGTGTCTCGGTCAAGCTCGTCTCCGAAGTGGGCGTGGGCACCGTGGCTGCTGGCGTATCCAAGGCGCGCGCCGATCACGTGACCATCTCCGGCTACGAAGGCGGCACCGGTGCATCGCCGCTCACCAGCCTAACGCACGCGGGCAGCCCGTGGGAAATCGGCCTTGCTGAAACCCAGCAGACCCTGTTGCTGAACGACCTGCGCAGCCGCATCGCGGTGCAGGTGGACGGCGGCCTGCGCACGGGCCGTGACGTCGCCATCGGCGCGCTGCTAGGCGCGGACGAGTTCGGCTTTGCCACTGCCCCGCTGATCGCCGCAGGCTGCATCATGATGCGCAAGTGCCACCTCAACACCTGCCCGGTGGGCGTGGCGACGCAGAACCCCGAACTACGCAAGCGCTTCGTCGGCCAGCCAGAGCACGTCATCAACTACTTCTTCTTCGTGGCGGAGGAACTGCGCGCCATCATGGCCGAAATGGGCTTCCGCACGGTGGAGGAAATGATCGGCCGGGTGGACCGCATCGACATGAACCGCGCCATCCGCCACTGGAAGGCAGACGGGGTGGACCTGTCGAAGCTGCTGCACACCGTTGAGCTGCCCGAAGGCAAGAAGCTGTTCCACACCGAGGAGCAGGACCATGGCCTGCAGAACGCGCTCGACAACCAGCTGATCGCCGATTGTCAGGACGCGATCGAAAGCGGCACTCCGGTGCAGCTGGAATACCCGATCCGTAACCTCAACCGCACCGTCGGCACGATGCTTTCGGGCCGCATTGCGGAGGCGCACGGCCACAAGGGCCTGCCGGTCGACACGGTGCGCATCAACTTCACCGGCACGGCGGGGCAGAGCTTCGCCGCGTGGCTGGCGCATGGCATCACGCTGGACCTGGTGGGCGATGCCAACGACTACGTCGGCAAGGGCCTGTCGGGTGGCCGCGTGATCGTGCGCGCTCCTGACGGCGTTTCGCGCGATCCGGTGAACAACATCATCGTCGGCAACACCTGTCTCTACGGCGCGATTTCGGGCGAAGCCTATTTCTGCGGCGTTGCGGGCGAGCGGTTCGCCGTGCGCAACTCGGGCGCCATCGCGGTGGTCGAGGGCACGGGCGACCATGGCTGCGAATACATGACCGGCGGCACCGTCGCCGTGCTCGGCCCCACCGGCCGCAACTTCGCAGCCGGCATGAGTGGAGGCATCGCCTACGTCTATGATCCGGACGGCACGTTCGCCAGCCGCTGCAACATGGCGCAGGTGGACCTGCTGGGCATCGACACCGCGGCCGACGATCCCGAAGGCACCGGCCTGCCGCAGCAGCGCCCCTCCACTGTCGACGATCTTGGCATGGGCGACCCGCTGTACCACGATGCCGCGCGCCTGAAGATCCTGCTGGAGCGGCACAAGCTGCACACCGGATCGAAGCGCGCCAGTGACCTGCTGGCCGACTGGGACAACGCGGTGAAGGCCTTCGTGAAGGTCATGCCGAAGGATTATGCTCGCGCACTCAAGCAGCTTGAGGCAGAGCGCGAAGAAGCCGCCTCCGTCGCGGCCGAGTAAGGAATACAGAACATGGGCAAGGAAACCGGCTTCCTCGAAATCGAGCGCAAGGATCGTACCTACGACGATCCAAAGGAACGACTGAAGCATTACAAGGAGTTCGTGATTCCCCACAGCGAGGAAGGCCTCAAGAACCAGGCCGCCCGCTGCATGAATTGCGGCATTCCCTACTGTCACAACGGCTGTCCGGTGAACAACATCATCCCGGACTGGAACCACCTCGTCTACGAAGGTGACTGGCAGAACGCGCTCGAAGTGCTGCACTCCACCAACAACTTCCCGGAATTCACCGGCCGCGTGTGCCCCGCCCCGTGCGAGGCCAGCTGCACGCTGAACATCACCGACGAACCGGTAACCATCAAGTCCATCGAGTGCGCGATCATCGATCGTGGCTGGAAGGAAGGCTGGGTGAAGCCGCAGCCGCCGGAAGTAAAGACCGGCAAGAGCGTGGCCGTTGTCGGCTCCGGCCCGGCGGGCATGGCCTGCGCGCAGCAGCTTGCGCGCGCCGGTCATTCCGTGACCGTGTTCGAGAAGAGCGACCGTGTGGGCGGCCTGCTTCGCTATGGCATCCCCGATTTCAAGATGGAGAAGACCCAGATCAACCGCCGCGCGGTGCAGATGGAGGCCGAGGGCGTGACCTTCAAAACCTCCACCGAAGTCGGTGTCGACATCTCCATGAAGAACCTCAAGGAGAATTTCGACGCGGTCGTGCTGGCAGGCGGCGCCGAGCACCCCCGGATGCTGGAAATTCCCGGCGCGGAAATGTCGGGCGTTCGTCTGGCGATGGAATTCCTCACCCAGCAGAACAAGCGCAACGCGGGCGACGATGAGAACCGCGCTGCCCCGCGCGGCACGCTGACGGCCACCGGAAAGCACGTGATCGTGATCGGCGGCGGTGACACCGGCTCCGACTGCGTCGGCACCAGCAATCGCCAGGGCGCCAAGAGCGTCACCCAGATCGAGATCATGCCGCAGCCGCCCGAGAAGGAGAACAAGCTGCTGACCTGGCCCGACTGGCCGATGAAGCTGCGCACCTCCAGCAGCCACGAAGAGGGCGTGGAGCGTGACTGGTCCGTGCTGACCAAGGAAGTGGTCGGCAAGGACGGCGTCGTCACCGGCCTGAAATGTGTGCGCGCCGACTGGTCGGAAGGCCAGTTGAAGGAAGTGCCCGACAGCGAGTTCACCCTGCCTGCCGATCTCATCCTGCTCGCGATGGGTTTTCTCGGCCCGCGCCAGCAGGGCATGATCGAGCAGAGCGGCGTCACCCTGACCGATCGCGGCAACGTGGATGCCAACGTGAAGGACTATCGCACTTCGGACCCCGCCATCTACGCCTGCGGCGACATGCGCCGTGGCCAATCGCTGGTCGTCTGGGCCATCCGCGAAGGCCGCCAATGCGCCGCATCCGTGGACGAAGCGCTGATGGGCAAGACCGAACTGCCGCGCTGATCGCGATTACCGCCAGTTACAGCGGGGGCGCTTTCCGAAAGGGAAGCGCCCTTTCTATTTACGCCTGGCCAGCACCAGCGCGTGCCCCATGATGCCGGAAACACACATAGCCAAGGCAAAGCCGATTCCCGCGCCCCAGATCATGCCCTCGCGGCCGGCCAGCCAGCCGCCGATCACGAGACCCAGCATCGGCAGGATCAACAGCAGAAAGCATCCGAGCGCGGCCATGGTCCAGCCCCCTAGCAGACACGGGTGACTGTGCCAGCGTCACAGGCGCCTGACTGTCACCGAACTGTCATAAAGGTGCAATGTGTCTGGTCTTCGTTGCAAGCGATGCCGGACTATCGATTCTGCCTTGAGCGTGGCAACACCCGCAGCCCCGCGATCGCTTTCGATCTTCCCGACGTATGGGCGGTAGGGCTCGTGGCGAAACAGGTGGCGCGCTCCCTCGCCGCCCGCGAGCTCGGCACCGGGCACCTGTACCTCGAACAGGACGTCATGGTGCTCGATGCTGAGGATGCGGAGGTCGCTCGCTACCCGCTGGCGAACTTCCTTTCCATCGAGCCTGCGCGAACCATTGGCTAACCCCGGCCTTGCCATGCGGTGGCCGAACTTTCCTTACGCGGGCAAGCCGACCGCGATAAGAACGCCGCACGCGAAAAATGCTACGCCATAGCCACGCTGCGCCCAGTCGATCCATCCCGGCATGGTGCTTGCGGTTTTTCCGGCACGCCGCTGCAACCATGCAGACATCAGAAGGGCAGCCGCCCAGGCCATGAGAGGTGCGAAGCCGGTCCAGTATCTGGCACTGGATTTGTGCACGAACGGCTGGATGAACGCGCACGCCGTCGCCGCCTTGAGCAGGATAGACTGCATCCGCAGGTTATCGCTGCGCCGGAATGGCAGGAAATTGGCGAGCAGTAGTGCCAGCAGGAAAGGCACATAGACAATCAGTGTGACCGCGCTGACCAGACCGATAAGCGGCTCGCGCCAATCTTCGGGAACGGCATACATTCGATCCTGGTAAGCGCGCAGTCGCTGCATCGGATCGAAAAGGAAACGGCCGAAATTTTCCCTGACCGAGGCGAGGTATTCGCTTGCAGTCAGATCTGCCAGCGCATGGTCCAGCATCCTTGCCTGCACATCCAGCATGTTCTCGCCCGTTTCCGCGGCGACATCCTGAGAGAAATACCATGCCGGCCAGATATCGGGGCCGGGTTCACAGGCTCCGAAGCAGGATTTTTCCGGTCCGGCGAAGCTATTCGCCAGCACTAGCGGAACGTTGGTCGTCGTGGGCACCGCCTTGTCGAACTTCGCGCTTATGGCAATGCTCCAGGGAAGCAGCAGTACAGCGAACAATGCGATGCCGGCAGCCATCTGCAACAGGCGGCGCGGCAACACGGGTCTCCGGGATAGCAGGAGGACGATGAGGATGGCATGCAATCCGGCCGCCAGCACCAGCACTGGCCCGCGAAAGTAAAGCGCGGCGACCAAAGCCAGTTCGAACAGCAGCAGCACGCGCCAGCCTACTGGCCTTTCACCGATCACGCGCATGCCGATCTTCCAGCAGCAGACAAGCGCCAGCATCGTCAAAAGGCCGGCGGGCACTTCGGGCCACCACCCGGCGGCGGCGACGTACCAGCCGACCACCAGGCCAGGACATATAGCAAGCGCTGCGGCATGCGTGCGTCCCCATTCCCGCCAGGTGATGGCGCACACCAGCGCAAACAATCCAAGGTTGAGGAGGAGGGGAAAGAGCCGCAGGAGCCAGAGCGGCGGATCGTCACTGAAGAAGTATATCGGCGCGCCGGCAATGGCCATTCCCGGCATGAACCAGCCTGTCCCGATTACTGCATCAAGCGTATCGGCTGCCGATGCATCACCGGCCAGCCATCGGGCGATGGTTCTCGCGCCGGCGGCATAGGTGTACTCGTCGCCAAGCAGGTTCGTCGCCCGCATGGCGATCAAGACTGCGGCCGAGAAGATCAGGACGCCAGTTCCCGCAGCCAGCGCCAACACGCGTGAAGTAGTGGGTCTTGCCATCAATCAACCCGCGGCGGCACATTTCACGCATGTCGCGACAGAGGGATCGCCCTGCAATCGGCCGGCGGCGATCTCCTCGCCGCAGGTTACGCACCAGCCCCACTCTCCTTCGCCGATGCGTTCCAACGCAGCGCCAATCCGCTTGCGCTCGGCTTTGCGTCGGCGCTCCTCCGCCTTGGCCATAGCCTGCTGCTGCATCGCGTCCATGCGCGAGAGGCGTCCGACACTGTCATGCTGCAAGGTTACGGGCGCGCGGCCGTCTGCATTCAAAGCATCGAGCCGATCGAGTTCGGCAAGGTGCTCTACCAGTGCGATGCGGGCTTCGTTCTCGGTCATCGCAGTCACGCTGGCCCACACGCGGGCGTCTTGTCAAAGTCCCGTATCGATCAGCCTGGCCTGTGCGCCTGGGCAACAGCGTCCGCGATACGAGCGGACGCCTGGCCATCGCCAAAGGGATTGTGCGCGCGGGCCATGTCCTTGTAGGCTTGGGCGTCGTCGAGCAAGCGCGTAGCCTCGCGCACGATCAGCTCGCGGTCCGTGCCGACCAGCCTTGCCGTGCCCGCCTCGATTCCCTCCGGTCGCTCAGTCGTATCGCGCATCACCAGAACCGGCTTGCCGAAGCTCGGCCCCTCCTCCTGCACGCCGCCGCTGTCGGTCAGCAGGAGGTCGGCCATGGCAATCAGGCGCACGAAATGCGGGTAGTCGAGCGGTTCGAGCAGGGCGACATTATCGAGGTCGCCGAGGGTCGCTTCCATCACCGGGCGCACGTTGGGATTTGGGTGGACGGGGAAGATCACCGCCACGTCCTCGCGCTCGGCCAGCGTAGCGATGGCATCGGCAATGTTCTGCATTCCTGCGCCGAAGTTCTCGCGGCGGTGCGCGGTAACAGCGATCACGCGTTTGCCCGTAAAGCGTGATGCCACTCCGTCCAGGCCTGCGGCGAGTTCGGGGTTCGCTTCCACCTTTGCGCGGGTGGCGAAGAGCGCGTCGATCACCGTGTTTCCGGTCACGTGAATGGCGGGAGCCGGCACGTTCTCGGAGAGCAGCGCCTCGGCTGCGCCTTGCGTCGGCGCGAAATGCAGGTCGGCGATGGCCCCTGCCACCTTGCGGTTCACTTCTTCCGGCCACGGCGAATAGATGTTGCCGCTGCGCAAGCCCGCCTCGACATGGCCGACGGGGATCTTGCGGAAATAGGCGGAGAGCGTGACCATCATCGTGGTCAGCGTGTCGCCGTGGACCAGCACGCGATCAGGCTTCAGTTCATCCAGCGCCTTGCCGAAGCTGGTCAGGATACGCGCGGAGAGTTCGTCCAGCGACTGCCCGGCCCGCATCAGGTCGAGATCGATATCCGGCACGATTTCGCCGATTTCGAGAACCTGATCGAGCAGGTCACGATGCTGGGCCGTCACGGCAACGCGCACGTCCATGCCGCCGCGATTGCGCAGGGCGTGGACCACCGGAAACATCTTGATCGCTTCGGGCCTCGTGCCGAAGCAGACCAGGATGCGGGGTTTCTCACCCGCCGTTTCGCTCATTGCGCCCACATGCCCCTGGTGTCGTATACGATCTTGCCAACACTAAGGTAACGCGGGGCGGAGCGAAAGGCGTCGTGGTCCACCAGTACGCCGACCAGTTCCGCCTCGGCCATCGCCTTTTCGTAGGTGCTCAGCACCGCGCCGCTGTCTGCCAGGGCTGGCGGCAATTCGTCGGTGAATGGCTCCACCACCAGCACGCGTTCGCCGTGCTCGCTGGCGATGCGCTGCGCGATTTCGAGTGCCGGGCTTTCGCGGAAATCGTCGATATTGGGTTTGAAAGCGAGGCCGAGCAGGGCGATCTTCGCCTCGGGACTGGCCGCCAGCATGGCATTGAGCCTGCCGATCACGTGCGCGGGCTTGGCATCGTTGACCTCGCGGGCGGTGCGGATCAGGCGGGTCTGTTCCGGCGCGCTGGAGACGAGGAACCACGGGTCCACCGCGATGCAGTGGCCGCCAACGCCGGGGCCGGGTTGCAGCACGTTCACGCGCGGATGGCGGTTCGCCAGGCGGATCACTTCCCACACGTCTATGCCCATGTGCTCGGCTACCAGCGAGAGTTCGTTAGCGAAGGCGATATTCACGTCGCGGAAGCTGTTTTCGGTCAGCTTCACCATCTCCGCCACGCCGGCGCTCGTCTCGATGCAATCACCGCGCACGAAGCGGGTGTAGAATTGCTGCGCATGGCGGGCACATTCGCTGGTCATGCCGCCCACCACGCGGTCATTCGCGACGAGTTCCTCGATGATCTTGCCCGGCAGCACGCGCTCCGGGCAGTAGGCGATGTGCACGTCGGGCGACTTGTCGCCGCAGTGGCCGGGAATGGCGAGATCGGGGCGCATCTCGGCCAGGACGCTTGCCACCTGTTGCGTCGTCCCGACGGGCGACGTGCTTTCGAGAATGACGCAGCCTCCTACCGGTAGAACCGGGGCGATCAGGTGCGCGGCATCCAGCACCATGGAAATGTCGGGCTGCTTGTCCTCGCCGAAGGGCGTGGGCACGGCGATCAGGTAAATGTCGGCCACCGGCGGTTCTGTCGAGGCCGTCAGCATCCCGTCGGTCACGACGCTCTTCACCAGCGCGTCGAGGTCCGTTTCCTGAATATGGACCTTGCCCTGATTGACGAGGTCGACAATCCGCCCCGAGATATCCACGCCGCGCACGGAAAGGCCCGCACGCGCGATCACCGCTGCTGTGGGCAGGCCGATGTAGCCTAGCCCTATCATGGCAACGTCGAAACGCTCGGCCTGCTCCTTGCTGGCCTCGGAAAGCTGCTTGTCGTCGGTCAGCTGCGACTGGTTGATATACATCGATTACCCCGGTGCGCGCCGGGCCCTGAGACGCGGCGCGGATTGCCTAATTTCGCGGCAACCATAGGCGGGCAATCGTTTAAGAAGCGTTCCTTCGAAGGGCCTAGTCGCACACGGCGTTCAAAGACGCCAATCAATGCTGCCACGTCCGTTTTTCTCGAGAAAAGCATTGGTTTGCGAGAAGGGCCTTGAGCCGAAGAAGCCCCGATGCGCCGACAGCGGACTGGGATGCGGGCTCTTGATGGAAAGATGCCGATCGCTATCGCGCAGCGCCGCGATGCGCGACGCCTTACCCTGCGCGTGACTACCCCAGAGGATGAAGACGCTGGGCTCGCTCCTTGCCGCGACGGCGGCGACGCAGGCATCGGTGATCGCCTCCCAGCCCTTACCCGCATGGCTGCCCGCCTGCCCCTGCTGCACGGTCAGGGTATTGTTGAGAAGAAGGACGCCCTGCCGCGCCCAGCTTTCCAGCGAACCGTGGTCGGGCCTGGGAAGGCCAAGATCGCTTTCCATCTCCTTGAAGATGTTCTTCAGTGAAGGGGGTGGCCGTACGCCGTCGGGGACGGAGAAGCACAGCCCGTGCGCCTGCCCCGGCCCGTGATAGGGATCCTGGCCGAGGATCACGACGCGCACATCCTCCAGCGGGGTCAGTTCCAGCGCTTTCAGGCGGCAACCTCTGGGTGGATAGACGACCTTCCCGGCCTCTTCCTCGGCTCGCAGCCAGCCGCCCAGCTTTCGCGCTTCGGGCGTTGCCAATAAGGGTTCGAGGACAGGTGCCCAGCTTGGAGGTACGGCCTCTGGCATGGATAGTGACATGACGGGCGCACGCCGGATTGACAAGTCCGTTGCACTCGCCGCCCTACTCAATCTGCGAACTGGATTTCGTTTGGAAATTTTTTCCATTCAGCGGGATGGGAACAAGCTGCTGCAACCGGTTGCAAGATCACACCAGACCTTCGATGAGCATTAACCCTCGAAAATGGAGAGAAAAATTGACGACCGATAGTTCCAATAACGACGAGCAATCACCGCTCCCACCTGCGCGCAGGCGAGAACGTGTTCCTCCCCGCGCGGGCCGTGCAATTAGCGCGCAGAACGCAACACGGCACGGCGCACTCAGTACCCAGGTCGTGGGCTCACGTGAGGAGCAGGCCGCCTTCGATGACCTGCTTGACGAACTGGAACGCGAGTTCGATCCAGGTACCGCAACCGAATATTCGCTGGTCCATCGCCTCGCAGTTTTGTTTTGGCGCGAAAAGCGCTTGGCGGTGTCCGAGGCGCAGACACTTCGGGAAACCGAAAACGAAATAAATCCCTATGGAAGCCAGACTCCGCTCAATATAGATTATCAACTTCTAGTAGGACGCTACCAAACGATGCTAGGAAATCAGGTCAACAAGACTATAGCGCAACTAAAAGCGCTCAAATCGGATAATTAATATCATTCAATGCAAGAGCTTCTATAATCTTAGTTTTAGGCCGATAGTATCATCGAAGGGTTGTACTTCCGGCCATTGCAACGTGAAGAAACCGTGCAGAGCGCAAGGAGCGAGGGTCACGATCAAGCTAATAGACCCACCCCTTCAAACCGACATGCCTGATCCGGGCATGGTGGAAAGCTCCAGGTCCAATTGGTCCATAAGGGAGGTAGCACTGCGCATTGCGCCATTGTTCAAACCCTTAGAGTTCGAAGACTGGGATTCGTCAAAGTTAGCTTGATACCAGAGATTGCGGAGTTGGATTACAAGATGAATACTGCCGGACCGACGGACGAGCCAGGAAAGACTCGAATCGCTGTGGAAGAATGGCTTGCTTTGGTCAGTCAGGAAACGCCGCCTGACGAATTGCTCGAAGCAACCCTAGAAGCCGAGGATCGATTGGCCGCGTTCCGCCTTTGGCTCGAAACGAAATAATCATGTGGTCCGCAGCGCATTCAAGCCGCTAAGATCACAAGGGGCCGTGGTTGGCGGGCAACTACCGAGTGAAAGAACCGTCGTACCAGTGCCACCCAGGGCGAGGGGATTTGGGCACCCTCCCCTTCCCCGGCATTGCTAATGCCTCTAAGGACACCCGTCATGACAGTACATTTCCACGAAGAAGACCTGCCCGCCGGCGTGCTGGCCGATGGCCCCATCGCCGTTGACACCGAAACAATGGGCCTCGTCACCCCGCGCGACAGGCTATGCGTGGTGCAGATCAGCGATGGCAACGGTGAGGAGCACCTCGTGCGCTTTGCCAAGGGCAGCAGTTACGATGCGCCCAACCTGAAAGCCGTGTTGGCCGATCCCGATCGCGTGAAGATCTATCACTTCGCCCGCTTCGACCTCGCTGCCATCGAGCATTACCTGGGCGTGGTCGCCGCGCCGGTGTTCTGCACCAAGATCGCCAGCAAGATGACCCGCACCTACACCGACCGCCATGGCCTGAAGAACCTTGTGGAGGAGCTGCTGGGCGAGAATATCTCCAAGCAACAGCAGTCGAGCGACTGGGGCGCGCCGGAGCTGAACGATGCACAGCGCGAATATGCCGCCTCCGACGTGCGCTACCTGCACCGCCTTCGAGATATCCTCGTCGAGCGGCTTGAACGCGAAGATAGGCTTGAACTGGCACAAGCCTGCTATGATTTCCTCCCCGCACGCGCCCGGCTGGATATTGCAGGTTGGGCAGACAAGGACATTTTCAGCCACGAGTCATGATCTCGGGCGGTTAAGCATCGCATGACCAGAGCCGCAGACAGGATGCGCAACAGGCGCCAGCAGTTCGCTGCACCGGGCGGTTCGCTCGACCGGATCGTGCGCGTGCTGGCCGTGGGCTTGCCAGCGCTGGTGGGCGTCGTCGCGGCGATGATGCTGATTACGCCGCTGTCGCCGCGCGGCGAGATCAGCTTCCTGCTCGACCGGAACAAGGTCGCCATCGCGGACGACCGGCTGCGCGTCGACGATGCCATGTACCGCGGACAGGACAACAGGTCGCGGCCGTTCAGCTTGGTGGCAGGCGAGGCGGTGCAACGGAGCAATGCAGTCCCGCTCGTGGAAATGCGGGACATGACAGCACGCATGGTACTTCCCGAGGGACCGGCCGTCCTTACTGCACCGCGTGGAGTCTACGATATCGACGACGAACAGGTGCGTATACCGGGGACCGTCCAGTTCGAGGCCGCCGACGGCTACAACTTCATCGCCCGCAACGTGACAATTAATCTGCCTACCCGCACACTTGTCGGCGACGGACAGGTGAGCGGGGCCATTCCGGCCGGGTCCTTCTCCGCCGATGCCATGCGTGCCGATCTGGATGAGCGCAGCTTCTCCCTTAATGGCAACGCCCGGCTGCGCATGGTCCCGGGACGCCTGCGCTTGCCGAGTGAAATGCAATGACGGAACCTGATAGCATGACCACTGTTTCCACCCTCACCCGACCGACCCTTCGCCGCCTTGCCACGCGCGGGCTCGCGGGAGGCCTTCTCGCTGGCGGGGTCGCCGCCTTGTCGTTCGGCTCCATTGCGGGTGCGCAGACAATCGCCGGGTTCAACTCCAACCAGCCGGTGAACTACGCTGCAGACCGTATCGAACTTCAGGACCGACAGAACCGTGTCGTCCTCTCGGGCGACGTGCAGATTGAGCAGGGCGATCTCCGGCTCACGGCCGCGCGCACCACCGTTGCCTATTCGGATACAGGCTCGCTTCGGATCCAGCGTATCGACGCGACCGGCGGTGTGACTGTCACGCGCGGAAACGAGCGCGCTAGCGGTAATGCAGCCGTCTATGACTTCAACCGCCGGGTCATCGTGATGTCAGGCAACGTCGCCCTTCGCCGAGGAAGTGACACTCTGAACGGCGGACGCCTGACAATCGACCTAAACTCCGGCCTTTCCAGCGTGGATGGCGCGGGAGCGCAATCCAACGGCGAGAGCGGCCGGGTATCCGGCACTTTCGCAGTGCCCGAAGGCGACTAAGTTTGGTCCCTGCCCAGGGTGCTGTCGGCGACCAGCCTGGAGGTCGGCCCGCTCCTCGACCCCCCAGTTCACGGCATTTGCCGCCTCCGATCATGATGACTCTTTCAGCCAGTTTCAGACTGGCAGGGCGGTGGTTGATTAGGATGACGGTGCGGCCTTTGAACGCATCTTCGCAAGGTTTCGACAAAGGCGGCTTCACCCTCGATGTCCCACATCGAGGGTGACTCGTCGAGAATTAGGATCGACGGGCCTGTCATCAGCGTACGCGCCAAGCTTAGCCGCTGTTGCTGAACACCAGATAAGCGTATCCGATTGTCGCGGATTGCCGTATCCAAACCATCTGGGAGATGCTCAACAAAGTGCGGCGCCTGAGCGAGTTCTCGAGCATTGGCAACTTGATGCGGTTTGCTTCATGGCACTTCAACTGCGATGTTCTCACGAACAGTACCGTTAAACAGGAGAGGCCACTGGAGAACGTAGCCGATTTGCCGCCTTAGGTCCTGTACGTCCAGCGCTGTGATGTCTATGCCATCGACACTGACCTGACCGGGTCATGGTCCCAGCCAGATTGTCGCGGAAGCGAATTGACCGCGAGACTGCGAATTAGGACAAAAGCGATTTGGGCGACCTAATACCGCCGTTGTCTCAGAGCCAAATTCTGCCAGAGTCCGTGTCTCATGCCTGGAAATGGTCTCGATACCATCGAACAAACTTGGGCAATCCGTCCGCGATATCCGTGGTCGGCTGGTAGCCGAGGTCCCGGCTGATGGCCTCGATGTCAGCATAGGTGCGTACGACGTCGCCCGCCTGCATCGGCTGCCAGTCGATCACGGCCTTCTTCCCGCACGCGTCTTCCAGGATAGCGATGAGGTCGGTCAGTTTCTCGGTCCGGTTGTTGCCGATGTTGTAGATCGCGTGGGGCTTCGTGGACCCGCCTGCCTTTACCGAACCATCATCGACAGGCGCGCTGTCCAGCACTGCTAGCACGCCCGCGATGATATCGTCGATGTAGGTAAAATCCCGCCACATCTCGCCCTTGTGGAACACCGGGATCGACTCTCCTGCCAGGATCTTTCTCGTGAAAATCCAGTAGGCCATGTCCGGCCGCCCCCACGGACCGTAAACGGTGAAAAAGCGCAGGCCCGTCAGCGGGATGCGATAGAGGTGCGCGTAGCTTTCGCTCAGCATCTCGTCGGCGCGCTTGGTCGCGGCGTAAAGGCTCACCGGGTGGTCTGCCCGGTCTTCCACGCTGAATGGCACCTTGTCGTTGCCGCCGTATACGCTGGACGAACTTGCATAGACCATGTGCTCGACACTGCGGCGTCGCGCGATTTCCAACAGGTTGGCATGGCCCACGATGTTCGACTGGATGTAGGCTGCCGGGTTCTCGAGCGAGTAGCGGACACCGGCCTGGGCACCAAGGTGCACGATACGATCGATCCGTTCGCCTGCCAGCGCCGCTTCTAGCGCGGACATGTCGGCGAAATCGAGCTTTTGGAACGTGAATGTGCTGCCAGGTTTTTCGAGCCGGGCCAACCGGGCTGCTTTTAACGCCGGATCGTAATAGTCGTTGCAATTGTCGATGCCGATCACGCTGTCGCCGCGCGCCAGCAGGCGTTCGACGAGCGCAGAGCCGATGAACCCGGCAGCTCCTGTAACCAAAACGCGCATGCGTGTTTTCTCCAATCGGTGCCGGGTGGCGGCGCTCAACTGACAGGCTCGCCGCCATTTCGCAACGCGAAATGCACCCATTCCCGTGCCTTTGGCGAGCAGCCAACGCTTCCTAGCGCGGGCTGCTCGCGACTTATCTAATTCAATTTGGGTACAAGCTTGCCGGGCTCACTCGCCATTAGAATTCTGATCGAAGTGTTGCCGGATGTGGTCCAGTACCGAAGGGTGAAGCGGAGTTGCGAACTCAACCCCTGCCTTCTTCCCCTCGCGCCATCGGACCAACGACTCAACAGGACCAATTGGCCCCAATTTAACGGTGATCGGCGTGCCAACCGCCAAGTATCCGCTCCTGTCTGCGAACTTGCATCCCTTGCCCGATAAATCCTCGATCGTCACATCCCGCGATCCAGTAGGGGTACGTATTCTGGCCACAATCGTGATTTCGTGGCGCTCATCGAGACGATGCTCGCCGCCGAGAATGGCGTTCTCTTTGGAAGATCCTTCGTTCGCATATGCCACTGATTTTTCTGTCAGCGGATTTACCGACGGGTCCTCTTGCACAGGAGCGTGTGTCCCTGAGCCACGCAGGAACTCTTTCATGGCTTCTACAACTGCGCCGCCGTCCCCGAGGTTTATTGCTGGCCTTCCTCCAAGCCAGCAAACCCAAAGCTGGCCGTCGCGCAATCTGAAAAAGGGGTCGCTATCCATAAAATCCGGATGGACCGGAGCCAGCACTAAAGTCCACCCTGAATTTGCCGCCTGGCAGGCAGGCTTGCCCCCAGTCAACAAGCGCGTTTCTATCGGTGGTCGGATAGTTTGGCCGCACCGCTATGGAGGAAACTGACCTAGAGTTTGGTCTGGCCAACACCTCGATGGGTTGCCCCATTAATGCCCATCGACCTAGGCCATCAGTTCGCATTGTGCGGTAACTTCCGACGCAAAGGGTCCAGAAAAATGGCTGACCGTACAGCGTCCACCTCGGCTTACGGCCTCCATGTTGGAGGTGGCAGTAGTTGCACCACGCCCGCTCGGTTCCTTCTCCATGCCGAAGGGGACATACCAGTCTTCTTGCTAAACCAACGTGTGAATGCAGACGGCGACGAGTAGCCAAGCGTTTCGGAGATTAGGCCGAGGCTGAAAGATGAGTTCGAGAGTATTCGAAACACATAACTCATTTTCTCGTCTTCAAGCAGGCTCTCGAAATTGCACCCCTCCCTCGCCAAATACCTTTGAAGTGTTCGTGGCTTCACCTCAAGGTGCTTAGAAACCTCTTTTAGAGAAGCTTTGCCTCTAGGGATCATCAAACGTAGCAGTCGCGAGACCTGCTCCTTGTATGTTTTCCCAATTTCCGATGGCTCGACAATCTTGAGCAGTTCATAAGCGTGTTTAGCCATCACTTCGTTGGCGCGCGGGAGCGCAGTTTCGAGGGAAAGAGTGGGACAAGAAAACCCGTTTGTTGGACTGTTGAACTCGATTGGGCACCTAAATGTCCTATGCCATATCGAGAGATCTCCCTCTGCAGCATGCGCAACATGGACCTTGGTGGGCTCCCAGCGTCCTCCAGAGGCTCCTTTGAACAAGTGATAGGCTAACCCCAGCCCCAGGTCACAGGCTTGCCAAGCCAGCTCATCGGTCTGCAAATCCCACCTGATGAAACTTTGCACCCCTCCCGATTGCACATCAGCCAACAGGAGATCGTTATAGTGTCAATCGGCATTGAAGTTTGACCCCCTATCGGCATCCAATATTGACCCCCTTGGTGGTGAGCAGGCCCGGCGCTGCGTAGCCCTCACATAGCGCAGCGGCGGCGGGCCTGCGGGGTTTCGGGTTGGCGCTATGCGCGGTTCTTGAAGCGCCAGCTTTCGTTACCGGTTTCGACGATTTCGCAATGGTGGGTGAGCCGGTCGAGCAGTGCGGTGGTCATCTTGGCATCGCCGAAGACGCTGGGCCATTCGCCGAAGGCCAGGTTGGTGGTGACGATGATGGATGTGCGTTCGTAGAGTTTGCTGATCAGGTGGAACAGCAATTGGCCGCCGGTCTGGGCGAAGGGCAGATAGCCGAGCTCGTCCAGGATCAGGAAGTCGAGGCGGGAGATCAGGTCGGCGGTCCGGCCCTGGCGCTCGGCGCGGGCTTCGGCATCGAGCTTGTTCACCAGGTCGACCACGTTGAAGAACCGGCCCCGGCGCCCTGCCCGGATACAGGTCCGGGCGATGCTGACGGCAAGATGGGTTTTGCCGGTGCCTGTGCCGCCGATCAGGACGAGGTTGCGCTGATGGTCGAGGAAGTCGCCGTTGGCCAGGTCGCGGATCAGGGTCTCGTTAACCTCGGCGGCCTCGAAGTCGAACTCCTCCAGTTCCTTGGCGAGCGGCAACTTGGCGATGGTCATTTGGTATTTGACTGACCGGGCCTGCTTCTCCCTGATCTCGGCGGTCAGCAGGTCACCAATGATCTGTTGCGGCTCGTGCTGGCGTTTGACGGCGGTGGTCAGGACCTCGTCATAGGCGGCCCTCATTCCGTAGAGCCTCAGCTTTCCCATCGCGTCGATTACCTCGGATCTTTCCATTCTGTGTTCTCCTCAGGCTGTCATATCGGTTGCAGTCGGCAATGGGCTCGCAGGCCAGCTTCAGCGCATCCGGGGTGGTGATTGTCAGGGGTGGTGGCGGCTCGCGGTGCCGGGCCAGGATGTTCAGCACGACGCCTGCGGAATGGACATTGTGCGACAGGGCTTCGGCGCAGGCCGCCTCGACCGCATCAATCCCGTCGGTCAGCACGGCGCTCAGGATGTCGACCATCTGCCGGTCACCGCCCGGCTGGCGTTCCAGCTTGCGCCACACGCGGCGGATTGGCACCGGCAGCTCCCATTCCCTGAAGGGCGCCCCGTTGCGAAGGGCGCCGGGTTTGCGGGCCAGAACGGGGATGTAATGCAGGGGATCGAAGATGGTTTTGTCCCGCCCGAAGGCCCGCTCATGCTGGCCAACGATTTGCCCATCCTGCCAGCATTCCAGCCGGGCGGCATAGGCCCTGATCTCCACCGGCCGCCCGACCGCCCGGGCATCGACCGAGTAGCGGTTCTTGTCGAACCGCACGAGGCAGGTCTTGGACACCGATGCGGGAACTGCATGGAATCCATCGAAAGGGCCGACGTAAGGCACAAGGCTCGGGCGCTCGTCCTCGAACACCTCCCAGATCGTCTTGTCGCGCAACTCTGGATGTTTGTTCGCCTTGGCATAGGCCAGGCAGCGATCCTCCAGCCAGGCGTTCAACTCGGCATAGGATTTGAACTTCGGACGCGGCACGAAGAAGCGCCGGCGGATCACGCCGACCTGGTTCTCGACTTGGCCTTTCTCCCAGCCCGAGGCCGGGGTACAGGCCACCGGGTCGACCAGGTAATGGCCGCACATCTGCTGGAACCGCCGGTTATAGGCCCGATCCTTGCCAATGAAGATCGCGTCAACGGCGGTCTTCATATTGTCGTAGATGCCCCGCGCACAGGCCCCACCGAAGAAGGCAAACGCCTTGTCGTGGGCGTCGAACACCATCTCCTGTGTCTCTCTGGGATAGGCCCGCACAAACGGCATCCGGCTGTGGCTCAGGCGCACATGCGCAACCTTCACCGTCGTGGTCACGCCGTCAATCAGGACAACCTCATGGCTCCAGTCGAACTGATAGGCTTCGCCCGGGTCGAAGCTCAGCGGCACGTAGGCAGCGGCGGAAGCTTCCCGGGTCGCCTTCGACCAACTCGCCGCATAGCGCCGCACCGCATCATAGCTGCCGTCATAACCCCGGTTGCGCAGCTCTTCGTAAATCCGAACCAGTGTCAGCCGCTGGCGTTTGGGTTGCCGGTCATTCTCAGCCAGCATCTCATCCAGATCGGACCGCCACGGGTCGATCTTGGGGCGGGGCTGCGTGGCCGGTCATAGCTGAACTCGGTTGCCCCGGACCGCACCACCTTCCGCACCGTGTTCCGTGATACCCGCAGCTCCCGGCAGATCTGCTTGATCGACTTCCCCTGGATGAAATGCGCCCGCCTGATCTTCGCAATCGTCTCCACAACCAACATCCCCAAATCGCTCCCTCAATCCTTTGAGGAAGCTTCTGAACAGAAATATCAGGGGGGTCACTTTTGGACGCCGATTACCCCAATACAGGGGTCAATCTTGCATGCCGGTTCACACTTCCTCTGCAGTCTTGCATTCGACGATTTCGTTGAAAGGGCCGGGAGCCATTTGAGTCAGGTGATATGCGTGGCGCAAGGCCTCTTCGAGCCGTGCTTCGTCATCTTTCAGCCGTTTGGCGAGGGTCCTGAGCCTGCCGAACCAGAGGTCGGGAGCGAGAGGTACAATGGCCTCCCCTCCGCTTCCATTCGACGACGACATTACCTAACCCCGCTAAGCCACAAATATACCGTAAGTATTCTTCGCTCCGGCCGAATTGACCGCGGTCAAAAACCAGACCAAGGCCTTCCGGAGCGAGCCCATATGTTCGCTAATTCCGATCCCTCAACCAGTACTTTAGCCCGTATTCTCCGGCACCAGCAAGCCCTCCAAGGGGTTTGAATCCGTGGTCGTCATTTCTGTTCTTTTTTGAAACTGTTATGGGCGAGCGAGACCTGAAAACATTTTTTCGCTTCTTCGCTAGTTGAGGCGCCGATAGACCCAGCCGCTCGATGCAGCTTTGTTGTGCATGGCCAGCCATGATGCCTTTCACGTGAAGCAGATTGCGACTTGAAACGCGCTCGAATCGCCATGACCCAAATCGGTTCTCCAGGTCCGCCGGTTGCAACCGAAACCTTGAATTGACGCCTCGCTGATCTTCACAGAGTCTACATCGCGATTGCCAACACCTACATCAGCAAAGAGCTCGGTTGGGCCAAAGGGCTGCTTTCATCAAGATCAAGCACATTGTTGAAATTTCCTAGCAAATCATCCCCGGCTAGCGACCCAAACGCCTCTGAGTGCATAATCAACCCAAGCCAGATGCGCTACCTCCGAGTTGCCGAATAACGGGCAATCTGCGTCAATTCCTGCGACAGGATCAGCTCTGCCGACTGACTGTTGGCCAGCAGCGAGCGATGCAGTTCGCACAGCCGCGGCACGAGCCGCTCGAGCTTGCCCCCGCGCCAGCGCTGCAACTGGTCACCCACTTCGCGATGTTCCCGGAAGAAGACGCCTTGCGATTTCAGGAAGCCCTGCATGTCGTCTCCGGGCCGAAGGTTTGCCGAAAGCCGTGCCAGCTGTGCCGCACGGCGTTCCAGCGCCAAGGCCACGCCCACGGGGTTGAGCGACACCTCGCGGAGGCGCCGCAGTTCACCCGGCAGCTTGCGCACTTCACCGCTGAGCGCGGCGTTGACCAGCGGCATGAAGCCGTCTTCCTCGGTGGAGGCGCCGATCATGTCGAAATCTTCCGCGTTCGCCTGCTTGGGCGATTGCGGCGAGGCATCGAGGTAGAGCGCGAGCTTGTCGACCTCGGACTGCGCCAGCCGCACGTCGAGCCCGGCTGCATGGGCTATCCGCTCGGCGAGGTTGCCGTTGAGTCGCATCCCTGCGGCATCGGCCATGGCGCGCACGTCTGCGGTGACGGAGCGAAGATCGGGCGGGTAGAACACGGCGGCTAGCGCATCGCCGCGCTTTATCAGGAGCTTGGCGCTGCGCGATTTGTCCGTGGCGGATGTGGCGACGATGAAGATGGGCCAGGCGTTTTCCGCTTCGCCCCGGTCCGCCAGTTCGCAATAGGTGTTGATCGCCTCGTAGGCTTCGTCACCCGAAACGCGGGCGAAGATGTGGCGCGAATCGCCGAACAGCGACGTGGACCGGGCCTCGTCCAGCAGGCGGGCCGGGTCGGATTTCAGGTCCTGTCCGGACAGTTCGACACGTTCGCCGGGGTCGTCCAGTTTGGCGATCAGTTTCTTTGCCGCAGCGGACGCCCCGGCCTCGTCGGCACCGCAGAAGAAACAGATGCGCAGGCCCTTGCCCGCTTTCTGGGCGGCCTGGGCGTAGTCGCGCTGGGTCGCCTTCATTGCCGCTCGCGCAGGGTGCGGGTGATGCGCACGACGATCTGGTCCGCCACTTCCTGCGAGAGGTTTTCCAGCGCAGTCTGCTCGGCCGCGATGGTGGCGAATTCGCTGGAGACGACGTCGATTCCGGCGTCGGACCCTGCGGTTGCGTCGATCAGAATGGTATCGGTGGTGACATCCACCAACTGGTATCGCGCACGAAGGATGCGGCGCTGGCGACCGATGGTGTCGTCGGTCAGCAGGCCGAGTCCTTCGAGATCGTCGTCCAGCACGACATCGAGACGGTACTGCGACGTGCTGCCCGAGGACCCGCGGCCCAGCCGGTCCGTCAGGGCATTGCGCACCAGCCAGCCTTCGCGGCCCGGTATGGCGGGAACGTCGATCGCGGCCAGTTCGCGCGCCACGAAGCCGTCGCCGCCGCCTGTGTAGATGGGCTGGAGGCCGCATCCGGCGAGGGGCAGGGAGAGGGCTGCAAGGGCCAGGGAAAGACGAAGCGGGTGCCTCACGTGACGATGTTCACCAGCCTGCCGGGCACCACGATCACCTTCCTGATTTCCGCGCCATCGATCGAACGCTGGACCTTCTCGCTGGCAAGCGCAAGAGCCTCGAGATCCTCTTTCGAGGCATCCTTGGGCGCGGTCAGCGTGTCGCGCAGCTTGCCCTTGTGCTGCACGGCGATGGTGACTTCGTCGTCCACCAGCAATGCCGGATCGACCTTCGGCCAATCGGCTTCGGCGATCAGGCCTTCGCCGCCCATCGCGGCCCAGCCCTCTTCGGCAAGGTGCGGCATCATGGGAGAGGCCATCAGCAGCAGGCTGCGGATTGCAAAGTTGCGGTCTGCCGACGCTTCGGCCTTTTCCGCCGCGCTGGTGAGTTCGTAGATGCGCGCCACGGCCTTGTTGAAGGCCAGCGCCTCGATATCCTCGGCAACGGCGGCGATGGTCTGGTGCGTCTTGCGGGCAAGGTCCTTGTCCTCGCCGCTCGCGCCGTCCTCGTACTTGCCGAACAGACGCCACAGGCGCTGGACGAAGCGGCCGCAGCCCTCGATCCCGGCTTCCGACCAAGGCAGGTCGCGCTCGGGCGGAGAGTCCGACAGCATGAACCAGCGCACGGCGTCGGCACCGTAATCGCGGATGATGTCCTCGGGGTCGACGACGTTCTTCTTCGACTTGGACATCTTGATGACCTTGCCGATCTGTACCGGCTGGCCATCGGCCTTCAGCGTCGCGCCATCGCCGGTGCGGTCCACTTCGGCTGGCGTGTAGTACACCTCGCGCGGACCGTCCTTGCGGCTGTAGGTCTCGTGCGTGACCATGCCTTGCGTGAACAGCGAAGCGAAGGGTTCCTTTACCTCCAGCTTGCCGCAATGGGCCAGCGCACGGGTCCAGAAGCGGGCGTAGAGCAGGTGCAGGATCGCGTGCTCGATGCCGCCAATGTACTGGTCCACTGGCATCCACCGGGCGACTTCGGCAGCGTCGAACGGCTTGTCGGCCGGCTGGCTGGCGAAGCGGAGGAAATACCACGAGGAATTGACGAAGGTATCGAGCGTGTCGGTCTCGCGCTCGGCCTTGCCGCCGCACTTGGGGCATTCGGTGTGCTTCCACGTCGGATGGCGCAGCAGCGGGTTGCCCGGCTGCTCGAACGAAACGTCCTCCGGCAGCTTCACCGGCAACTGGTCTTTCGGGACGGGAACCACGCCGCAGTCATCGCAGTGGATGAAGGGAATGGGCGTGCCCCAGTACCGCTGGCGCGAAACGCCCCAGTCGCGCAGGCGCCATACCGTGGTGCCCTTGCCCCAGCCGCCGCTCTCGGCGCGGGAAATGACTTCGGCCTTGGCCTCTTCCACCGCCATCCCGTCGAGGAAGTCGGAATTCACCAGCACGCCCTCGCCTGCTTCGGCTTCCCCGTCGAAGGGCTTTGCCGCCTCGTCAACGCTGGGCGCGACGACGCGCGGGATCGGCAGGCCGTACTTGGTGGCGAATTCGAAGTCGCGCTGGTCATGCCCCGGCACCGCCATGATCGCGCCGGTGCCGTAATCCATCAGCACGAAGTTCGCGATGTAGAGCGGCAGGTTTGCCCCGGTGAACGGATGGCGCGCAGTGATGCCGGTGTCGAAGCCCAGCTTCTCCGCCGTTTCCAGTTCGGCAGCCGTGGTCCCGCCCTTCTTGCACAAGGCGATGAAGTCGCGCGCCGCCTCGCTATCCAGCGATTGTGCAATCGGATGGTCCGCAGCCACGGCGACGAAACTCGCGCCGAAGATCGTGTCGGGCCGCGTGGTATAGACGGGCAGCTTCTCACCGTTCGACAGGTCGAAGGCGAATTCCAGCCCCTGCGACTTGCCGATCCAGTTTTCCTGCATCAGCCGCACCTTCTGTGGCCAGTCCTTCAGGGTATCGAGCCCTTCCAGCAGGTCCTCGGCAAACTGCGTGATCTTGAGGAACCACTGGTTGAGCTTGCGCTTCTCGACGTCCGCGCCCGAACGCCAGCCCTTGCCGTCGATCACCTGCTCGTTGGCGAGCACGGTCATGTCGACAGGGTCCCAGTTGACCTCGCTTTCCTTGCGGTAGACGAGGCCGTTTTCGAACAGGTCGATGAAAAGCGCCTGCTCGTGGCCGTAGTATTCCGGGTCGCAGGTGGCGAATTCGCGGCTCCAGTCGAGCGCGAAGCCCAGCTGCTTCAGCTGGCCTTTCATCGTGGCGATGTTGTCATAGGTCCAGCCGCCGGGGTGGACGCCCTTTTCCATCGCCGCATTCTCGGCAGGCATGCCGAACGCGTCCCAGCCCATCGGGTGCAGCACCTCACGCCCGCGCATCTTGTGATAGCGCGCCAGCACGTCGCCCATGGTGTAGTTGCGCACGTGGCCGATGTGGATGCGCCCGCTGGGGTAGGGGAACATCTCCAGCACATAGCTCTTCGGCTTGTCGCTGGCGCTGTCGGCCTCGAAGCACTTGGCCTCGTCCCACGCGCGTTGCCAGCGACCGTCGGCGACAGACGGATCGAATCGTTCAGCAGTCATGTTCGATGCCCCTAAGGCAGTTTAGCCGACAGCGGAACGCCGCAGGTCGCGCGCCTTGGTGAGGATGATGTCTTCCAGTCGCTGCACGGTGGCGGCCTGCACCGGCGCTTCCACCCAGGTGCCGCCTTGCAGCACCTGGCGGCTGGCGGCGACGCGCAGGGCATCGGCGCGCAGATCCTGGTCGAGGATGGCGACAGAGACCTTCACCCGCTCGTTCGGGTTGTCGGGAGAGGCATACCAGTCCGTCACCAGCACGCCGCCGTTGCTGTCCGCCTGCGTCAGCGGCATGAAGCTCAGCGTCTCCAGGCTGGCGCGCCAGAGGTAGGAATTCACCCCGATGGAAGTGACGCGGGCAGCAGCCAGGTCGGTCTGCAACCGTTCGTCATTGCCGCCGCCGCATGCCGACAGCGCGAAGGTTGCCGTGCCCAGCATGGCGGCACCAGCTATCTGGCGGGAAAAGGTGCGGAGTGAGGAAAAAGCCATCATTGGTCCTGTAAACGAGTATTCGCGGTCGCCAGCCTCTATAACGGGCATGTCGCCCGCGGCAAGGCGAAGCGGCCCCCGCAGCCGCGAAGGCGGTCACAAAAACGACCATCCGGCGTGAATAGCCGCTTAATCGGTCGGCGCCCGCCATCGGGCATCGGCATCCGGCGGACGTGTGGAAAACTCGCAACAGTCATCGAAAAGGCATTCGCTTTGAAAGCGATGTCTGGAATTCGTCTTGATTCCGTCGTAGCAAGAGGACTGCTTGAAACGACTCGAAACGAGGGAACCGACAGGTTCATCGGGAGTCCATGGGCAGAGGACTATAAGAGGCATCATGTTGAAGTTGCGCAAAGGTCTGGCAGGAAAGGCGACGCTCGCGGCGTCCGCTGCGCTGCTTGCTGTCGCGCTTCCCAGTGCCGGTCTCGCCTTTGTTTCACTCTCCGATTCGGGCAGCGTGGAAGAAACCGCAGATGCTTTCCTCGCCTTCACGCCTGCCGATGGCGACCCCCGGCTCGCGGAAGCGATTGCCGAACGTCGCGGGCTCGCTCCGATGATGCGCTTCACGCCCGCCGGCGCTGCAAGCGCGCCCGGCGCACGCAGCGTGACAGTCGCCGTCCGGGTCGACCAGCAGACCGCCGATGCATTGGCCGCAAGCTCGCTTGGTTCGCCGCGCAACGCTGAGGCACGCACCGTTGGTCTGCGCGTCACGCCGACGCGTTACAACCTCGGTCTTGCCCGTGGCTATTCCAGCTTCGCCGCAGCGCCCGCTGCCGGCCGCACCGAAAGCGCGACCCGTGCCGTTTCGGCTCCCTCGCTGTCCAGCAACCTTTCGAGCGCGCGTATTCCCGATCTTGCGCAGTTCACGCCGCGCACCAGCACGCGTGAAGAGCCGAGCCGCTTTGCCGCGCGGATCGACCTCGAGCAGGACAGGACAGCGGATGATGTCGCCGTTTCCGGCGAGACCCTGCGCGACCAGATGCTGGACGTTGGCGGCAGCTACCGCCTGACGCGCAACCTCGATATCACCGCGGGTGTTCGGTACGAGCAGGATCGTGACCTGATCAAGGTTCCGGACCTAGACCAGCAGGACAGCCAAGCCGTTTACGTCGGCACGCAGTTCCGCTTCTGATCGCCACTGGAAATACTACCCTCTCACAAACCCGCTTCGGCGGGTTTTGTTTTGCGCCCGTTGCAAGTGGCGGCTACGCTTCATGCAACTCACCGAAGTGAACGAAGGGGATAATTCATGGCACACGTAGCAGTCGTTACCGGCGGGACCCGCGGCATTGGCCGCGCGATTTGCGAGGCGCTGAAAGATGACGGCTTTACCGTAGTGGCCAGCTATGCCGGAAACGATGAGAAGGCGCGCGCCTTCACCGAGGAAACCGGCATCCCCGCCTACAAGTTCGATGTCGGCGATCACGATGCGACGCTGGCCGCGTGCGAGAAGATCGCCGCCGAGGTCGGCCCGATCGACGTGGTGGTGAACAACGCCGGCATCACCCGCGACGGCACCCTGATGAAAATGAGCTACGAGGACTGGGACGAGGTCATGCGCACCAACCTCGGCGGCTGCTTCAACATGGCCAAGGCAACCTTCGCCGGGATGAAGGAGCGCAAGTGGGGCCGCATCATCAACATCGGTTCGATCAACGGCCAGGCCGGGCAGTACGGGCAGGTCAACTATGCCGCTGCCAAGAGCGGTATCCACGGTTTCACCAAGGCGCTGGCGCAGGAAGGTGCGCGCTACGGCATCACCGTGAACGCCATTGCACCGGGTTACATCGATACGGACATGGTGGCCGCCGTACCGGAAAACGTGCTGGAGAAGATCGTCGCCAAGATCCCGGTCGGCCGCCTCGGCAAGGCCAGCGAAATCGCGCGTGGCGTGGCTTTCCTCGCTTCGGAAGACGGCGCTTTCGTGACGGGATCGACCATGTCGATCAACGGCGGCCAGCACATGTACTGATGCGCGCGCCGGTGGCTGACCTCTATCATCCGCCGGTCAAGCGTTCCGTCGAGATTGCCGGGCACAAGACCTCGATCAGCCTCGAACCGCTGTTCTGGGAGATGCTCAACGCCGTCGCCGCGCGTGAGGGCCTGCCGCTCAATGCCGTCGTTGCGCGAATCGACGCCGAACGCATCGAGGCCGAGCTTGCGCCCGGCCTCGCGACAGCCATCAGGTTGTGGCTGGTGGACGACTTGCGCCGCCAAATGGATCAATAATTGGCTGGCGGATCGCTGGCCGGGAAAGTCTCGTCCAGCTCCTCGTCCACCTCGTCCCAGGTATCCTTCTTGGGCTTGTCTGCCATCGCATTGGGACCGGCGTTGCGAACCTGCTTAAAGTTCGAACCCCCGGCCTGATTGGCCGCAAAGGCCTCGTTCTGATGGTTGCGGATGTTCCTGTCGTAATAGCGATAGCCGGCGTACCCGAGGGCACCCAGCGCTGCGAGCTTGATAAGCATGGCGCATAACTCCTTTCTCGCCTCATCAACGCGCGACATGGCCGAAAGTTCAGGGTGATATTTCGCCCGGTCCACCGATCGACACGGCGCGATCACGGTTGACCGCATTGGTGCCGCACTCCACAAACAGCGCCCATGACTACCCGCAAACCGATCCGTAAAGCCGTCTTCCCCGTAGCCGGGCTGGGCACGCGCTTCCTGCCCGCCACCAAGGCCATCCCGAAGGAACTGCTGCCGATCGTCGATCGCCCGCTGATCCAGTACGCGGTGGACGAAGCGCGCGAGGCTGGGATCGAGCAGATGATCTTCGTCACCGGGCGCGGCAAGACCGCAATCGTCGAGCATTTCGACATGGCCTACGAACTGGAAACCACCATGGAGGAGCGCGGCAAGGACATGTCCGTGCTCGATGCCACGCGCGCGACGCCGGGCGACATCATCACCGTGCGCCAGCAGGTGCCGCTGGGCCTCGGCCACGCGATCTGGTGCGCTCGTGCCATCGTGGGTGACGAGCCCTTCGCCATCCTGCTGCCGGACGAGATGATGGTGGGCGATGCCAGTGCGAAGGGCGGCTGCATGAAGCAGATGGTGGAGGCTTACAACGAGGTTGGCGGCAACCTGATCTCGGTGCTTGAAGTGCCGCACGACGAGGTATCCAGCTACGGCGTGATCGATCCGGGCGAGGAGCGCGACAACCTGACCGAGGTGAAGGGCCTGGTCGAGAAGCCGCCGGTCGACGAGGCGCCCTCGAACAAGATCGTCTCCGGCCGCTATATCCTGCAACCAGAAGTCATGCGCACGCTGGAAACGCAGGGCAAGGGTGCCGGCGGTGAGATCCAGCTGACCGACGCGATGGCGCGCATGATCGGCAACCAGCCGTTCAACGCCGTCACGTTCGAGGGCCGCCGCTTCGATTGCGGCAGCAAGCTGGGCTTTGTGGAAGCCACGCTGGCGCTGGCACTGGAGCGAGAGGACATGGGCGAGCAGGTTCGCGCCATGGCGCAGCGACTGCTCGCCCAGTAAACCCCATCCGAAACGAAAAAGGCGGACCGCGAGGCCCGCCTTTTTTCATGTCAGCGTGATGAGAGCCTTACTCGGGGCCGCCGCGTGCGGCCTGCTCGTCATCGGTGGTTTCGAGGTGCGCTACCATGTAGGGGATCGGGTTCACCGCTTCGCCGGCAACGCGCACTTCGTAGTGCAGGTGCGGGCCGGTGGAGCGGCCGGTCGAGCCGATGTAGCCGATGAGGTCGCCCTTGCGGACCTGCTGGCCATCGCTGACGGTGTAGCTGGAGAGGTGGGCATAGCGCGTTTCCAGGTCGCCGCCGTGGCCGATCTGCACGTAGTTGCCGTAGGAGCCCCAGTACTTGGCCATTTCGACCATGCCATCGGCAGTCGCGTAAACCGGCGTGCCGCGCGGGGCGGCGAGGTCAACGCCGTTGTGCTGGCGGCGCTGGCGCAGGATCGGGTGATCGCGCATGCCGTAGCCGCTGGTCAGCTGCACACCGTCGACCGGCATGCGCGAGGGGACCGAAACGGCGATACGCGGCGCGGCGATGATATCGCCGGTTGCCGTGATGCGGCCGCCGTCTTCCAAGTCTTCCCAGCTGGCGAACAGTTCGGTGAATTCCTCGTCGTCACCCAGGGAACCCTGGGCCACGGTATTGGTATCGATCACGCCGTTGGCGGGGGCTTCTTCGGCCATGGCAGGGCTTGCAACAGCAGCGGTGCCCATGGCGAGAATGGTAGCAATCTTGACGAGCATACGATCCCTTTTGCTTCGTCAGGCGCTTTCCAACGCCCTTTCGGTTTCTATGGCGACCCGGCGTCCCCGGCTCTTCATTTCGTCCATTTTTTTCGACCCTGCGGAACCTCCCGCCGTGTCTGTGAGTATGGGTTATGAGGGCAAAGGTTAACTACACAACAGTTTCGTAGAGATCGCGCGACAAACCGGCAGCAAGACGCGCCGAGTCGTTGAACGGTGGCCGCAGCACGCCTTTGAAGTGGCGATTCACCAGCATTTTCCAGTGATTCTTCGGCTCTTTGCCGTGGGTGCGACAAAAGACGTCGAAATGTCTTGCCCCCGCCGCAACGTGACGGATTTCGTCGTCAAGGATTCGCTGGAGGATTTGTGCGCCGCGCAAATCGCCTTGTGATTCGACACGGGCGAGGGTGCCCGGCGTTACGTCCAGCCCGCGCGCTTCCAGCACCATAGGCACCACCGCCAGCCGCGCGCCGGCATCGTGCGCGGTCTCCTGCGCCGACAGCCACAGCCCCGCGTGGACCGGCAGGTCGCCATAGGTCGCGCCCATCGTGGCGAGATGCCGGTCGATCAGCGCGAAGTGCATCGCCTCGTCAGCCGCGACGGCGAGGAAGTCGGCAACGAAGTCCTTGCCCATTTCCGCCCCGAACCGTCCGACGATGTCGAGCGCGAGGTCGATGGCGACGAATTCGATATGCGCGAGGCTGTGCCACAGCGCGATGCGGTTGCGGTGCGAACCCCCTTTTCCGCGCTTGGGCATCTTTCCCGGCGGCAGAACCTCCAGTCCGTCCGGCCAGGCAGGATGGTCCGGCATCGAAGCGGAAAACCCGGTGGGCAGCGCGTCCCGGCGCCAATCCCGCACCAGCGCGCGGGTGGCCATCACCTTGCCGCGCTTGTCCCCTGTGAGCAGGGCTGCGCGGATCGCTTCCGACAGGTCGGGCACGAAAGGGCTTACAGCGCCTTTGCCGCTTCCAGAACCTCGTCCACGTGGCCTTTCACCTTCACCTTCGGCCAGACGCGGGCGATCTTGCCGTCCGCATCCACCAGGTAGGTGGTGCGCACCATGCCCATGAAGGTCTTGCCGTACATCTTCTTCTCGGCCCAGATGCCCAGCGCATCGGACAGCCCGCCGTCTTCGGGATCGGAGGCGAGCGGCACGGTCAGGTCGTGCTTGTCGATGAACTTCTCGTGCCGGGCATAGGGGTCTTTCGACACGCCCAGCAGCGCGGTGTTGGAAGCGGCGAATTCATCCTTCGCCTGGCTGAACTCGATGTTCTCGGTGGTGCAGCCGGGCGTCATGTCCTTGGGGTAGAAGAACAGCACCAGCTTCTGCCCGCGAAAGTCGGAGGGCTTCACCACCGATCCATCCGCACCTTCCATCGCCACGTCGGGCATCTGGTCGCCTTCGCCGGGGAAATTGTTGCTCATCAGTCGATCTCCAGTGTCTCGCCGAAATGTTCGGCCCATTGCGCGGCGATGCCTTGCCTTGCCTCGTGCAGCGATTGCAACAGGGCCTTATAGCTATCCTCGCCGCAAGCCTCGGCCAGCACCGCGCGGTGCGCTTCTGCCGGTTCGGCCCCATCGGGCGCGAACAGTCGCACCGCGACAAGGTATCGCGTAATGGCGAGGTGGTGGCGGGCGTAGTCCTGCGGAAGCAGTCCCTCGGCGGCCAGCCCGGCAACGGCTTTCTCTATGGCCGGATCGAAGCCCAGCCCCTCGCGCAGTTGCAGGTAGTGGATCAGGAATTCGGAATCCACCAGCCCGCCGCGCATCAGCTTCACGTCCAGCGGCCCCTTGGGAGGCTTGGCGGCCAGCATCTCGTTCCGCATGTTCAAGACGTCGGCCTTGAGCTTGTCCGGATCGCGCGGATCGCACAGCACTTCGCGGATCAGGTCCGACAGTTTCTCCTGCGCTGCCGGTGAGCCGTAAATGGGCCGCGCACGGGCCAGCGCCATGTGCTCCCACGTCCAGGCAGACTCGTGCTGGTAACGGGCGAACGCCTCATAACCCGTCGCCAGCGGTCCCTGCGCGCCTTGCGGCCTGAGGCGCGTGTCGATCTCGTACAGCGCGCCCTCGGCCGTGGGCACGCTGAGGGCCGCCGTCACCCGCGCGGCGAGGCGGTTGTAATAGAGCGCGGTGGAAAGCGGGCGTTCGCCATCCGATTCAGCGCCGTCTTGCGCCGGATCGGTGAACAGGAACACCACGTCGAGGTCGCTGGCATGGGTCAACGCGCCGCCGCCCAGCCTCCCCAGCCCCAGGATCACCAGTTCGCTGCCGGGAATGGTGCCATGCTTGGCGCGGAAATCGGCAATGGCGGCATCGGCACCCGTGCGCACGGCGGCCTCCGCCACGCGGCACAGCCCCTCGGCGATTTCCAGCGGGTCGTGGCGGCATTCCACCATCTGCGCGCCCAGCGCAAAACGTTCCTCCCCCACCACCTGCCGCAGCCGGTCGAGCCGGGATTCGGTATCGCTGTCCTCCGCCGCTTCCATGCGCGCGGCGAGGGTCTCGATGGAGCCGGGCAGGTCGAGCGCGTTGGGATCGATCAAGGCATCCAGCAGTTCCGCACGCCGCGCCAGCGCATCGGCCAGCGGCTTTGCCAGCGTCAGGATGCGCAGCACGCGATCGAGCAGGCCGGGGCGCTGCTCGAACAGGCGGAACAGGTTGATGGCGGTGGGCAGCCTCTCCAGCAGCGTTTCCCAGCGGGCCATCGCATGGTCCGGGTCGGGCGCGGCGGCGAGCGAGGTGAGCAATTCGTCCTCGATGGCGGCAAAGGCGATGCGCGCCTCGTTGGAACGCAGGGCGCGCAAGGTGCCGCGCCAGTGCTCGACGCGGGCCTCGAAATGCTCGCGGAAGTCGGATGGCACGGCAACGCTGGTGCGCGTGTCCTCGTCGTCCTCGCCCAGCAGGTCGTCATAACGCTGCGCCACCCGGTCGCAGATCGCGCGCACCTCCTCTATCAGCGCGGCCCCGTCCGGCAGGCCGTCGAGCCGGGCGACGTTGTCGATCTTCTCCGCGTTGTCGGGGAAGGAATGGGTCTGCCGGTCGGATACCATCTGGAACCGGTGCTCGATGGTGCGAAGCCGGTCGTAACTCTCGCCCAGCACCCGCGCATCCTCGCTGCCGATGATCTTTGCCTCGGCCAGCGCGTCCAGCGCCGCGCGGGTGCCGCGCTGGCGCAGGGCAGGCTTGCGGCCGCCGTAGATGAGCTGGTGGGTCTGGGCGTAAAACTCGATCTCGCGGATGCCGCCGCGGCCTTTCTTGATGTCGAACCCCGGCCCCACTTCGCGCGTGCCCTTGTAGGCCTCGCGAATGCGCATGGTGAGGCGGCGCACTTCCTCGATCGCGGTAAAGTCGAGGCTGCGACGCCAGACGAAACTGCGAATCTCGTCGAGGAAATGCTCGCCCGCCGCAATGTCACCCGCCGCCGCGCGGGCGCGGATGTAGGCGGCGCGCTCCCATGCCAGCGCGCTCGATTCGTAGTGCGAGATCGCGGCGTTGAAGGATATGGCGAGCGGGCTGACCTCGCTGGCTGGGCGCAGCCTGAGGTCGACGCGCAACACGTAGCCATCGCCGGTTGGCTGGCCCAGCATCTCCACCACCTGCCGCGCGTAACGCTGCGCCGCCTCCCCCGGCTCGTCCCGCCCGCGCCGGGCGAGGCGTTCGGGATCGAACAGCAGGATGGGGTCGATATCGGACGAATAGTTGAGCTCGTGCGCGCCTTGCTTGCCCAACGCCAGCGCGGTAAAGCCGCTGGTGTCGGCGTCCTCCACGCGCTTGCGCACCACGGCCAGCATGGCGGAATCGAGTGCCCGGTCGGCAAAGTCGGAGAGTTCGGTAACGACCTTCGTCAGGTCGAAGGCCCCGGCCAGGTCGCCGATTGCCAGCACCAGCGCGAGCGAGAGGCGTTCTCGGCGAAGGGCTACCCCCGTATCCTCAACCCCCTTACCTTCAGCCTTTGCCATTGCCAGCGCATCATCACCGCGCCCCTCTCGCAGCAGAGCGACGAGATCGGCGCGGTTGTCCATCGCGCGCTTCAGGAACGGGGAGTGCGCTTCGGCGCGCTTGAGGGCGGATTGCCAGTCGACTGTCATTGCCACGACTCCTGCCCTTGCCCCCCGCCCGTGGCAATGCCAAATGGGCCGCTGATGATTTCGCCTGAAAGGAAATCCATGATCCGGATCGCCGCCACGCTGGCCCTGCTGCCGCTTGCTGCCTGCGCCACGACACCCGACACGCAAGGCGAGCAGGTTGTCCCTCCGCTTTCGCTGGAGACGATGAAGGAAACCGTGCGCACGCTGTCCTCCGACGCGTTCGAGGGACGGATGCCAGGAACGCCGGGCGGGCAGATGACCGTGGACTACCTCGTCGAGCAGTTCGCGGCGGCGGGCCTGCAGCCGGGCAACGGCGATTCGTGGCTGCAGGAAGTACCGCTGGTGGAAATCACCGGCAGCGACTTCGCGCCGCTGAGCGTGGGCGATCTGCAATTGCAGCACGGCGAGGACTGGGTGGGCGTATCCTACCGCCAGACGCCCTCCACCACGCTGGCGGACAGCGAGATCGTGTTCGTCGGCTACGGCATCAACGCGCCCGAGCGGGGGTGGAACGACTACGAAGGCGTGGACATGACGGGCAAGACCGCGCTGATCCTCGTCAACGATCCCGACTACATGGCCGATGGGCTGGAAGGCCCCTTCGGCGGGCGCGCCATGACCTACTATGGCCGCTGGACGTACAAGTACGAGGAAGCCGCCCGGCAGGGCGCTGCCGCGGCCATCATCGTCCACGAGGATTTCCCCGCCAGCTACGGCTGGAACGTGGTCGAATCGAGCTGGTCCGGCCCGCAGGCCTATGCCGATACCGGCGGCGACGGATCGGATCAGACGCTGATGAACGGCTGGGTCCAGCTGGAAGCCGCGCAGGCGATTGCGCAGCAGGCCGGGATGGACCTTGCCGAAATGACGCGGGCTGCTTCGCGGCCCGGTTTCCAGGCCGTGCCGCTGGGCGTTACCGCCTCCACCAGCTTCGCCAATTCCTATCGCCGCTACACCTCGAACAACGTGATCGGCATTCTGCCGGGCACGCAGCGTCCCGACGAGGTGATACTGCACACCGCGCACTGGGACCACCTTGGCCGCTGCACGCCCAATGCGGCGGGCGACGACATCTGCAACGGCGCGGTCGACAATGCCACCGGCACGGCGGGCCTCGTCGCGCTGGCAGAGGCGCACGTCGAGGTCGGCGCGCCCGATCGCAGTCTCGTGTTCCTGGCGGTGACGGCGGAGGAATCCGGCCTGCTGGGAGCGGAATACTACGCCGCCAATCCGGTCTATCCGCTCGACCAGACGGTGGCGGGCATCAACATGGATGGCATCGCGGTGCGCGGACAATCGCGCGATGTGAACGTGCGCGGCGGCGGCAAGAGCGATCTCGACGCCTACCTCGCCACCGCGCTGGACGCGCAAGGCCGCACCGCCTCCCCCGATCCGGCGCCGGAAGCGGGCTACTACTACCGTTCCGACCACTTCCCGATGGTGAAGCGCGGCGTGCCGATGTTCTACGTGAAGTCGGGCCTCGACCTGGTGAACGGCGGCACGGCGGCGGGCGAGGCTGCCGAAGCCGCATACCGCGCCAATGCCTACCACGGGCCGGACGACGAATACGATCCGGACTGGGACTGGTCGGGCCTGATGCAGGACCTCGACCTCTACTACCGCCTCGCGCGCGACCTGGCGAGCACCACCGACTGGCCGGAATGGTACGAAGGCGACGAATTCCGCGCCGTGCGCCAGCAAAGCTGCGCCGCATCGCCGGAAGGGTGCTGAGACCATGGCGTTTCTGATGCCCGCCGAATGGGCGAAGCAGGACTGGATCTGGATCGGCTTCCCCGCCCACGGCGACCTTTGGGAGGAAAACCTCGCGCCCGCGCAGGAGCAGATGGCGGCCTTCGCCAATGCCGTTGCCGAAACCGGGCAGCAGGTGCGGTTGGTGGTTCGCGATGCAGCGGCGGAAATGCGCGCGAAGCAGCTCGTTTCCGGCAACGTCCAGTTCGAACGGCACCCCTATGGCGACATCTGGCTGCGCGATACCGGGCCGCTCACCGTGCTCGGCCCCGATGGCGAGCGCCGGGCGCAAGGGTTCGGCTTCAACGGCTGGGGCGGGAAATACCTGCTCGAAGGCGATCTGGAGACCGGCCCCTCGCTCGCAGACGCAGGCGGTCTGCCCTATTCCCGCGCAGACTGGATCCTCGAAGGCGGCGCGGTGGAAAGCGACGGCACCGGGCTGGTCGTCACCACGGAGCAATGCCTGCTCAACCCCAATCGCAACCCCTCGCTTTCGCGCGAGAATATCTGGGCGAACCTCCAGCGCGACCTCGGCTTCGACCGCATCCTGTGGCTGGGCGACGGGCTGGCGGGCGACCATACCGACGGTCATGTCGACAACCTTGCCCGCCTGGTGGGAGAGAACACCATCGCCATCCCGCGTGCCACTACGCCGGACGATCCCAACGCCGCCGTCTACGACGATGCCCGCGCCCGCGCGGCTGACTTCGGGCTGACCGTGCGCGACATCCCCTCTCCGGGATGGATGGGTGAAGGCGACGAGGCGGAGCCTGCCAGCTACATGAATTTCGCGATCTGCAACGGCGTGGTGGTGGTGCCGACCTACGGCTCCGCCCACGACGACGAGGCGGTGGCCGCAATTGGCGACCTGTTCCCCGGCCGCGTCGCCGTGGGCCTGCGCGCCGACGCAGTGCTGACCGGCGGGGGCAGCTTCCACTGCGCCAGCCAGCATGTGCCCGCGGCGAAATCTTAACCAGTTGTTAGGATTTGCAGGGCTATCCCTTGCCAATGGCCCACGCAATCGCCTTCACCCGGCAGACCATTGCCGTTCCGCACGACCTGCTGCGCAGCGTGATCGTGTGCGGTTGCGCCTTGGCCGTGATCCTCGCCAGCTAAAGCCCCTGCCAATCTAGTGCACGGTCAGCGCGACGACGCTGGTGAGCACCCGGCGCATGAAATCCACCTGCCCCCTCGCGCCGGTCTTGGCGTAGATCTTCTTCGAATACTGCCGCGCGCTCTCGATCGTCAGGCCATGCTTTTCCGCCGCGTCGGCGATGGAAATGCCCTGCGCGAGTGACCATGCGAAGCGCGCCTCGCTCTGGGTCAGCTTGAACACGTCGACGAGTTGCTGGCACCTGTCGGCAGAAGAACTCTGGTCGCCGCGGAAATACACCACCGCCACCGCCTTGCCGCCTGCCGAGAGGGAAGCGACGCGCACGGGCGAAACGAGAATGTCGATCCACGGGTCCTGGCTGAGATTGACGGCGCGCGGACGGGCCTCCGGCTGGTCGGCAAATTCCTTCACCAGCGCGGTAAGCTCGCGGTCGATTGCGGGGGCGGAGGGTGTCAGCCTGCCGTAGGGCCCCTGCTTCAGCGCCCCGGTGCGGCTGAGGAAACGCTCGGCCTGCTCGTCCATGTCGACCACGTGGCAGCGGCGATCGACCGCGATCCAGCCAAAGTCGATATGACTGAAAGCACCCGCAGTCATCGAGGCGCGAGCCCGCTCGTCCTCCATCCGCGCCAGCACACGAAGCGCCACGCGCATGTGCGGCACCAGCGCCGAAAGCAGCGCACTGGCGGACGGGGGGATGGCCTCGCGCGAGGAAAGCGCCAGCCAGGCGTTCAGGCCGCCCGGATCGCTCAGCCGCACGGCCCGCATGTGGGCAATGCCGTTCGATTCCAGCATCTTGCGCGCCGGATCCGGTTGAGGTTCCTCCGCGCTCTCCAGCAATTCGGCCAGACTGTAGACCCGCCCTTCGCGCATGGAGCTTGCCGCGAGAAAGTTGCGCAGCCCTACCGGAGCCGCGCCGGGCGCTGCTGTCAGCTGGATGATCGATGCACTGTCGGCCGCGCGGATCAGCAAACTGGCGTCGTCGCATTCCGCCGCCAGTTTCAGCCGCTTCAGGAAGGTATCCCACATCGGCTTTTCGAACATGCCGTCGTGCAGGGGCACGAGCAGTTCCGTCTCGCCAAGATTGGGTATCCGCATGCCAAATTTATATACCTCCCATTTGGGAAGTCAAAACCGTAACAGGGCGGGATATTGCGACGCACAATTACTCGCGAGGCCCGACGCATGACAGCTACGCTCACCCATCTCCAGCGCCTCGAGGCAGAGGCGATCCACATCATCCGCGAAGTGGCGGCAGAGACCGAGAAGCCGGTGATGCTCTATTCCATCGGCAAGGACAGCGCGGTGATGCTGCACCTGGCGAAGAAGGCGTTCTACCCCTCGCCTCCGCCGTTCCCGCTGCTGCACGTGGACACCACCTGGAAGTTCCAGGACATGTATGCCCTGCGCGAAAAGGCCGCGCAGGACGCGGGGATGGACCTGCTGGTCTACCAGAACCCGGAAGCGAAGGAGCGCGGCATCAACCCGTTCGACCACGGCCCGCTGCACACCGACATGTGGAAGACCGAGGGGCTGAAGCAGGCGCTCGACAAGTACGGTTTCGATGCCGCTTTCGGTGGCGCTCGGCGTGACGAGGAGAAGAGCCGCGCGAAGGAGCGCGTGTTCTCCTTCCGCACCGCCAGCCACGGGTGGGACCCGAAGAACCAGCGGCCCGAACTGTGGAACCTCTACAACGCGAAGAAGAAGAAGGGCGAATCGATCCGCGTCTTCCCGATCTCCAACTGGACCGAGCTGGACGTGTGGCAATACATCCAGCTGGAGAACATCGAGATCGTCCCGCTCTACTTCGCCGCGCCGCGCCCCACGTTCATCTACGAAGGCGGCCTGTTCATGGCCGACGACATCGAACGGCTGGAGAGAGTGATGGGCAAGCGGCCCGAAATCACGGAGCGTTCGGTGCGTTTCCGTACGCTGGGCTGTTTCCCACTGACGGGCGCGGTTGAGAGCGAGGCGAGCACGCTATCGGAAGTGATCCAGGAAACTTTGCTCACCACCACCAGCGAACGGCAGGGCCGCGTGATCGACAAGGATGCAGGCGGCGCCGGCATGGAAAAGAAGAAGCAGGAAGGGTACTTCTGATGACCGAACAGAAGACGGACGCGATCTACAGGACCGATGCCCTCATTGCCGAGGATATCGACGCCTATCTCGAAACCCACCAGCACAAGACCATGTTGCGCTTCATCACCTGTGGCAGCGTGGATGACGGCAAATCGACGCTGATCGGACGGCTGCTCTACGATTCGAAGATGATCTTCGAGGACCAGCTCGACGCGCTGACGAACGACAGCAAGAAGGTGGGCACGCAGGGACAGGAAATCGATTTCGCGCTGCTGGTGGATGGCCTCGCGGCGGAACGCGAGCAGGGCATCACCATCGACGTTGCCTACCGCTTCTTCAATACGGAGAAGCGCAAGTTCATCGTCGCCGACTGTCCGGGGCACGAGCAGTACACTCGCAACATGGTGACGGGCGCCAGCACCGCCGACCTTGCCGTGGTGATGATCGATGCGCGCAAGGGCGTGCTCGTCCAGACGCGGCGGCACAGCTACCTGTGCAACCTCATCGGCATCAAGAACATCGTGCTGGCGGTGAACAAGATGGACCTGGTGGATTACAGCCAGGAGGTCTTCGACAACATCGTCGCGGATTACGCGAAGTTCGCCGCAGAAATCGGCATCGAGAGCTTCACCGCCATGCCGATCAGCGGCTTCAGGGGCGACAACATCACCACTGCGCCAAGCGCCAACACGCCGTGGTTTGATGGCCCCAGCCTGATCGAGCACCTCGAGAGCGTCGAAGTCCTGTCGGACGTCGCGGCGGACAAGCCGTTCCGCATGCCGGTGCAATGGGTGAACCGCCCCAACCTCGATTTCCGCGGCTTCTCGGGCCTGATCGCCACCGGCTCCGTCAAGCCGGGCGACGCGGTGCGCGTGCTGCCCTCGGGCAAGACCAGCACGGTGAAGAGCATCGTCACCTTCGATGGCGATCTTGACGAGGCGGTTGCCGGGCAATCCGTCACCATCACGCTAGCCGACGAGATCGACTGTTCGCGCGGCGACGTGCTGTGCGTGGCCGACAATCCTCCCGAAACCGCCGACCAGTTCGAGGCGACGCTCGTCTGGCTGAACGACGAGGACATGCACGTCGGGCGCGGATACTGGCTGAAGATCGGCTCGCAGACCGTCTCCGCCACGGTGCAGCAGCCCAAGTACCGCATCGATGTGAACACGATGGACGAGCTGGCGGCGAAGACCTTGTCGCTCAACGATATCGGCGTGGCCGAAGTCTATTCCGACAAGCCGCTGGTGTTCGAGCCCTACGAGACGAACCGGACTCTGGGCGGGTTCATCCTGATCGACAAGATCACCAATGCCACCGTGGCCGCGGGCATGCTCAACTTCAGCCTGCGCCGCAGCCAGAACGTGCACTGGCAGGCGACCGACATCACGCGTGAGCACCACGCGCAGATGAAGAACCAGACCCCGCGCGTGCTGTGGTTCACGGGCCTGTCCGGCTCGGGCAAGTCGACCATTGCCAACGAGGTGGAGAAGAAACTGGCGCTGATGAACCGCCACACCTTCCTGCTCGACGGCGACAACGTGCGCCACGGCCTCAACAAGGACCTCGGCTTCACCGAAGCGGACCGCATCGAGAACATCCGCCGCATCGGCGAAGTCGCGAAGCTGATGACCGATGCCGGCCTGATCGTGCTGACCGCCTTCATCAGCCCGTTCCGAGCCGAACGCCAAATGGTGCGCGACATGATGGGCGAGGCCGAATTCATCGAGATCTTCGTCGACACGCCGCTGGAAGTGGCGGAGGAACGCGACGTGAAGGGCCTCTACAAGAAGGCGCGTTCGGGCGAGCTCAAGAACTTCACCGGTATCGACAGCCCCTACGAGCCGCCGATGAATCCCGAGATCACCGTCAACACGGTGGAAATGACCCCGGCAGAAGCTGCCGATCACATTATCCAGCAAATCCTGCCGCTGAAGTGAGGACCAGCATGACCGACGCAGAACTCGCCGCCCAGCTGGCCCATCACGCGGGGCAGATCCTGCTGCAGGTCCGCCAGTCCGGCCTGATCGAGGGCAAGCCGCTGGGCAAGGCGGGCGACGAAACCGCGAACCAGTTCCTCGTCCACGCCCTGCGCCAGCAACGGCCCGACGACGGCCTGCTGTCCGAGGAAAGCAAGGATACGGCAGAGCGGCTGGACAAGGAACGCGTCTGGATCATCGACCCCGTCGATGGCACCCGCGAATACGGGGAGGCGCGGGCCGACTGGGCCGTGCACGTCGCGCTGGCTATCGGCGGTAAGCCGGAGATCGGCGCGGTCGCGCTGCCCGGCCTTGGCGAAGTGCTGCGCACCGACAAGACCGCCGCCGTACCAGACGCCGCCGAGACGCCGCGTCTCGTCGTCAGCCGCACACGCCCGGCGGCCGAAGCGGTGGCCGTGGCCGAGCGCATCGGCGGTGAACTGGTCGCCATGGGCAGCGCCGGGGCAAAGGCCATGGCGGTCGTACGCGGAGAGGCCGAGATCTACCTGCACTCGGGCGGACAGTACGAGTGGGATAGCTGCGCGCCCGCCGCTGTCGCCAGGGCGCACGGCCTTCACTGTTCGCGCATCGACGGCTCCCCGCTCGTCTACAACCAGCGTGATACCTACATGCCCGACCTGCTGATCTGCCGTCCTGAATGGGCGGAACGCGTGCTGGCCGAGGTCAGGGCACTGGCAACAGCCTGACCGAATGCTGGGGGGCATAGACCTAGGCTATTCGGTCGCGGGGGCTTTCGTCAGCTTCCTTGTCGGCCTAACCGGCGTGGGCGGCGGTTCGCTGATGGCGCCGATCCTGATCCTGTTGTTCGGCATCAACCCGGCGGTCGTCATCGGCACCGACCTGTGGTTTGCCGCTATCACCAAGACCGCCGGCGGTGCCGTCCACCACCGCCTCGGCACGGTGGACTGGCAACTGGTAAAACGGCTGGCCCTGGGAAGCATTCCCATCGCCATGCTCACGCTGATGTGGCTGTGGCTGATACAGGGCGGACGGCTCGACAGCACGTTCCTGATGCGATTGCTGGGCGGTGCGCTGCTGCTGACGTCCGCCCTGATGATCTGCAAGCCGAAGATCCAGCCGGCCATGCGCAAGCTGAAAGACAGCCTCGGGCCGACGATCCGCTCGCAACAACTGGTGCTTACCGTGGGGAGCGGCGCGGCGATCGGCGCGCTCGTCACGCTCACCTCGGTGGGCGCGGGCGCGCTGGTGGCCGTGGTGCTGGCCATGATCTATCCGCTCCGGCTTTCCACCAAGACCATCGTGGCACCGATATCATGCATGCAGTCCCGCTCACGCTGGTGGCGGCGACCGGCCACAGCTTCCTCGGCAACGTCAACGGATGGTTGCTCGCCAGCCTCCTGATCGGTTCGATCCCCGGCATCATCCTCGGCTCGCTCGCTAGCGGCCGGGTGGACGAGAACCTCGTGCGTTACGCGCTGGCGGCGATGCTGGCGGTCTCGGCGATCAAGATGATCGCGGCCTAGCCCGCCAGCTTCCACAGCGCGCCGGCCGCTGCGCCGCCCAGCACCAGCGCGGTGGCGACCTGCCATTGCCGCTGGCTCACGCGGCCGAAGGCGCGGTGCCCGAACCAGTCGCCCAGCAGCACGGCGGGAAACAGCAGTGCTGCCAGTTCCACTTCGGGCCAGCCGCCCACGTCCAGCCAGATGAACAGCACCGCCGATAGCGGCGTCAGCACCAAGAAGATCGCCATCATGGAGGCGCGAGCGACTTTCGGCTCCAGCCGTCCGCGCAGGTAGAACGGCGCCATCCCCGGCCCGGGCATCCCGGCGAACCCGCCGAAGAAGCCGGTGAAGAAACCCGACAGCGCCATCGCCGGGCGGCGCGGCATGGCCACCTTGCCCAGCGGCACCACCACCAGCACGAATGCGCCGAGCGAGACGAGCGCGATCAGCATGCGCGCCCACGCCGGTGGCAGGGCGACCAGCGCCCACATGCCCAGCGGCATGCAGGCAAGCGCCAGCAAGGTGATCGGAACGGCGGAGGAGCGGTCGGCATCGCGATGGATGCGCTTCACGTCGGTCAATCCGATCAGGAACAGCGATACGATGCCCACCAGCACCGCGGCGCTGGGCGCGATCGCCAGTTGCAGCACTGGCACCAGCACCACAGAAAGGCCGAAGCCTGCGAGACCGCGCACGAACCCAGCCGCCACGGCCGCGAACACGGCGACGATCACCGCTTCGATGGGAAAGCCGAACATCGGCTAGACCAGCTTCACCAGCGCGGCGAGCGCGGCCGCGCCCAGCACCAGACCCACGAAGATGCGCCATGCCCTGTCGCTCACCTTGCCGAACGCGAGCGAGCCGAGCCAGTTGCCCAGCAGCACGAGAGGGAACAGCGCGAGGCCAAGCACAACGATGCGCCATTCCAGCAAGCCTGAAACCGCGCCCGACGTAACACCCGCCATCGCCGCGACACCGAAAATGCCGATCATGCTGGCCTTCGCGGTGGTGCGCGGGATGTCGCGCCCGACATAATAGGGCACCACGGGCGGTCCCGGCATGGCGGCAAACCCGGTGAGGATTCCGGCGGAAAGGCCGGTCAGGCCCGTCGTCATCGGTCCGGGGACATGCGCCGCGCGGCGCGGCAGCAGGATCGCGACAAAGGCGGACAGCGCCACCAGCGCGATCAGCAGGCGGGCGAGGCCCGTGGAAAGCGCATCGAGCAGCAACAGGCCGGGCAAGGTGGTGATCACCAGCAAGACGCTGATGTTCAGCGCCGAGCGTTCGGCCTCGCGCAACACGTAGCGGATCTCGCTCAGCGCCAGCAGCCCGGCCATGATGTTCAATGCCAGCACCGCCTCGACCGGAGTGATCGCCAGCGCCAGGATCGGCACCAGCAGGATGCCGAAGCCAAAGCCCGTCAGCCCGCGAATGAAAGCGGCGCCCAGAGTGCTGGCAGCCGCCACCACGATCTGGATCGCACTGAACCCGGCGAGCAGATCCATGGCCGTCCTAGTCTATCCCGGGATAACGGAAATGCACGATGGGGTAGGGCCTTCCCTGCTCGTCATTGTCGGACCGGCCAATGCGCTCGAATCCCCGAGCGACATAGAACGGCACGGCATTGTCCGCCTGTTCGTTGGCGTCGACCTTCACGCACGGAGCGATCGAGCGCGCGTGGTCGACCAGCGCCGTGCCGACACCGCGTCCGTGCCTGGCGGGATCGACGAACAGGGCTTCTATCTTGTCGCCGTCCAGCACCATGAAGCCGGCACCTTCGCCCTCGCATTCCGCGATCCACAGTGGTGCTGCGGGAAGAAACCCGCTGACCTTCGCGTCGATCGACCGGCGGTCCGCGGGGGACAGGAAGCCATGTGTCGCATCAACCGCCAGACGCCAGATTACCAGCGCACGGGTGGCGTCCTGCGAAGTCCCTTCGCGGACGATCATCGCAGGTCCGGCGGCGTCGCCTCGCCCTTGATCAGCGCGATCGCCTCATCCAGCGAGATGAACTTCTGCTCCTTCTCGCCCAGCGTGCGCATGGCGACGGTGCCTTCCTCGGCCTCTCGCTTGCCGACCACCAGCATGTGCGGAACCTTCGCCAGCGAGTGTTCGCGCACCTTGTAGTTGATCTTCTCGTTGCGAAGATCGCTGTCCACGCGAATGCCCGCCGCCTTCAGCCTGGCGACCGCCTCGTTCGCATAGTCGTCCGCATCGGAGACGATGGTAGCGACCACCGCCTGCACCGGGGCGAGCCATGTCGGCAGGCGTCCGGCGAAGTGTTCGATCAGGATGCCGATGAAGCGTTCGTAGGAACCGAAGATCGCGCGGTGCAGCATGACCGGGCGGTGCTTCTCGCCATCTTCGCCGATGAAAGTCGCATCGAGGCGTTCGGGCAGCACTCGGTCGCCCTGGATCGTGCCGACCTGCCATGTGCGGCCGATGGCATCGGTGAGGTGCCATTCCAGCTTGGGCGCATAGAACGCGCCTTCGCCGGGCAGTTCTTCCCAGCCGTATTCCTCGTTCATCATGCCGGCTTCTTGCACGGCATCGCGCAGTTCCTGCTCGGCCTTGTCCCAGTCCGCATCGCTGCCGAAGCGCTGCTCGGGGCGCAGGGCCAGCTTGATCGAATAGGTGAAGCCGAAATCCTTGTAGACCGCGTCCGCCAGCTCGATGAAGGCGCGCACCTCGTCCACCACCTGTTTCTCGGTGCAGAAGATGTGCGCGTCGTCCTGCGTGAACTGGCGCACGCGCATCAGGCCGTGCAGCGCGCCGTGCGGTTCGTTGCGGTGGCAGCAGCCCATCTCGCCAAGCCGGATCGGCAGGTCGCGATAGGAGGTGATGCCCTGCTTGAACACCAGCACGTGCGCCGGGCAGTTCATCGGCTTGATCGCCATCCAGTCCGCATCCTTGGCGACGGTGGGCGAAGCGATGCCGCTGTCCTCGTCTACCTCGGGCACGATGTCTGGCACGGCGAACATGTTCTGCGCGTACTTGCCCCAGTGGCCGGACTGCTCCCACTGGCGCACGTCCATCACCTGCGGCGTCTTGATCTCGCGGTAGCCCGCGCCGTCCATCTTGCGGCGCATGTAGCTCTCCAGCTCGCGCCAGATGCGATAGCCGTTGGGATGCCAGAACACGCTGCCGTGCGCCTCTTCCTGCAGGTGGAACAGGTCCATCTCGCGGCCCAGCTTGCGGTGGTCGCGCTTGGCGGCTTCCTCCAGCCGGGTGAGGTGGGCATTGAGCTGCTTCTTGTTCAGCCAGCCGGTGCCGTAGATACGGGTGAGCTGCGCGTTCTTCTGGTCGCCGCGCCAGTAGGCACCGGCCACGCGCATCAGCTTGAATGCCTGCGGATCGAGCTTGCCGGTGCTGGCGAGGTGCGGGCCGCGGCACATGTCCAGCCAGGCGCCGTCGCTGCCCGGTTCGCCCGACCAGTAGACGGTCAGTTCCTCGTCCTCGGGCAGTTCCTTCGCCCATTCGGCCTTGAAGGTCTCGCCTTCCTTTTCCCACTTTTGGATCAGCTGTTCGCGGCTCCACACCTCGCGCACCAGCGGCTTGTCCGCCTTGATGATCTCGCGCATCCGCTCCTCGATCTGCGGCAGGTCGTCCATCGAGAACGGCTCGCGGCTGTCGGGGGCCTTCACGTCGTAGTAGAAGCCATCGTCGGTGGCGGGGCCGAAGGTGATCTGCGTGCCGGGCCACAGCGATTGCACCGCCTCGGCCAGCACGTGGGCATAGTCGTGCCGGGCCAGTTCCAGCGCATCTTCCTCGTCACGCGCGGTGATGAGTTCCAGCTCGCTGTCGCAATCGAAAGGCCGGTTGAGGTCGCGCACCTCGCCGTTCACGCGCGCGGCAAGTGCAGCCTTGGCAAGGCCGGGGCCGATGGCGGCGGCGACGTCGCCGGGAGTGCTGCCCGGCTCCACCTGTCGCGTGGAACCATCGGGAAGGCTGATCTGGACTAGTTCGGTCATGGATAAGCCACCTAGTGCGCCAAGGCGATTGCGCCAAGCCTGCAATCATCCTTGCAGGCCGCATTTTCGCGCCCATAGTTGTGTCATGACAACGCAATTTCACGACGTGGGCGGCCAGAGCATCGCCTACCGCCACAATCCGGGCAGCGGACCCGCCGTGGTCTTCCTGCCCGGCTACATGTCCGACATGGCGGGCGGCAAGGCGACCGCGCTGTTCGAATGGTGCGCCGCGAACGGGCGCGAGTGCCTGCTGCTGGACTATTCCGGCTGCGGGGAAAGCAGCGGCAACTTTGCCGATGGCGCGCTCAGCCGCTGGCGAGACGAAGTGCTGGCGCTGGTGCAGGCGAAGATTGCATCGGACAAGGTGATCGTGATCGGTTCCTCGATGGGTGGGTGGCTGATGCTGCTCGTCGGCGCGGCGCTGGGCGAGAGGCTACACGCCCTCGTGGGCATTGCGGCCGCGCCCGATTTCTCGGACTGGGGTTTCGACGAGGTGCAGAAGAGCCAGTTGCGAAGCGGCGCGACGATCTACGAAAAGAACAACTACGGTTACGACCCCACGCCGACCCATGCGAATTTCTGGCAGGACGCGGAGGACAACCGCCTGCTCCACCGCGAGGTGCCGATCACCGCGCCGGTGCGCCTGCTGCACGGGCAGGAGGATACCGACGTTCCGCCCGAAACATCGCTGCGCCTCGCCCGTGCGCTGGCGAGCGCGGACGTGCAGGTGACGCTGGTGAAAGGCGGCGACCACCGCCTTTCCCGCGACGGCGATATCGCGCTGCTGCTGCGCACCGTGGAGATACTATGACCGATTTTTCCGTTCTCGATCTCGTGCCCGTTCGCGTGGGCAGCAACGTGTCCGAGGCCATTGCCGAGGCCGGCAAACTGGCGAAGGTGGCTGAGGAAGCGGGCTACAAGCGGTTCTGGGTGGCGGAGCACCACGCCAGCGAGGGTATCGCGGGTGGTCCCACCGCCGTCGTCATCAGCCACATCGGCCATGTCACAAGCACGATCCGCATCGGCGCGGGCGGCATCATGCTGCCCAACCACAACCCTTTCGTGATCGCCGAGCAGTTCGGCGCGCTGGATGCGCTTTTCCCCGGCCGCGTGGACCTTGGGCTTGGCCGCGCGCCCGGCTCCGCGCCGATCATCGGGCAGGCGCTGCGGAAGGACCTGCACCGTGCATCGGAATATTTCCCGCAGGACGTGGTGGAACTGCGCGCGCTGTTCACCGGCGACGTCGATCTGCCGATCACCGCCACGCCGGGACGCGGGGCGAAAGTGGAGATGTGGATGCTCGGCTCCAGCCTGTTCGGCGCGCAACTGGCCGCGCGCCTCGGCCTCCCCTACGCCTTTGCCAGCCACTTCGCGCCCACCCACCTCGACGAGGCGCTGCGCATCTACCGGCAGGATTTCCGCCCGTCCGAAGCACTTGAGAAGCCGCACGTGATGGCCGCGATGGGCGTGATGTGCGCCGAGACGGACGAGGAAGCGGAGCTGCTGTCCAGCAGCCAGGACCAGGCCTTCGTCCGCCTGCGCACGGGCGAACCCGGCAAGCTGCCCCCGCCGATCCCCGGCTACCGCGACACCCTTCCGATGCAGGCCCGCGCCATGCTGGAAGGGATGGACGTCGCCCGCGCCGTCGGCTCACCCGCCACCGTGCGCGAGAAGATCGGCCGCTTCATAGAGCGCACGAAGGCGGACGAGATCGTCGTTGCAGGCGCGACGCATGACCCGGCGGCAAGGCAGGAATCTCTGAAGCTGACGATGAGTGCGCTGGGGTAGGGATTGTTTGTTTTTGTGAGCGCCTCCGCGCTCACATCCTCGCTAGACGCGCTTCGCTACGCTACGCGCCCGCTGCGGGCGGCCGTTCGGCGTGGCGGTCCGCTAGTCGCGAACCGGAACTTTTGCCAAACTCGAGGTCTCGCGCGGGACACGGGCGCGCAGCGACCGCAAGCGCGAACGCGCGCCCGAGCCAATGCGAGGAAAGCCAAGGGGCGAGGGCGCGCCCCGCCCGGCGCTTGAGGGACTAATTAACAAGGTTTCACTCGTAACTTTTCACTCGCGTCCGCCGAACGACAGCGATAGAGGCGCTTGGGAACTTCCGGTAAGGGTCATCGCTGGAAGAGGGAGTCGCGGCGCCAGCCCGTGGGGCCGGGCTCTAGAGGAGACAGGCAGGCATGGCGAAATCGAGCAGCAAGTCCGCGGCTTTCAAGGAACTCACCAAGGAAGAACGGGGCTTTGCCGCCGTGCTGAAGGACCGGATCAGCGATTCGCTGCTGCCGGGCGAAAGCGCGCTGGAAGGCGAACAGATGGACGAGGCCGCTGCCTTCGTCGTCGAGGCCGCCCGCACCCGCGAGGACGGCAAGCCCTCCATCCTGCTGCGCACCGAATCGGGCGAACGCCGCTTCATGCGCATCGCCATCATCAACAAGGACATGCCGTTCCTGGTCGATTCCATCGCCGCCACCATGTCTGCGCGCGGCCTTGCGATAGACTTGCTGGTTCACCCAATCCTGCCCGTGCGCCGGCGTGACGAGGCGCTGGTCGAAGTGCCCGAGGGCGACGGCACCGGCGAGAAAAAGGAAAGCTGGGTCTACATCGAGACAGGCCGGATCGACGCGAAAGACCGGCGCGAGCTGGAAGCGGAGCTTCGCACCGCCATCCTCGATGTGCGCGCTGCGGTAGCCGACTGGCCCAAGCTGCGCGAGGCCATCGGCGAGGATGCCGACCGCCTGCCCGATGCCGAGGGCGCGGCGCTGCTGCGCTGGCTGGGCGACGGGATGATGACGCAGCTTGGCCACGTCACCCGCAAGCGCGACGGCAGCCAGTCCGACGAATTCGGCATCTGTCGCCGCTCCACGCCGGACCTGATGGCCGACGATGCCTACGACAAGGCCTTCGCCTGGTTCGACGGCAACAAGGGCCACCAGGGCCGCGCCCCGCTGATCGTGAAGGCCAACCGCCTGTCCAAGGTGCACCGCCGCGTCCCGCTGGACCTGTTCATCGTGCCGCGCATGGAAGGTGGCCGGGTCGAGGCGCTGAGCGTCCACGCCGGCATCTGGACGAGCGCCGCGCTGGTCACTTCGCCCGATAACGTGCCGGTGCTGCGCCAGCAGCTGAAGACGATCATGGACCGGCTGGATTTCGAGCCGGGTAGCCACGACTACAAGTCGCTGGTCCACGCGCTGACTGCCTTGCCGCACGACATTATCATCAGCTTCTCCGACGACGACATCACCCGTGTCGCCACGGCCATGATGGGCCTCGCCGATCGTCCGCGCCCGCGCGCCACGCTCGTCACCGCGCCGCTGGGCCGCCACGTCTTCGGCTTCGTCTGGCTGCCGCGCGACATGATTTCCACCGCCGTGCGCCTGCAGATCCAGGACATGCTGGAAACCCAGACCGGGGCGATCACGCTCGACTGGAGCCTGATGGTGGAAGGCGGCAACCTCGCCCTGCTGCGCTATGTGATGGATTTCCGCGGCAAGGGCACCAGCGTGGATGCCGACGCGGTCGACGCAGCGCTGAACGCCATGCTGCGCGGGTGGCAGGACGCGGTGGAAGACGCGCTGCTGGAAACCGAGGACGCCAGCCGCGCCGCCGCCCTCGCGCTGCGCTATGCCGAGAGCTTCCCGACCTTCTATCGCACCACCTACAGCGCCACCGATGCCGCCGCCGATATCGGCCGCCTGCGCCTGCTGGCCGCCCATGCAGAGGATGGCGGAGAGGCGCGCGACGTGCGCCTTTACCATTCCGAAGCTGACGACGATGACCGGCTGCGGCTGAAGGTCTACCAGCACCACGGCTCGCTGCCGCTGTCCGATGCCGTGCCCGCGCTGGAGAACTTCGGCTTCCGCGTGCTTTCGGAGATTCCCGCCCGCCTGCAGGGAGAGGACGCAGGCACCATCCACGATTTCACGCTCGGCCTGCCGGCCGGTGTGGAGCACGACGACGTCCTCGTTCGCTCCGCCGATATCGAGGAGGCCATTTCCGCCGTCCTCAACGAACGCGCCGAGGATGACGTGTTCAATCGCCTCGTCGTCGTCTCCGGCCTCGTGGCGCGCGAAACCGACTGGCTGCGCGCCTTCTACCGCTACCTGCGCCAGGCCAACATCGCCTTCACCATCTACACGGTGGTCGATGCCCTGGCGGCTGCACCCAAGGTGACGCGCGGGCTGATCGACCTGTTCGTGACGCTGCACGATCCGTCCGCAAAAGGCGACCGCGCCAAGGCCGCAGAAGCCATCGACGACGAAATCCGCTCCGGCCTCGCCGAAGTCACCGCGATCAACGACGATCGCATCCTGCGCCTTTACTGGAGCACGCTGCGCGCCATCCTGCGCACCAATGCCTTTGCCCCGTCGGCGGCAGAAGCCCTCGCCTTCAAGTTCGATTCCGCGCAGGTGCCCGGCCTGCCCAAGCCCGTTCCGTGGCGCGAGATCTTCGTCTATTCGCGCCGCGTCGAAGGCGTGCACCTGCGCGCCGGACCCGTGGCACGCGGCGGTATTCGCTGGTCGGACCGGCGCGACGACTTCCGCACCGAAGTGCTGGGCCTGATGAAGGCGCAGAAGGTGAAGAACGCCGTGATCGTGCCGACCGGCGCGAAAGGCGGTTTCTACCCCAAGCGCCTGCCCAACCCGGCGATCGACCGCGACGCCTGGTTCACCGAGGGCAAGGAAAGCTACAAGCTCTATATCCGCTCGCTGCTGTCGATCACCGACAACTACGAAGGCGACAAGGTGGTTCACCCGCAAAGCGTGGTGATCCACGACGGGGAAGACCCCTATTTCGTCGTCGCCGCAGACAAGGGCACGGCGACCTTCTCCGACACCGCCAACGCCATCGCGCTGGAAAGGGATTTCTGGCTGGGCGACGCTTTCGCCAGCGGCGGTTCCAACGGCTATGACCACAAGGCCATGGGCATCACCGCGCGCGGCGCGTGGATTTCCGTGCAGCGCCATTTCCTCGAAATGGGCGTGGACGTGCAGACCGATCCGGTGCGCGTGGTCGGCTGCGGCGACATGTCGGGCGACGTGTTCGGCAACGGCATGCTGCTGTCGAAGTCGATCAAGCTGATTGCCGCCTTCGACCACCGCCACATCTTCATCGACCCCGATCCCGATCCCGCCGCCAGCTGGAAAGAACGCAAGCGGTTGTTCGAGATGGATCGGTCCAACTGGGCCGAATACGACGAGAAGCTGATCTCGCGCGGGGGCGGCATCTACCCGCGCACAATGAAGCGCATCGAACTCACCAAGACCGCGATGGATGCCCTCGGCATTGCCGAAGGCGATATCAAGGAAGGCGGGATCGATCCCGACAGCCTGATTGCCGCGATCCTCAAAAGCCCAAACGACCTGCTCTGGTTCGGCGGCATAGGCACCTATGTGAAATCGAGCGACGAGAGCCACGCCGAAGTGGGCGACCCCGCCAACGACGGGCTGCGCGTGAACGGCGAGGACCTGCGCGTGAAGGTGATCGGCGAAGGCGCGAACCTCGGCGTGACGCAGGAGGGGCGCATCGAGTTCGCCCTGAACGGCGGGCGCATCAATACCGATTTCATCGACAACTCGGCAGGCGTCGACTGCTCGGACAACGAGGTGAACATCAAAATCGCGCTGGCCGCTGCGCGCGAGGCCGGTCGCCTGTCCGAGGAACGCCGCAATGCGCTGCTGAAGGATATGACCGAGGAAGTGGCCGAGCTGGTGCTGGAGGACAACCGCCTCCAGGCCCTCGCCCTCTCCATCGCCGAACAGGGCGGCAGCCGCACCGTGGGTGCGCAGGCCCGCCTGATCGAGACTCTGGAAGAGCTGGGCGGGATGGACCGCACCAACGAAGGACTCGGTGATGCCGAGACCCTGAAGCGCCGCGCCAGCGATGGCCGCGGCCTCGTGCGGCCCGAGCTTGCCGTCCTGCTCTCGCATTCCAAGCTGGTTCTGCAGGACGCCGTCGAGTCGAGCCCGCTGGCGGGCGACGACGCGGCAGATCCGCTGGTGCTGGGCGATTTCCCGCCGCAGTTGCAGGAGGGGTTCCGCAAGCAGTTGCTGGACCACCGCCTGCGCAACGAGATCGTCGGCACGGTGGTGGCGAACAGGATCGTCAACCGCATGGGCATGCTCCATCCCTTCGAACTGGCAGAGGAAGAGGGTTCCGGGCTGGACGTGATCGGCAGCGGCTTCGTCGCCGCCAGTCACCTGCTCGGCATGGAGGATATCTGGGACGCGATCGAAAGCACCAAGATGCCGGAAAACGCGCGCCTGATGCTGTTCGACCAGGCCGCACTGGCGCTGCGCGGCCATATCGCGGACCTGCTGCGTTCGGGCGGCGGCACCAAGTCGCCATCGCAATTGCGCGAGGAAATCGGCGATACCGTGGCCGAGCTGTCGGACAAGGTCGACAGCCTGCTGGGCGACGAAGCACGCGCGCACGTGGAAGACATTGCCGACCGCATGTGCGAAAAGGGCGCGCCTGCAAAGCTGGCGCAGAAGGTGGCACAGCTCTTCGCACTCGATGGCGTGATCGGCCTCGCCTGCCTCGGCAGCGAAACCGAAATCGCGCCGATGGACCTTGCCCACGCTTTCGTGAAGCTGGGCCACCTGCTGGGCATCGACTGGGCGCAGTCGCGCGCCGCAGTCATGTCGCCCTCCGACCCGTGGGAGCGGCTGCTGGTGGCAGGGCTCGCCCGCGATTTCCAGGCGATGCGCTTCGAATTCCTGCGTGGCCTTGCCCGCAAGCGCGGCAAGTCGGCAGGCGACCCCATGGCCCTGATCGAGGAATGGGCGAACGCGAACGAGAAGCCTGTCGACCAGTTCCGCCGCATGGTGAAGCGCGCACAGGCGGCCACGCCCGTCGCTCCCGCCATGTTGGCGCAGGTGGCCAGCCAGGCCCGCAACCTGTTGCTGGGGTAAGGCGCGCCGAGCTCATGAGGCTTGACGCACGGCCCGATATTGGCGACCGCCATGTCCATGACCCGATATGATGTTGTCATCGTGGGCACCGGACATGGCGGCGCACAGGCCGCAATAGCCCTGCGCCAGAACGGTTTCGAAGGCTCGATCCAGATGATCGGGCGCGACGCCAACCCGCCTTACGAGCGCCCGCCGCTGTCCAAGGAATACCTCGCTGGCGAGAAGCCGTTCGAGCGGATCCTCATCCGTCCGGCGCAATTCTGGGCCGACAAGGATATCGGCCTGACGCTGGGCGAAACGGTCTCGAAGATCGAACCCGAATTGAAGGAAGTGGTTCTCGGGTCCGGGGAACGCGTGGGCTACGGCAGGCTGATCTGGTCCGCCGGCGGCGACGCCCGGCGGCTGTCGTGCCCCGGATCGCACCTCGATGGCGTTCATGCCGTGCGCGACCGGCGCGACGTGCAGAACCTGAAGGCAGACCTCGATGCAGGCGCGAGGAAGTTCGTCGTGATCGGTGGCGGCTACATCGGCCTGGAAGCTGCCGCCGTGCTGCGCAAGCTTGAGTGCGAAGTCACGCTGGTCGAGGCGGAGGACAGGCTGCTGTCGCGCGTCGCGGGCGAGGACATGTCACGGTTCTTCGCAGAAGAGCACCGCCGCCAGGGCGTGGACGTGCGACTGGGCTGCCAGGTCGAGCGGCTGGAGGGCGAGGAGAGAGTGACGGGCGTGACGCTGGCCGATGGCGAGACCATCGCTTGCGACGCGGTGGTGGCCGGGATCGGCATCGTCCCCTCGGTCGGCCCGCTGATTGCCGCCGGGGCCGCCGGTGCCAACGGCGTCGATGTTTCCGACACCTGTCACACGAGCCTGGAAAAGGTCTACGCGATCGGCGACTGCGCCGCCCATGCCAACCCATATGCCAATGGCGCGGTGGTGCGGCTGGAAAGCGTGCAGAACGCCAACGACATGGCCACGACCGTGGCAAAAGCAATCTGCGGCGATCCGCAACCCTACGATGCCATGCCGTGGTTCTGGTCGAACCAGTACGACCTGAAATTGCAGACCGCCGGCCTCAGCGTGGATTACGATACCACCGTGCTGCGCGGGAATCCGGAAGAGCGCAGCTTCTCGGTGATCTACCTGCGCGACGGCGTGGTGATCGCGGTGGACGCGGTGAACCGTACGAAGGACTATGCCCAGGGCGGCAAGCTGGTGAAGGCCCGCGCGCAGGTCGCGCCGGAACTGCTGATGGATACCGATGTGCCGCTCAAGGAGATGTTGTAAGTCTCGCCAGCGCCCACTCCGCAGCCTCGGCCACGACTGGGTCATCATCGCCAAGCAAGGCACGTACCCTCGGAACCAGCGCGGCATCGCCGCTGTTGCCCGCCGCGATCAGGCAGTTGCGCACGAAGCGGTCGCGCCCCACCCGCTTGATCGGACTGCCAGAGAATTTCGCGCGGAAGGCTGCATCGTCCAGCGCCAGCAATTCCTCCAGATCGGGATCGACCAGATCCTCGCGCGGGGCGAGTTTCGCGTGCCGCGCTGCGGTGTCGGCAAACTTGTTCCAGGGGCACACCGCCAGGCAATCGTCGCAGCCGTAGATGCGGTTGCCGATGGCTTCGCGAAACTCCTTGGGGATCGGCCCCTTGTGCTCGATCGTCAGGTAGGAGATGCAGCGCCGCGCATCCAGCCGATACGGTTCGGGAAAGGCATTGGTCGGGCAGGCATCCTGACAGGCTCGGCACGAACCGCAGCGATCGTCGTGCGGCGCGTCGGCGGCAAGCTCCAGCGTGGTGTAGATCGCACCCAGGAACAGCCAGCTGCCGTGTTCGCGGCTGACGAGGTTGGTGTGCTTGCCCTGCCAGCCGATGCCCGCCGCCTCGCCAAGCGGCTTTTCCATCACCGGCGCGGTGTCGACGAAGACCTTGAGTTCCGTGCCCGGTCGCTGCTCCACCAGCCAGCGTGCCAGCGCCTTCAGCGCCTTCTTCACCACGTCGTGATAATCGCGGCCCTGGGCATAGACCGATATCTTTGCCTCCCCCTCGGCCAGCGGATCGACCTCGGGCGCGTAGCTCATGCCCAGCGCGATCACGCTTTTCGCCGCGGGCCACATGCTTTGCGGGCCCTGCCGCACATCGGCGCGGTCCATCATCCAGGCCATGTCACCGTGATGACCCGCCGCAAGCCATTCGTGCAGCCGCTCGGCCCGCACCGGGTCGTCCGCCGCCGGGGCAATGCCCACGGCCGCGAAGCCAAGCTCGCGCGCCTTTGCTTTCAGCGCATCCTCAAGCGAAGCGGTATCGCGGCTATTAACCATTATGCACGTTCAACCCGTTCATTCCTTCGCGATAGCTGATAGGGCATGGATATGGCGACAGGTGAATTCCAGGCGGGCGTGGATACGGCACGCGATCTGGCGATAGAGGCGCGCGGCCTCGTCAAGCGGTTCGACGGCACACTGGCGGTGGACGGCGTGGACATCGCCGTGCCCGAAGGGGCGATCTACGGCGTGCTCGGCCCCAACGGTGCGGGCAAGACCACGTCCTTGCGGATGCTGCTGGGCATCATCGACCCGGACGAAGGCTATCGCCGGGTGCTGGGGGCCGAGAACCCGCAGCACGTTGCCCGCCTGATCGGCTACCTGCCCGAGGAGCGCGGGCTCTATCCGGCGATGAAAGCCTACGAGGCGATCGGTTTCATGGGCGCGCTGCGCGGCCTGCCGCTGGACGTGGGGCGAGAGCGTGGCAAGGAGCTGATGGAGGCCCACGGCTTGGGCCACGCCATCGACAAGCAGATCCGCCAGCTTTCCAAGGGCATGGCGCAAACCGTGCAGCTGCTCGGCACGCTGGTGCACGAGCCGAAACTGGTGGTGTTCGACGAGCCGTTCAGCGGGCTCGACGCGATCAACCAGGGCAAGCTGGAAGGGCTGATCCGCGGCCTTGCCGACAAGGGCACGACGGTGATCTTCTCCACCCACGTGATCGCCCATGCGGAGCGTCTGTGCGAGAACATCGCCATCATCGCAGGCGGCAAGGTGCCCTATGCGGGCAGCGTGGAAGAAGCGCGCGACCGGATCCCGGCGCAGGTGCGACTGGAAACGCACAAGCGCGACGGGGCATGGCGCGCCGCCCTGCCCCCTGAAACGCGGCAGGTGGGCGATTTCTTCCACTTCCCGCTACCCGAAAGCGGGATCGAGCCACTGCTGAAGGCACTGATCGAAGGCGAGGCAGGTATCCTTTCGCTCTCCATCGAGCGGGCGGGCCTGCACGATGCCTTCGTCGCTATCGCAGGCGAGGCCGCCGCGCGCGACATGGTTTCCGGCGCCGAGGGAGAAAAGGCATGAGCGCGCGCAATCCGGGTCGCCTCTCCATCTGGCAGGCCGCCTACGTCATCGCCCGGCGGGATTTCACCGCAATCCTGTTCAGCCGCGCGTTCATCTTCTTCCTGCTCGGCCCACTGTTCCCGGTGATGGTCATGGCGCTGGCGGGCGGGGTCGGCGCACAGGTGCAGTCCGAAGCGATTTCCGCCGATGTCGGCATCGCCATGGAATCGCGCGATGTCGATGCCATGCTGGCAGCGCGGGAAGAGGTGCACGATCTCGTCGGCCCGGCCCTGCCCAGCATGGTGGAGCTGGAACGGGTCGCACCCGGCGAGACATTCAATGCTTCCACCTACCTCGAAAACGAGAAAGGCAGCCTCGCGGCCATCGTCACCGGTTCGCCCGAAGCCCCGGTGCTGACCGCCACCGCCGGTCGCCTGGCGCGCTGGGATGGCATGGTCGCACTGGTCGCCGCCCACGCCAGCCAGCCCGGCGCGCAGTCCTACCCTGCGGTATCGACGGCGACAGTGGAAACCAGCGGTGCGTCGGAAAATACCGGGCGGCTGCGCACCGCGCAGGGCGGGCAACTGCTGCTGTTCCTGCTGATCATGCTGCTGGCCAGCATGGTCCTTTCCAACCTCGTCGAGGAGAAGGGGAACAAGATCATCGAGATCCTCGCAGCCGCCATCCCGATGGACGCGGTATTCCTGGGAAAACTTTTCGCGATGCTGGGCATTTCCGTGGTGGGTATCGCGGTGTGGGGCACCACCGGCTTTGCAGTGCTGACGGCGGGGGGCGTCACGCTTTCGGACTATGCCAATCCGGGGGTCGGCTGGCCGATGTTCTTCCTGCTCTTCGCTGCCTATTTCGGCATGGGCTATCTGTTGCTGGGCGCGATCTTCCTCGCCGTCGGATCGCTGGCGACCACCGTGCGCGAGGTGCAGACCTTGTCCATGCCGGCCACCATGTTCCAGATCATCGTGTTCTTCTTCGCCAGCCTTGCCGTCACCGATCGCGGGGGATGGATCGAATACACGGCCATGGCATTCCCCCTGTCCTCGCCCTTCGCGATGGTGGCGCGCGCCGCGACCGAGGAAACGCTGTGGCCGCACCTGCTGGCGCTCGCCTGGCAGGCGCTGTGCGTGGCCGTGTTCGTGAAAGCCGGGGCCAGCCTGTTCCGCAAGCGGGTGATGAAGAGCGGCCCCCGCAGCGCAAGGGGTTCGCGCTCGCTCCTGAAGCTGGTGGGCGGTATGTTCAGGAACCGTTCGACCTCTATGGAATAGAATCCATTGTCATGACCAAGATTACCGCCAATCGCCGCTCCGCCCTCGCCTGGCTAGGTGCCGGAGCATCCGTTCCCGTCCTCGCCGCCTGTGGCGGCAACGAGGCGCGTGCGCAGGGCAACTTCCCGGTATCCTATTCCGAAGCCGAATGGCGTCGCCGCCTGACCGCGCAGGAATTTCGCGTGCTGCGCGAAGCCGCGACGGAGCGGCCCTACACCTCCCCGCTGAATAACGAGAAGCGCCGGGGCACATACCATTGCCAGGGCTGCGGCAACCGCCTGTTCTCCAGCGCGCACAAGTACGACAGCGGCACCGGCTGGCCCAGCTTCTGGCGTGCGATCGACAACGGCGCAGTGGGATATTCGACCGACTACAACCTCGGCTATCCGCGCACCGAAGAACACTGCGCCGACTGCGGCGGGCACCTTGGACACCGCTTCGACGACGGACCGGAGCCGACCGGCCACCGCCACTGCATCAACGGCGTGGCGCTGGAATTCCGCCCCGCCTAACGCTCGACGCGGTAGACGCGCAGCGAAGAGTTGCTGGGGGTCAGAGCTGGCTCGAGCCACTCCGGAGGCTCGCCTGATACGAGCGCATTCGCGAAATTGTTCGGCGAGGCCGTGCGGTAGAACGCCACGTCGCTCGCCGATCCACAGATCACCACGTAATCGATGCCGTATTCGCGCACGATGGCTTCGGCCTCGTCGACCGATCCGGTCATCGCCAGCAGCAGGTCCACCATCGGGCGCTGGTTGCGGTGATAGCTGGCTGCCATGATCGTGTGATCGGTCTTGCCGAGTATCTCCAGCGCGCCATCGAAAGGCGCCATGACGAGGCCGGGCGGAAGATCGGCGAGCGCACCGTAATTGCAGCCCCATCGCTGTGTGAAATCCTCCGCATCCGGCGGCACGCCGTCGCGGGACACGTAGTCGTCCAGCGGGGCGACAAGGGCACTCGCAAACAGCGGCGTCGTCAGACCCACGGCTGCCAGCGTGGCGACAATACGCGGCACCGGCGAGGCAATAGCGCGGGCCTTGGGCAGGAATTCCGCCATCAGCAGCGCCGCGAAGGGGATGGCCAAGAGCTGCGCCACCACGCCCTCGCGCATCACCAGCAATGAATAGCCACCTGCCGCCAGCGCGAACAGGAACAGCAGGGTGCAGGGCAGGGCGCGGCCCTGGTGGAACAGTCCTCGGCAATGCGCGCGCCACCAGCCCACCACGATGAGGCCGATGGTCCACACCAGCGACAGCGCGACCGAAGGCGACTGCTCCCAGATCGGCAGACCTTCGGCGATCATGCCGTGCCACCATTCCTGCAACATGGGATCGAGCTCTGCCATCGGGTTTGTCGCACAGGGACCGAGCAGCGCGCTTGCCAGTTGCAGGCAGACCAGTCCCATCGCACCAAGCGCGAGCAGGCGGCCCTGAACCCGGTCCTGCCATGGCAGGAAGGGGATGATCGCCGCGATCAGCGCAGCGGCGGCGAAGGTCAGCAGGTGACCCGGGAGCAGCACGTCGCAGTAGGCGGTGTCGAGCGGGCCGCGCGTACCGTAGGCGAGCGCCGTCGCCGCGATGGCTAGCGAGCCGAGGAACCACGGCAGCAAGGTGCGCTCTCCGAACCAGTAGCGCACACCGTAGAGGCCCGCGATCACGGCGACGAGTGGCAGGCCCTCCAGCGAGATCACCACCCACGCCGCCGCGCACAGCCCGCAGGCGACTGCACTCCAGCGCGAGTCCCGGATCAGCAGCGCCACGCATACCAGCGCCAGCACAGCCTGCGGCGCGTGATGGTCGATCCGCATGGGTGCGAAATTGCCCGGCACCATCGGGAACAGCGGCATGATGAGCAGGCCACAGGCCAAGGCCAGCGGCGGGAAATCCAGCCGCAGCATGATCGCGCGCAGGGCGAAGAGTGCGGGCAGTAGCCACAGCAGCGGCACCAGCACCAGCGCGGCCCTCTCCCCGAACAGCAGCATCAGCGCGGCCAGCGGCAGGTCGACCAGGCGCGACCAGTGCATGGAAAAGCCCTCGGGTGGGTTCATCCGGTATTGCGTGACGTCCCAGAACGCCTGCCCGTCCAGCCAGGCGCGCACCTGCAACAGGCGAGTCCAGTCATCGGGGTCGACAGGCTCCCACCCCAGCAGCGGCTGGATGGCGATGCGCACGACGGCATAGGCCAGCCACACGGCCAGCACCGCCTGCCACGTGCGCACGAACCTGCGCCACTCGAACCCCCGACCGATCATCGGGCAAAGTCCCTAACGGAAAACCACGCGGCTGCGTAGGAGCCATGTGGCAACGAAACTGACGGCAATCGCCAACAGCTTGGCAAGGCGCGGGTCGAACCCGCTGGCATCGCCTGCCCAGACGATTGCGGTGGTCAGGCCAAGGCCCACCAGCGCGGAGATCACGAACAGCGCCTTCTGGCGCGTGCGCGCCGCACCGCGCTCGGCAACATTGCCGATGAAGACCGCGCGGCTGCTCATCAGCCAGTGCGCCGCGATGCCGAGGCAATAGCCCACGGCAGATGCGCCCGCCGCCCAGATACCCAGCGACAGCAGGGCAAGGAACGTGCCCATGTCCACAGCCAGCGCGCCCACGCTCGCCAGCAGGTAGCGCACCAGCCGCGTATCGATCATCCGCATGAACACGGCGGGCATGGCCTAGGCTGCCCTCTTGCCCTTGGAGGCAACGCGTTCCGGCACGTCCCGCACGGAGGAAAGCGCGGCGGCCTGGTCTTCGGTCACACTCTTGCGGCTCTCGGGCAGCACCTTCTCCGCGCCCTCGTCGCCAGCCTCGTGGTACTCGGCGTCTTCGTTGACGCACCAGGTATCGTACAGGTGCTCTCCGGCGAGGATGTTCTCGACCGTCAGCATCGCCGTCATCATGGCGTGGTCCTGGTTGTTGTAGCGGTGCATCCCGTTGCGACCGACGAGGTGCAGGGAGGGATACTTCGCTTCCAGTTCGGCGCGCATGGCATCGACGTTGGCGGCATAATCCTCGTCATAGACGGGATAGGCCTTTTCCTGCCGCACCACCGCGCCGCCAATCACCTTTTCGGGCGCGACGAGGCCGAGAATGTGCATTTCCTTCTTGGCCAGTTCGACGAGATCATCGTCGTCCATCGACCACAGGCCGTCACCTTCGAAACAGAAGTATTCGAGGCCAACGCAAGCCACGTTCTCATCCGGCACCATTTCGGGCGACCACGAACGGAAGTTCTGCACGCGGCCAACCTTCACCTTGGAATCGTGGATGTAGATCCAGTTGTCGGGGAACAGGTCCTCGCTGCGGATCATCAGGGCCACGGTCAGGAAGTCGCGGTATTTGAGATTGCTGGCGTTCAGCGTCGTCTCAGGCAGCGGGTGCATGCGCGCGGCGAGCTGGCGCATCGGGGCGCTGCTGATCGCGTCCTTCGCGCGGATGACCACTTCGCCCTGCTCGCTCTCGGTCGTCATGCGCCAGCCGCCCTTGCCGTCTGCGGCAAGCTGCTTGAGCGCATGGCCCATCAGCACCTCGCCCTTGCCGGTAGCCACGATCTTGTCGCGCGCGGCTTCCCACATCATGCCGGGGCCAAGGCGCGGGTAGCGGAAGGTTTCGAGCAGCGTCTTGGCCTGCTTGCCGCTGCCGTCGTTCAGTTTGTTGAGGCCGAGCGAGCGCTTCAGCCCGTCGACCACCGCGCCCCACAGGGATAGGCCCTTGATGCGCTGCGCGGCCCAGTCAGCGCTCATCTCGTTGCAGGGCATGCCCCACACCTTCTCGGTGTAGGTCTTGAAGAAGATGGAATACAGCTTCTTGCCGAACTGGTTGCTGGTCCAGTCCTCGAAGCTGCGGATATCGCGCTGCGGGAAGGCCTTGGCTTTTGCGTAGCTGAGCATGCAAAGCGTCGAACGCCACACGCCGAGGTTCCACAGCGCTTCGAACGCGCGCAGCGGATAGCTGTAGAACTTGCCCTCGTAATAGATGCGGCTCATGCGCGGGCGCTGGATGAAATCGTCGGGCAGGATCTCGTTCCACAGGTCCACCACCTGCTGGCTCTTCGAGAAGAAGCGGTGCCCGCCGATGTCGAAGCGATAGCCCTCGTGCTCGACCGTGCGGCTGATCCCGCCGACGTAGGTGGCATCCTTCTCGATGATGGCGACGGACTTGCCCTGCTTCGTCAGCAGGTATCCCGCCGTAAGCCCTGCCGGACCCGCGCCGATAATGGCCACGTCGACTTCGATTTCGCCGCTCGCGAAACCCGCGTTGCCATTGGAAAGATCGTGCATGAATGCCCCCGGTTGTTGGTCCTGACCGGGAGTGAAGGAAAATGGTTATGAGCCGGTTAAGACGCCTGTTCGAGCAAGGCGTTGCGAAGGCTTATTCGCCCAGTTGCAGGTCTGCCGCGATGCGCGCGAAATCGCCGTATTGGTAGGTGTTCTCGAAGATCAGCCCGCAACCGCCATCCTTGCGCCAGCGCACCTTGGCATGGGTTTCGGGCAAACCCGCCGCCGAGATCTTCACCCGCTCGTCCAGCGCAAAACGGCATTCGCAGGCGACCTTCGCGCCCTGCTGCGAGAGGTCCACGATCTCCACGTCCTCGCGTCGTCCGTCCATCGTCTCGATCACGGCGGACGCGCTGAGATTGAGACGGATGGCGCGCTTGGCATAGCGGCTGGGGCTGGCGATGATCCGGCTGATATCGGCCTGGTGGACGAACCGGAAACCGGCGCGGTCGTCCTTCTGCCAGATCGGCTCCATTTCGTGCCGGTCGCCGTTTTGCAATTCCACCACCATGCGCGCCGTGGGAGGCAGGCGATGGAAGGTGCGCACGCTGATCCCGCTTTCCGATACGTCGCGAATGACGCACAGGAATTCACCGGCATTGCACAACAGCTTCGCGGCACGGATCAGCAGGGTGTAACGTGTTGCCGCGCGTTGCTCGACATCGCTGGCGGCAGCGTTACCGGCGCCCGACAGCACCTCGTCCTGATGTAGCGCGTTGTGCATATGGTCCCCATGTTGCCGGCGGCCGGGCTGGCCGAGCTTGCTGACAGACCTCACTCCTATTGGCTTGTCGTTACCGCCATTAGAGCGCTTCCATGCGTATTTCCCTGTGATTGGTGGTTAACCGCCCGATCACTCCTTTTGCGCGGAGACTCGGCGCGGTTACCTGATCGCCTCTTCGAACAGCGGCATCGTCAGCGCGGCGCCTGAATCGGAAAGATGGCCGGCGTCCTGATAGAGGAAGCGTCCATCCTCGCCGATGACCCTCGTGCCATCGGGACCGTCGAAGATCGGAAACACGTCCACGATGGTCGCCTGCGAGGCATAGGTGTCTACCACAGCCGCGCCTGACCTGCGTTTGCTGCCCCTGTCTTCCGGCTCGACGAATGGTGGCCTCAGACCTTCCCTGATCGACTGGCGGGTCACGGCGTCCGACAGAAGCGGCATTTGCTGGACGAGGACGATGTTGCCAGTGTGCGATGTAAGGTGGCGCATGGCCTGCGCGAGCCGCTCGGGATGCTCGCCGATCTTTATGCCCCAGGCATAGGCAAACACGATCACGTCGGGCTGCTCGCGCGCAACCATGCTGGCGACGTCGCTCCAGACCGTTTCCTCTTCTCCAGGCAGGAGGTTGCCCGCCGGCATGCCCGCTACCCTCAGGTTGAATTCTTCCTCGCGAGCCAGTTCTGCCAACTGGAGGGCATACATGTAGGCCTGGCTGTCTCCGAGAAGGAGAACGTCTCGATCGTGGCCGGACACGGCTTCGATTCCGCCGGCGGCAATGTCCCCGCGATCCGCGCCGAGATAGTGGCTTTCCCGAAGATAGTAGCCGACTGCCGAAAGAGCGAGCACGCCGGTCACGAAGAACAACAGCGCTGCGCGAACCATGCCCTGCCGGTTGAAGTACCTTCTTGCCGGACGCTCGATCAGAAAATAGCTCGCGACCGACAGCACAACTGTAAGCACCACCTTGAGAGCAAGTCGCACTTCTGCCGAGGCTGCGAAAAGGCGGTAGTCGATGAAAGAGAAGATGGGCCAATGCCAAAGGTACAGCGAATAGGAGAGCAGTCCTATGGCAACTGCGGGACGCCACGCCAGATATCGTTGAACCCGTGATCCCTCGGCCCGCGATCCCTCCAGAATTGCCAGCGTTGCCAGAACCGGGAATGCCGCCGTCGGACCTGGAAAATGCTCCGGGCCCAGGAACAGGAAGGACAGCAGCAGACCCACGAGTCCAAGCTCGGCCAGTCCGGGTCGGCGCGTTGCCTCGCGTCTTGCGTGCCAGACAGCCAAGGCACCTCCACCCAGCAGTTCCCATGCCCGCGTGGGAAGTGTGTAGAAGGCAATGTCCTTCGCGAGGTAAGTGAGCACGATTGCACAGGCAAAGCTGACCGCGGCCGCGCCCAGCAACGGCGGCAGGATCCGCCGCTTCGTCAGCCAAAGGAGCGCGAGCGGGTACAGGAAGTAAAACTGTTCCTCTACCGACAGCGACCAATAGTGCAGGAGCGGCTGGGCATCCTGCGAAATGGTGAAGTAGTCCCCCTGGAAGATCAGTTTCATGTTTATGAGTGACAGCGCGGCGGCCGCGCCACTCGTCCCCACGGATGCGATATCCTGCGCCGAATAGAGATAGAGGCTGGCGACGTAGGTTGCTGCTATGACGACCGCGAATGCCGGGAAAATACGGGCGATGCGCCGTTGATAGAAGCGGGCGACGGAAAACCGCCCCTGCTCTATCTCGCGGAGGATAACCCCGGTTATGAGGTAGCCGGAAAGAACGAAGAAAACGTCCACTCCGATAAACCCGCCGGGCAAGATCGAGTGGTCGAGGTGGAACAGTAAGACAGACAGGACGGCAAGCGCACGGATTCCATCGAGATGCGCGTAGTATGGATGAGTTGAGGCGAACCCGCTCACCGGCCGCCGCAGTTGTACTGTCTGACCCCACATGGCCCGGCTGTATAGCGTCGAAGGCCTGCCCGGCAATCTCTAGTTCGGCGCCGGTGGGGGTAAGTCGGCGGAAGCGGTCGCCGTGTGCGTTTCGGAGACAAGGAGCATGAAACGCCCGCAATACAAGCTGGTACGGGCGGCCGGACTCGAACCGGCACGTCACAAAGGACAGGGGATTTTAAGTCCCCGGCGTCTACCATTCCGCCACGCCCGCACTCGCCAAGCGCCCTAGCCGCTATCGGGTGCCCTTGCCAATTGGCTCTTGCGTTTCACCCCCCGCCTCGCGCACTGTAACGCTCGTTAGGGAGAGGCGCCGAAAGATAATGTGCGCAGCAGAATTCGATTTCATCGTCATCGGTGCAGGCTCTGCCGGTGCCGCACTGGCCGCACGCCTGGGGGAGGACACTGGCTCCACCACCTGCGTGCTGGAAGCGGGCGGGCACGATACGCACCCCTTCTTCCACGTGCCCAGCTTCGTCGCCGCCGCCATCGGGCGCAAGGCGAGCAACTGGAGCTTTGCCACGGTGCCGCAGGCGGGCATGGCGGGCCGCCAGATCGGCGTGCCGCGCGGGCGCGTCCTGGGCGGTTCGGGCGCTATCAACGGCATGGTCTATTTCCGCGGCCACCCCACCGATTACGACGACTGGGCCGATGCCGGGTGCAAGGGCTGGTCGTACCGCGAGGTGCTGCCCTATTTCACCCGGACGGAGCGCAACGAGGATTATCCCGCAAGCGTCTTCCACGGCACCGATGGGCCGATCAACGTCAAGCTGGTCGAGAATCCGAATGCGCTGAACTATGCCTTCATGGATGCGCTCGGCTCGCTGCAATTCCCCGCCTGCCCCGATTTCAACGGGCCGGACCCGGAAGGCTACGGAAGGCGGCAGGGCCTGATCGGCAACGGCCAGCGGCAAAGCACGTGGCAGCAGATGCTGAAGCCAGCGCTCGCGCACGGAAACGTGCATGTGCAGACCGACGCCCGCGTTGCCCGCATCGTGGTGGAAAATGGCCGCGCCACCGGGGTCGAACTGGTCGACGGGCGCACGATCCGCGCGCGGCGCGAAATCGTGCTGAGCGCGGGCACGGTGCAGACGCCGCAGATCATGATGCTTTCCGGCATCGGCCCCGCCCAGCATTTGCGCGAACACGGCATCGACGTGGTTCATTCGCTGGAAGGCGTCGGCGGGAACTACCAGGATCATGTCGCCAGCCCGATCCACATGGAAACGGACGACACCACCAGCTACGGCATCAGCTGGAAGGTGCTGCCGCGAGACATCTATTACGGCATCGAATACCTGCTGAAACGCACCGGACCTCTGGCGGGCAACGTATTCGAAAGCGTAGCTTTTCTGCGCACCGATCCCTCGCTGCCCAAGCCGGATGTGCAGTTCGTCTTCCAGCCTGCGAAGCGGCTCACCAATCCGAAGATACCGTTCCCGCTGGGCCACGGCTATGCGATCAGCCCGGTGGCGCTCTATCCCAAGAGCAGGGGCACGGTTCGGCTCGGCTCACCCGATCCGGCTGCGGACCCGCTGATCGACCCGCACCTGCTGGAGCATCCCGACGACATCAAGCCGCTGATCCGCGCGCTGAAAATCTCGCGAGAGGCTTTCGCCAGCAAGCCGTTTGCCCGCTACAACGGCACCGAAGTCGCCCCCGGCCCCGATTGCCAGAGCGACGATGAATGGGACGCCTACATCCGGGAGACCGGCTACACCGTCCACCACCCCGTCGGCACCTGCCGCATGGGCGATCCGGCGGCAGCCGAAACGGTGGTCGACCCGCAATTGCGCGTGAAAGGGCTCGAGGGGCTGCGCGTTGCCGATGCCAGCGTCATGCCCACGGTGATCGGGGGCAACACCAATGCGCCCTGCGTGATGATCGGCGAACGCTGCGCCGACTTCATCCTGGGCAAGCCGCCGATGGAACCGGCGCAGCTGCCGCCCGAAAGCGTCGCACGCTATAAGTAAGAGAGAGAGAGGGAGAGTCCGCATGGCCAAGGAGCATATCAAGACCTGGCAGGTAGGCGATGTGAAGATCAGCCGCATCGTCGAGATCTGGGACTTCCAGGATGACATCCACATGGCCATGCCCGATGCCACGCCGGAGGAAGTGAAGGCGATGGACTGGCTCCACCCCCATTACGCCACGCCAGAGGGGCAGATGCGGATGAACTTCCAGGGCATCGTGCTGCAAACGCCCGATCGCACCATCGTGGTCGATACCTGCATCGGTGCCGGGCGGGAGCGCGAGTACGAAGTGTTCACGGACCTGCCCGAGGGATTCCTCGAAGACCTGGCCGAACTCGGCATTACCCACAATGACGTGGACACCGTCTTCTGCACCCACCTGCATTTCGATCACGTGGGCTGGAACACCTACAAGGATCCGCAAACGGGCGAATACAGGCCGACCTTTCCCAACGCCCGCTACCTGTTCGGCAAGACCGAATACGAAGCGTGGCAGAACGACTTGCGCAAGGACGGCCACCACGACGACAAGCACATGGTGGAAAGCGTCGATCCCATCGTGGCGGCGGGGCTGGTCGACTTCATCGATGCCGATCACCAGATCGCGCCGGGCATTTTTGCCGAACCGAGCCACGGCCACACTCCGGGCCACATCCACGTGGTGATCGAAAGCAAGGGCGAGCGCGCCGTGGTGACAGGCGACCTGATGCACCATCCGATGCAGTGCGCCATGCCGCATCGCCACGCGACGTTCGACATGAACCGCGAGGCGGGCAGCGCAACGCGGCAGGCCTTCGTGGAGAAGTACCGCGATAGCGGCACTCTGGTGGTGGGCATGCATTTCTTCGAGCCGACGGCAGGCCATTTCGTCACCGGCAGCGATGGCGAGACGTGGTTCCGCGGCCTTGGCGTGGCGGACCGGTGATTCCGGCTTTCTCCACAATAGCTCAAGCTAGCTTGAATTAACCGTGCGACCGCCCGGAAATCCTGCGCCCGTCACCGCGATCCAGGCCATTCGTTACGCCCGGCACGAGCGCACCGCGCAGGCCAATTTCACGCGAGCCGTTGACGATCACGACCTGCCGATGCCGCTCGATTATTATGTCTGGGCCATCCACCGCGACGGCCATCCGCCCGTGATCGTGGACACAGGCTTCGGCGCGCAAGCGGCGGCAGCGCGCGGGCGCGAAATCACCCGCCCCATCCGCAAGAGCCTGCGCGATGCGGGGATAGACCGGCTGGGCGTGGAGGACGTGATCCTCACGCACCTGCACTACGACCATGCAGGCGGGCTCGACGATTTCCCCAATGCCCGTTTCCACGTGCAGGATGCCGAACTTGCCTGGGCCACCAGCCGCCATGTCTGCGACGAGACGGCACGCGCACCGTTCGATGGCGAGCCGGTCGCCGAACTGGTGCGGCGGCTCTACGCAGGCCGCGTGGTCTTTCACGACGGGGACGAGGAATTCGCACCCGGCATCGCGCTGCGCCTCGCGCACGGTCACACGGCCGGGCTGCAACTGGTGGTGTGCGACACGGCGCGCGGCCCCGTGGTGCTCGCCAGCGATGCGGCGCACCTCTACGCCAATATCACGCGCAAGCTGCCCTTCCCGATCTTCGTTGACGAGGAGGACTACGCCCGCGCACAGGCCCGCGCGCTGGACCTTGCGGGCGGGTCGCTCGATCACCTGATACCGGGACACGATCCGCTGGTGCTGGCATGTTTCGAGAGCGAAAACGATATCGCGCTGGTGGACCTGCCCCCGCATACACCCGTTACGGAGATGCTTTAACATGATCGTCGGCTTGCCATGATTGTTGGATTCCTGGGCCTTGGCCGCATGGGCGGCCCGATGGCGGAAAACCTTCTGCGCCATACCAGCCAGTTGCTCGTGCACGATGTTTCTGAAGAGGCCGTCGCCGCGCTGGTCGAAAAGGGGGCGGAAACCGCGGGCAGCGCGGCGACCCTTGGCGAGCGATGCGACGTCGTTTTCACCAGCCTGCCGACCCCGCCAATCGTGCGCGAGGCGGTGCTGGGGGCGGATGGCATTGCGACGACCAAGGCTCCGCGCATCATCTGCGACCTTTCCACCAGTGGCCCGCAACTCGCCGCCGAGCTGGCAGAGGCGCTGGAAGGCAGGACGGCCTGCCTCGATGCACCCGTTTCAGGCGGAATCGCCGGTGCCAGGGCGGGCACGATTTCCATAATGGTCGGTGGGCCGGAAGCGGCTTTCGAGGAGGTGCGCCCCCTGCTCGAAGCCATGGGCAAGCCGACGCACATGGGCGAGACGCCCGGTGCCGGGCAGACCATGAAGCTGGTCAACAACCTGCTGGGCGCGGTTGCCATCGGGGTGACGGCGGAAGGCATGGCTTTCGGCATCAAGCAGGGGCTGGACCCGGCGCGCATGATCGAGGTGCTGAACCAATCCACCGGCATCAATTCCGCCACCCGCGACAAGTGGCCGCAATCCGTCCTGCCGCGCACCTTCGACTTCGGCTTTGCCGCCGCGCTCAGCCTGAAGGACACGAAGCTGCTGCTGGACGAAGCGGACGCGGCCGAGGTGCCCCTGCCGCTGGGCCGGATCGTGGCTGACTACCTGGAGCGCACGCTGGAACGCGAAGGCCTGCAGGCCGATTTCACCGCAATTGCCAAGGTGGTGGAGGAGGCCGCCGGGCTGGACCCGGAGCGCTGACCATACGAATCATGGTTACCGCGATTGCGGGTCGGCCGTTTCAGGCGCATGTTCGGCCCCATGCTGAGTCTCGCCTTCCTTCTGGCCGCGCAATTCGCCGCCGATGCCCTGCCCACCGGCACCTACAGCGGCACCTGCCTCTACCCGCAAGCGGTCGAGGAACGCGCTGCGCCGGGTGAACTCGTCTCCTGTAACGAAGTGCATATCAGCGACGGGCAGATCAGCTTCGGCCAGCGCGGCTGGCAAAGCCGCACGCAGTTCAACGGCATTTTCGAAGGCAGCCGCATGACGGTTTCTTCCGTCACCCTCCCGAATGGGCGCACCTACGAAGTGCGCGGCGTGTGCGAAATCTATTTCGCGAACGAGGAGGTTTCGACCGTGGCCTGCACGGCGAACTCCAACCGGGGCAGCATGGCCGCCAACTTCGTGGTCTCGCGGCTCTAGATATCGTTGCGAATGGTGGCCAGCGCGCCGCCGTCGATCTCCCACTTGGCGCCGTTGACGTAGCTGGCCTCTTCCGAAAGCAGGAAGCTGACCACGTCGCCAACCTCGCGCGGCTGGCCCACGCGGTTGAGCGTCGCGACTTCGCCCAGCTTCTGCATCCCGGCCTCCACGCTGTCGAACATCTGTTCCAGCATCCCGACCAGCAGCGGCGTCTCGATCACGCCGGGCATCACGCAGTTTACCCGCACGCCCATCTGCGCGACCTCGCTGGCCGCCGTGCGCGTCAGCCCGACCGCGCCGTGCTTCGCGGCATTGTAGGCACAGGCGCCCGCGAGGCCGCGTTCGGAACCGATGGAAGCAGTGTTCACCACCGCGCCCGATCCGCGCCGCACCATGTCGGGCAGTACGTAGCGAAGCCCGAGGAACATGCCGCGCAGGTTCACGCGCAGAACCTTGTCGAATTCATCGACGTCATAGGTGTGGGTCGGCCCAAGACTGCCTTCGATCCCGGCATTGTTGAAGAACCCGTCAACCTGTCCGAAAGCCTCCAGCGCCGCCTCGGCATAGCCGATGGTCTGCGCTTCGTCGGACACGTCCGCCACGTGGCCGATCGCTTCGTAGCCGGCCTTGGTCATGGCTTCCACGCGTTCTGCGAGCCCGCCTTCGTCGACATCCACCATCATCACCCGCGCCCCTTCACGGGCGAGAATTTCGCAGGTGGCAAAACCGATGGCACCGGCAGCGCCGGTCACCAGCATGGACTTCCCCTCGTGGCGTCTGGTCATGCGATCAATCCTTCTTCGATTTGCGAAACGGCATGGTGAGCAGGAACAGCGCCAGCTTCGGCGTCATCAGCTTGAGGAAGTTCTTCGCCTCCTCCGGCGTCAGCGTCGCGGTCATCGGCATGGTGCCGTAGACCTTGCCTTTGAGGACAAGGTCGTTCCCTTTCCGCTCGATCTTGCTGACCTGCATCAGCTCGCTCTTGTCGGCAGCGTGTATCTTCATGACACGCGCACCTCGTCAAAATCGATGCCGAGATCTTCGGCGGCGACCATCGCGGTGGCGCGCCCTGCCCCGAACACTCCGCCGCCCGGATGCTGGAACGGGCCGACGAGGTAGAGCCTGTCGACGCCCGGCACGCGGTACTGGCCAAGGTCCGGCGTCGGGCGGTGGCTGCCGGACTGGTAGGTGGTGGTGGCAATGCCGTGCAGGTCGCCGCGATAGAAGCTGGGGCTGGTGCGCTCCATGTCGACAGGGCTGTCGCAGTGATAGTCCAGCACCACATCGGGCACGTTGGCGATGTACTTGCCCATCTGCGCGATCATCTTTTCGGCGAATTCGCCCTTCGCCTCGTCCCAGCTTCTGCCGTCCTGCCGGGTGTAGGGCACGTAGTCCCAGGCGTGGAAGATGGACTTGCCTTCGGGGCAGCGGGTGGGATCGTGCTGCGGCAACTGGCCCACGCCCACCAGCGGGGTGGGGCTCATGTTGCCATAGCGCAATTCATCGAAGGCGCGGCGCATGTCCTCGTAACTGGCGGGCATCAGCTCGTACATCACGGCGGAAAGCGGCTCGCCATCGTGGCGCTTCGCCCGGAATTCGAGCGGCGCATCGAGCGCGGCGTGCACGGTGAAGCAGGCGGCATCGGTGATATGGGTGCGTTTCGCGCGGTGGCCTACGTCGGCGGGCAGGGCGTCGACCATATCGGGCAGGATATGCGGGTGCAGCGCGCCGATAATGCCGTCGCTAGCCGACAGCCGCTCGCCATCGTCCAGCACCACGCCCGTCGCGCGGCCGCCTTCGGTGGCCACTTCGCGGACGCTGGCGGAGGCGCGCACGCTGCCGCCATGGCCCTCGATACAGGCGATCAGCGCATTGGTGAGACTGCCCGAACCGCCCACCGGCACGCCGAAGCCGTATTTCTCGAGGAAGCCGAGGAAGACGTAGGCGCCGATGCCGGTCGCCTTTTCATCGGGCGAGACGAGGTTCTCGCCCGCCACCCGGCCAAAGTGGGCGCGCACTTTCTCGTGCTCGAACAGTTCTTCCATCAGGTCGAAGGTGGAGACCTGCGTCGTGCGCCACATTTCACGCCCCTCGACCGACTGGTCCATCATCGCCGCCTGCGCGCCCTGCGGCATGGGCGGAGAATAGAGCCCCGCCTGGATCATCGGCAGCCACTGCGCGGCCTGCTGGCTCATCTTGAGGAACGTCTCGGCGTCCTTCTGCGAGAAGCGGGAGATGGCCTCTGCGCTTTTCGCTGGATCGCGGTGGAGCGGGAGGGTGGTGCCGTCTTCCCAAACGCTCATCATCGGCACGTCGGGGAAGACGTATTTCAGGCCGTATTTCGATTTCAGGCCAAGATCGTCGCTCGCCAGCAGCGGATTACCCTGGATGAAGATGTGGCTCATCGAATGCTGGTCGTGCATGAAGCCGGGGCGCGTCAGCTCCCGGCTGACCACGCCACCACCGTGCCATTCGTTGCGTTCCAGCACGAGCACGCGCTTGCCCGCCACGGCGAGATAGGCGCCCGCGACCAACCCGTTGTGGCCCGATCCGATGATGATGATGTCTGCGTCTGCCATTTGGTATCCTCTAGAGACAGGCGGAAAGCGCGATGTCGGAAAGCTTGCCCATGCGCTCGATATTGGCGGCCTGCGTCATCACCCCGGCGCTGAGGAAGCTGAAAGACAGGTCCGCTTCCGGGTCGACCATGAACATCGTCGAACCCGCGCCGTAGTTGCCGAAAGTTTCCGGGCTGGAGAGCTGGCCGAAGAGGTGGTGGAACACGCCTTCCCCGCGAACCTGGAAGCCGATGCCCTGGTTGGCGGGCGGCACTTCCCACCCGGCCCGCAGCGCCACGCCGCGATAAAGTTCGTTGGGCTTGTCGCCGGTGTGCACCTTGCGGGCGAGGCGCACCATCCGCGGGGACAGCAGGCGCACACCGTCCAGCTCACCCTCGCGCCGCAGCATCTCGGCAAATCGCCACAGATCGCCGCAGGTCGACGCGCAACCGACATGCGGAGCCTCCACTTCCGGGTCCTCGAACAGCGCATGATCGCCCTCGAGGTTTCGCGACAGGTGCTTGATCGGCACCGTGCCGCGCATGTCGGGGCGAACGTGCCGCTCGTTGAGGTCGGCACGCAGGCCCATGCTGGTGGAGTGCATCTTCAGCGGTTCGAACAGGTCCTCGGCCAGCAGCGTCTGGTAATTGCGGCCCTTGGGGTCGGTGCGCACCAGCGCGGTGCCCATCAGCACGTGGTTCACCAGCGGCGAATAGTCGCACCGCTCGCCCGGCGGCGTCGCGCCGTGGACATTGGCAATGCTTTCCTCGAACAGCTCCTGCAAACGGTCGAGATACATGCCGGGTTTGGGCGACCAGACGCCCGGCATCCCGGCGGTGTGGGTAAGCAGGTGGTAGAACGTCGCTTCCTCGCGCGGTTGCCCGGTGAATTCCGGCAGCACCTCCTTCACCTTGGTGGTGAGCTGGAAGCGGCCTTCCTCGATCGCCTTCATCATCAGGACGTTGGTGAACGCCTTGGTGACGGAAAACAGCGAGAAGACATCGTCGTTCTTCAGCGGGCGCCGCTTGTCCGCATAGGCGTGGCCAATGGCTTCCTCGAACACCACCACGTCACCACGCCCGATCTTCAGCACCGCGCCGAAATAGTCGCCGCGCTCGATATCGGCCTCGATCACGGCTTTCAGATGGTCGAGCCGTTCCTGCCAGATCCTGCTCATGCCAAATTCCCCTCAGCCCGCCGCGATGATGCCGCCGTCCACGGCCAGCATCGCGCCATTGATGAAACTCGCCTCGTCGCTGAGCAGGAAGGCCGCCGCCTGCGCGACGTCCTCAACCGTGCCGTTGCGGCGAAGCGGGATGTTCTTCGCCCGCTGCTCGTACTGCTCCGGCGTAACGAAGCCTTCGGTGGCGGGCGTGGGCACGCTGCCCGGCGCCATCGCGTTCACGCGGATGCCGCGCGGTCCCAGTTCGCCTGCCAGCACTTTCGTCAGCCCGGCGATGCCGGCCTTGATGGTAGTGTAGGCTCCGGTGTTGGGCCGTCCGCGATAGGCGACGGGGCTGGAATAATTGAGGATATTGCCCGGCGCGTCCTCGTCCCGCGTGGCAAGGAAAGCCTGCACGCCCCAGAACACGCTTTTCAGACCCGCCGACAGCATGGCATCGAGCGTTTCCTCGGTCACGGCCTCGATCGGCTCGTAAACCAGCACGCTGGCGTTGTTGATCACGGCGCGAAGCGGCCCCGCATCGCTGGCGAAGTCCTGCGCGGCTTCCATGAAAGCCGCACGGCTGCCGCAATCCGCGCCGTAGCTGTAGGCGCGTCCACCCGCATCGTTGATCGCCTCTGCCACGTCCATCGCGGACTGGCCGTTGATGTCGACGATCCCGATGATCGCGCCCTCGCTGGCGAGGTGTTTCGCAATGCCTTCGCCCAGCCCGCGCCCGGCGCCGGAAATCAGGATCGGCTGTTTTGCGAACCGGCCGTCCATCGTCACATCCCGAACAGCTTGGCGGTGTAGTGGCTATCCATGTATTCGCGCATGGCATCGATCTTGCCGTTCGAGACCTCGAACACCCAGCAATAATCGTTGTCGTAGACCAGCCCATCCATCGTCTTGCCGGTGGAATTGCTCTCCACGCAGACCCACGGGCCGACGGAGAACATGTTCTGCACGTGGACCTTGGGATCGCCGGGTTCGAACATGCCGCGCACGGGGGCGAGGAACTTGTCGATGATGTCCATGCCCACGTGCTTTCCGGCACCGGCAATGTCCTTCACCTTCGGCTCCCACACCGAGTGTTCGTGATAGAAGGTGCGCAGCTTTTCGAGGTCGCCCGAGGAGAGCACCTCGAAGAAATCCAGCACCAGCTGTTCGTTTTCGTTCTTTGCCTCGACTGCCATCATCCTCTCCGTTCTTGTCTCAGGCCAGCCCGCGCGCTTCGTCGCTGGGTGGCGGAATCTCCGGCATGGCCCCGCCCATGTGCAGCGCCACCATCCCGGCGCGTTTGGCGAAGCGCCAGACGCCGCCCGGCTCCGACTGGTCGAGCACGTATTCATCCTCGAACCCGCCGACGTAGAGCGCGCCCGCTTCCTGCGGCGGCTCGGTGCTGGCGTGGCTGGATAGCATGGTGAGGTAGTTCGTCCCGCGCGCCCGCGTCTCGGTGATCGCTTCCACCAGCACGTTTGTGACCACGTGGCGCACGAGGATCGGCGGGCGGTTGCGGAACACGCGTTCCACGGCCGCGCGCCCGCAGAACGGGTATTCCGGCTGGAAGGGGCGGGAGAATTCGCAATCGGTGGTGAACAGCTGCGCCAACGCCCCGGCATCGCCGTTGTCGGCATACTTCGCGAACAGCAGCGGCAGCTTGCCGCAGGCCAGTTCTATGGCGAGGCGATGCCCGTCATCCATCGGGATTCTCGGCATTGTCGTTTTCGGCGTCGATCTCGGCCAGCGCCTCGTTCACGATGCGGAAGCTGTCGACCGCCGCCGGAATGCCGGCGTAGATGCCGACCTGAAGCAGGACTTCGCGGATTTCCTCCCGCGAGAGGCCGTTGTTCAGCGCCCCGCGCGTGTGGACCTTCAGCTCGTGCTTGCGGCCCAGCACGGAAATCATGGCGAGGTTGATCAGGCTGCGATCACGGCGCGACAATTCTTCCTCGCGCCCCCAGGTCCAGCCCCAGCAATAGGTGGCGACCAGTTCCTGCAGCGGGTCGTTGAAAGGGTTGGGATTGGCCGTCGCCTTGTCGACATAGGCATCGCCCAGCACCTCGCGGCGGATTTTCATGCCCTTGTCGAAGAGATCCTTGTCCATGGTGTGTCCTTTTCAGAGAGCCGCGTAGACCGCGTCGATCAGCCGCCGCGCACGCGGGCCGTTGTCGCCCACGGCGTGCATCTGGTTGCAGCAGTAGGAGAAACCGAGCTTCGCATCGGGATCGCCGAAACCGATCGATCCGCCGAGGCCGTGATGGCCGAAACTGCGCATGTTGGGCCCCATGTAGACGGCCTCGGGCGTGTTCAGCAGCACGCCGTTGGCCTGGTGGTAGGGCCGGTCCTGCAGCAGCTCGACCTGGTTGTGCTGCTCTGTAATCATCGCTTCGAGCTGCCCATCGGAAAGCAGGTCCACGCCGTCCACAACGCCAGTCGCCGCGCCGTAGATGCGCGCCACGCCGCGTGCGTTGCCGTGGCCGGAGCCGCTGGCGATCTCCACCTCGCGCCAACGGGCGGAGTTCATCGTATCGTACCACGGCTCCTTCGCGTTCTGCAGGAAGGCAAAGCTGCGTAGCACCGCGCCGTCCTGCCACCCTTCGGGCGTGGTCGGCTTGTCGGGCACCTGCTGGTCCTTCGCCGCGAACAGCCGCGCCTTGGTGTTGGGTAGCACTTCGGCGACGTGGCCCTGCTCTTCGGCGTTCATCCCGCCGATGTAGTATTCCGCGCCAAGCGGACCCGTCACGTTCTTGCGCAGGAACGGGCCGACGGTCATGCCCGTCACCCGGCGCATGATCTCGCCCAGCAGAAAGCCCTGGTTGTGCACGTGGTAGGCGGCAACGGTGCCCGGCTCCCACAGGGGTTCCTGCACTTCCAGCACGCGGATGTAGTTATCGTAATCGAGCAGGCCGCCGGGATACATGACATCGTTGGTGAGCACCGGGATGGCCGCGGTATGATCGAGGATCATCCGCACGGTGATCGCCTCTTTCCCGCCCTGCGCGAATTCGGGCCAGTAGGTCGCCACCGGCTCGTCGAAGTTCACCAGCCCCCGGTCGGCAAGCATGTTGAACGCGATGCCGGTCACGCCCTTGGCAACGCTCATCATGCAGACGGTGGAATGCTTGTCCCACTTGGCGGAACGGTCGGCCCGAGCGAAGCCGCCCCACAGGTCCACCACGGTCTGTCCGTCGACAACCACGGAGCAGCCAGCCCCCAGTTCCTCTTCCTCGCGGAAATTGGTGGCAAAGGCCTCTGCCACCCCCTCGAACCCTGCGGCCACATGGCCGTGCAGCGGAAACGTACTCCCGCGCGCTTCGATATCCTGCGCGATTTCGACGTGCGCCAATCCTGCTCTCCCCTTGTGAAGCCGCCTGGTTTGTTCTCCGGTCGACTCTAACGATCGTTAGCGTAGGCGAGGCTTGTGCCCCGCATCAAGCTCAATCGAAGTAGGCGATGGTGCGCAGTTCGATGGACTCGCGCGGTGCGGCGTCACCCGGCACGTCCGGCGGGTTGAAGCTGGTGTGCGCGGTGAACTGGACGGCATCGTCCTCGGTGTCGAAAAGCTTGAACACCATCATTTCCTCGGGCCGCTGGTAAGGCAGCCAGCACCAGCGATGGGCCGGATTGTAAGCGAGGTTGAACCCCCACAGCGAGAAATCCACGCCGCCAAGGCCGCCCACGATCTCGCTGGGGAACAGGTCCTCGCGCTTTACCGTGCTGGCATCGCACAGGGCGAAAGGTGCGCTTTCGACCGTGGAAATGGGCCGCCACAGGTTGAACAGCATGTGCCGCTTCGCCAGCCGCTCCTCTGCTTCGTCGGCGGGAAGTATCTGGCGGGTGTAATCGGCCACGGTCTTCGCTCCGTAATCCACGTGCGCGCCGTTGGCGGGCTGGTTGTGCCCGTGGGTGCCGGTGGCATTGGTGCGCCGGATAGCCCCGAAGCTGACGACCTTCGATGCGCCCGTCAGCCGCTTCACCGTGTCCTCGCAATAGCGGCAGTATGCGGCGAGCTGGTCCGCATCGGCATAGTCCGAAACGGGCGATGGCTCGTCCAGCACCACGAAGCCGTTGCGGTCGAACGCCAGCCGGTCCTTCTCGCCGCGGATATCGTGGATGGTGACGAGGTGGTCCTCCCCCGGCCAGTAGCTGCGGTCGCGGTCGCCGGCGTAGAAGGTCGCCTTCTCTCCTCGCACGACATAGCGGATTTCCGCCTCCACATCGTGGGTGATCGTATCGCTGTCGTTTTGCATCGGCCTTGCCTAACCTCCCGCTCTCCACGCCCGCCATATCGCCAAGCGCTGGTGCGCCGCAAGTCGCGCAGGTGCCAATTCCCTCTCGAAGCTTGCTATTCGTTTCAAGCAGATCGACCAATGCTGTTGCTTGATTACGACAATCACGCCCAGCTTCTTGGATTCGTGCGCAACGCGCTTGATTGTAACAGTCGTGATTGTAAAAAGACGACTGGAGAGGAAAATGGCAGAAACCCGCGTCTTGCAGGCGGCGTATCTGCATTTGCACCCTCGCCAGACTTCGAAGCGACCCGCCAATAATGGGCGCTCGGAATACATAGCATTTGCGTTCCGTCCGAAAGGGCGGCGCGCCATAGGGAGGATGCCTGATGAAATTCAAGAAGCTCAGCGTAGCGTCGTCGCTGGCCATTGCCGTGTGCATGGCCTCGCCGGCCCTCGCCCAGGATGAAACGGACGCCCAGGAAACGGCCGAGCGTCGGGATAACCAGACCAACGTCATCGTCGTGACCGCGCAGTTCCGCGAACAGAACCTGCAGGAAACGCCGATCGCCATTACCGCGGTGAACGCGGAAATGCTGGCAGCCCGCGGACAGACGGATATTTCCCAGGTCGCCGCCCAGGCCCCGAACGTGACGCTGCGCCCGCAGCCGCAGAACGGTGGTTCGGGCCTCATCGCCTTCATCCGCGGCGTCGGCCAGACGGACTTCAACTACGCGCTCGACCCGGCAGTGGGTGTCTATGTGGACGACGTCTACATTCCCACGCTCTCCAGCTCGCTGCTGGAACTGGTCGACCTCGACCGGGTGGAAATCCTGCGCGGTCCGCAGGGCACGCTTGCCGGCTAGAACTCGCTGGGCGGCGCCATCAAGCTGTTCTCCGCTCGTCCGACTGGTGACGGCTCGGGCTCGCTGCGCGCCGAGTACGGTTCCTACAACAGCATCTCGATCCGCGGCATGGCCGATATCGGGCTGACCGACAATCTTGCCATGCGCGTGTCCGGCATGGGCCGCTCGCGCGATGGCTACGTCGATATCGTCGACTATTCGCTGACCCACCCGAATTCCAACGTGCCGTCCAACAATGCGCGCGGCGCGCAGACCAGCTACGAGACGATGGGCGGCCAGAGCGTCGTCGCCGGCCGTGTCGCGCTGGAGTGGGAGCCCAACGATCGCCTCAACGTCTACGTCGCGGGCGATTTCAACCGCGAGGACTCCGACGCCATCCCGACCGTGCTGCTCGCAGCCGGTGCGCCGGTGGGCAATGCTGCCAACTTCGATCCGACTTCGAGCAACCCGGCGACGGATGCCAACGGCAATGCGTGGCTGCCGGGCGTGAACGGCCAGCCGGTGCCGGTGGATTGCCGCTTCGTGCCCGCCGGACAGTACAGCTGCGACAGCGCCAACCTTTCCAGCCTCGGCTACGATCCGCGCTACGTCAGCTATTCCAACTTCGCCGATACCAAGGTTCCGACCGGCCAGGCACCGTACAAGCCCTACTTCGCCCTTCCGATCACGGAGTTCGAAGGCTGGGGCGTGATGTCGAACGTCACCTATGACTTCACCGATGCGCTGCAACTGGTGGCCATCGGCTCCTACCGCACCTACACCTCGCGCTGGGGCCAGGACCAGGATGCAACCCCGGTTCCGGTCGCGCAGCTGGACAACCAGCTCGACCACGAAGCCTGGAGCGCGGAAGTCCGCCTGAACTTCGAATTCGCGGACGAACTGGTGCAGGGTACGGTCGGCGGCTTCTACCTCGACCAGGACGGCGAATACACCGCCCGCGTCGACCTGAACTACGCCGGGATCGACTTCATCCACGGTCCGGACACCACGCCAAGCACGACCGAGGCGGTGTTCGGCACGCTGACCATTACGCCCAGCGAAGTGTTCAGCATCACGGGCGGTATCCGCTACACGAAGGACGAGAAGCTCTACACCTATTTCCGTTCGAACCCCGATGGGACCGTACCGTTCGTGGACAACGGTTCGCTGCTCGGGCCGGAGCTCGAAGTCGCCCCCGCGCCGTGTAACCAGCTGCGTTCCTTCGATCCGGAGGAAATCACCACCTACGAAATCGGCTTCAAGGTCGATGCTCTTGATCGTGCCCTGCGCCTCAACGGTGCAGCGTTCTACAACGACTACAAGAACATCATCCTGACGCTGCCCGCCTGCCCCAGCGTGCCCTGCCTGCAGCCGCGCAACGTGGGCGAGGCCGAGGTGAAGGGCTTCGAACTGGAAGTGACGGCCTACCCGGCCGATGGCTTCTCGCTCGACGGTGCGCTGAGCTACATCGACTTCAACTACGATGATGCCTCGGTGGCCCCTGCCGGCCTGACGGGTGACGAGATCACCCCCTACACGCCGGAATGGACCTGGAGCTTCGGTGCCCAGTACGACCACGAGTTGCAGAACGGGGCGCAGATCTCGGCCCGTTTCGACGGCAGCTACCAGTCGACGATCTACACCGACGTGTTCAACACCGTCTGGTCGGAAATCGAAGGCTACTTCGTGGGCGGCGCCCGCGTCGCCTTCACCGATCCGCGCGATCAGTGGACGCTTGCGCTGCGCGTCGACAACATCTTCGACGAGTACTATTTCAACTCGGTCAGCGATGTGACCACTTCGCTCGGCGTCGTCACCGGCGTGCCCGGCCTGCCGCGCACCTGGTCGCTGTCGGTCGAACGCCGCTTCTGATGGAAAGGGGCCCCCGCTTCGGCGGGGGCCTTCCTTCCCAGCAAGGCAAATGTGCCGGAAGGATCAGCCCTCCGGGTTCAGCCGCTCGCGCATTTCCTTGCCCGGCTTGAAATAGGGCACACGCTTGGCCGGGACGTCCACCGTCTCCCCGGTGCGCGGGTTGCGGCCCGTGCGGGCATCGCGTTCGCGCGTAGAGAAGGTGCCGAAACCGCGCAGTTCGACCCGGCCGCCTTCTGCCAGTCGCTGCGTGATTTCCTCGAAGAAGATGTCAACCACCTGCTCGACCTCTTCCGGTCGCAGGTCGGGATTGTCTGCCGAAAGAGCTTGGAGAAGTTCTGACCTTATCATTTTATTCCCCCCAGTAGGCTCGGTCACGCAATTGCGTTGCCGATGTTATCGTCCAATGCGCACGACCCGAAGCGCAGCTAACATTTGTTAACGTGCCAGAACATGCGCGCTAGCGCAATGATTTGGGTCAATTTTCGAAGGGCTGGATCGACCGGGAAGCTAGGCGTGATCGAGCAGGTCTGCCGGGTCGAGGCCCAGACGCTCTATCCGCGCGCGAATGTCGGGCCACTCGTCCTTCAGAAAGGTCTCCCGCTCCGCCTGCCGCAATGCCTGCGCCGCGCCCTCGCGCACGAACATGCCCACCCCGCGCTGGACCCGGATCAGCCCGTCCGCCTGGAATTGCTGGTAGGCCTTGGCCACGGTCAGGGGATTGGCGCCCTGCTCCGCCGCGAAAGCCCGCACGGAGGGCAGCATCTCACCTTCGGGATAGCTGCCGTCGATGATCGCAGCGGCAATCTGCTCGCGCAAACGAAGGTAGACGGGGCGGGTGTCGGCCATAGGTGAGTGAGTGCCATAATACAGCGGGTCAGGTCAAGCGATTGACCCGGAGGCGGCCAAACAAAATTCGGTTTCATGCGCAACTTGGCTTCACATGCCCGAAACAATCGTTAGGGTGCCCGATTTTCGGGACAAGTCCGGAACACCGGACGAACAGATATTCGGGGAAGACGAATGAAAGACATGGCCTTGTGGAACGAGGGCGACTGGATCGTGGCGATTGCCTCCGTCGTCCTTGCGCTGTTCCTGATCGCCGGCGCCTGGGCGGTTACCCGCAGGGAGCCCGAGGTCGGCGGACACCCCAAGGGTCTATACATCCTGTTCTTCGCCGAGATGTGGGAGCGTTTCTCCTACTACGGCATGCGCGCGCTGCTGATCTTCTACCTCACGCAGCACTGGCTCTACAACGACAGCTCCTCGAACATCATCTACGGCGCCTACGTCAGCCTCGTCTACATCACGCCGGTCCTGGGCGGCTGGCTGGCAGACCGCTACCTCGGCCAGCGCAAGGCCGTGCTGTTTGGCGCGGTGCTGCTGACGCTGGGCCACTTCTTCATGGCTTTCGAGGGTACCGGCGGGCAGAACGATCCCACGATCAACATCTTCTGGCTGGCGCTCAGCTTCATCATCGTCGGCTCGGGCTTCCTGAAAGCCAACATCTCGGTGATCGTCGGCCAGCTCTATCCGCGCACCGACGTACGCCGCGATGGTGCCTACACCATCTTCTACATGGGCATTAACGTGGGCGCCGCCGTCGGCACGATCATCGCCGGCTACCTCGGCCAGACGCTGGGCTGGGCCTACGGCTTCGGCGCGGCCGGCATCGGCATGCTGCTCGGCCTCGTCGTGTTCATCCTCGGCAAGCCGCTGCTGCTGGGCCGTGGCGAGCCGCCGCGTCCGCTGGCCAAGCGCACCGAGACCACGATGTACGCCATCGGCGTGCTGGGCGTGGCCATCATGTGGGTGCTGATCCAGTACCAGTCGGTCGTCGGCTGGCTGATGCTGGTGTGCGGCGCCGCGCTGCTGCTCTACGTGCTTGTCGAAGCCTTCAAGCTGGAAAAGCACCCGCGTGAACGCATGTTCGCGATCCTCTTCCTGATCGCCCTGCAGCCGCTGTTCTGGGGCCTGTTCGAACAGGCCGGCGGCTCGCTCAACCTGTTCACCGATCGCTACATCGATCGCCAGGGCGTGCCTGCTTCGCTGTTCCAGTCGATCAACCCCATCTACATCATCCTGCTGGCACCCGTGTTCGCCGGACTGTGGACGTGGCTGGGCCGGCGCGGGCTCGAACCGTCCACCCCGGCCAAGTTCGGCCTCGGTCTGGTGCAGCTGGGCTTCGGCTTCCTCGTTTTGGTCTGGGGCGCCGCCACGGTCAGCCCGGAGGCGCTGATCCCGGTGGTCTTCCTGTTCGGCATCTACCTGTTCCACACCACGGGCGAACTCTGCCTCAGCCCGGTCGGCCTTTCGGCCATGAACCGGCTTGCGCCGAGGCATCTGGCATCGCTCATCATGGGCGCATGGTTCTTCGCCACGGCAGGCGGCAATTTCGTGGCCGGCCTGATCGGTGCGGCCACCGGCGGCGAAGACGGCGAAATGACCCGCGAAGGCACGCTGGCGGTCTACCAGCAGATCGGCTGGGTCGCGATCGTCGTCGGCATCGTGGTCATCGTGATCGCCCGCTTCGTGAAGAACCTGATGCACCTCGATACGCTGGGCGACGACGATGTCGGTGACGACCTCGAAGGTCAGGCCGAAGGCCCCGGCGAACCGCAGGGCGCAGGCATCCATCCCAGCACCCGCCCGCAGGAGTAGAAGAGAACATGGGTCGTCACGTGAAAAAGGGCGGCCCTGTCGCCCTGCTGCTTGCCACTGCCGCATCGCTGGCGCTGGCAGGCTGCACCTCGGCATCGGGCAGCGATCGTCCCGCCGTGGCGGCAGCGCCTGTCGGGGCGGAGGAGCCTTACGCCTCCACCTACGAACGCTATCCCGGCGTGCCGACCGCCATCGTGGGTGCCACGATCTATGATGGCGCGGGTGGTATGATCGAGAACGGCACGGTGCTGTTCGCCGATGGCGAAGTGGTCGGCATCGGCGGGGCGGACCTTGCCATTCCCGCTGGCTACACCCGCGTCGATGGCACGGGCCGTTTCGTGACGCCGGGCATCATCGATATTCACTCGCACCTGGGTGACTATCCCACGCCCTCGGTCGACGCGCACAGCGACGGTAACGAGGCGACCGATCCCACCACGCCCGAGGTATGGGCAGAGCATTCCGTCTGGCCGCAGGACCCCGGCTTCAGCCGCGCGCTGGCCAACGGCGGGATCACCAGCCTGCAGATCCTGCCCGGCTCGGCCAACCTGATGGGTGGCCGCTCGGTCACCTTGAAGAACGTGCCCAGCCGCACCGTGCAGGGCATGAAATTCCCCGGCGCGCCCTATTCGCTGAAGATGGCCTGCGGCGAAAACCCCAAGCGCGTCTACGGCGGGCGCAACCGCATGCCCAGCACGCGCATGGGCAACTTCGCCGTCAACCGCGAGACGTGGATCGAAGCGCAGGAGTACATGGCCGAGGAAGAGCCTGACCGCGACCTCGCGATGGAAACGCTGGCAGGGGTGCTCTCGGGCGAGATCATGATCCAGAACCACTGCTACCGCGCCGACGAAATGGCGCTGGTGCTGAGCATGGCAGACGAATTCGGCTACCGCGTCTCCGCCTTCCATCACGCCGTGGAAAGCTACAAGATCGCCGACATGCTACGCGACAACGAGGTGTGCAGCGCTGTCTGGGCCGACTGGTACGGGTTCAAGATGGAAGCCTACGACGCCATCCCCGAAAACGCCGCGCTCATCCACAATCAGGGTGCCTGCGTGGTGATCCACTCGGACGACGAGAACGGCATCCAGCGCCTCAACCAGGAAGCCGCCAAGGCGCAGGCCGATGGCCGCCGCATGGGCATCGACATTGCCGATGCGGACGTGATCGGCTGGATCACGCTCAACGCCGCGCGCGCCATGGGCATCGGCGATGTCACCGGCAGCCTGGAAGCCGGAAAGATGGCCGACGTGGTGTTGTGGAACGGCGATCCGCTCAGCATCTATTCGCGGCCGGAAATGGTCTGGATCGACGGCGCGGTGATGTACGACATGAACGATCCGCAGATGCGCCCGGTGAGCGATTTCGAACTGGGCCAGCCGGGTGAAGGAGACGTGAAATGAAGCGCCTCCTGACCCTCGCAGTCTCTTCCCTGTCCCTCGCCGCCTCTCCCGCCGCCGCGCAGGATATCGCCATTACCGGCGCTACCGTCGCGCTGGGCGATGGCAGCGATCCGGTGGAGAACGCTACCGTCGTCGTGCGCGGCGGGCGCGTGGTGGCCGCTGGCGCAGGCGTGACCGTACCTGCGGGCATGACCGTGCTGGACGGCACCGGCACCTGGGTGACGCCCGGCATCTTCGCGTCGATCACCAACCTCGGGCTGGTAGACGTTGGGGCCGTATCGGAAAGCAACGATGCCGATGCCGACGATTCGCCGTTCGGCGCGGCGCTTGACGTGTCCCCCGTCATCAATCCCAACGCGCAGGATTTCGGCTACAGCCGTGCAGGCGGCGTCACCCGCGCCAGCGTGATGCCTGAGGCCGGAGCCTCGATCTTCGGCGGACAGGGCGCGATCATAGACCTTGGCGCCGATTACGACGCGGTGCGCCACCCGCGCGCTTTCCAGGTCGTCGAATTCGGCGAACGCGGCGCACGCCTTGCAGGCGGAAGCCGCACCTCGGTCCACGCCCTGCTGCGCAACGCGCTGCACGAAGCGGGCACTTACGGCGGCGCTGGAGAATTGCGGACCGCAGGCAGCGCGGGCGGCCAGCGCGAGGGTCTGGGGCTCGATTCGCGTATGCCCAACAATGTCGACCGGCAGGGGGATGTGCTGCTGACGCGTTTCGATGCCGCCGCCCTGGTGCCCGTCGTTCGCGGCGAGCAGAAGCTCTACGTCAAGGTCGAGCGCGCCAGCGACATTCTTGCCGTGCTCGCCATGCAGGAAGAATTCCCGGCGCTCGACATCGTGCTGGTCGGTGCGACCGAGGGTTGGATGGTGGCGGACCGGATCGCCGCAGCGGGCGTGCCGGTGATCGCCAATGCCCTGCGTGACCTGCCCGCGTCTTTCGAACAGCTTGCGGCAACGCAGAGCAACGTCGGACGCATGGTTGATGCGGGCGTGAAAGTCGCCATCGGCGGTTACGACAGCAGCGGCGACCACCCGCGCAACCTGCCGCAGCAGGCGGGCAACATGGTCGCCCTGAGCCGGGTGCCGGGGGCAACGGGACTGAGCTGGGGCGAGGCTTTCGCCGCGATCACATCCGTGCCCGCCGAAGTCGCCGGGCTGGGCGGGCGCGTGGGCGTACTTTCCGCGGGCGCGCACGGCGATCTCGTGGTATGGGATGGCGACCCGCTGGAGACCAGTTCGGCACCTGTCAGGGTTTTCGTGGATGGCGTGGAGCAACCGCTCACCAACCACCAGACGCGGCTGCGCGACCGCTACCGTTCGCTCGACGAGAGCGAGCGGCCGCGCGCCTACGAATGGTGATGCCATCCTGAACGGGGGGAGAGGGCGGAACCGCAAAGGTTCCGCCCTTTTCGCATCGGCAGCCCGCATGATATCCTGCGCCAGAAGACGGAGGGGATTGCCGTGGACGAGTCGCTGGTTCAACTGATCGCTGCCTCCACGGCCTTCGTCGGCACGCACTTCGCCCTGTCCCACCCGCTACGCGCACCGCTCGTCCGGATGCTTGGCGACAACGGGTTCATGGCCCTTTATTCCGTCGTCGCGCTGGCCTGCCTCTACTGGATGTCCGAGGCGTTCAAGGCCGCCGCCCCGGCATCGCTTGGGGGAGCGGCACTCTCGGCTGGATCATCGCCAGCGTGCTCACCGTAGCGGCGCTGGTGCTTCTGCTCGGCTCCTTCCGCGCCAACCCTGCCCTTCCCGCGCCCGGTGCCGATAACATTGCCGCCACGCGCGAGCCGACCGGCGTGTTCGCCGTCACCCGGCATCCGATGATGTGGGCGTTCGCGCTCTGGGCCGTGTCTCACGGGGTGCTGTGGTGGAGTTGGCGCACGAACGTGGTGGCGCTGGCGATCCTCGTTCTCGCCCTTGTCGGCGCGCATTTGCAGGACCGGAAGAAGGAAGCGCTGATGGGCAACGCCTGGGCCACCTGGGAAGCGAGAACGCGCTACTGGCCTCGGTGGAGCAAGCTGCTGTCGGCAGGCTGGGGTCTGTGGCTGACGGCGATCGCCGCATGGCTGGGCGTTACGTGGCTGCACCTGTGGCTGGCCGATATTCCCGCGGGTGCCTGGCTCTGGTTCTAGGAAGACGGAATTGCCTCGACAAAAGCGGCAATCCGCTCCTGCACGGGCTCGTGAGCGATCAGGTCATGGCCCCAGCCGGGAAACGTCTCGATCACCGTATCGTCGCGCACGGAGGCCAGCGCCTGCGCCTGTTCCAGCGCGATGAGCGAGTCCTCCTCGCCATGCAGGATCAGGATGGGTTCGCCGATCTGGACGATCTTCTCCTCGTTGGCATAGCGATCCTGCAACAACAGCCGCATCGGCAACCAGCGTGCCCGCCGCGCGGCCGTATCGCCGAGGTTGTTGAAGGGCGAGACCAGCACGAGCGCCCGCGCGGTAACTTCGGTGGCCAGCTGCAGAGCTACGGCGGCCCCTAGCGAGTTGCCCACCAGCAGGATGTCGCCATTATCCACGCCCTGCCCGCGTAAGTAGTTCCACGCCCCGCGCGCATCCTGGTAGAGCGCTTCTTCCGAGGGAGTCCCCGGATTGCCGCCGTAACCGCGGTATTCCGCTGCCAGCAGGCCATAGCCCTGCGCCACGAGGCGGGCCGTTACCAGCGTCGAGCTTTGCCAGCTTGCGCCGTTACCATGGAAGAACAGCAGCGTGGGCATCCCCTCGCGCGCCGGGCGATAGCCCGATATCAGCTGCAGCCGGTCGGGCGTCGGGAAGGTCACACGCTCAAAGCCCGAAGGCGTATCGGTCTGCACCGGCGGGGCGGGATAGATCAGCTGGCGCTGGTTGAAATAGACGATGGAAACGAGCCCGCCGTAGATGACGGTCAGGGTAACGGCGAAATAGACGAACATTCGCACCCCCTTTCGCTGCCAAAGTCCAGCCATTGCGACACTGTGCCTTATGCCCAAGGGCCAATGCCAGGGCAAATTTCAGGGGGTCCTCATCGAACGTCCCGCAGGCGAGACCTATCCTGGTCTACCGGTCCCCTGTCGCTGCGGGGTCTGTGCGCAATTTTTCGTTGCCGATGAATCCGATGCGAAAGTTCGACAAGGTGCCTGCACTTGTCAGACATAGCAGCGCTTCCCCCGTTCCCTGGAAATCGCCAGCGCGTCCTGCCATCCATTCCGAGTCGATGGTGTATGGTCCATACTCAGACGTAAGTGCGCCGGGAGCATCGCAAAACAGCTCGAGCCTTCGCGCAAACGCCTCGTCCGTTTCTTCTTCATTGCGAAGGGGAACAGGCTCGGAGATGCCCATCTCCTCGAGATGGTGTGCCGCAAGTTCGCGGCTCCAAGGTGCGGCAAGCTCTTGTTCACGCCGAATGAGAGCGGGACGATAGGCTTGAGGAACGATGAGAAAATAGCCGGTTTCGAACGAGACCTCGGCCAGACAGTCTATCTGCGGCTCATCGAGCACGCTGTCTTCCGGAAGCGTCACCGCTTCGAATTGCAGAACCTCGTCAAAACCCGCCTGCGCGTGCTGCACGCCGCATTGTTCGACACTCGTCACGGCCTCAGGTGCTGGAAACGCGCCATCGACGTGCCATTGCGGCGCGGCGGTCGACACCTCGGCCGCCACGATGAGGGCAAGTATCAAGCCCGCGCCTCTTCTACGCCGGCGCTGTTGTGACGCAGCGCCGAGAGCACCGTATCGACGATGTGCGGCGCGTTGAGGCGTGCTTCGTCATACTGCTTTTCGGGGCTGTCATGGTCGATGAACACATCGGGAAGGCGCATCGTGCGGATTTTCAGCCCGCCATCGGTAAGGCCTTCGTCGCTCGCCATCGTGAGCACGTGCGCGCCGAGGCCGCCGATGGCCGCTTCCTCTACCGTCACCAGCACATCGTGCGTGGCGGCGAGTTTGCGGATCAATTCGCTGTCGATGGGCTTGGCAAAGCGCATGTCGGCAACCGTGGTGGCAAGCCCCTTGGCTTCCAGCTGGTCGGCAGCCTTCTTCGCTTCTTCCAGGCGTGCGCCGAGCGAAAGGATGGCGACCTTGCCGCCCTTTTCCGCGTCGCCGCGCACAATGCGGCCCTTGCCGATTTCCAGCTTCTGCAGCGTCTCGGGTATTTCCACGCCCACGCCGTTGCCGCGCGGGTAGCGGAAGGCGATGGGGCCTTCGTCGTACTCGGCGGCGGTGTAGGTCATGTGCGCCAGTTCCGCCTCGTCGGCGGCGGCCATCACCACGAAATTGGGAAGGCTGGCAAGGTAGGTCACGTCGAAGCTGCCCGCATGGGTCGCACCGTCGGCACCCACCAGTCCGGCGCGGTCGATGGCGAAACGAACGGGCAGGTTCTGGATCGCCACGTCGTGCACCACCTGGTCGTAGGCGCGCTGAAGGAAGGTGGAATAGATCGCCGCGAACGGACGCATGCCCTGCGCGGCAAGGCCGGCGGCAAAGGTGACGCCGTGCTGTTCGGCAATGCCGACATCGAAAGCGCGCTCGGGATGGGCCTTGGCAAACTTGTCCACGCCGGTGCCGCTGGGCATGGCGGCGGTGATCGCGCAGATGCGCTTGTCGGTCTCCGCCAGCCTGGCCAGCGTTTCACCGAACACGTTCTGGTAGGCAGGCGGGCCAGCCTTGGACTTGGCCTTCTCGCCCGTCACGACGTCGAACTTGGGCACGCCGTGGTACTTGTCGGCGCTGTTCTCTGCCGGTTCGTAGCCCTTGCCCTTGGTGGTGACGACGTGGATCAGGACCGGGCCCTGCTCGCTGTCACGCACGTTTTCCAGCACCGGCAGAAGGTGGTCGAGGTTGTGTCCGTCGATGGGGCCTACGTAGTAGAAGCCCAGCTCCTCGAACATGGTCCCGCCGGTCACCATGCCGCGAGCGTATTCCTCCGCCTTTTCAAGGCCGTGGTGAACCTTGCGCGAAAGCTTGCGCGCCACCTTGGATGCCAGCGAACGCAGGCCCAGGTACTCGCTGCTCGACACCATGCGCGCAAGATAGGCCGAGAGGCCGCCCACCGGCGGGGCGATCGACATGTCGTTGTCGTTCAGGATCACGATCAGGCGATTGCCCGCCTGCTCTGCATTGTTCATCGCCTCGTAGGCCATGCCCGCACTCATCGCGCCGTCGCCGATCACGGCGATGGCCTTGCCCGGCTTGTCGTTCAGCTTGTTGGCAATGGCGAAGCCCAGACCGGCCGAGATCGAGGTGGACGAGTGCGCCGCGCCGAAAGGATCGTATTCGCTCTCGCTGCGCTTGGTAAAGCCCGAGAGACCGCCGCCCTGGCGCAGGGTGCGGATACGATCGCGCCTGCCGGTGATGATCTTGTGCGGGTAGGCCTGGTGGCCAACGTCCCAGATCAGGCGATCTTCGGGCGTGTTGAACACGTAGTGGATCGCCACGGTCAGTTCGACCACGCCAAGGCCGGAGCCGAGGTGGCCCCCGGTTGAGCCGACGGCATCGATCATCTCGGTCCGCAATTCGTCCGAAAGCTGGCGCAATTGCTCCGGCTTGAGCTGGCGGAGATCGGTGGGCGTGTCGACGGTGTCGAGCAGGGGAGTGTCGGGGCGCTTGGCTGTCATAACCTTCGGCTCTACACGCTCAAATCTGGCCTGTCGATGAACGCTTCATCGACAAATTGGCACGGCTCATCGCTGTCATATCGAGCGTCACGCGGCGCATTCGCTGCACAGGCCGCGCAATTCCACCACCGGGCGCACATCGGAGTAACCATGTGCCTTGCCCGCCTCGCGCAGGGCGCCTGTCAGCTTGTCGTCGTCAAAGTGCTCCGCCTGTCCGCAATCGTCGCAGATCAGGAAGATGCAGTCGTGGCGGCAGCCGGGATGGGCATTGGCGAGATAGGCGTTCGCGCTCTCGATCCGGTTGGCGAGATTGGTGCGCACGAACAGGTCGAGGATGCGGTAAACGGAGTTTGCCGCCACGCGCTTGCCGCGGCGTTTGCCCACTTCCTCCGCGATGTCATAAGCGGATGCGGGCCGGTCATGGTCAGCCAGCGCGCGGAAAACGTCCTCGCGCATGGTGGTCCACTGCTCTCCGGCGTCGGCGAGAACCTTGCCCGCCTCGTCAACGAGCCGGTCGCCCGAATGTTCGTGATGCTTATGCTGCGTAGCCATCGCACCTACATAGGACGGGCGACAGGGAACGGCAATCTATCCCAAAGGCGGTTGCCGTCATCCGGCCTCAGCCCGTGCGGAAGCGGGCGCGGTAGAACTGCGGGAACATCTCCTCCAGCGCCTCCACCTTGGGCGCGTCCCAGCGCACGATATAGGCGGCGCGCGGGTTCTTCAGCATGTAGTCCTGGTGATAGTCCTCGGCCTCGTAGAACGTCCGGTAACGCTCGATCGAGACGGCCATGGGCCGATCCCACACGCCGGACCGTTCCATCTGCGCCACGTAAGCTCGCGCCACGGCGCGCTGCTCGTCCGTCGTCGGCACGATGGCCGCGCGGTACTGCGGACCCCGGTCCGGGCCCTGGCGGTTGTGCAACGTGGGGTCCGCACCGACCGAGAACAGGATCTGCAAGAGCTGGTCGTAACGGATCACGCTGGGATCGTAGGTGACGCGCACGGATTCGGCATGGCCGGTCGTGCCGCTGACAACCTGGCGATAGGTGGCCGTATTGGCCGTTCCGCCGTGATAGCCCGATACCGCGCTGGTCACGCCGCGCGTGTGACTGAAAATACCCTCGATCCCCCAAAAGCAGCCACCGGCGAAAATTGCGGTCTGCAGGCCGGTTTCATTGGCTTGGCGCGTGGCCACGGGTGCGTCGAACACTTCGTCCGCCATCGCCATGCTCGGCAGCGCGCAGGCCGACAGGCCCAGCGCAGCGGCAGCAAAAAGCGACTTGATATGCATTACATTCCTCCGATTTGCGGCAGAATATTCGCTGCAAGTACTACAGCGGTTACCGCAAATCCGGCAAGGAAAGAGCGGTAGAGTTCGGAGTTAAAGAGTTCCATCGGGAATTGTCCAGTCGGGTCGTGTGTCTGTTTTCGTGTTCGATCAGGATCTAGCAAACAGATACTTACGACCGACTGAACTTGACGCGCAGCATCGCGCGCCCATCGCAGGCGAGCCACGCCTTGTCGCACATGGTTAAGGTCGCCTTAGTGGCGGAAATGCCGCATTCCGGTGAAGACCATCGCGATGCCCGCTTCGTCGGCAGCGGCGATAACTTCATCGTCTCGCATTGAGCCACCCGGCTGGATCACCATGGTCGCGCCAGCTTCCACCGCGCTCAGCAGGCCATCGGCAAAGGGGAAGAACGCATCGGAAGCAACCGCGCTGCCCACGGTGCGCGGTTCGCTCCAACCGGCAGCCTCCGCCGCCTCTCCGGCACGCACGGCGGCGATGCGGGAGGAATCGCGGCGGTTCATCTGGCCTGCGCCGATACCCGCCGTCACGCCGTCTTTCGCATAGACGATGGCGTTGGACTTCACGTGCTTGGCCACCTTCCACGCGAACAGCGCGTCGGCAATTTCCTGGTCGGTCGGCTGGCGCCTGGTGACGACTTTCAGGTCGCCCTCCCCGATCACGCCGTTGTCGCGCGACTGGAACAGAATGCCGCCCGCGATGGTCTTCATGTCGAGGCCCGGACGCGCGGGGTCGGGCATTTCGCCCAGGATCAGCAGGCGAAGGTTCGGCTTGGCGGCAAAGGCTTCGCGCGCGGCGTCGTCTGCGCCCGGCGCGATCACGACCTCGGTGAAGATCTCGGTAATGGCTTTCGCCGTCGCGCCGTCCAGCGGCACGTTCGCCGCCACGATGCCGCCGAATGCGGAAACACTGTCGCAGGCAAGCGCGGCCTGCCACGCTTCCAGCAAGGTGTCGGCCACGGCCACGCCGCAGGGGTTGGCGTGCTTGACGATGACGATGGCCGGCTTGTCCGCCGGGAATTCCGCGACAAGGCCCAGCGCCGCATCGGCATCGTTGAGATTGTTGTAACTGAGCGCCTTGCCTTGCACCTGCTCGGCCTGCGGCACGCCCAGGGTGGCGGGGCCGTTCGGCAGGTAGAGCGCCGCCTGCTGGTGTGGGTTCTCGCCATAGCGCAGCGTATCGCCCAGCTTTCCGGCAACCGTCAGCGCGGCGGGAAACTGCTCGTGCTGGTCGGCAAAGGCGAACCAGCTGCTGATGGCGGAATCATAGGCTGCGGTCGCGGCAAAGGCCTTGGCCGCCATGGCCTTGCGGAAGGCCAGCGTCGTGGCGCCGTCGTGCTCGGCCAGCTCGTCGTAGAGGCCGTGATAGTCCGCCGGATCGGTCAGGATCGTCACATAGGCGTGGTTCTTCGCCGCGCTGCGCACCATGGAAGGGCCGCCGATGTCGATGTTCTCGATGATGGTGTCGCGGTCCGCGCCGCTCATCACGGTGTTCACGAAGGGGTAGAGGTTGACCACGACAAGGTCGATCGCGCCGATATCGTGCGCTTCCATCGCCGCGGCATGATCCGGATCGTCGCGCACGGCCAGCAGGCCGCCGTGAACCATCGGGTGCAGCGTCTTCACGCGCCCATCCATCATTTCCGGAAAGCCGGTGATGTCCGACACGTCGAGCACGTCCAGCCCGGCATCGCGCAGCGCGCGCGCCGTGCCGCCGGTGGACACCAGCTCCACTCCCGCCTTCGCCAACTTGGCGCCCAGTTCCACAATACCGGTCTTGTCGGACACCGAGAGCAGTGCCCGCTTGATCGCAACATCAGTCATCGCGTTAAATCTATCCCATTCGTTTGAGCAGCCAGGCGAAATTTCCGCCCCCGCGCGAGGCGAATCCCTCGATCACGAGCTGCTGTACCGGATGAGGCCTGCCATTGCCATCGACCCACAGGCTTTCTTCCAGCGTCACGCCTTCGGCGCCCGTCATGAATTGCCACAGGCTGCCATCGGGCAGCAGCAGGCTGGCACCCTTGCCATTGTCGGCAACCTTCGCCTCGATATTGCGGCCTAGGTGGAAGCGGATGGCGAAGGGCACCTTGCCGCGCTTGCCCTTGCGGCCGGAGGGGACGAGCACGTCCTCCCCGCGCAGTTCATGGCCATCGTCGCGCAGCATCAGGATGCGGCGATGCACGAGGCCGAAGCGCGAGGCATAGCCATCGTGGCTGGCCTCGATACGGGTGGCAGAGCCATTGCCCAGCTTCACCTGCCGGGTGTCGATCTCCACCTCGCCAACGCCTGCGCCCAGCTTGCCGTCGATCATGACGGCGGTGGAATTGGCATCGCCCAGCACCATGGTGGAATGGGCCGCGGTGGCACGCAGCCCCTGCTCGATGCGCACCGGCACCTGTCCGCCCGCCAATGCAGCGCCACCGCAATTGACGATCAGGCGATGCTCGCCGTGGCTGAATTCGAACGCCAGCGTTGACGCGCAGCCGTGGCGCGCGTGCTTGCCGTGGGGCGGCGGTGCGCCATCCACCAGCAGCGTGGCCTTGCGCGCGGTCACGCGCTGGTAGCCCCAGCCACTCGGGTCCTTCAACGGACGGGCGCGCACGCCGCTTGCCTCGATCAGCCTGGCGAGGCGGGAGGCCTTGATCGCCCCGCTGCCCTGCCAGTTGCCGATCCCGCCATCGCCGTGCGTCAGCGCCAGCAGTGGCGGCACCAGCATATGCAGCATGGTGGAAAGCAGTTGCGGCGCCTCGCGCCCTGCCGCCTCGTAACAGGCTTTCAGGTCGACGAGGCTGGCAATCGCCTGCATCTGCGCATCGGGACTGCGGGACAGCAGTCCGCCGTCCTCTCCCACGGCCTCGCCCAGCGCCTTGGCCAGGCCAGCCTCGCCGAATAGGCGGCGCGGCTTGCCTTCGGGCAGTAGCAGGCCCGCGGCGATGATCGCGCACCAGCCGATGACTTCGCCCAGCCGGTCGTCGGCCTTGCGCACGTTGCGGTCCAGCCAGCGGGCGGTATCAGCCATCACGCCCAGCACGCGGTGGCGCAGTGCGCGGTCCTCGCCCGAGATCAGCAGCGGCGCATGGACCAGCCAGTTCAGCAGGCGCAGGCCCACGTTTTCCACCCGCCATGCCGGCCCCTTGCCCATGACCGGGTTGGCATCCAGCCACGCGGCGACCAATCGCTCGCCCACCGGGCGGCACTGGTGCAGCAGGCCGGAACTGGACAGGTCCTGCAACCAGGTGAAGCCCTGCACCACCCGCTCGAACGGGGGACTGAGATTGCCCAGCGGGCCCATGTCGACCTGCGCGAAAGGCGCCTTCACACCGTGGATGTAGAAATGCCCCGCCCGAAGAGCCATGCCCGCCGCGCGGTCGCCTTCCAGCGGCGCTTCCACCGTCGCCAGCAGGCGCGGGCGCAGGGGTTTGCGGAAGGGCGCGACAATCGTGGAGTGCGATACGCCGAGACTGAAGGCGAGCCGCATCAGGCGATCGGCGGGCGAGGCGGCGGGCGGCGAGAAATCGGTGATCACCAGTGCGCGATCGGGCGCGAGGTCTTCCGTCCTGCCGTTATCCTCTTCGCTCTCGATAAGGTCCTCTCGCTGTTCCGCACCGAGCGGCATTGCCATCTGACCGGCTTTCTCCAGCCTCTCCCTCGAGACCTTGCGCGAAAGCTCGGCAGAATGTGCGTTCACCGACTGTCTCCCCGAAGAGCCGCGATGTTAGCGGCGTAGCAATCCGGCCCGCCCTTGAAGGTGGCAGATCCCGCCACCAGCACGTCGGCCCCTGCATCAACGCATTGCCGGGCGGTATCGACGTTCACGCCCCCGTCCACTTCGATCAGGACATCATGCCCGCCCTTGTCGATGGCCTTGCGCACGGCTTCTATCTTGCGAAGCTGCGAGGGGATGAAGCTCTGCCCGCCGAAACCGGGGTTCACGCTCATGATCAGCACCAGGTCGATTTCTTCGAGCAGGTAATCGAGCATCTTGGCAGGCGTGCCGGGATTGAGCGAAATGCCCGCCTTGCAACCCGCAGCGCGGATCGCCTGTACGCTGCGATGCACGTGCGGGCCCGCCTCGGGATGGACGGTGATGATATCGGCCCCGGCCTTGGCGAAAGGCTCGATCCACAGGTCCACCGGCGACACCATCAGGTGCACGTCGAAGGTCTTTTCGGAGTGCGGGCGCAACGCCTTCACCACGTCCGGCCCGATGGTGAGGTTGGGCACGTAATGCCCATCCATCACGTCCACGTGCACCCAGTCGCAGCCTGCGGCATCGATTGCGCGCACTTCTTCGCCCAGCTTCGAAAAGTCGGCGGAAAGGATCGAGGGTGAAATGAGTGGTCGGGCCATGATTAACTATTCGCGTTAGAGGGGTGCGAATCGCCTAACAAGCGCCGTGCGCGGCGTTTTCCACCAGTGTTGCGACGTGTTGCCCTTGCCGTGCGATTTCGGGACGCTTCAGCCCCGGTTCACTGCGCTGGCAGCAAAAGACTGGCAAATAACAGCTATTGTCAGTGGAAATTGCCGGATCGATGCCCATTGTCTGCGGCACGGGCGTTTCGCTGGTGAAAAGGAATTATGTTTTCGATGACTAAGCGCATTCTTCGCTTCGCCGCAGCAGCGGCCATCGCGGTGGGACTATCCGCCCCGGCAGGCGCGCAGTTCCGCAACGAGATTACCCATTCCGTCGCACCATGCCAGGGCAATGGCCCGGCGGTGTGGATCCAGGTTTCCGGCATCGAAGGGTCGAGCGGCACCATGCGCATCCAGCTCTATCCCGGCACGTCGGCCGACTGGCTGGAGAGGGGCCGCTGGATCAACCGGATCGAAGTGCCCGCACGCGCAGGTTCGATGCAGGTCTGCATGCCGGTGCCGCGTCCGGGCAACTATGCCATCGCGATCCGTCACGACAAGAACAACAACGGCCGCACCGACATCACCAGCGATGGCGGCGGCATGTCGAACAACCCCAGCATCAACGTGTTCAATCTCGGCAAGCCGTCGATCGACAAGACCCGCTTCTCGATCGGCCGCGAAGTGCTGCCGATGGCGATCCGGATGCGCTACCTCTAGGGACTAGTCCCGGTGTTTCCGCTTCGCCCGCCAGAGCTGGAAAGCAACGGCGGGCGCGGACAGGATCGGGTGCTTTTCCCGAAACGGCGTGATCTCGATTTTCGTGCCGGTGTGGCGCTCCACCTTCCACGCGGCATAACGCGCGGCCCCGTCGAACGTGCGGGTGGCGCGCGCCAGTCTTGCCACGTTCAGCGGCTTTCCCATACGGCGGCGCTTCTTCCACCAGCGCAGCACTTCCTCGCGCTCCGCCACGGTGATGCGCGGGGTCAGGATCTTGCCGTCCCGGCCATAGGGAATACCCGTCGCCGCGAGGGCGGCAGGCAGCAGGCCATCGAAATGCTCGGCATTGAGGGTGAGGATCGAGTCCTCGCGCCCCGGCTTCTCCACGCGGAATTCGGCGCGGTAGGTCGCCTGGAAGAGGGCGCGCCAGAACTGGTCTTCCGTGCCGCTGTCCGGGCCGACTGCGACGGCCAGCCGTGCCGCCGTCATCGCCGCTGCCGCGATAGCGACACAGACCTGCTCGCGCGCAGTTTCGTCAGCCTGCCACACCAGCGCGCTGGGTTGCACGAAGCGCGCCCAGATCGTGGTGTCGAAGCTCTCACCGCGCGCGGCCTCGGTGAACTTGGCCAGCGTCATCGTGGCGATCTTGGCGCGCAGCGGTTCCCCGTCGTGTTCCCATTCCCGGTAGGATACGGTCGGCCACAGGCCCTTCTCGGCCTCCCCGTCAGTCAGCACGTAGAAGTCGAGCACGCCCTCGCGCGATCCGGTGCGCAGGTTGGAGCCGTAGAACAGCACCGCCCGCGCATCCGCCTCGCTCGCCAGCCGTTCGGCAAAGGCGGTGACGGCAGGATCGACATCCCGCGATAGCGCCGCGCGGACGCGCGCGCGCAGGTTCACGGGACGACGAACCGCAACTTCGGCCCGGCGGACAGGCGATACTGCCCAGCCGGGAAAGCCTCCCCGTCGAGGATGAAGGAATCGCCGATATCGAGGTCCACGGCCTCGTCGCCGAAAACGTGATAACCGCGGCGTTTCGTTTCTTCGGAGGCCGTGCCACGGAAGATCGACGGCAGGCGCAGCAAGAGCCCGCGTCGCGGGTTGTCCATTATCGCGACCTGCAGCGCGGTTTTCACATCGCGGAAGGGATCGAGCCCGGCGGGGAAGGATTGCAGGGTGGAGGCGAACAGCAGGTAACGCTCGTCCTCGGGCAAGCCGCCCCGGTGCGCCAGTTCGCTGCCATCGGCCATGTGTAGACGCATGGGCGTGCCCTGTCGCCACTTGTTGCCCGATCTTCCGAACATGGCCTGCAATACGCTCCACACCGTGGTGACGGCCACCACCGCCTGGTTGAATGCGCCAAGCTGGTGGCTGCGCTGGCCAAGATTGATGACCTGGTTGAAGGCACCTCCGCCCAGCACGAAACCGCGCACCTGCGAGCGTTCGTCGCCGCGCTCTGCGATGACCAGCGGCTGCCTGCGGGCAAGCTTGCCGCGCTGCACCGCAGCCAGCGCATCGTCGAGCGACCAGTCCGTCGGCACGCCAAGGTCCAGCGCCAGCGCATTGGTCTTGCCGCCCGGCAGCACGATCAGCATGGGCCAGCTGTCGCCGAACAGCCCCGCGCCGCAAGTCAGCACGTCGCGCACCGTGCCGTCACCGCCGTCGATGGCAATGTAATCCACCCGCTTTTCGGCAAAGTCCGTCAGCACGCCCAACAGTTCGCTGCGGCGCCGCGGCGTTGCCAGCAGCACGCCCTCGCGCAATTCCTCCGTGCCGGAGCGCCCCTCGTTGCGGTGGCTGCGGGCATTGCGGATCACGCCGATCAGCGGCCGCGTGCGCACCGGGGATGGCGCAGGGTCGTTTGTCGCGTGCGGGATCGCGCCTATTTGCGGCAAGCGCTCGAAGAGATGGATGCTCTCGTGCATGACCTTGTCGCCTTAAACATGGGTCCCTGCCAAATACTATGCTTTTGTCGGAAAGGATCGCAAACTGTCGCCGCATTGCAACAAGTCGTTGGCGCACTGTGCCCTTCTCGCATCACAAGTCTTGGCGGTTTCGTGGATGCGCGCGGTGGAAATGGGTGGCATAAGGCCGCAATCAACACCCGAGGCCATCCATGCTGACTGAAAAACTTCTCGACGCCGCTCGCGACCACGCCGATGCGATCACCGCCCTGCGCCGGGCCATCCATGCAGAGCCGGAACTGGGACTGGAAACACCCAGGACGCTGGCGAAAGTGAAAGATGCCCTCGCCGACCTGCCGCTGGAATGGCGCGAAGGCCCCTCGTGCACCGGCGCGGTCGCCGTGCTGAAGGGCGGCAAGCCCGGCCCGGCCGTGCTGCTGCGCGGCGACATGGACGCCCTGCCGTTGGACGAGCACACGGGTCTGGAATTCGCCTCCACCGTGCCGGGCCGGATGCACGCCTGCGGTCACGACGCCCACACCGCCATGCTGGTAGGCGCGGCGCGCGTGCTGGCCGCGCAGGCCGATCAGTTGGCGGGAGAGGTGCGCTTCATGTTCCAGCCGGGCGAGGAAGGCTTCCACGGCGCGCGGCACATGCTCGAAGATGGCTTGCTGGGTGGCACCGATGATTATCCCCTGCCCGATGCCGCCTTTGCCCTGCACGTCTGGCCCAATGCCCCGCATGGCCGCCTGGAAGCGCGATCGGGCGCGATGATGGCATCCGCCGACATGCTGGAAATCACCGTGAAAGGCAGCGGTGGCCACGCTTCCATGCCCTACGATTCGATCGACCCGGTGCCGGTCGCCGCCGAAATCGTACTGGCCCTGCAGGTGATGATCACACGCCGCTTTGCCGCTGCCGAGGCCAGCGTGCTGACGATCGGCAAGATCGAGGCGGGCAGCAACAACAACATCATCCCCGACAGCGCCTATCTGCTCGGCACCATGCGCAACCTTTCCCCCGAACGCCGCCAGGCGATGAAGGATGCGGTGCGCGAAGTCGCGGAGAATATCGCAAGGGCCCATCGCTGCACCGCAGAGGTCACGATCACGCCCGGCTTCCCGCCCACCATCAACGATGCCCGTGCCGTGGCGCTGGGGCAGCAGGTTGCAGAGGGGCTCGGCGGCGAGGAACCCTGGGCCACTCGCCCCGCGCCCACGATGGGGGCGGAGGACTTCTCCTACGTGCTGGAAAAGGTGCCCGGAGCGATGTTCTTCCTGGGCGTCGCGGCACAGGGCGTCGACTGGCAGGGATGCTGCGGTCTCCATTCCAGCCGCATGATCGTGGACGAAAGCGTGATGCCGAAAGGCAGCGCCTTCCTGGCGGGATGCGCGGTGCAGTTCCTGCAGGTGGGCTGGAGCTAGGCGCCAGCGGCGGCTCCGCTCCGGGCACATCGCCAGCCCGACAAGAGCGCCCAGGTCCGGGTGGAAAGCCGGCTGACACGATTGAAATCCGCGCGCCCATTGTCTCCCCCATACGGATCGGCCTTTTAGCACAATCTTCAGTCTTTCCTCATAGCCGCCCTCCCTGAAACCAATGTTGCAGTGGGGACCAGTCGGGATTTCCTCGACAAGGGGGCACGGAAATGATGCGCAAGAAGTCTCCTCTGCACCGGCAGGCGAACCTTCTCCTGAACGAAGCGGGCAGCGTGCTTCCCATGGCGGCCATCGGCTTTGTCGTTCTGGCAGCCATTGTCGGCGGCGGTCTCGACATGGCCACTGCCTACAAGGCCCATAGCAGGCTCCAGTCGGCATGCGATGCGGGCGTTCTCGCCGGGCGCAAGGCGGTGAGCACCAACGGCTTCGACGAGGACGTGGAAGCCGAGGCCGAGGCCTATTTCGCAAATAACTACGACCCGGACCGGCAACGTTCGCGCAATGTCGTTTTCACGCCGAGCTCGGACGACGACGGCAACACGGTGGCCGGCAACGCTTCGGCCGATGTCGAAACCGCGATCATGCGGATATTCGGGATCGACACGGTTCCCATCAACGTGACCTGCTCGGCATCGATGGGCGTTGGAAACTCGGATGTCACGATGGTTCTCGACAGCACCGGTTCGATGGGCGACCGGATCGAGGCGGGCGGCGATACGAAGCTCCTCATGCTGCAGAATGCGATGAAGAACTTCTACGACACCGTACAGGCGTCCACCGCGGGCGGGAACGCGCGGATCCGCTATGCCTTCGTCCCGTACAGCCAGTCGATCAACGTCGGCCACCTGCTGCAGGCGGACTGGCTGGTCGACCGGATGGATATCCAGTCGCGCGAACCGCAATATGAAACCGTGGTCGTCGAAGATGGCGAATTCTCGCACTGGGACGATCCGGACTATTCCAGCTCCTCGGGCGAAAGCGATTCCTGGGTCACCGACGAAGGCTTTCTGAACGCCAGCGAATATTCCGGGCGCAACAGCTGCAACCGCTCTCTGCCAGCCGACACCAACTGGTCGAACTCCGGTCCAGCCTCGACCGATACCGACGTTTCGATCAACCGGAACGGCCAGCAGGTAACCACCACGACCGAAACCCAGCGTCAGACCCGACGGACCTACCAGTGCACGCGCGAAGAGCGCGGATGGGGGCGCGACAGGGTGCGTTACTGGGCGCCGCGATACACCGAATACGCCCGCGACCGGTACGACTACGATTTCGAGACCCGCGATCCGGTGATGATGACGATCGAGAGCACGGAATTCTCGCACTTCGTCTACAAGCAGGTCAGCTACGACGTCAGCACCTACAAGACGTTCACATCCGTCACGACGCCCACCGGCGACGACGGCGCAGACGTCTCCTCGACCTGGGGGGGGCTGCATCGAGGAACGCGATACGACGCCCGCGGCCAGTTTCACCTACAACTCGGTCGTCGGCATCACCCCGGTCAGCGCCAACGACCTCGATATCGACTCCGAACCCACTTCGGACGATGATACGAAGTGGCGGCCCATGTGGCCCGAAGTGGCCTTCTATCGCACCGAATGGGTGAGAAACTGGTACGGCGGCTACTGGGACCTCACCAACGCGCACGAAAGCGATTACGGCGGGCCGGCCGTGTCGCACTGCCCCCAGCGGGCCCAGCTGCTGCAAGAGATGAACGAGGACGATTTCGACGGTTACGCCGATTCCCTCGTCGCCCGCGGCAACACCTATCACGACCTGGGACTGCTGTGGGGCGCACGCCTGAGTTCGCCGGAGGGCATCTTTGCCAGCAATGTCAACGTCGCCCCCGGCAATGGCGGCAACGTGTCGCGGCACCTGATCTTCATGACCGATGGCGCGATGATGCCGAGCATCTCGATCCAGAGCGCCTACGGCATCGAATACCACGACCGCCGCGTGACGGCGAACGGTTCCAACCACCACTCGCGCCGGCATACGGAGCGGTTCCTGGCCATTTGCGAGGCGGTGAAGGCCAAGGGCATCCGCCTGTGGGTGATCGCCTTTGCGACAGGGCTGACAGAGGATCTGGAAACCTGCTCTTCCGACGACAGCTCCTTCCTCGCCGAAGACGCGGACGAGCTGAACGAGGCCTTCCAGGAAATCGCCAAGGAAGTGGGCGAATTGAGGATTGTGCAATGACGGCCCTGCGCACCTGCACCACCCTTGTTCGCGATCTCGGCAGGGACGAGAGCGGCGTGACGGTGGTGGAATTCGCCCTGATCGCGCCCACGTTCCTGCTGCTGCTGCTGGGCACGCTCGATATCGGGCAGATGGTCTATGCGCAGTCCGTGCTTAACGGGGCCGTGCAGACGGCCGCGCGCGATGCCTCGCTCGAGGGCGGGGATACCGCCGCCGCCGATGCGATGGTGCTGGAACAGATCAGCGGCGTGATGCCCGGTGTCGAACTGAACACCAGCCGCACGAGCTATTACGATTTCGCCGATATCGAACGGGCGGAGCAGTGGAACGACGCGGACGACAACGGGATCTGCAACGACGGCGAGGCTTTCGTCGACGAGAACCGCAACGGCCAGTGGGACGACGATATCGGCGTCTCCGGCAACGGCGGCGCGAACGACGTGGTCATCTATGAAGTCGAGGCGACCTACACATCGCCGTTCAGGGTTCCGTTCATGCGCGAGGCATGGGGTGCGCGCACTCTTTCATCCAGCGCGATCAAGAAGAACCAGCCGTTCGCCAATCAGTCGGGGTATTCGTCGGAGGCGGGAACATGCAGTTGAATGCCGGGAAGATCGCCCGCATCCGGAGCTTGCTGCGCCATATGCGCGGCAACACCGACGCGGTTTCCACCATCGAGTTCGCCCTCATCCTGCCGCTTTTCATCGGCCTTGGGCTGACCGGGGTCGAACTGGCCTACATGTCCACGGTCAACATGCAGGTGAGCCAGACGGCGACCTCGCTGGCCGACAACGCCTCGCGCCTTGGCCAGACGGATAACAGCAGCGTGACGCCGACCGTGACCGAGGCGGATATCGATTCCATCATGTCGGGCGCGCTGCGGCAAGGCGAGAACTACGACCTTGAGGCCAATGGCCGCATCATCCTCACCAGTCTCGAATACGACGACACCACGGGCCTGCAGTACATCCACTGGCAGCGCTGTCGCGGCGATCTGGAGCAGGCGTCTCTCTACGGCGACGATGACGAGAACAACGGGCTGGGTTCAAGCGAGATCGAGGGGGTCGGCAGTGCCGACAATCTGATTACCGCCGCACCCGGCTCTGCCGTGATGGTCGCCGAAATCTATTACGAGCATGACGGAATCCTGCGCGGCACTTTCGCCGAAGCCGCACTGTTCCGCGAGGAAGCCATATTCACCATCCGGGACGACCGCAATCTTGCCCCCGGCGTTACCGGGTCCGGAGGGGACTCCTCGTGTTCGTAAGGTCAGGGCCGGGGAAAGAGGGCGTTATCATGGCCGGGATCGAAGCATGACGAAGGGAATGTCAGCCGCCGTGGCGATCGTCGTCCTCCTGCTTGTGAGCATGCTTGTGGAAGAAGGTGGCGCAATCGACAGTATTGCGAGAAATTCCGAGGGCGAAAACATCGCCAGCGCCGACGTGGAGTCCGGCCGAGAGACCGCATCCGACGTGATCGTGGCCAAGGCCAAGGCGCCTCCGATGGAAGGCCCGGAACGCGATGACTGGTCCTGGTTCATGGACGCGGGGGACGAGGTCCAGGTGCTGCCGCCCCCACCAGGACCGCAGCCGGCTCAGCCGGTCACGATTACGGGTAACGGCGAACTCGATCGCGACCGCATGAACCTGGAATAATCGAGCTGCGGCCGTGTAGTGCGCCAATGTGTAACGCGGCGTGTAACGTACGGATTACCGTAATTTACGTAGGCGCGGCCCCCTCTATATCACAACGCCCCCGCTCCGAGATGGAGATGAGGGAAATTCAATACATGAGGGTGAAATTTGCGCTGCTGGGTGGGGCAGCCATATCTGCGGTTACGGTTCAGGCGCACGCCCAGGGCGTAGTCCCGCAGGATGATAGCAGCGGTGAGGCGATCATCGTGCTTGGCGACCGTCTCGAGGAGTCGGTCCCCGAAGAGCTCGAGGAGTACGGCTCGCGGCTGGAAATCGTCGATGGCCGACTGATCGACGAAGCGGGTTACGTCGACGCTTCGCAGGCGCTTCAATCGCTCGTGCCCGGGCTTTATGTCGCGCCCAAGAACGGTGCCTTCGATTACGTGAACGTGTCACTGGCCGGATCGCGCAGCAGCGAGGTGCTGTTCCTCGTCGACGGCGTGCGCATTTCCAATCGCCTCTATGCCGGCACGACACCGCTCGACACGATCCCCGCGCACATGATCGAGCGCATCGAGGTGCTGAAAGGCCCGCAGGCGCTGTTCTACGGAACGCAGGCGGTCGGCGGTGTGATCAGGCGAGATTCGATCTCGACAACCTGGCCCTTGCGGCCGGCATCCGGCACAACAGTCCCAGCGACGGCGAGGACAAGACCGTGTGGAACCTGTCAGGTCGCTATGACGATGACAGCGGCTTCTTCGGCCGCGCACTCGTAGGCACCGCGTTTCGGCTTCCCACCGCCTACGAACTCTACGTGATCGATCCTTGCTGCGAGACCGGCAACCCCAACCTGGTCGGCGAAAGCAGCTTCAACACCGAGCTCGGTTTCGGATTCATCGGCGATCGCGTCAATGTCGAGCTGCTCGGCTTCTATCGCGAGGTCGAGGACCTGATCGGCATCACATACGACCTGCCGGCCTATCCCGACGGGTTCCTCGTGAACACCGATGGCCAGGTGAAGGTCTGGGGTGGCGAATTCATCGTCAACGCACAGCTCAGCGACGTATTCAGCGTCACCCTCGACTATACGCATACCGAGGCGGAAGAAGAAGGAACAGACGAGCAGATCCAGGACGTACCCCGCGATCTCGCCAAGCTGATCCTGAATGCGCGCAGCACCGACGGCCAGTTCGGCGGTAACGTGGCGGTCAATTACGTCGGCGACGTCTTTGACAGCGTCTCCGGCGGGATCGGGCGCGTAGAGCATGGCAATTATGCCGTGGTCGACCTTTCGGCCTTTGCATATCCCGATCGCGATCAGCGCCACCGGATCGGGGTCCGGCTCGAAAACCTGTTCGACGCCGATTACGCAACGCGGATCACCCGCGTTCGCCGCGATGCCGATGGCTCATCCTACGCCGCCGACAACCTCGGAACGCCGCTGACGCTGCATGCAACCTATCGCCTCTCGCTCTGACGCGGATGGCGGGGCCCTCCTCCCCGCTGGCCGCCGCGCCGCGCCCGGCAAGACCTCGCCCTTGAAAAGGGCGGGGCGCTGGGTGCGGCGCATGACATTCCTGCTGCATCGCTGGATCGGCATCGCAATCGCGCTGCTGATGGCGGTATGGGCGGTTTCAGGCGTGGTGATGATGTACGTCTCCTTCCCCGAGACGACTTCATCCGAGCGCCTCGCCGGCCTGCCCGACCTGGAAATGGGTGAATGCTGCTCGTCCGGATACCTCGAGGCGCTGGAGGATGGCGCAGTTGAAGGCCCGTCCGTCGAGATGCTGGTCGATCGGCCAGTCTTGCGATGGTCCGGTCCCGATGGTCCGCAGGTCATCGACCTGACAACCGGCGAGACGCCGGTGATCGACGCGAGCCATGCGGGACGCATCGCAAGCAGCCACTACCGCGAAGCGACCGGGGCGGCAGCTGGACTTGCAGTCGAGACCATCGATCGTGACCAATGGACGGTCTACGGGCGGTTCCGCCAGCATCGACCGCTCTACAAGGCTAGCTTCGGCGATGAAGCGGGAACCGTCCTCTACGTTTCAGGCCTGACTGGAGAAGTGGTGCAGGATACGACCGCGCACGAGCGTTTCTGGAACTGGCTGGGCGCTGTGCCGCACTGGCTCTACTTCACAGCGTTCCGCGAGATACAGTGGTTGTGGTATGACTTCGTCGTCTACACATCCGTACTCGGCACCTTCCTTACTGTCACCGGCATCTACATCGGCCTGCGTCAATATGGCCGAGGCAAGACCCGCTCACCCTATCGCGGCGCGGCATTGTGGCACCACTGGACGGGCCTGGCCTTCGGCATCTTCACGCTGACATGGGTCGTCAGCGGCCTGTTCTCCATGCAACCGTGGGGCTGGTTCGAAAGCGAAGGGCCGGAAGCAGAGCACATGGCGCTGGCGGAGCGTCCGGCGACATCGCAGGACGTGGCCGCTCTCGTCCGCGCCCTCACCGCGCAACCGGCAGGAGACACGGTCCGGGCCGAACTCACGGTGCAAGGCGGCGCTCCCTTCGCCATCCTGGCCGATGCGCACAGCGGCCTTGGCCGCGCGAGCCTGCCAAGCCTGGCGCCTTCTCCTCCAGGCGAAAGCGAACTGGCGCGGCGCGCCCAGCTTGCGAGGCCTGCCGACCCGATCGCGGGCATGAGCATGATCACGCGCGGAGATGCCTATCACTATGCCCACAAGCAGGATGTGATCCTTCCGGCATGGCGCGTCATCTACTCCGACGAAGAGCAGACCCGGCTCTATTTCGATCCTCGCACGGCTGAGGCCATCCGCAAGGTGGACGCCGAGGCCCGGGCATATCGATGGCTGCACTACGGCCTACACCGCCTGGATTTCCCCGGCCTCCGGACGCGCCCCGTCTGGGACATCGTCACACTGCCGCTGATGCTGGGCGTGTCGTTGCTGTGCCTGACCGGATGCTGGATGGGCTGGCGCCGGCTGACACGAACGAAGAAGAGACGGAAAACTGCCGGTGCCTGACTTGCCCGCAGCTGCACCTGCGGGAACCATGCGATGGCGGATATCGAAATGCTGGCGCACCCGACAGGAGAGCCAAGGGGCCGCATATCATCCTGCACGGTAAGTTCCATGGTTTCCTGACCA
>NZ_BAABHV010000011.1:0-26265 GCF_039542285.1 Erythrobacter westpacificensis
CACTACGACGAAGCCCAAATCCTCCTTAAATCACAACCTCAAATCTGTGCCATAGGTGCTGACGGGGGACAGATTGTTATGCCGCCGAAGTTTTAAAAGTCGATCCGATCGTTCTCCTATTCCGGCAGTGCGAGCAACGACCTCAGCTAAATTTTCTCGTAGCTGCGCATTCCGCAGATCCGCAATTCGCTTCATCGAACTGTGAGCCACATGCGGCTTCCCCCCTACGAAGTCGGCTACATTGGCAATTCCGTCACCCAAAGCTTCACCTCATCTCGCGCAAAGGCCCCTGTCTTTCGCACTCGGAAGACTTTCTCCACCCATGGCGCAAGTTCAACTCTGACTGAATTTTGCAACCCGCCGCATCGGGAAAATGTACCTTTTTGGAATCTTTTTCTTGACATACTAACCGTTTTAGCATATATTGCAGCATCGGAGTTAATTGTGCCTCAGATGCACTTGCTCCGCTTTCCAAAAACCAGACGGAGAAATCCTATGCCAACTGAGTATTGTGCTCAGCATCGCCATCTGAGCCTTTCTGAATGCGAACGCCTGTGCACCAAGCACTCGCGGGATGTCGAAATTCTCGCGAACCTGAGCGGCCTATGCGTGCTGCCGAACCAGTCACTTAGCGTTCCGATCGGCAACGCCATCAATATGCTCGTGCTCTCTATTTCCCGCGATGCCGGCGCCGAGCCTCGCTCGATGTCGGCTTATTTGCCGGGACTGAGGAATGAAGCGCTCCTGCATCTTGGCGAGGAAATCGATAACTGGTCGTGGAATGGTCCTGACGCGGATCGCCAAACTTTCTTCAATCGGTTCTACGGTCAATCAGACGCCGTTCGCGCCCACATCGCCCCACTCCTTCGCTGCTGCCGGAACACCGCGACCCGCCGCTTGCTGTTCTATTCGCAGTCGGATGTGAAGTGTTTGACGAATGATCAGATTTGGTCGGCGCAAGACCGGCGCACGCCGATCTTCACAATTGACGCACATGATCTGGCCCAGCGTGTTCGTGCTGTGTGCAACGGGGCCCTCTTCACGGCAAAGACACGCGAACCTGCGTTTTAAGCGCCGCCTAGAGTTCGAGCACCATCTGCAGGCGAGATGCGGGGATCAATACACCCGCGCAGACCCCCTTCTCGTCAGGCTGCTCCATATGCCCCTGTAAATAGCGATCGTGGAGCAGATCTTCCCTCAATTCGCTCAGATCACGAGCCGCAAGCTCGACGTCGACGCCGTGCGATGAACCCACCAGGAAGATGTGAAAGCGAGCCATCAATCGATCGCTAGGGTTGAATGGATCACATCCTCCCCCTCCTCCACCTCAAAATTGAAATGCATGATCGGCTTGCCTGCCAATTCCACCAGGCGAGCCGCATACCCTTCAAGATTAAACACTAGCGCGGTGCGATAATTTGGGTGCTCGAGATCAGGCGCGGTAGAGGGCCGCCACGAAAACTCCTCTTCGTCATCGACTTTCACCAGCAGCTCCTCACCGACCTCGCTGCCAAAAAGAAAGTCTGTGAGCCTGTCAGAGCTCTGGTGCAGTTCTCTAAGCCAACTGACAGCCGCTTCCGGTCCGCTCACCTCGCAGGCGACGGGGTGATTGAGCATGACGTGCTGCATAATTTTTATTGCACACCTTCTTCCAAGATCCTTGCTCTCCTTAGGAGCCAAGCCGTTCCGTGACAGATCGTATCTTATCATGATCTCTGCGACCTCGATGGCTGGATAGACGGCTCCACGCTTCCCCTTCACCTCGATATGCCCCCTGCTTCGCCAAAGGCGGACAAGATCCTGGGTCATGCCGGCGATCATGGCAACTTCGGAAGTCGTGAATCTCCCGGGCGACATCGAAGGAAGATGAAAAGTCATAGCCCTTCTTAGCATTCTCACCACTCGTACCTGCCGAATTTATACGTGTCAATGACACGTTAAATGTCGGTAAGGGCAATTTTCTGTGTCGGTCTCTCGCAACCTAAAATACCCACTCACATAGGTTCGCGGACTTTTTTGCCTATTTTCTGACGTCTGCATGCGCTATTGGTTGCCGATACGGTCAGAATCACTTGTCGGGCAAGGTGTCCCATTCTGAGCCATCGCCGGCGTTTCTTGCCAACAAGGTTGACGGATATCCGAATCTAGCTCACTTTCCAGCTCACTGATATGAAACCGCCCGTAGGAAAGGAAAGCAGCATGAACGAGTCTGAACCCGCAATCGAAAACAGGGGACCGAATTCGGGCGCCTACACCGTCACTTCTGGAAAGCGCGCCACGCGCCAATCTGGTCGCAGCAAGCCGGCTCGGCCTCGTACGAAGGCCGAAGAGCTCGGACTCTACCAAGACGCAGTACCGACCCGCTCATGGAAGCCTGGAAAGTGCTGGGTCGCTCGCGACGGCATTTTCCCCAAGTGCTCGAAGTGCCTCAACACATTTGCTCCATTCGAAAGTTCGCTCGAGGCGAAGGCACACCTAATCTTGTCAGTAGACACCCGCATCAGGAGTTACGTCTGTCAGCCGCCGCCCCTTCGTTACTGGATGCCGAATGATTGCGGGGGTCAGGACAAGCGTGAGTACACGCCGGATTTTATCGCGTTGACGACCGACGATCGGCTGCTGGCTATCGATGCGAAGGCTGCTCGCTTTGCCAACGATCCGAAGTGGACCAGCCGTGAACCCCATATTCGCCGGGCCTATCGGTCAGACCACGATGTCGAGCTCATTGTCTGGACCGAGCATGAACTTTGCGCAGAACCTCGTCTGTCTAATGCGCAGACGATGTATAGGCACAGGTTCGCTCCCCTCGATCCCACTCTTGATATCACGGTGTTCGAAAAGCTGGGGGAACTGCGTCGCGCTTCTCGGATTGGCGAACTTTGCGATGTTATGTCCACCAATTTCAATGTTGATGCGAGTGACACTTTTGGCGCCACAATGAGGCTGGCACTCGAGGGTCTCATTCATCTCGATAATACGTCTAGGTACAGCCTGGAGACCGAAATTCGCCTCACGGAGATGGCCGAATGACGGCGTTACCCGCAATCGAATGTCCTCCTAGCGAAAACCTCTATCCGAAGGTGCGCCTGAAGACGCACGACTATGTATGGATCGAAGGCGAGGAGTGCGTCGCGCAAAGTCGTCAGGACAAGAAATGGATCTTCGTCAAGATTGAAACCGGTGAACTGGTCATCAAGGATGACCTAGAAATCACGATCTTGCGGGCCCAAGCCAAGTTTAGGAGTCACTCACGGCGAACATTACATGCTGCTCTATCACCTATTGCTTTTGACGCCCTCGAAAAGACTGCGCTGACAAAAGCGGAGCGGAAGCACGCTTGGGTGGAATATTTCAAGCGCCGCGGCGATTATCGCGCGAACAAGTCCTGGCTTTTCAAGCGGATCCGTGAACGGTCTGAGGAAATCGGAGAGGAGTCGCCACCATCACCGGGCACCATCATTAATTGGATGAAGCTGCATGACGCGCACTACGCGGAGATGGGGCTCGCGGCTTACGCCGATCGTCACGATTTGAAGGGAAAGCGGGGATCACGGCTGCCAGCTCCCAAACAGGAAGCCCTAGGCAGGGCCATTGATCGTTATCTGGAAGGGCTTACCGCTAAGGATGCCTATGTCGAAGCGGTGAAATACGTTCACGAATTCAATAACAGCGCCGAAGGCAAAGCCTACTGTGCGACCGCTCCAAAGAAGCACCTGAGGATGGGGCGCCTCACACCGCCCAGCCTGTCGACGTTCCATCGGGAGATTAACAAGTTGTCGCCCTATGTGTGCCGAGCTGGGCGCATCGGCAAACACTATGCCCGCAAGCATGGCCGGACTTTTCAGACTCGTGCCTTGCCGGACCGCCCCTACGCTGAAGTCGAAGTCGATTTTACACCTCTTGATGTCATCCTCGTGGCAGAAAGCGGCGCTCTGCTCGGCCGTCCTCATCTTATCCTGCTTGTCGATCGAGCCACGAAGATCCTTCTTGGTTTTTCGCTCTCTTTTGAAGTGCCGAGCTATGCTGCTGTCCTCGATGGACTCCGCAACGCAATGTATCCGAAGAGCATTAGCCATATCGACGGATTGCATGACTGCGAGTGGCCGTGCTTCGGGCGAATTGAAAAACTCATCGTCGACAACGGCCGCGAGTTCGTAAACGACCAACTCCTGTCGGCGGCCGCGAACCTCGGCTTCCAAATCGAACGTAATTCGCCGCGCATGCCTTGGGAAAAGGGGCTTGTGGAGCGGATTATGCGTGAAGTCTCCAGGATGGCACATTTGCTGCCTGGAACGACCCTGTCCAACTCGGTGCAACGCCGGGACTACGAAAATATAGATTTCCCCACCCTAACCTTAAGCGAATGCCGCGACCTCATCACCAAGTGGATTGTGACCGTCTACAACAGGCGTCCAAATCGAATGCTCGGTAATGCACCGGGAGTGGGAAGGTCTCCGATCGATGCTTGGCGCGATAAGCTCAACGAGCTCGATTTTGCCAGTTTGCCTGACACCGAACTCTTTCTCGCGTTGTCGGGCGAACGGGAAATGCGCACCGTACAGAAGTCCGGTGTGGTCTGGGATCACATCTCTTATTGGTCGCCCGAGCTTGACCGGATCATCGCCCACCCCAACCACGAATTGAAATCCAGTTCGACCAAAACAGCCCAGTATCTGGTGCGGCGGGATCCCTTCGATCTTTCCAAGATCTACTTGTATAACCACCATGTAAGCGAGGTTCTTGAGCTACCCGTAGTTGAGCGTTGGCGGAAGTATGCAACAGATCTTTCGAAGCATGAGCATGCGCTTTGCCGTGCTCATGAATCGATCCGTGAGGAGCAGCGCAGCGACCCAGTCGCTCTGTGGAAGGCGCGTGCCGAGCTGATTGAGGCGGGCAAGGGAAAGCTCAAGTCTGGCCGCCGCAAGCAGATCGAACGGAGCCTTGTTCGCCTGCTCTGTAAGAATCGCGCGAAGCAGTTCGACAGCGAGATCGATCCAGCAACAGATCTTCGCGCCGGTGGCGATCTCATGCCCCTCACTACGGTCGTTGAGGCGCCATTGCTGGTGCCTGGGACCGGAAAGGAATCAGCTTTGGATCCGGTTGGCGATATCGAGCAGGTCGAACCTTACCCCCCTCGGTCCGAAGAATACGACGATATGGCAGCGATTCTGGAATTGGCTGCAAAGACCCGGTCCGGGAGCGGAGACGATGCCTGATAGCAGCTTCCCAAAGCGCCAAATGAAGATGGGGAGCATCTTCGTGGGCCACGCAAATCATGAAGCAGCCACGACTTCCATCCGGCGCTTCTATATGCCCATCGAAGGGGGAAACCACTCGCGTGGTAACATCTGCGCACTTATCGGACCGAGCCGTACCGGGAAGACCTACGCCGCTTCGAAGGTATTCGCCGAATGTCAGCCCAAGGTTGGCGCGGATGGCATCAAGCGCAGCGTCATTCTTGTGGATTGCCCGATCGAAGGCGGACCGCGCGCGATCCTCGACAGCGTCGCTGCCGCCTTGGGTATGAACGTCTCGCTGCGAGTTACGAATTCAAACCTGATCCAGGCGCTCATGCGTGAGCTCCAGCGTTCCGAAGTCGAGTTCGTCATTTTCGACGAGGCCCAAGAACTCTTCCCAGAGAAGAACAAAAGGATTCTGAGCTTTTCGCGCAAGCTGCTGCGCAAGATGTTGAACCTCAATCAGTTCAGCATTCTGTGCATCGGCCTTCCGGAAACCTATTTCATTATCGCCGAAGATTCCCAGCTGATCGGCCGCGGCGGTCTCCCTTACAAGTGGTTGGAGCCATACGATTGGAGCGACCCTACGGACCAAAAGCATTTCCGCGTGCTCTGCCAAAAGTTTGACGAGGAAATGCCGTTCGAGATGTCGGGCTTTGCTGATCCAGGATTCTCGTACCGCCTTTTCAAAGCGACAAAGGGCTGTATTGGCACCCTGAAGGTCTACATGATCGCCGCTGGCGAATACGCCATCCGGGATGGCTCGGAAAAGGTTGAGCTTCGCCACTTTGCCGACGCGTACGACGAGCGCAAGCGGCCTGGGGAGACCCGCAATCCCTTCCGCGGGTCAATTTCATGAGCGATGCGCGGTCCCTCCCGCCACGCGACCCCGTAACCTTGCCAATGTCAAATTGGCCAGAGGAAGTCTTTCCATTAGAGCCGGTATATGGATGGATGCAGCGGGCAGCAGAGGCGAATTATGCCATCAGTTTGGAGAGCTTTCTATCTAGCCTAGGATTGAATGGTCTCGATTGGGATTTCGATGAGCAACTTGAGATCGCGAGGGGGCTTCCCCTTCAAGATATTCAGATACTTGAGTTGCACACGCCTAAACACCTTGGCGAAGCCTTCGAAATTTGCGGCCAAGACATTCCTTCAAGGTTCTTCAACAAATCCACACAACGGGTGTGCCCGTCATGCCTGGATGAAGAGCGCTATATTCGTGTCTGGCTCGATCTCGTCCCAATGAAAGCATGTCCTATTCATGACGTTGAGCTGATTGATGGGCTAACCCACGATCCAATCGATTGGCGAAATCCAGAAATCGGAGTCACTCGTAGTGGGATCAGGCTAACACGAGAACATGCCCGCCCGTGTTCGTCATCTCAGCTCGACCATTTCATCCTCAAAATGCTATTAAATCCTCATTGCGATTTGCCAGCGCACTTTATGGGTGAATCGCTGGGTGACATCATTCAAGCAGCAACTTCGGTAGGGAGACTTTGCCACGCCAATCAGCAGTTCCCCCCGAGCCACGCTGCACGCTGCACGTTGGCCCAATCGGGCTTTCCTGCGCTCTTCGCAGGAATGGAAGAAGTAACTGTCTACCTTGCCAACGCTGATTGGATAGGCCCCGAATTCGATGACGATCGATATGCCTCCTTGGTAAACCAAGCCCCTTCAATTCTCGGCACGATATCGTCCACAAACCTCCGGGAGTTAGTTAGGGAGAGCTTTGGCCTAGCGCGGGTTCGGAGCGGAGCTGCCGCACCTTACGGCAAGCTCGCGAGGTTCGACGGAGAAGATGGTATGTGTACGCTTAAAAGTGCCGCACGTACCCTTGGCTTGCGCCCGCATCACCTGAAGAGGGTACTCAAAGCTCTTTCCATAAGAACAGAGCAATGCATTCGCACACGCACTCACAGAATTCACCAGAAGCACATCTGTGCGGTGGAAGACCATATCGGAGCGACCCCCTCTGCGGAGGAGGCCGCTACGATGCTTGGCTGCTCGGTTGAGGACATAAATGATCTAGTCCGGAGAAAGGCACTCCCGGTCGCCTTCTGCTGCTCGGGTAATCGACACTTTACGAAGGAATCGATCCAGGAGGTGATCGACAATGCTCTCGAACCTATGTGTTCACGCGCCGCTGTCGAGGCCGTGCCATTAATGGAGTATGCGGCCAACTCGAATTTGTCGCTTGCTGAGGCACACTCCCAGTTGGTCAAGGGGAAGACCGTCAGCGTTGTCGCATATGATGCGGACCTGCCGTTCTTTTGCGGTGTCACAGTCGCCAAGCTTTTCCGTCAACGCAGTCGCCCGAAAGCACAGCGCAAAGACCCGATGTCACTCACCCGAGTGGCATCTCGTCTGGGCACAGATCTTGGAGGACTTAAACTTCTAATCGGCCAATCCCTTTTGCAGACGTTCGATGACGGCTCTGGGCATGTTCGCATCTGCGAAGGATCTCTCGAATTGTTTGAGCGCTCCTATGCAAAGGCCACTGAATATGCCCCTCTCCTTGGCTGCCCCCCAACCACCGCGCTCAAGCATTTACGAAAAGCGGGCGTACGGCCTGTCAACGAGGCGGAGGGGCACAAGGCAAGGTTTGTAAGCCGTTCAGAGGTGCAGCGTCGGGTCGGTCTTAAATTGCCAATCGACGATAAGAACGGTCCCTTGGCCCTCCTCGCCCAAGACATCGGTGATGCACTGGATATGGAGTTCATTGCTGCGACTGTACGCCGCGTGAGCGATCCGGCTCTCGTTGTTCGCGGTAGCAATGGCAAATGGTCTTTCAAGATTAAGGCTTCACCCGAAGAACCGAAACGCCACCAGTTGATCTGCAACTTTAGGAAGCGGCATGAGCACCGTCGCCTGCAACGGGCGTATGAGGTCACTGAACGTGTTGAAGATATCTGGCCGGGCGCAACAATTCAGACCGATCGCCGTGGCGGGTTCGCGATTATCGATGATGTCTACGTCGAACCTGATCATCAACATTCGCGTGACTGCTTTGTAGTCAGGTGCGTGACGCGTGCTCACGAACTGCATCGCTTGCTGTGACTAAAGACAACATGGCCCAAAAATTTACCCGTTCGGAATTCTACGACCTCATCTGGTCGAAGCCGTTGACGCGTCTCGCGAAAGAGTTCGGAGTGTCCGATGTGGCACTGCATAAGTTGTGCCGGAAGCACGACATCCCAAAGCCGGCCACAAGCTCCAGGGCGAAGATTGCGACGGGAAAGATGGTGGAGCGTCCCCCATTGCCGGCGCTCAAGAAAGGCGTTTCCGATATGGTCTGTATTTCGGGGAGCGCCCTCCGCACCGAGCCTGAGACAATTGCTACGATCCGCGATGAAGCGACTTCCCGCGCATCGAAATTTAATGCTGAGAAGGACGCGAAAGAACACCCAGTCGTGACTCGGTCGATGGCGAAGTTGCGAAAGGCTAGGCCAGATGATCGGGGACTGGTGCGCCTCACGCAATCCGGCTTGATCGATATTGCGATCGCACCCGCCTCTATCGATCGGATCGAGTTAGCCCTTAACAGAATCGTCTCCGCTGCCGAAATCCAAGGTTTTGATTTGACGAAAGTCGAACGGCGTGTGGCTTTTACCGATGGCAACGTCGTCGTGCCCTTTCGGGTGGTTGAAAAGACCAAGCGGGCAAAGCACGAGCCAACGGCGAAAGAGCGGGCAAAGCAGGCTGAGGCGCAAAGAACGCTCGAACAACGCTGGGGCAAGGCTGGGTTAGGTCCAGCCCCTAGTTCCGGCGTCTACCCTCGGTTGCCCAAGTATGATTATTCTCCATCGGGCATTGTGTCTTTCGAGTTCGATCTGCTTATTTGCCATAATCCTTCGGCACGTCGTACGTTTAACGATGGTCGGAACCAGCGCCTGGAAGAGATGGCGAACGAAATCGCCGGCGTCTTGGCGGGGCTGACAGCAGCGAAAATCGAAGATGAGCGCCGCGATGAGGAAGCTGAAAAACGCTCCGAAGATAATCATCGCCGCCGTATTGAGCACAAGCGTCGTGCCTACATCGAGGATCGGCGTTCCGCCACATTGGAAAAGATTTTGGCAATCAGGGAGCAGCGCGACAGGTTGCGTCGCTTGGTAGCTGACATCAGCGAAGATACCGATCAACCTCAATCGCAGCGCACATCAGCATTTCAGATTTGGCTGAAAGAAAAGCTGGCCGAGGCCGAGGAGGCAGCCAGCGGCATGGCGCTGGACCGTCTTCTCGAAACCGAAAATTTGTTCGGCGGTAACGACGACAAGGGGTTCTCGCCCCACAAATCAAGCCGGTGAGAATATTCCTTTCGCTGGCACGATCCGGCTGACTGATTGTCCATCATCGAGCAGAAGCGGTGGGTGTTCACCATGTACTTGGGGCGCGCCAGTCAACTTGCCAGCGCGCCCCGCACTGCCTTTTCATCTTAATATGCCTTTCCAGGCTTGCAGCCAGTCCTATGTCGACTGGCCTAACGGGCTTCTTGCGGGTTCGCCGCCCTTCCCGTCCCCGCCCTCGATCCGCCCCGCGCGGCGGCTTCTCCGACGGTCCCGGCGCTTATGGGTCCCGGTCCCCACACATACGACCCATCAACCTGTCGCTGATGGCTGGTCGAGCGAAGTCGCCTGAACGATTGATTTGAAGTTTACCAAGAACTCAGGATGTCGCGTTTGCAGGAATCGCTCAATCTCCGGTTTCCCCAAAAGCCGCTCCAGAAAACCCGAGGCGACAACAAGCACAAGCATGTCATCGCCGTAGGACATCTCCAGCTCCTTGTAGTCAGCGCTGAGCTCGGCCATTTCCCTTTCGAGGCGTTCCATCTGCTCGGTCGAAAGTCCGGTCGCCTTGCGCTGTTCGTCCGGATTATGAAGATCTTCGGGCTTCGTCGTAGCCAGCAAGGCCTTCGCATATGAGGATGTAAAATTGTTGGCCGAGACCATCAGCTCGGCGACCTCAAGTTGTCGGATCGGCTTCATCTTTCGCAGCTTCTGGAAAGCGACATGGCCCACCTGCTTATCCTTGAGGAGCTCGGCGACATCTTGGCTTATGCCTCTGAGCAGATGCCTCTTGTTTCGGATCACCTTGATATCGACATTGAGTGCTCGGGCGAGCTTCTCTTCCGACACACCACGATCAAGCGCGCGCACGATCATGTAGTGCTCCTGGATCACTGCCAGCCGATTGACCCGCTTGTTGTATGTGAAGGATTCGTCGTCGTGGGCAATGATACAAGGCGCTTCGACAGTACCTTGCTCGCGAAGCGCTGAAAGCCGGACATGCCCATCGAGCAATAAGTATACGCCGCCCTTTTGACGCGCGACTGACAGGGGTTCGATTATTCCCACTTCAGCGATCGATGCCGCGATCCGGCTGTATTTGACGCTCTGCGGAACTGCTTTTGGTAGAGCTTTGGTCGGCAAGAGCACGTCTACGGGAAGTGTCACCACTTCAGGTTCGAACGCGATCCTGACCGGCTTTGTCATTGCACTGCTCCAGAACCAACGCGTTCTGCCAACGCTTCTGGCAGCGAGTTGATACCCTCCGCTCGCATCAAGGTCACAAAGTGCTCGTCAGCCAGCAGTCGCCGCAGTGCGTTGGAAACAAAGAGCAGCCTACTGCGCGCGAGCGATGCTCTCTTGATAAGGAGCTTCTGGCGTTCTGTTTCGCGTTGATATGAGCGGATCAGACTCTCGGAACTGACGCGTCGTGGGCGCACTTCCCTGCCGGAATTTCGGTGAACCTGTTTGCCGCTGACCCTGCGTTGTTCGATGATTTTGCGGATCGCCAGAACCTGATTGCCTGGTAGCTTGTTTTCCTCGTAGGCTTCGGCCAGCGCCTTCTGGACTTCGCCTTCCTTGGCTTTGGCAATCTCCATGGCGATGGAATGCGGAATGGTGCCGCGCTCTACCGCATTGATGAGCTTTTCCTCGCCATTATCGAGCAGCGTGCAGATGGCATAGACATAGTCGAAAGAGAAGCCGATCTTGTCGGCGATTTCGGCGTGTGAGTATCCGCGTTGGGACAGTTCACCAATGCCGTGAACCAATTCCAACGGACTATGCTGGCGCCGGGCCAAGTTCTCGACAAGGCTCATGACGAAGCAGTCTTCTTCGGTCGCTTCGATAACCATGGCAGGGATCTCGGACATCCCGAGAGCAATGAAAGCTTCAAGCCTGCCCTGTCCGCAGACGAGGTCATAGCGATTCCTGCCTGGCCGCTGGCTAACCGTGATTGGCTTCTTAAGGCCGAGCTCTGCGATGGAGTCGACCAGTTCCTGGAACACGCGCTTGTTTCGGACCCGCGGGTTGAGGATCGTAATGAGATCGATCGGCACCTGCCGGATCTCTGTACTCGCGTCGCTCATGCGACCTTCCTCAACGGCGTGCGACGCGTAAGTTCAATAAGAGCATCCAGGCTGTCATATCTGAAGGCATCAAGCATGATGCCGTTGTCAGGTGCAAGCCGCAGTTTCGGGGTTCGGTCCAGGTCCAGCCAGGGGAGCAGGTAATAGTCGCGAATCTTCTGGTTATCGTCGTTCATCCTGACAGCGATGGTCAGGTCGGGACGCAGGCCGCTGTCGAAACGAACTTGCCAACGCATCCCGCCAGAAGGTGTCACATGGCAGCGGGCGATTACAAGGGCGACCGTGAACTCTTCGTTGATCCGGAGTAAATCCGACACAGGATCACGCTCGATTTCGCCTCCCTGCCCCTCGATATCATTGATAACAGAAGCGACAATGCCCGGGTACATTGCGCGGAGCGCCCGGTTGATCTCGATGTAGCTATAGTCCCGGGCAGGCGTGTATCCCACGAGTTCATATGCGCGGGCCAGGCTTCCGAAGCGATGCCGGAACGTCGAGCTCGAAGGCATATCCTCAACTTCGTCAATGACGACACCTGATAGCCAGCCCTTGTCAGCGAGCAGGCCGGAAAGGCGTTCTAGAAGTTCCTCATCTGTGAAACGGCGCGAGCGTTCTCCGATTATGCGCTGAGCAGCGTCAAAAAAGTCGCGTTCGACGATCGGCTCGAAGACACCATTTTGTCTGACCCATATATCGGGGGGATTCGCGACGCGCTTTGCTTTCAACTTGAAGGAGATGCGGTTGTAGACGTTGTTGCCAATGTATTTCTCATTGGTCAGGATCTGGTGCACGGTCCCGCGTGTCCATTCCCGGCCAAGGTCGGTTCTTAGACCCTCGGCATTCAGGAGATCGGCAATCTCGCGCTCGCTGCGTTGCTGCACGACGAACATACGATAGAGCCTGCGAACCGTTTCCACTTCCTCAGGCGGGCCCGGTTGAAGGATGACCCGATCGGTCTGGAGGCTCTTCTGTTCACCTCGGGCGAGTTCCGCTTTTACCTTTCCGTATTCATCTACAAGCACGCGCCGCAGGCCGTATCCAGCCGGGCCACCCTGCCTGAAGCCCAGCCGGATCAGGCGGCATTGGCCGGTAAATACTTTGGCCGACAGCTCTCTGCTGTATTCGCCTGCCATGGCCCGCTTCATGCTCTTTATGATTGTCGCGCTCAGGCTTCCGTCGTTCTCGAATTGCTCAGCACAGTAATGAACGGTGATCCCGCCTTCGCGGCAGATAAACTCGTAGTAAGCGCTCTCGTCGGCGTCCTGGAAGCGTCCCCACCGGCTCACATCATAAACGAGCACAGCATCGAAATCCGCTCGCCCATCCCTCACATCTTCGATAAGTTGCTGCAGAGCAAGACGCCCTTCCAACTTCAGCCCGCTCTTGCCGGAATCTTCATACGTCTTGACGATCTCGAACCCGCGTCTTCCAGCATATTGCGCAATGATCTCAGCCTGATTTTCAGTCGAGTATTTCTGATGTTCGGTGGACATGCGCACGTATTGTGCGGCCCTGATCAACGGTCCGTGGTTCTCCTGCCCGGCATTCCTTCCACCTGCATCCATTTGCGTAGTGATTCCTTTTCAGATCGGAATGACACCCTTCGACTCCTTTGATCATCTATTGAGAGACTCGCGGTATGTCGTTCACCAAAAAAGACCGAAATGTTCAGTCAAAATCGGGAAAAACATTTCCGGAAATGTCCTCGTCGTCACTCGGCGAAGTGCTAGCGTTAGCGTTGAAAAAGGAATTTGGAGCGGTCGCCTCGTCGGTCAAAACTGTTGCCAGGCTGACAAACTCCAACGAGCGAGCAGTGCGCAATTGGTTCGATGGAAAGAACAGCCCAAGTGCCGACAACCTCGTGGTATTGTTGCGGCATTCTGACCAAGTTTTGGCGGTTGTCCTCGAACTCGCAGACCGACGTGACCTAGTGGTTGCAGTCGGCCTTTCCAGTCTGCGCGCTCAACTGGTTGATGTCGTTGCAGCTATCGACAAAACCCATCCTGACTAACCCGCCGCCTGCGCGCTGGTAAAGCGAATACGCCTATCGTACGCCAACATTCATCACTCTAGGCTAATAGGCTTCCGGTCAGGCGGTGAATATCTTATTTCCAGACCATCGGCGAATATGCGCCTTCCAACTGGGTCGTCCACCATCATCCTCAGGATGATTTCGTCATGAGAGGCTGACCAACTTTTGATTTCGTCGACAGTTGGATGCCATTCTCCGGCGCGGTCGATTGACATTAGCTCTCCGACGAGATCGGCGACGGGCAGCACCAGCCTGATCGTGAGCCCGGTCAGGGACTTTAAGGCAGTTCGTTGAGTGTCATCTAGGTTATGCAATGCCCATGCTAGTCGATAATATTCTCGCCAAGTCTCAAGTGTTTCAGTCAAGGCAATGGTAGGCCGATCATCTTCATCCGGGTCTTCGCAAGCCAACGCCAAATCTGTTTTTTTCTGGCGATAGAGCAGCGTACCAATACGAGTTGTGGGGGAGACGCCGGAAATCGTTATGGGCTGCTGCGCCTGCAACTTGGCATCTCGAACTACTTTGGCAGAATAGCCTCCCACTCGCCCCTTGGCCTCCAGCACGTGATATTCAGCGGTTTTTGGGTTCTGACCGACAAAATCCGGTGTCGAACCACTTGAGGGCATTCCAACGGGGTAGTTTTGAGCATACCATTTGAAGTGCATAAGCCACGGTACATCGAGAAATTTGGCCGCAAAGATCTTGGCGAAGATCATACCGAGACTGAAATTGACCCAACCCTTTTCAGTAGGGTCTAACGCCACGAAGGCTGGCGAGTGTGCCAAGTTCTGGCCGGAATGATCAAGTCGAAGATTTGCTCGCACCATTGCTTGCCGGAACAGGGCTTCATCCAGAGAATATGGACCGTTAGCGTATACTGATTGACGATTTGGTCGACCTACCGTCAGTGCGGCCCATAAGAGATCAAGCTCATCCACCGTGAAAGTGGGCGGCAATTGATAATTATAAGGGGCTGGAAAAGCGTCGTGGCGAAGAGGAATTGTCCAGGCCATAATTCATCCCACCAGACGTTTCATGAAGCAAACTTCCTGGAAAATAACGCTTTCTCATTCAATTGCGACTTCAGAGGTAGAAACCGACTTGCGCGGCCGCGCTTCTGAAGGCCCATGCGGTGCTTGTCACGGTGTTCCTATAGATTTCGGCGAGAGTCATCGAAAGAGCACTACCGAATTCTCATCACGGGATTGCCGCAGGATTCAATGGGTACCTAGACACAAGGCGTCGGAATTGAATGAGCACGAGGTTCGCTTTTCACCACTCTTCGTAGCACAGGGTGCTCCCTTCTGCGCGCCATGCGGCTGCCTCCCAGATACTCGAATAGCGACGATTTGAAATTTTCCGCACGCGGTAACGATTGAGAACGAATTTTCTAGGATCCTCAGTTCGGCCGAGCACAGAATTTTCACTCTCGAACCTGACTGCGTTAGACAAATTCGCCTGCTGTTCAATAGAATCTGATAGCATAGGGAGAGTCACATATCCGTAGGACTGCCCAACTAGTTGATCCTTAGCATTGGCCAGGTTGCCAAGATATATTTGTTCTTTCTGAGCAACTCCCCCGCTGCGGTCCCAAAAACCTGACTTTATAAAGACCACTGGCCAGGTGCGGCTGTATTCAACTTCTCTCATGTAGTGCGCGTATTCTAAGGCGTGCTTCTTGGCATGCGCTGAAGCCGTAGTCCGAAATCTCCACCAGCGATGTTTAATGAGGAACGATTCCAAGTCTCGTGCGGTCCTTACCCCTCCAGGTCCATCGCCGTACCAATCAGCCTCAGAAGCGCTGCAGACCACCCCATTTTTGCAGGGACTACCTGACTTAGTGTTTTCGACCACGATCGCGGTCTTTAATTCGCCGCCTAAGCTATCCATTCGCACTAGGACTGCGTCACCTGGTTGGAATTCCTCGGGGCAATTTACCGGATAACGCCGTCCATTCTCGGAGAAAGAGACCAACGCCGTGAAGAAAACGGTTCGACTTTCGCTTGGTCGTTCAAAAGAGCGCAATCCGTCAGCACCCAGTCCACCGTCACCCCAATCACTCATCTGACCCTCAATTTCAGCCGTAAGGTGGGATCTAAGGAAATGCGACGGCGGTCAAGGCCGTTCCAAGGCAAGGGGCTCGCGGAGACAACTGTTCGCGCTATTCCTGAACCGTGCGCCGTTTTCCGAGCGAGATGAGATACCCCTATATCTATAGCAATGCTCAGCTAGGCTTTTCTCACCTTTCAGAGTCTCGGGCTTGTGCATCACATCGACCCGACCAAGTTGCATTAGGCGTCAAGCTTCTGAACGGGCCACCCCCAATAGGAGTAAAGATGCTCGCCAGCTCCCTCACGATATTTCAGTTTTACATCCATGCGAAATTTCGTTCCAACAGGGTGATTATCCGCCAACGCAGAATCACATTCGACGTCAAGTGATTGAGGAAAGACCTGGTCTTTTGCAGGCCTTATGTGGCGCGTCCCATGCTTCCCACTGGTTGGGCCGGAGTCGTAAACTTCCACTACGATTGTCGTATATCCAGGTCTTGGCATCCCGCATTCCACCGTCTTGATCTTCAGGGCAAACTTCCCGCTAGGACTCGTCAGTATACCACTTATCTCCAAAATCGGTGGCGGTCTGACCAGATGAATAATTGTCCTGATTCTCCGAGTTTGCTGATGGAATGTCCACGCTTCTGTGAATTCTCGGAAACTCTATCCAGCCAGTTGTGACATTCTGTCCAATCAACTTGGAAATTGAATAGGTCTAATTCATTGATTTTGCGATCGTCCTATCCAACGAGTTGTTGAATCCAACATCGCCTCCAGCCGCAAACGCCCCAGCTATAAGGCGATGCCCGCTAGGGACAGCATCACAAATCGTTGGTGTACGATGAAATGGTGCCAGAAGAGGCATCAAATTCGTTCTTTTTTCCCTCTTAGTTTCAGAGACTTAGTAAATTCGCTCTGGCCAAAAAGCCCTCAAAAGGCCCGCAAATGGCGCTTAATGTACTGGTTTGATGCCTTCTTAGGGACTCGAGAAAGCATCTTTACTTCCGGGAAACTAGCCAAGATCGATGCCCGCTAAGAGCCCGTATTCCGTTGAAAACTCCCGCATTCGCTGGGGCTGAAGTCCTTAATTACTCTTCATGGGCAAAGCACAGACGTTACGATGATGGATGAGAAGACAGTGATGCAGGAGGTGTCAAACGAACTAAGGATTTGACCCCGTGGACGAAGTGAAGAACTGCCCCCCTTTCGTGGAGCAGTTGCGTTGCTGGTTCTGAGCGAAGCCAATAGCTGTCACTGCGGATGGTAATGACTGTGGAACGGTGCACCAGTCTGTCGAGCATTGCCGAGGCAGCGACAGGATCGCCGAAGACGCAGCCCATTCGCCCACCAATCAGTTTGAAGTGATCAGGATCGAGCCTTTTTCGTAGCGCCGTGAGACAGGTGGAAGAACAGATGGGCGGCGTGGCCTCGAACGGCAGATAGCCCAATTAGTCGACGACCTGCAACTTAGGGTGGTTGAACTAGGTCATTTGCTCGTCAAACAGGCCCTCGTCATGCGCCTTGACCAGCATCGCCACCAAGTTGCTGCGGTAACGAACTGGGCCGAGTAGTTCTGCCGACTGGCTTCCCGGGTCCAATGCGACCGCGAGGTATGCTTTGCCGGTTCCCGGCGGGCACAGCAGCAGCGTCGTGTCGCCATGCGTGATCCACCGGCAGGTCGCCAGTGCCCGTATCTGGCCGGGATCCGACGAAGCTTAGGCATCAAACTCGAAGCCGTCGAGCTCATGCACGAATGGGAACTGTGCGATTTTGCTGGCCACGGTGATGCGCTGCTCGTCAAGCGAGGCAATCTCGTGCTAGACGAAGAAGGTCAGAGACTCGCGCAAGGTCATTTCCGAGCGGGCGGCTTCGTCCAGTAGCGTATTAAGCTGGTCGCGGATCGCAGTAAGCTTGAGCCGGTCGAGCATCGCTAAAACCGCGTCATGATCGATCGGCGCCATCTCCAGCCTCCCCCCAACAACCGCTTCATAATCTCCGAGCGGCCGCAACAAAGCCGACGTTTACACGGGCGGGGGCGGTAGTTCGCGGATGGGACAAGCGCCGACCGACCCTGTTAAGTGGGCTTTGTCAGCGACCGGCTGACGGTACCCTTCGCGAACCAGGAGGTCGGCGACTACTCCGCCGGCATGCCGCACGATAACGCGGCCTGCCAACCCCATGACCTGCACAGTCTCTCCGACCAGGTGCCACTGGACCGATTGGTCCAGATGGGCGACAAAGACGGACTAAAAGGAATCGGCGACCGGCGATCGCATTGTGCTTCAGATAATTGACGCCAAGTTCATCCTTGCCTTTGGTGCGGGCCTGACGTGGCAATTATCACTTTGCCTACTGTTCGCCGTGAGCGCAGCGATTCCATAGCTGCCACGAGATCTTCCATTGGATACAAATCCCGGATCAAGGGGCGAATTTCACCTCGGGAGCATTGCTCGACAAGTTTCTGCTGTATGGTGCGGATCGCTTCCGGCGCGCGGTCGAAGCTCCAGTATACACCGTGCACACTGGCGGATTTAACCAGCATGTAGTTCGCCTTGAGAGCCTGAATCTTGCCACCTGCAAAGCCGCATACCAACAGCCTGCCCTCCCATGCCAAAAGGCGCAAGCTTTGTTCCGAGGTTTCTCCGCCAACCGGATCCAGGATTATATCGACCCCATCTGGAGCAAAGGCTCTGACTTGCTCAGGCCAATCACTCTGACGGTAATCGATCACATGATCCGCTCCATTCTCTTTCGCTACTCTCCGCTTATCTTCGTCCCCTGCCGTAGCAATGATGCGGGCTCCCACGGTCTTTGCAAGTTGAGTGGCAGCAAAGCCCAATCCGCCTGCCGCCGCATGGATTAAAATTGTATCTCCCCTTTTGAGATTGCCTTTCACGAAAAGGGCGATGTGGGCGGTGGTGTAGGAAACCGGAAGAGCGGCCGCAATTGGGGCTGGCAGATCTCCTATTGCCATCAAACGATCGGAAGGGACGGCACAGTATTGTGCAAAGGCGCCATTGCGGATCTGGCCTGCCACCCTGTCACCCGGAGAAAACTTTGAGCCTTTGATAGTCTCAACGACGGTTCCCGCTAGCTCGTTGCCCGGGATAAAAGGAGGTTCGATCCGATCTTGATAGTTTCCTGCAATAGCGATTTCGTCGGCGAAATTTAGACCTGCCGCTTCAATTTTGACTAGCGTATCCGCTCGATCCTCTTGCCCTACCTCGAGTTTTGGTATGGCAGTTTGGTTCAAGATCATTTCCTTTGGTTTGCCATATTTCCTGACGATCCAAGCTTTCATGGTCTCCAATTCAGTCTCCCTTGTCTGGACATAACCATGCGCATAGGTATGGACAATTTCTAAGATTGCAACTGGGCGTGATAGTAATGGTTCTTCTAATTCTCGAGCGATCTCCCCTCTGACTTGTGGGCCGACCCCACTGAATGGTCGGCATATTCGATTGCACGCAAATGCTTTCGGCACTGATCTTGTGTGCAGGTGGGCCATCCGTGAACTGAAGGGCTGCCGTGGAGGTGTCCAGCCTTCCGATGGCCGAGGGCGAGCGTAAGGATCTGTAGAATCTGGCCTTCGCAGTGGCCGGACTCCCTGTGTCCGTCAGCATCAATGGCACTGTCTTGAGGTTGTGATTAAAGGAAGGATTTGGGCTTCCTCGTAGTGGGGAAGGAACGAATCTATGGACGCCTCCCGCGCAAGGTGGATTTTTGATCGTGCTGCGGCATTGGATGCGTGAATCTATCCGGCCTATCGATCGAAGCAAATTTGCTTCTGGCCATGATGGGAATCCGCGCGGTTCAGTGCCTTCTAAGATGAGCGCCCTCGAAGGCCATCGTTCCTCACAGGCTGTGAAGCGACGGACCGTGCCGTTACACCATCAAGTCTTGACCTCGCATTTGAAGCCATTCGTGATCCCGCTCAGCGCTGAGCCATGGTCACGCGATCTTGTAGCTCTCTCCGCTGCGCAATATCGCCCATGCCATGCGAGCCGTCTTGTTCGCCATGGCGACGAGCGTCTTGTCGTGCCCAGCTCGAGATAGCAGGTCCTGCGCCCATTTTGATCGCGGGTCTTCGTGCTTGCTGATCCTTAGCAATGTCCATCGAGCCCCGTGAATAAGTTGCCGTCTGAGATAATGGTTGGCCCTGCTTCCGATGCCGCCAAGCCTTGGTTTGTCGCCGGTCGTGTATTGTCGCGGCACCAGACCTATCCAGGCAGAGAGGGCTCCGGCTTGATTTGAAGTGTCGGCCATCGTCAATCGCGGCCACCAAGGAGGTCGCGACGATCGGTCCTACGCCAGGTAGCGTGGTCGAGCACCTCGTTGGCGCCATCGGCGCGGACACCCGGGGAGATGTGGATGGCCTTTTTGCGGACCATGCCTTCATCGCGGATCTTGACCCGGATCGCATCGAAGAAGACGAGCGGGTAAACCGGATCGAGCGGCCGCTGGTGCCAGCTGGCGACTTCGTCGAGCACGGCGTCGGTCACGGTGCTGATCAGGTCCGGCGACACGTCAATGCCATATAGATCGTACAGATGCTGGTGATCTCCCGGGTGCTCATGCCACGCGCATACACCGAAATGATCTTGTCATCGAAGCCAGGGAAACGGCGCTGGTACTTCATGATCAGTTACAGCTCGAAGCTCGGCTGATGGTCTCGCGGAAACATGATCTCCAGCTTGCCGGCATCTGTGATTACGCTCTTGCGGCCATAGCCATTGCGCGTGTTCCCGGCCTCTTCATCGCTGGTCAGACGATGAACCGTCTCCGCATTCAAGGCGCGCTCGGTCAGCGCCTTCTTCAGAGAATCCAGCAAGCCGCCTAGTTCGAAAGCGGCGCTGGCGGCACCGCCTGCCAATAACTGGTCAAGAAGCTCATTCGGTATCGCAGGTTCTTTGCGTTGGAACATAGTGGGACTCCCTTCACCCATTATGCCCGCCTACACACGGAATTGCTGACAGTCCCGCATGACTGCGGATGGGGAAGAAGACGAATGAAATATTCCGCATCCGAGAAGCTCGAGATCATCCGGATCGTCGAGCAGGCGCGTCTGCCCGCCAAACGCATGCTGGACCAACTCGGCATCGCTCGGCAGACTTTCTATCACTGGTATTAGCGTTACCTCGAAGGCGGGCCGGAGGCGCTCCAGGACCGCCCTTCAGCGCCAAGCCGGGCATGGAACCGCATCGGAGACGATATCCAGGACCAGATCTTCGAGATAGCGCTGAAGCAGACCGAACTATCTCCGCGCGAGCTGGCGGTGCGCTTCATCAAAGAGCGGCGCTACTTCGTGTCGGAAGCCACGGTCTATCGGCTCCTGAAGGCCCGCGATCTGATCACCAGCCCGGCCTATTCGGTGATCAAGGCCGCCCAAGCGTTCCACACGCAGACCACGCGCCCCAACGAGATGTGGCAGACTGATTTTACCCACTTCAAGATCATCGGATGGGGCTGGATGTACCTGTCCACCGTATTCGACGACTTCTCGCGCTACATCATTGCCTGGAAGCTCTGCACCACAATGCGAGCCGAGGACGTCACTGACACGCTCGACATGGCTCTGACAGCTTCAGGCTGCGACCACGCTAATGTCCTGCACAGGCCGCGCCTGCTCAGCGATAACAGCCCCAGCTACATCGCCGGAGAACTGGCCGACTATCTAAACGGCAAGCAAATGGACCACGTGCGCGGCGCACCCTTCCATCCCCCGACCCAAGGCAAGATCGAGCGCTGGCACCAGACCCTGAAGAACCGCCTGCTCCTCGAAAATTACTTCCTGCCCGGCGATCTGGAACACCAGATCGAGGCCTTCGTCAAGCATTACAACCACCAACGCTACCACGAGAGCCTCGACAACCTGACACCCGCCGATGCCTACTTCGGTAAGTCAACTGCCATCACCAAACGACGCGAAAGGATCGAGCGAGAGACACTCGAATATTGGCGCTTGCAACACCGCAAGCTCGCCGCAAAAAATAACCATCAGACGAAATCCGCACTCGCAATCCTACGCCGCGAGTTGTGACTAATGTTCAGACAACGGACAGCTTAATGTCGATGCGGCCTAGTCGTGAACAGAAATGAACAGATCGACTTCTTATCGCAAGCCTCGGTCCCTCCCTGCGCCCCCTTCACCTAAGAATCTTTTGAGTAAAGGGTGGCATACTGCGATGGTAGGGGGGAGGCCGATGGGACCCAGAGGATCTTGAAAATCGCGCCTTACCACGAGATCAATTGGTATCTTTTAAGATGTTCTTTCAAATACTCGACCAAGGTCGACCAGCGATTGCGGTAGTGTATCCCTGCCGCCCCCTTGGCCCAGCGCGAGGAGCGCACGTAGACCGAGTTGCACTTGCTGTTTTGATCGTGTATGTTGCGCTGGGAGCAGCCGACCCGCACACGTGAAGTATGGCAATCAGGTATAGCCAATATCTCCTGATGGTTGTGCCCAGCGACCTCGTTTAAGTGCTCGTTTGAGCGGCAGCAGTGGCCCGATCAGTTCGTATTCCGCGGAACACAAATTACCGCGACCCATGACTGCTTAACAACAAGCAGTCTTGGTTAATAACTCAGTCCGATTTGCAATCCACTTTGTCAACCCCGGCCTAGAACCCGATACTCTGGCCTGTCACGCACCCGCAGCAAGGTGCCGGCAGGCCCTGACTTAACCGGTTTCCGTTCGGTCAAACTTACTCTGCCCTGTTCTGTCTGAATCAGATGCTGACCGGCCGTCATCGAATCGTTCTCCGCAGAAGACTCGTTCAGTTCCATTTTCGAACAAGAGCGAATACCGCGAAAGCCACAACAATTCCTGCCAGTAACAACGATTGGTCGGCCAGCAATGCGGCAGAAACGATCAACGCGGCGACCACGGGACCCTTGACGGGGGTGCTGCGGTGCCCTTCCCGCGTCAGATGGTTCAGACTGGCTGGGTCGATGGACACCTGAATCGTACCCGATCGAGCGACCGAGGCAACGTTCTCGATTAGCTCGGGTAGCGATGCCGAGAAATCAAGCAGGCCACTGCGGACCTTAGCCAAATGATTCCGCGCAGCTCCGATCGAAAATCGCTCGGCAAACAATTGCATCACGATCGGCTTCGTTTCTTCGGCGATATTGTAGTCCGGCGCCAAAGAGCGAACGAAGCCCTCTGCGGTAAGCAAGGTACGCAGCAAAATAGCGAGGTCGGGCGGCAATACGAGGCGATAATCGCGCAACAATCCGAAAACTTGATCGAAAATTGCCGCGAATTCTATCCCCGCAAGAGCTGTGCCGCGAAATTCCGCGATCAACTCATCCAGGTCCATCACCAATTGCGCGCGTTCCACGAGCGGATTGCCTGCCCAGTCGAGCAGCACATCGGCCACCTTGTCTATCTGTTCGTTCGCGATAGCGAAAATCAGTCGGACGATTTCCTGACGCCGCGCGCCGCTGAGAAAGCCCACTGAGCCGAAATCGATAAAGCCTACCTGGTTCCCTTCCATCCAGAAAACATTGCCGGGATGCGGGTCGCCATGAAACTCTCCATTGAGAAGGATCATCCGTAGCACTGCATCGGCATAGCGCTTCGCGAACTGGGCATTCCCTGCCGGATCAGTTGCCGGGTGCCGCGACGCGGGTTTTCCGCCCAGGGCTTCTTGCACATTGATCGTCAAGCCTGTGAGTTCCCAGTGGATCGCGGGCGTCTTCACCCCAAGCATCTCCAGATAACCGCCAATCCTTTCACAGGCACGTGCTTCTGCCGCCAGGTCCATCTCCCGCGCTAAATTCTTGGCGAATGTCTGAAGGAATTCCACGGGTCGATAGCGGGCAATGTCGCTTGACCGACGCTCGGCGAGGCCAGCGAGCCGTGTCAACAGCCTCATGTCCGCCTCGATCCTGGACGCCATGCCGGGTCGGCGGATTTTCACGATAGTCTCGCTTCCGTCCAGCAGGGTTGCGACATAAGTCTGCGCGATAGAGGCTGAGGCGATCGGGTTTCTCTCGAAAGCCGCGAATTCACGTTCCCAGTCGCTGCCCCAAGCCGATACAATCACCGGTTCAATCTTATCGAACGGCAGCGGTTCAACCTGGTCGTGGAGAGTGCCGAACGCGGAAATCCAGGGTTGTGTAAAGAGATCGCTTCTGGTCGCCAGGAGCTGGCCAAGCTTTATCCCGACAGGGCCGACATCGCGCAACAGCGCCACCACCGATGCAGGACGCAAGTCCTCGGTATCTGGCTCCTTCTCCGAAACCGGCATAATACCAAGCAAGCTTCCGAGATTTTTCAGACCATGCCGGGCGAAAATCTGACCGAGTTCTGCTAGCCGTGTCAGTTCACCGACACTGTTTTCCAGATCACGCTTCATTGGCTCGCTGCGCAAGTGTCGGCCTGCTTCTGATTCTCGGCAACTTTTCGAAGCATCTTATGCAGGAGGTGGATTTGAGGCGCCGACATTCCCTTCCAAAGAATTTCGTGAAGTCGATCTGCCGCTTTGCGCAGTTCCGGCCAGATGGTTCTTACTTGCTCGGTGAGGTGAAGATTCCACACTCTTCGGTCGTGCGCTGCCCGCTCTCGCTCGATCAAACCTTTTTCAACCAAAACTGAGACAGCCTGTCCTATCGTCGCCGATTCAAGTTCGAGCAGGCGAGAAATCTCACTCTGTGATAGCGTGGGTTCCCGCAACAAGCACGCGATGATCCGCCATTGTGTTTGATTAAGGTCGAGCTCCGCGACGAGAGAGTCGAATCTCCGTCGAGCGATCCTGTTCACCTCCTCCAGCAAATATAGCATGTCATCCTTGTCTTCGAGGACGTATTCATATCTCTTGTATTTCCGCATCTGTGTTTCCATCGCGTTATCCTAACTTCTTGCGAAAGACTTGTATGCTTTAGCGCAATGTCTGACATATATTTTTTAGCAGTGCCGCCATGCAAACACTCGCTAATTTCACGCTATAGCAGAAACTGAACGCGAGGATCGATCGAGTAGTTTAAGAACTGGTGGCCTACGCAGCCAGTTTGCTTTGAAAGAGCCGTCCACCCTACGCTGGATTCGCCGTTGGCCAGCGGTGCGTTTGGTATGACAGGACCCGCTCACCTTATCACCAATGGCGATGCTGAAGCAGTCTCCTTCGGGCGTGCCTTCATTGCCAATTCTGACGTATACCAACCTTTGTTGAATCTGACTCACTTGGGGATTCGCGAAATGGCGAAAGTTTAATTCAATAGCGACTTGCATCAGGAGAACGCGATAATGGGTCAAGCGAATGGTTTGCGGGATGATTTCGACGGACCGGCGCTTCGGCGACTGGACGGAAAGGCCCCGTCGATCCTCAGTGATGCGCAGCGACGCGCACTGGTCGAGGCGGTCGAGCGCGGGCCGATCCCCACGATCCATGGTGCCGTGCGCTGGCGGATGATCGACCTGACGCATTGGCTCTATAAAGAGTTCGCGGTGTCGCTCGATGCGACGACCGTCAAGCGCGAACTGAAGAAAACTGGGCTATGTGAAGCTGACCGCCCGCCCCCGTCCCCATGCGCAGAACGGACACGCCGTGGAGGCATTTACAACAGGGGCTTTGCCTCGGCAGTGGCAGAGATCCGGGCCACCCTCCCGCAGGGCACGCCAATAAAAATATGGTTTCAGGACCGCGCGCGCGTTGGGCAGAAGAACACCATCACGCACTGTTGGCCGCCGCGCGGCACGCGGCCATCTGCACCCAAGGCCCAGCGCACCAAATCAGCCCATATCTTCGGGGCCATCTGTCCCGAGGAGGGTACCCTTTTGCATCCTCGAAACAGTGACACTGCACCTGCCGAGATCGCGCTTGGAGTCTGGGTGGGCGCGGCCCGGTTGGCACATGACCGGTAAGCTCAAGAAGCCTGCCAACATCAGCATTGTCGCGCTATCGGCCAAGTGCCTCGAGTTGAACCCGATCGAGAACGTCTGGCAATTCATGCGCGACAACTGGCCCTCCAACCGCATCTTCACCTTTCACGACAACATCGTCGGCCATTGCTGCGAGGCCTGGAACAAGCTCGTCGATCAGTCGTGGCGCATCATGACCACCGGTCGCCACCAAAGGGCCCGTAGGTTCTGATCAGTCCAAGTTGGCATTACCCCAGCGCCTTGCATCCGGGGCAACGCTGGCGCAACCGGACTACACAAAGCTCTATACGAGCGAAGATAAGGGTTATTGCAATTATGCTGAATGAATGGAGAGGTATCGGCGAGCTAGAGCAGCTCTTTCAGCTGGCGAGAGGTGTCGCCGAGATCCTCAGCACTCAGAACCGCGCGCGCTTCCACGAGTTTGCGGCCTTGGACATAGTCCTTCATCGCATTGACGCAGTCGAGCGCAACAACGCGCCCGCCTTTGAGATAGATGACCGAGAAACTGCGTTCCGCAGGATCACCTCGCACGACGGTTCGATCGTGTCCGATCGAAAGACCGGCAGTCTGCAGCTTGAGATCGAACTGTTTGGACCAGAACCACGGTAGTGTCCCCCGTCAGCACCTATGGCACAGATTTGAGGTTGTGATTTAAGGAGGATTTGGGCTTCGTCGTAGTG
>NZ_BAABHV010000012.1:0-3272 GCF_039542285.1 Erythrobacter westpacificensis
TTTCGCCAATGCTGCCTAATCCCCCAACTGGGTGACGCCGCGCGGCCGTGCCCCATGTTTGCAACAGAGCCAGCGCATCCACGGCACACCATACGGCAACGCCGTTGCCACCGAGGACAGCCATATCGAATATGACCGCTATGGCAGGCCCGTGGAAATGGTCCGCTACCGCTTCACCATGAACCCGGACGCCGCATTCCCCGAAATCGTGAACGACAAGCGCGAAGCCGCATATTTCAGGGCCATTGAATGAGCCTTTCGCCCCCCCCGCGCGGCGCGCCCCAGCCACAAGGGCCGGGGCGCGCCGGAATGGATTTAGCGGCGGGCGAGCGCCTTGAAGGCGCTCGCCAACTGTTTCAGGACCGACAGGCGACGGGGAGCTGCCGCAGGCGGACATGGGGATGCTCCGCCGGTCATTATCGCGGCCCATTGCTCGTTCCACCGTCGCCGTTCCTGGGCACGATCTTCGATGTATCGCATCGCGTGGCTGGCCTGCACGTTTCTGCGTAACTCATCATGCCACGCCACCGCACCCGCCCAATCCTCTTTCGGATCAGGGCAATCGCCTGCTGGCGGATCAGAACTAGGCGCGGCTTCCATTCTATCGGAAATAGTCCTAAGACAATAAATGGACGTTGTGACCTATAGTAAATCGGCTGTTCACCAGACTTTTTACCCCTGACCCGGAGAAACACGAATGCGCCGCGATTTTAACGAGGGCAACGATGCTTCTCCGCAGGGCCGCGATCTTCTCTTGTGGGCCGAGGCTTCGCTGTTGCTCCTGGCCCAGCTTGGCATGTTGGCTGGCGGCGTCATGTTCCTCATTTCCGCGCTTCGCGGGAGCTGACCCATGCCCGCGCAAATCATCGCCGCTGGCCTCCTGTTCGCCTGCACCCCTACCCTTGTCGCAGATGGCGACGGACCTGTTTGGTGCGCGGAAGGCCCGCGCGTTCGCATCGCCGGCATAGCGGCCCGCGAACGCGACGAATCTTGCCGTCCTGGTCAGCCATGCCCAAAGGCATCCGGGCAGTCGGCAACCACCGCTCTGGTCACTCTGCTTGGCGGTTCACGCGGCACTTATCGCTTTTCCGGCGCGCAATACGCCCACATTCGCGTCAGCGCACCTGCCATGCGCTGCCGGTCCACCGGATCAGCCGGAGGAAGCCGCACCGGAGCGTTCTGCGAGCTGGCCGATGGCCGCGATCTTTCCTGCGCCATGCTCGCCACCGGCACGGTTCTGCGGTGGAACCGATATTGGCCAGCAGATGTTCGCTGTTCGGGTCGATGACCAGCGAACACTACTGGCCAACAGCTATGTTCTTTATTCGTTCAGCATCCAGTGCTATAAGGTGACGACATGACGACAGATGGCACCCAATACCCCTTGTGGACCCAGGATCAGGCGATTGCCTACGAGGCGGCGCTTGAGGCCATCAATGACGTGATCGCTGGCTATAGCGAGCAGATTTGGCTTGAGGAAAAGTCCCCGGCTCCAAATGCCGCCCGCATCGCCTGGCTCGAAATGCGGACCGATCAGGCCACAGCGGTTATGCACTCTCTGAACGTCACCGACTCCGCTAACGTGCAACAGGTGTTGCTCGAATACAGCGCAATGGTCCGCGCGCGTGACGCGGCAGAGGCTCTTGCCGTAGCGGCTTGAGCAGCCGCATGGAACGCGACCCCGAAAAGCACAGCCTTGCGCCTGATGAATTGCAGGGCATCTATGAGGCGCGTGTCGCGCCCCGCCTTTTTGCGAACGCCCAGCCCGTTGAACGGCCCACAGCCGTTGTCCTGGGTGGCCAGCCCGGATCGGGTAAAACTCCAATGCAGAAAGCGGCGGAGCGCGAATTTTCCGGCCAAGGCGGCTTGGCCAAGATCATCGGTGATGATCTGCGCTCATACCTGCCTCACTACAAAGGATTGCAGCGCGCCGACGATCAGACGGCGGCATTCTATACCGACCGCGATTCAGGACGCCTGGTTGAAAAAGCCATCGCAGACGCCGCCCAGCGCGGGGTGAACGTCATGGTCGAAGGAACCATGCGGAATGCGGAAACGGTCGCAGCCACCCTGCAACAGTTCCGTGAGGCAGGTTACACGACCGATGCGCGGGCGCTCGCTGTTAGCCCGGAAATGTCCGCGCTAGGCATCATGCAGCGTTATGCAGCGCAGAAGGAAGCGCGCGGGGTCGGCCGCATGACCGCGCCCGAAGCCCACCAGAACGCCTTGCGCGGTATGCTCGACACCCTGGACCGGATTCAGGACAACCGCCTTGCCGATAGTCTCACGATCTATCGCAGGGGCGGCGAGGCGATCCAGCGTTTCGACCTGTCCCGAACGCCTGAAGCCGACGAACCGCGCGCCCGCGCTCTGGTCGAGCAGGAACGCAACCGCCCGTTCACACCGCAGGAAGCGGCCTTCATCCAGCGCGAAGTAGAACGGATTACGCCGATCCTTCACAAGCACGGCATCATTGCCGAGCGCGACACCAATTTGCTCCTTGAGCAGATACAGGTGTTGCAGGGGCGCGGATCAGGGCCAGCCCAGCTTGGGCCATTCCTGTCACTGGACGACCTGAAACGCGAACATGGCAATGTAGCGCAATTGGCTGTCAAACAAGCCGAGAAGGGCCTTGCCGACGCGCCGGAATCCGAGCGGGAGAAGGCCGCGCGAATCCTTGCGCTGACCAAGGACATTGCCAATCCTGATAATTTTCAGCGCAAGCTGGATGAGGCGCGGACCAATCAGATTCCAGTGCGCGACATGCAGGGGATGCAGCCCCTTCAACGCCTCGCCACTATCGGGGCCGCAGTGGACCGCGAGCTGCAACGCCAGCGAGACACAGGGCGCGGTGAGACAGATCGACAGGCAGGCCGATCCGATCCGGTGCGTTCTTCAGCCGACAAATCGAGCCGCGAGGATGAGCGGGAGCGTTGAGAGCATCGAACCTACTCTGAAGCCGTGAACCTGCTTTATTCGCTAGGCGGCAGAGCCGCCAACCTCACCGAACCTGCAAACAGTTTCGGCCCGTTCGGGTAACAATCAGGGCTAAGGCAATGATGACGGAGGATCCGCACAGCGGATCATTCCGGCCCTAATCTCTGAACGATCATGCGCGCGATCGGCGGCATGATTGAGCGCGCCTGGCTGTGCCTGGCGCGCAGTGTGCCGGCGATGCCAGCACCCCGATAGAGCCGCCCAGGCGGCTCTGTTGCAAAGATTGGCGGCAGTCAGAGGTAGGCTGTCGCTCTGCGCCGATCAGGCGGCTGCTG
>NZ_BAABHV010000013.1:0-4297 GCF_039542285.1 Erythrobacter westpacificensis
TTTCGCCAATGCTGCCTAATCCCCCAACTGGGTGACGCCGCGCGGCCGTGCCCCATGTTTGCAACAGAGCCTTTTCGCGAACCTGCAGCGCGCTCAGGAAATGGCGCGTGCAACGGCCTTTCGCCAGCCCTCAACCATTGCCGCCCGGGTCGCCTCCTGCATCTTCGGCTCAAAGCGGCGTTCGCGCGTCCAGATCTCATCAAGTGCGTCGAGCCCGCTCCAGACGCCAGTTGCGAGCCCCGCCATAAACGCCGCGCCAAGGGCCGTCGTTTCCACAATCGCAGGCCGCTCGACCGGCGCCACGAGCACGTCAGACAGGAACTGGCAGAGCCAGTCATTCACCGCCATGCCGCCATCCACGCGGAGCGCGGTTGCACCTTCTCCAACGTCCGCCTTCATGGCGTCGATCAGGTCCATCGTCTGATAGGCGACGGATTCCAGCGCCGCGCGGGCGAGGTGCGCATCCGTGGCGTCGAGCGTGAGACCGCAGATCAGCCCCCGTGCGTGCGGATCCCAATATGGAGCGCCAAGCCCGACGAAGGCAGGGACCATATAGACGCCGTGGCTATCGGGCACCCGCGTGGCCATGCTTTCCGTCTGCGATGCATGCGTGATGATCTTCAAGCCGTCCCGCAGCCATTTGACCGCCGCACCGGCAACGAAAATAGACCCCTCGAGGGCATAAGTCATCGTACCGTCCAGACGATAGGCCGGTGTCGTGAGCATCCGCATCTTCGACAGAACCGGCTCGGTGCCGATGTTCATCAGCGCAAAGCAACCGGTGCCGTAGGTCGACTTCGCCATACCCGTCCGGAAACATCCCTGCCCGAAAAGTGCAGACTGCTGGTCCCCGATCATACCTGCAACGGGGATAGCCTTGCCGAGAATCTCGGCGTCGCAATGGCCGAAAATGCAGGCGTTATCGCGCACATCGGGCAGCATCGCGGCGGGGACGCGGAAGAGGCTGAGCAACTCATCGTCCCAGGTCTGCTCCATGATGTTGAACAGCAGCGTGCGACCTGCATTGGTCGGATCGGTCGCATGGACCTTGCCGCCCGTCAGCCGCCAGAGCAGAAAGCTGTCGATGGTGCCAAACGCCAACTCGCCCCGCTCTGCGGTAGCGCGGGCGCCTGAGACGTTGTCCAATATCCAGGCGGCCTTGGTCGCCGAGAAATAAGGGTCGATCAGCAGGCCGGTCTTCGCCGTGACCATCTCCTCGGCACCGGAGGCCTTGAGCCGGGCGCACTCATCCGCTGTCCGGCGATCCTGCCAGACAATCGCGTTATGAATGGGCTTGCCGGTTGCCCGGTCCCACACGACGACCGTTTCCCGCTGATTGGTGATGCCAATCGCCGCGACATCGGCAACATCAACGCCGGCCTTTGCGACCACGTCCTGCATCGTGGCGACGGTGTCGCGCCAGATGTCTTCCGGATCATGCTCCACCCAGCCAAGATTGGGATAATGCTGCTTGAACTCGCGCTGCGTCGTGGCGACCGGATTGGCCGCGGCATCGAATAATATGCAACGCGTCGAGGTCGTTCCCTGGTCTATCGCAAGAATATAAGGCGGCTGCACCATGGTTGCTCTCCTATGATCGCCGGCTGCGCGGCGATTGTGTCAATTGGCCGCGTCTGGTTCGGCGGGGATGGATTCCTGGGCGACCCGTTTGTGTCGCGATGGCAGGAAGGGCCGGATCAGCCAGTGGTAAATGCTGGCGCCCAGCACACCGCCACAGAACGGGCCGGCAATCGGCACCCACCAGTAGTTGCCGGGTCCGGGAAAGGCGGATTCACCCCAGCCGGCGAGATAGCCGAAAATGCGCGGACCAAGGTCGCGCGCGGGGTTAATCGGCCATCCTTCGAGATAGCCCGCACCGCCGCCGATCATGGCCACGAGCAGGCCGATAATCAGGGCACTCGAATTGGCCTCGGGCGCCTGGGTGTTATATTCCTCGGTGATCGCGAAGATGCCAAGCAGCAGGAAACCCGTCAGCACGATCTCGTTGAAGAAGGCCCGGATCGGCGTGATGTGCGCGCCGGGCGCAGTAAAGAACACGCCCGCTCCGCCGCCGGCTGCCCGGTCGATGCCCTGCGTCGCGTTGAACGCGTCAATCACCGGCGAAAACATCATGTAGACGACCGCAGCGCCCAGAAATGCGCCAATCGTCTGGGCGATCCAGAACGGCACGACCTTGCGCTTGGGGAAGCCACGATAGATTGTGAGCGCGAGAGTGACAGCGGGATTGGCATGTGTGCCGGACACCGCGCCCGTCACGTAGATCGCGATCGTAACGGCCAGACCCCAGGTGATGCACACCCCGAAATAGGCCGTGCTGTACGGGCTGGGATCATACAGAAAATACATTGCGGCTGCCGAACAGCCGATGGTGATGATAATGAAAACTGCAATGCATTCGGAGATCAGTTCTCCAATAAATGCCTTTCCCGGTGACATTGGCCCCTCCACGGATATTCGTTGTATCGTTACTCAGCTGCTTTGGCTTCAACCCGCGCATGATCGGCCAGATAGGCCTTCAGCGCCTCCACTTCTTCCGCACGCATATGCAGGCCCAGCTTCGATCGACGCCACAATATGTCGTCCGCCGTTTGTGCCCACTCATTCCCCAGAAGATAATCCACTTCCGCCTGCGTGAGGCCAGCCCCGAAACTCTGCCCGAGGTCACCCATCGTCTTGGCAGTACCCAGAAAAGCGAAGACCCGCGAGCCATAGCTCTGCGCCAGGCGACGAACCGTCTGCTCATCCAGGAAGCCGGCCACCCGTTGCACGTCCGCGACAAGACCAGCCAGCCCGCGCTCCCCCAGATCGCCGCCAGGCAGCGGCGCCTTGCCTGTCCAGGCCGACTGCAGGCCCGGGAGGTGCCGTGCCAACTTGTCCATCACCTCCTCTGCCAGCGCACGATGGGTGGTGATCTTGCCGCCGAATATGCTCATCACCGGGGCCGCACCGTCGGCATGATCGAGGGAGAGCACGTAGTCGCGGCTGATTTCCGACGCGTTGGTCGTCGCATCGTCATAGAGAGGACGCACGCCAGCAAAGCTCCAGAGAACGTCCCGCGGCGCGATCTGGGTCGTGAACCAGCGGTTCACGGATTCGCATAGATAATCCGTTTCGGTCGCGTCGATCGCCACGGCATCTGGCGCACCTTGCCATTCCACATCCGTTGTGCCGATCAGCGTGAACTCGTCTTCATACGGAATGGCAAAGACGATCCGCTTGTCCGGATTCTGCAGGATGTAAGCGTGTTCCCCGTCGAATAGCTTTCGGGTAACGATATGACTGCCCTTGATCAGCCGCAGCGTTCCAGCGCCCGGGATGCCGGCGCGCTGTGGCAGGAAATCCGCCGCCCAGGAGCCAGTAGCGTTCACCAGAATACGGGCCGTGACGGATTTCGTGGTTCCATCGGCGCACTGCAGGGAAAGGGTCCAGCCTTCCCGGTGCCTCTGTGCTGAGAGGCATCTCGTGCGCGTCATGACCGTTGCACCATGTTCGGCGGCATCCTGAACATTCGCGACAACGAGGCGGCTGTCATCGCCCCAACAGTCCGCATAGCGATAGCCCTGCGTATATTTCGACTGAATGGCACTGCCATAGCCATCCGTGTCCAGCCGGATGGCGCGCGAGCGCGGCAGGCTGCTCCGTCCGCCCAGATGATCGTAGAGAAACAGGCCGATCCGCATCATCCAGACTGGCCGCATCCCGCGATCATGCGGCAGAACGAACTCGAGCGGCCGGATCAGGTGCGGTGCCGCCCGCATCAGCCGCTCACGCTCGGCAAGCGCCTTGGCAACCAGCCGGAATTCATATTGTTCGAGATAGCGCAGCCCGCCGTGAATGAGCTTGGTGCTCGCAGACGAGGTATGCGCGGCCAGATCGTCCTGCTCCACCAGCATAACGCGGGCGCCACGACCGGCAGCATCCCGCGCTATCGCCGCGCCGTTGATGCCTCCCCCAACAATTAGAAGATCGTATTCAATTTCCATGAATGGACATTCGCCGCCCTTGGCAACGAAAGTCAATCACTTTCGTATCTTTCGTTTCGGGAGGCAGAGCGCGGCCTGAAGAGTCCAGACATGGCCACAGATCAGCCGGTGCGCCGAAGGCGGCAAAGTTATCGCGGACCCACTGCAAGGACGCGACGAGGTCAAGCTGGACGGTGTTGGTGGGCGCGCCCTTCTCCTCGCCAAGATAGAGGTAACCGAAAGGGCTCTGTTGCAAACTCTGACACGGTTTCCAAGATTGGGCTCATGTACTGTCAAGGTCAGTTGCGATGAAC
>NZ_BAABHV010000014.1:0-11109 GCF_039542285.1 Erythrobacter westpacificensis
ACGCGCCCTTGTCTCCATCAAGGCGAGCGCTGCCTTCAAGAGGCAGCTTCCCAATGTGCTATGGCAGCGAGCTGACGAGCAATGCGGTGTTGGCATGGTGTGGGGAGATGGGCGTGGAATGGCATTACATCGCGCCGGGCAAACCGATGCAGAACGGCTTCTGCGAGAGCTTCAACGGCCGGATGCGCGATGAACTGCTGAACGAGACGCTGTTCCTCAGCCTGGCTCATGCCCGGGTCGAGATCGCGGCCTGGGTCGAGGATTACAACCGGGAGAGGCCGCACTCGGCCCTTGGCTACGCAACCCCGGCGACGTTCGCCGCCGAACTGGAAAAGCAATGGCCTGCTTCGCTACGCCCTACGGGCTCCGCTACGCAGCCCATTACTCCAACCGCGCTCATGCGCAACAAAACGGCTCGGCTCTAATCCCAGCTGGGGGAAAGCTGGGGGTCACGTCAGGGCCCGTGAATAGTTCTTAAGTTTGTTGAGCAATTGCTCGATGATGCGGTGTGGTAATTGCCATGATAACGCCGTTGCCGAGAGCTTCTTCAACCCGCTCAAACGCGAACGCATCCGGCGAAGGAACTATCGCTCATACGAGGAGCCAAGCTAGGATGAGTTGACTTCATCGAGCTGTTCTACAGACCGATGCGCAAGGATGTGATGAGGGGAGTCGTCCATCGTTTGCGAACGGCAGCAGTTGATGAGCACCGAGGACGTCTAGAAAGCTTTTGGCTACTCGCAACTTAACCCCCAAGCCAAGGTCGGAAACGCCGCTCCACCTGCCTCATGTGATGCTCAATCTGTTGAATTGAGCATCCGTCGCTTGCAAGTAAGCGTCGCAAAGCCTCGTCCAATTGCGACCAAGAAATTCCTTCTTGACGTGCGCGCGAGAGAAGCTCGAACGCCGCATCTTCGTTCATCCTGTGAAGCGCGAAAAGTCGTTCCAACTGCCCGAAGCAGGCAGCTAGCTTTTGCTCTAGATTATCGGAAATTTGCGCCAATTCCTCCTCCGCGAAGCCGTAGTATTCAACTAACTATTTTTAGCTCATCGAAGTCAATGTGATCGAACTCTCGAGTTCATGCACTGCGCCCCAACGTTGGACCAATTGGGTCTCGAGTTTTCCGCCTTTCCCGGATTCGGTGGGCTCATTGCACCGTTCGGCTATGCCGGAAAGATAGGGGGGATATTCCCGATCGCATTGTGCGGTCGCTCTTCGTTGTAGTTTCTACGCCAGACCTCCAGCTTTTCGCAAGCGTCTTGCAGCGACAGGAACCAGTGGGCATTCAGGCACTCTCTGCGCAGCTTGCTGTTGAAAGCTGTGATGAAATTGTTTGGGGGCATACGAGGGCGAGAGAAGTCCAAGATCACTCCGCGCTGGTAGCCCACAGATCCATGTCCCGAGAGATAAACTCGCTGCCATTGTCCAACCTGATCGCCCTGGGGTAGCCGATCTTCCTGCAAGCATAATCCAGCATGGTGACCACGGCCTCTCCACGGTAACAAAACTAGGGATCGATCAGCGGCGATAGCCGTGAGAACGTATCCACACGGTCAGGATGTGCAGCCTGGGGCCTGTCGCCAGATGGTCGTGCACAAAGCCCATTGCCCGGATATGGTTCGGCCTGATCGCCGGTGCGCGATCCTCGCGCAGCTTCACCTTCACTCGACGCTTGGGCGTCTTGTTCAGAAGCTGGAGGCTCAACTCCAGGTAAGCATGTAGACTTCCTCATGTTCATAACCCAACTATCGAGGCGGAGGATTCATACACCCGCCGATAGCCATATTGACCGAGCGTCTCCGATCCAATGTAGGCCACAATCCGCTTCAGTCGACCGTTCTCGTCCTCCAGCTCGCCAATGATTTACTCTTCGGTAAACCTTCTTCTCTTCATCTCGTTCGCCCTTCTGTCACGGCCGGGCTCTAATCGAGACTGGAGAAAAAGCAGGGCGTCATGTCACCACGCATAGCTGTTACCTCCCGCAAAGACGATGTATGGGCTTTCTTAGGAGCGTGAACTTTGCGGGCGCGCAAGAACTGTGCAAAATTTTTCCCGAAGGGTGAGAGCGATCGATGACCTACCGCTTTACACTACAACTAATATCGCGATGGCTGTGGGTCTTTCTCGCTTGGTTACCATCGCCATGCGTGGGCGAGGATACACAAAACGATCACGCCGAAAGCGTCAGTGCGTTTGGCTACTACGATGAAAGAGTTGCCACTCTGGCGCACAAACTTGCAGTAGCGAACGCGGATTTTTGCACGGAGCGCGAATATCGGGCAGGACTCACCGTTCATCATTTGTCGCAATATGATCCTCCCTTGCGGGAGAATCTTCAGAGGGAATTAGCCTTAGGAGTGGAGCCGCAGGTACTGGCATTGGCAGCGACCGGTCCCGCGGAAATGGCGGGCCTGCGAGTAGGCGATGCAATCTTGTCGATAGATGGGCAAGATCTGAATTTTTTCTCTATCGATCATCCGATGTCCGTTGAGCCGATCAACACTCTTCAATCCTTAATCGATGCTGCGTTTGAAGACGGCTTCGCTCGTCTTATCGTGGAAACCGAAGGAACGGAAAGGGCGGTAGAGATAGAGGCAGAACTAGGTTGCCGCTCCAAATTTTATGTTCTCCCATCTTCCAAACTGAATGCACGCGCTGATGGCATGAATGTCGTCGTAACCTCATCGTTGATTTTATTCGTCCAAAACGATGATGAATTAGCAGCGGCGCTAGCACATGAACTAGCACATAACGTTCTTCGCCACCGCAGTCGTATCGCGCAAGCTAGCCGATTGCTAGAAAATGATCGACGGGCATTCTCCCGCTTCCTCCGTTCAACAGAGAGCGATGCAGATCTGCTAAGCTTAGAATTATTGCAGCGAGCTGGCTATGATCCAGCCGCGGCCATATCTTTATGGAAGCGCTTGGGACCGAAGAAAGAGAGTTTCTTCGGATCCACAAGCCATCCAGGATGGAGAGAGCGGGTCTACCAAATGGAGCAGGCGCTGGAGCAGTTCTCCTCAAACGGCCGTTAACAAAACACCTATTTCATTCCACGCGCAAGAGATCCCCGAATTGCGGAGAGAGTGCGGCCCGTTCAATCATCTCATTGACGGCTGGTCCAAATGATTCGACAGCGCGATTGCAAACCGTGGGCCCAGCCATGGCATGGACATCAAAGGCGTACTCGCTCGAGACGAGGAACTCTGCACCGTTAGACGAAGCGAAACGCACGGCAATTATCCAATTGGCCTTGAATGGCAGATATCGGACCAATCTGAGCCGCTCGATATTGCCGGTGATGACAATATCTTCACCTTGTTTGGAGTACCTCCCTGCGGCCGAAAGCTCATCGATTAGCGCCTGCCTTATGTAGCCACGGTAGGTGGGGGAATTGTCATCCGAATCGTCGCTTGAGTCTAACCCGCAAAAGCTAAAATCGATTCCATCAGCTGCGTCGATTAATTCTCGCGGGCCTCCGTTGATTTCGCCAACAGCGACATCAACATCAGCCGTCTGATGAAGTAAATAAAGGGTGTCACGTGAAGTGACATAGGCCGGAAGTCGCGGAGAAGTACAGCCTGCTAACGCGGTTGCAAAAACCAGGGTTCCGAAAATTAGCTTTCTCAATTTAACACCAGATAATTTGGCTGAGAGCGAAAACTCTGCGGCTATTCATTTGAGCCAAGATTGCTGGTGCCTTCAGCCACGTCTGAAACCACATTGTTCGCAGAGCATATGCAGCGCAGAATCAGCTTTCTCTCGGTCGGCAGCATGCGCTGAATCGCTGGAACAGTGAGTTTCTCGGCGAGTACCTCGCCACATCCGCCACAACACAAATCCTCGGTTCCGTCTCCCGTCAAAGCAGGCAATCCCGTAGCTGTGACCACGGAGTCATTTTCTGTAGTTTCGGTTGCGAGATCAAATCTGCGCGACAATTATCATCTCCGTCTTATCAAAAGGAACTGGGGGTGTTTTCGGACCTGCGAGCCAGTTCTCGAGATCCACTAGTGTAAACTGAGCAGGAATTTGCCACTTCCGGATCAGCACGACACTTTGCAGTCGAAATGGCCGATCCAACGCGAGCTGTTAGCGGCACTCTAGCTTGGGTATCGTCGCGATAGTTTAGCATGCCAAAATCATCGAGCGCCTCCACATCCTCCACGGCCATGTCCTTAGACGAAGGTAGGATTGCACCTAGCCCAGTGAAAGAGGTCGATGTCTCAAAATCCAACTGCGCAGCTTCAGGGCCATCACTCTCTTCGAAAAGGCCTCCTCCAAATTCCGGCTCAACACCATCGTAGGAGGCAGAGAAAAATCCAGGCTGGCCAGCCGCTCCAGGCAAGAGATAGAATATGTGCGCACCAATTACCGCGTTCTTCAAGAGCTTCGGGCTCCAGTAAGGCAAGACGTAGTCAGCGTGGTAGTGAGTCGCATAGCCCACGGGTGCAAAAACCGCGCCATTAAGGGCGGCTTGAGCGACCCTTCGGGCATGCTGCCAACCTGCCGGGGACGGGGCCCGATCCAGGGAGCCATCGCATGTGAAAGTAAATTGACACCCAGTGCTTCTGGTGTGGCCTTGATAGACGACGCCACAAACACTGTTTGGATAATCCCGATGGCGGACGCGATTCAAAACGACCTGCGCTACGGCGCGCTTGCCGGCTTCAGTTTCCCGGCCAGCTTCGTAATAGACAGCTTGAGTAAGACATTCGAGTGCCCGAGCGAATTCGACGCCTCCTGCCGAGAAAGTCCTGAAGGGCTGTGAAGCGGGATTGGGTCCGTCAAACATGGGCTTATCGACATTTGCTAGCCTCGCCGCCTCCGGGCCAACCTGCCGTAAGGCAAAAGCATTCAAATCAGCAATCGAAACAGCTGCGGGAGCATCCACCCGTTCCGGATTGCTGGTCGGTAACGGGCTCTGCGTTGCCATACCACCCACTGCGGCGCATAGTGACATCAACGAAATGAAAGTGAATGCTACGATTGGATTTCGTAGCCACGAAAGAGGCTTCTCCTGACGGCTCCTAGGATTTTGGGCAGTTGTCACAGAGGCCGGATCCCACTTTAGGTGCGCGAAGTCAAGGAGCGTCATGTTGAGACGATGCTGACGATGGTCCGCGCACAACTAAGCTGTGCAGGCGCCGTCGACGCCTTCCTACCCTCGATCAATCGCACCCTCCTAGGGCCCGGCTCGGTGCCCCTGAAAACGAGAGGCGCTCAATAAACACCCGCTAAATCCGTTAGCAGCCGACGGCGCGAACCTGCAGTGTCTGAACTTGGGTCATCGATGTGCTGTCGGCTAGCCAACAGATTCCGGACAAAGCGACTGACGCCCCAACCGTTCGAGAAACCATCAATTAAGTTCGAGGCAAATCGATGGACAAGTGCCCGCTACAAGCCGCGGTAATTTTGCTTCGGCAAGTCCTGGTCTCCGCCGGAACGCTTCACCGACTTCAAATCGTAGTCAAGCAACAGCAGCTTACAGCAAATTCGTGCCGCAACCTGCGCTTTCGCGCCGATCCCCGGTCTAGCTTTCCGGCAGATGCAAAAAAGGGGAGGCCGAAGCCCCCCCTTCCTTATCACTTGGTTCGAACGATCAAGCAAAGATGATGTTGTTCGAAGCGAAGTCGTCGATGGTGTATTCACCAGGGCCGTCACCGAAGTCGCCATCGATGTCGATCACGATAGTGCCAGACATCTCCGGACCTTGGCCGGCGAGGTCGGTTATGACCAAGTCGCCATCGGCGTTGACTTCGAACTGCAGTTGACCTGCATTGGTGAAGCCCAAGGCCGACAGGTCGATCCGGTCGTAGTCATCCCCTTCAACGGTGAAGTACTGATCGGTACCTGCATCGAGACCGAGGCGAGCTTCACCGAAGTCCGCAGACGTGAAGGTCACGACTTCCTGGGTATCGAGATCCATACCGATCCGGATGTCCTCGTCGCCGACGAACTCTTCGTTCGGACCAGGCGGCAGACTGCCGTCATAGTCGATGAAGTTACCGTCGTCGGTGTTGCCGACCAGATACTGGACGAAGGCGTTTGCAGCGACTTCGTAGCCAGCATCTTCCGCGTCGATGGACACATCTTCGGTAACGCCAGTGACGTCAATCACGTTCAGCGAGCTAAGGTCACCACTCAGATCGATGTCGGACGTAGTAGCCGAGACAGTAAGCGACGTCAGGGACTGAGCACCAACCGTATCACCGCCAATAACCACGTCTGCATTATCAACCGCACTCACCGTTGCCTCAGTGACCTGCGTGTTGATCAGGTCGACATCGGCGTTCTCTCCAGCCACCACGTTCAGTTCGAAGCTACCATACACATCTTCAAGATTGGCAGTGGCATTGGCGGCCGCAAGAACGTTGGCCTGCGTAAGCGACTCAAAGCCGGTGCCAGGTACCAACTCGACAACGTCTGCGCCGTCCTGAAGCACGGCAATCGAGAAGGACGCTCCGCCAGTTGTGAAGAGCGACGGGTCATCTCGGCCACCAACGTCATCCCACTCGATCGTGATGCTATTGTCAGGCGAAAGGCCGACGCTTGCACTAAGGGGCTCACCCGAACCGTTAAGGTCAGCGGCGATGTCATCGGCCACGTCATTAGCATTGGTTTCGAACAAACCAGCGTTCTCGGTATAGTCGGTGAGTACGCTACCGCCAGTCAAGCTCTGGCTAGAGATCACGACACTACCAGTGGAGCCATTGGGAGCACTATTTACGGTGAGCTCCCAAATTTCAGCCAAGCCTGCCTGGAACGGAGTTCCCGCAGTCCCCTGCAGTTCCAGAGTAGCGTCACCGTCGACACTCGAAACATTCACCGATTCCAGCGACGCGAAATCTTCGTCATCAGCGTCGCTGAGATCGTCGAGATCGACCACCGCATCGCCACCATCACCGTCGACGTCCGGATCGCCAATGCCGGTGGCCGCCACCGACAACGTCTCAAGGGTTGTAATGTCATCCGAGAAGATGTCGGCACTGCCGCCAGTTACGGTTACGTTCTCAAGCGAGTCACCGTAGAGATTGGCCTGAACTTCACCAGACGATACGAGGGTCAGGTCGGTTGTGTCGTCAACCGTGAGGTTAGCGCCGTTCATGTCAAGGTTGGCCGGCGGTGCATCACCTGCGTCGGCCGTGCCACGAATGACAAGCGCCTCAGGACCACCCACGATCGTCAGATCATCGGTGCCATCGGTGGCCAGAGAGTCAAGATCCAGTTCCTCAAGACCCCCGATACCTTCGAGATCGATAACCGTGTCGCTATCGACATCGATGGTATCAAGCTCGAGAACCTGAACGTTGCTGACGGGAGCAAGCGTGAAGTCAAGGTTTTCGTATGTGAGTCCGCTGAACTGACCGCCCGATTCGCCCTCCAGAATGAGCCGGTTTTCACCCTCGCCCATATCCAAGGTTGTCGGGGCAGACGTTCCCGTCGAGAAGACCGCCGCGTCCACAACGAGAACATCGTCGCCATCGCCGGTCAAGGCGCTCTCAAGAACCGTGTCACCCGAAATGTCGAGCACGAGATCGCCGTCGTATCCGGTTGCATCGAGGGTCTCGAGACCGCCGAAGGCTGTTGCAGAAATTAGGTTCAGCAAGCCATCGCCGTCAATATCGACGTTGGTCGCACTCGCCGCTGCACCCTGAAGGTTGAGAGCGTTGTCATCGGAAACCACCAGGTTCAGCTGCCCAATCGACCCTGCATTACCAGTGATGTTGAGGTTAGCAAAGGCGGTGAGGGTGTTCCCAGCCGGCGGGAAGCCGTTGCCCATGGCAACAACAGTCTGCTCTTCAACCGCAAGGCCATCGTAGATGACCGTGTAGGTCGTGCCGCCCTGAACGCCGTCCATGCCCAGCACAGCGACCTCACCGACATTGTTGAGCGTCAGCGAGCCAGTAGAATCGCGGTTCCAAAGCTGCTCGTAGCCAGACGCACGCGCGAGGTTGAGAGTGGATGTACCCCCGCCGCCGCCAACATTGCCGTAGGAGGTCAAGTTGTAGACTTCGATGTTGGCGAGCTGAGGGTTTTGGGTCGTACCCGTGCTGTTCAACTCAGCGTTCAGGGTATCGGTCCCCTCTCCGCCGTCTGCACTATCAGCACCCTGAAGTGTCTGAACACCCACAAGACCACCAAGTGCAACATCGAGCGACCCGTCGAACACGTCATCACCGGCGGTACCCTGCAGGTCGTCTGCCTCCGGCGTGAAGTCCAGCCCAAGCGGACCACCAGCAGCGAGGTCAGTCGCATCCGGCCCCATCGGGATGACCTGGTCACCAACCACAACCTGACCATCATCGTTAATTTCGATGAAACGAGTGTCGCCGTTGGAGAACTCAACGTTGATCCCAGCCGGGCTCAGCGGAATACTAATTTCCGTACCGGGACCCGAAAGGATCAGACGCGAACCGACGATTACGGCGGAATACTGCGACGCAACGCCCGGCAGGACGACGGTATCGCCACCCAAACCAAAGGATGCGTCGAGGACGATGTTGCCACCAACTACCGTGATTTCCTCGCCGCCCGAAGCGGTTCCGCGAACAGTGACGTCGGCGCCGCCAACAGTGACGTCTTCGCCACCATTCTCAAGAGTGATAACTGCCATTTTTTTATTCCTCTAAGAAAATTGAATATTATGCAAAGTTGAGGAGATCGAAACCGATTGCGGCTTCCGCACTAGCCTCATCGAACACAAACGCACCGTCAGGCAGAACGTCGTCTACGATAATTACGTTCGTCGTACCGCCCGGCCCAGCAATGCTGAGCTCCAGATCGTTTGGATCGTCCGCAGAAGTACTGATGCCGAAGACACCGGTGAGCACGATCTGATCACCCTCACCCACATTGAGCAGAATGGTATTGCTAGGCTCCGCAACATCGTCCGTAAACAAGAAGTCGCCGCCCCCTGCATCAATTGTAACCGGCGTAAGCGGATTGCCATCATCGTCCGACGCATCGAGATCAACGACAGTAGGACCATCATCTAGATCGTTGATGCTGACCGTATATGCCTGCGTGGTCTCGTTGCCATTCTCGTCCGTCGCCGTCAGCGTAAAGCTATAGCTCTCCTGGGCTTCGAAATCAGGCGATTCGGCAAAAAGAACTGCACCGGATTCCGGATCGATGACGAAAGCATCTGCATCATCGCCACCCAGTTCAACCGTGACATCACCACCTTCAGGATCCGTGATAACGGGCGTTACAACCGGAGTTCCAACCGGCACATTTTCGTCAAAGGCAACTTCCGTATCACCGTCGCCGAACTCGGGAGCTTCATCGATGTCATTCACGGTGAGAGTAACCGCCTGCGTGTCTGTCGCACCGGCAGTGTCCGTCGCCACAACATTGAAAGAATAACTGGCCTTCGCCTCGAAATCGGGAGAGCCCACCAGCGTAACTTCACCGGTGCTCGCATTGATAGTGAACAGCGATGCGTCCGCACCCGAAAGCGAGAATGTGATCGTGTCGCCATCGGGATCAGTGGCAGCCGCATCGTAAACCACCGTTCCCGCCGCCACATTCTCATCGATTGCGGCGGTAGCACCGGTGGTGATCTCGGGGGCACCGTTCGCCGGCACCTCAGGAATTTCTAGCTCTTCATCTTCGCCGCTCTCGACGAGAATAACAGCGCCCGCAGCGATCGCGCCGACAGCCAGAACGGGGAGGAGCACGCCCGCACCCCCATCGCCGTCATCACCAAGCAGCGAAGCCTCGCCGTCACCACCCGGCACCACGCGGGCCCCGTCAGCAGCAGCAATGGTGGCGAGAATATCACCCTCCGGAGCCAAAGCGAGATCAGAAACAGCTTCTTCACCCTCCCCTTCCAGCTCCTTCTCGCCCTTATCTTCGCCTTCTGCCGAAGAAACCTTTTCCTTCGGAAGCGAGGCCGGATCCAAGCTTGCAACCTGGGGAGCAGACTCACCCTCTGCCATAACCTGCGCAGCAGCAGCCGCTACACCCTGCTCGTTCACATTTGCCCGGTCCGATGAAAACGACTGCTCAGGAGCAGCCTGCGCCTGATACGCCTCTTGCTGCGCCGATTCATCACTCTGGGCGACGCGAGGCTCTTCAGCCTCGTGACCAGATTGTGGCGCTGCTTGAGCTTCTGTCATGTCTTAATTCCCTCAAATTGTTGAACTTGTCTCACGCTTCCGAGGCGCTGCTGACCAAGGTGATACCCCTAATATCATTGTTATAGCGCACGCCAAGTGCCTTTCGGTAATTTTTTTTCGACGCCCCCGCAAGATTAAATGCTGTGGTGTTAACATCGATAAACTCGGGAGAATGTTTCGCCGGTTCGAACTTGCAGAGCTACCAATGCACCTTAAGGTTCCCCAGCTGAGATGCGATCTGGGCAACGTTGCTGCGCATCTGCGACAAGGTTGTTGCGCATCTGCGACAAGAAAGCAATGGGTTGCCAATCAGAGCCCCCCTAGCAAGGCGGAGCGGTCAATTCCTTTTTCCTTTCGTCGGCGAACGTCCTCCATCTTGGGGAGAGTTAGAGGCCAGGCATGGCTTTGCCAGTAAGCTAAATGTCTTGGTTGCTCCTGATCATTCCCGGTTTGCGTCGCTATGACATCAGTTTAGTGAGCCCCAGCGCGACACGGCGGCAGGAGATCGACGGGTCCGTCCCCGCTGCCAGGCACTCTCTGGTCACAACACCGATCACGTCTAGAACGCGGCCTCCTTGCCCAAAGCTATCTGGTCCTCGACGGATTTGTAGCGACGCGAAGATTGGCGCATATCCGCTACGGCTATCGGCAGGCGCATTACATCTTGGGCAGCGATGGTCGGTCGTGACCATGAAGAAGGTCTACAGGATTTACAGGGAGCTGGGCCTGCAGATGCGTAAAAAGACGCCGAAACTCCAGGTGAAGGCGAAGCTGCGGGAGGATCGCGAACCGGCGATCTGACCGAGCCATGTCCGAACAGTGGGCTTTGTGCACGACCAGCTGGCCACGGGTCGCAAGCTGTGCATCCTGAAAACAGGTATGCAAGAAGATCGGCGACCCCAGGACGATCAGGTTGGACAACGTCCTAGGTCGGGAAGCAGCTGTGGGAAAAGGCCAGCAGGTCTCGTTGCGCCGATCATGACCGGC
>NZ_BAABHV010000015.1:0-6512 GCF_039542285.1 Erythrobacter westpacificensis
AATCCGTCATCGTTCCGTCCGTCCAATCTCCGCCAAGCATGCTCAAGCTTCACGATTTTTGCAACAGAGCCCACGCCCGTGCGCTCGCGCATCGTGCCGATGATGGCGCAGTGCGCGGGCAGTTCAACCGGCGGCGGCGTCATGCCGGGAGGGCCAGGCGGCACCGGCGCGGGACCAGCGGGATTGAACGTGGTGCTGAGCAGGCGGGTGGACGCATCCGGCCAGTGCCCCGCCATCGACTGCACAAGAGCGGCGCAGCGTGCAGCGTTAGCGGCGCTGTCAGGGGAGACAGCAGCGGTTTCGGTCGCGCCCGCCTGTTGCGGCAGCACGCTCATGACGGCCGCCAGCGGCATAACCAAAATGCGACGCGTGTTCATTGCGCTTTTCTCCCGCTCCTCTCCGGAACCGACGCCACAGTAAACGCGTGACACCAATTCAGCAATCGATTACAAGGTGACTCTGTCCAGGAATTGACGTGGATGTCCAGGTTTATGACACCAGCCACTCATCCAGTGATATTCCCACTCAGTTAAAACTGTGGGCGAACTGCCACAGTCGGTCATTTTCTTTTCTCTGGTAAACGAAAGGGATCGTCGAAACAAACGAAACTTCCTACACAGTGATAACAGCGCACCGGCCGCTTTTGCACAGGGCACAATATACGCCCTGAAAGCACAGTAAATGGCCCAAAAAAGGCGGATCGCTGTTGGAATGAAAACAGTGCCCACCCTGAAGTGAACGAAACGACAGGGGCGCACATAAAACAGGAGAGGGAGGACATGACGTCCAATAAACAATCAAACGCCGTGCGCGCAGTGCTGGCGTTGCTTTCGTCAACTTCTTGCATCATCGCTGCAGCACCCGCGCTTGCCCAGCAATCGCCGCAGCAGGGCGAGGCGCTGGAAGAGATCATCGTCACCGCGCAACGGCGCGAGGAAAACCTCCAGAAGGTAGCCGTCGCTGCGACCGCGCTCTCAGGCGAAGGCCTTACCGAAAAGGGTGTCACTCGCGTCGATGAGCTGCAGACCGTGGCGCCATCGCTCTCCGTGACGGATTCGGGATGGACGCAGAACGTGAACATTCGCGGCATCGGCCTGGCAAGCGTATCGCCCATCGTCCCCAATGGCATCGCCACTTATGTGGATGGCATCTTCCAGCCACCGATCGTCACCACCAACAGCTTCTACGACCTGGCTACGGTGGAAGTGTTGCGTGGACCGCAGGGCACATCCGTGGGCTCCAACTCGATCGGCGGCGCGATCTTCATCAACAGCCGCAATCCCAGCTTCTCAGGCGTCGAAGGCTATATCGAGGGCTCGGTGGGCACCTATGACGCGCGCGGCGCGGAAGGCGCAGTGAACCTGCCGCTCTCCGAGACGCTCGCAATCCGTGGTGCGGGCAAGTGGCGCAAGCGCGATTCCTTCTACGATGATCTCGGCCCGCTCAACAATCAGCCCGGTCGGCTCGATGAAGTCGCGGGCCGCTTTGGCGCGCTGTGGCGGCCAAGCGATGCGTTCCAGGCGCTGTTCAAGCTGGAAGCCGCGAGCAAGGACAGCGGCGGCTATGCCTATCGCCCCTCGCCCGCCACGCCTTATGCCGGCTACCGCACCAGCGACATTCGCGACGTGGATTATGACAGCCCGACGCGAAACGACGAGCGCGCCATCCAGATGTCGCTGGAACTGCGCTACGAGCTTGGCTCCGGTATCATTCTGCGCTCGCTGAGCGGCTACCAGAACAAGCGCATCTTCAACCTCTACGACAGCGACGCGACCAATGCCGCGCGTTACAGCCCGGCGGATGCCGCCTTGCTCGCGGTCAGAACGACCGACCAGTTCGTGCGCGAGCGGGTGTGGACGCAGGAGTTCAACATCATTTCCCCGACCGACCAGACGCTCTCGTGGATCGTCGGCGGCTATTATCAGCGCAACCGGATCGACGCGGACACCGAGAATCTCTCGAATGGCTTCCCGACCGACATCCTGTTCGACACTGACAATATCACCACCGGCGTCTTCGGTCAGGTGACGTACCAGCTTTCACCAAGCCTCGCGCTGGATGTCGGCGCACGCTACTCGCACTTCTCCGCCACCGGCGGCGGCGGTGTGTTCATCGGCCGGGGCATCCCGATCTTCCCGCCGACGGGCCTGCAAGTCGCGGACCTGAGCGGTGAGCACAAGGACGGCCGGATGACCGGCAAGGTCTCGCTCAACTGGACTCCGGACGAGAACAATCTGATCTATGCCTTCGTCGCGCGCGGCTACAAGCCGGGGGGCTTCAATTCGATGGTTTCGGAATTCGATCCTGAAACCGTCATCGACTATGAAATCGGCTGGAAAGCGACGCTGATGGGCGGCGCAGTGCGCACGCAGCTCGGCGCCTTCTATTACGACTACAAGAACTTCCAGTTCGACGTTCTGAATACGGCTACCGCACAGGCCGCCCCGACCAACCTGACCGGCGCGACCGTGAAGGGTATCGAGGCGCAGATCCAGGCGCGCGTCTCCGGCTTCACCTTCGATGCAGGCGTCGCCTATGTCGACTCCGAACTGGGTGACGTGACCTTCGTTGATACGCGCGCTTATGCCCGGGCGTTCCCCGGCATCACGCCGGCTGTCCAATGCGCGCCGGGCCTGCCTTCGGACCCGCCGAACTGCATCGACTATACGCCGTTCATCCGTACGACCGGCGGCGGCCAGAACCTTTACTCACCGAAATGGACCTATAACCTCGGCGCGCGCTATGATCTGTGGGTCGGCGACGTGAAGATCACGCCCAGCGTGAGCTACGCCTATGTCGGCCCGCAATGGACCTACATCGGCTACTCTCCGATCAGCGACCGCCTGCCCTCGCGCGGCGTGCTGGGCGCGAGGCTCGGCATCGAGAAGGGCAATCTGCTCGTTGAAGCCTATGGCACCAATCTGACCGATGACGAATTTGTCACAGGCCAGTTCAACAATAACGAGTACTATGGCGCACCGCGCGAATATGGCGTGCGCGTCCGCTACGACTTTTAACGAACGGGGCCGGGCTGGCTGCGCGAAGGCGCAGTCGGCCTGGACGCCGGCCATCCCATTCACGCATTAACACATGCGGCTCACAAGTCCTGCGACGTCACGCAGGGATGGCGTTTTGCTCTCGCAGCGGCCCGTCAAGCTGACCCCTCAGTCTTGGGCGTCTTCCGCTTCGCTTTCCGGAAGAGCATTCACCACCTCGACATTATGTTCCGCGCAAACTGCGGCGAGCTCGGGGCTGTCGAGATAGTCGGTCACGAACACGTCGATGGCGCCGATATGCCCGATGCGGACCGGCGCGCTGCGCGTCAGTTTGCTCCGGTCGGCCACGAGGATGACCGAGCGAGAGTTTTCGACGATGGCATGCGAGACCTGCACTTCGTTCAGGTCGAAATCCAGCAACGAGCCATCCTCATCGATTGCCGATGCACCGATGACTGCGAAATCGACCTTGAAGTTCCTGATGAAATCGACAGCTGTCGGGCCCACCGCTGCCCGATCGGCATGACGGACACGACCGCCGACGACGATCAGGTCTATCGCGGGATTGCGGCAGAGAATGTCCACCACGTTCAGATTGTTGGTGAGGACGAGGAGGTTGGTCCGCCCGGCCAGCGCCCGCGCCACTTCTTCCGTCGTCGTGCCGATGTTGATGAACAACGAGGCGCCATCGGGGATGCGGGCTGCCGCTTCCCGTCCTATGGCCGCCTTTTCCTCCACCGAGAGCCGTCGCCGCGCCTCATATTGCAGGTTTTCCACGCCGGAGCCGAGGATGGCGCCGCCATGGACCCGCGAAAGATAGCCGCGCTCGCACAGGTCATTGAGATCCTTGCGGATCGTCTGCGGGGTGACATTGAGACGGGAGACAAGATCCTCGACCGTCACCTTGCCATTGCGGCGAGCCAGATCGAGGATCTGGCGGTGCCGGGTATTGGATGCGCTCGTCATGACGGCGTTCTGACGCTTAGACTATAGAGTTGCAAGCGCCGTTGTGCGTGAGCGGTCATGACAATCGGGCCAGGCTGCGGCAACAGCCTGGCCCTCCCCTTTAGCTACTAGAAGGCCTTCGAGAGCGAGACGCCGATGACGCGCCCGATCGGGTTGGCCGCCTGCGGATCGAAACCACCGCCGCCATTGGCATTGGCAACGATGTTCACGAATGGCGGCTCGACATCGAACAGGTTGCGCACATCCAGCCCGACCCTCACCCCGCCAAGCATCGAAGCATCGTCCTCAAACCGGTAGGCTACGCTGAGATCCACCGTGGTATAGGCGTCCACCTTCTGAATCGGCGTCGCGAGATCGTTGGTATAACCGCCCATGTGATTGACGAACGCAAAGGCCGACAGCCCGCCCTGATGCCAGCCGACCGTGCCACGCGCACGGAAACGGACGGGATAGCCGATCCGATTCACGACGTTGACCTCCGGGGCGCCCGGCGTCTGCGAGAGACGATATTCGAGATAGTAAGTGCCGCTCAGGCCGAGGCTCAGTTCGCCGTCCGTCGTGGCACCGAACCGGTAATTGAACTCGAAATCGAGTCCGCTCGCCTTCGTGGTGGCCAGATTCTGTTCAAGGCCATTCACGAAGACGCCCGGCGCCGGCAGCAGCGGACCGAACAGCGGCAGCGGCGTCGGGTCCGGCCCCACGCCCAGAATGAACTTGTCGATCAGCGCCGAACATTCCGCGGAGGGGCAATAGGAAATGACCCCCGCGTAGGCCTCCGGATTCTGCAGGATATTGAGATTGCTCAGATAGCTGCTGATCTGGTTTTCATAGCTGATGTTGAAGTAATTCAGGCTGGCACGGAGGCCGGGAACAGCCGGCGAACGCCATTCTGCACCGAGCGACCAGGTGGTCGCGGTTTCCGGCTGCAGCCCCAGATTGCCACCACCGGTCGTATAGCCCAGCACCGGGCCGGTGGGCGTGGCGTAGTTCTGGACGAACACGGCCGAGACCGGCCCGACGAGCTGCGTGAGGCCCGGCGCACGGAAGGATGTGCCATAGCTGCCGTGGAACTTCAGTCCGCCCCCGACGAGCCAGTTGACGCCGATCTTGGGGTCCGTCGTGCGGCCGACGACGGTGTAGTTGGTCGTCCGCAAGCCGAAGTCGAGCGTCAGTTCCTCGATCCCCGGCATGCTGTTGCCCACTCCCACCAGCGGCACCAGCAATTCGCCGTAGAAGGCATCCGATGTGCGGGACAGGTCCTTCAGACCGCCAAAGGCCGGCGCATTGTTTTCCGGCGTGCCGAGAATGAGGCCGTTGAGCACCTTGTCCGTCTGACGCTGATAGCCGACCGCCAGCTGGACATTGCCACCCGGCAGGGCGAACAGCGTGCCATCGAGCTTGGCTTCATAGACATATTGGCGGCTGCGCCCCGGGGCGGCGAACAGATCGTTATTGATGCCGGCGAGCACTTCCGGCCGATTGGGGCCGAACAGATTGAGCGCAGTGGCAGGATCGCTGCTGGCGAGTGCTGCCGCGACCTGCGGCGAGGTGCTGGCGATCCGCACCTGATAGGCTTCATCCTTGTTCTGCCCGTAGGAGCCGCTGACGGTCAGGCGCCAGTCGCCCCACAACTTTGCTTCCGCGCCCAGATAGGCAGTGTAGTTCTCGGAATAGCCGCTGTCCGTCCAGGTATCCCCCAGCGATTGGCCGCCGAACCAGTAATTCACGATCGCGGAGGTGGCGTTGGTGCCGGGAGGCGCCACGAAGTAGGGATTTGCATTCGTGACCACCAGCGGGCCGGATTCGAATGGCACCTCACGGCGATAGCGACGGTGCGAATAATGCGCATCGGCAAAGATGCGGAGTCCTTCGGTGATCTCCTGATCGAATGTCAGTGCCACGCTGTGCTGCTTCTGGTGGGGCAGCAGATCCTGGGATTTGATCGGATCGCACAGATTGACGGTGCCGGGCACGAGTTGCCCCGCCGTCGCCTGCGTGACGCCGCCGGCCGGGATCGCATAAGTCGTGCCATTGACCTCGATGGTGCCCGGATTACAGGCGGTCCTGCGGTTATCCGCACCGCCCCGGCCGGAGAGATCCGCCGAATAGAAATCGCGATCCAGCCCGCTGAGCGCGCTGCGCTGTGAAATCTCGCCGCCAATCGTCAGCTGGCCCGTGCTCCAGCGATGGCCCGCCAGTGCATTGACCTGCCACTCATCATAATTGTCGCCGAAGCCATAGCGGCCACCGACCTGAAACCCCTCGAAATTGCGGCGGGTGATGAGGTTTACCACGCCGGCGATGGCGTCCGAACCATAGGTTGCCGAGGCGCCGTCCCCGACGATGTCGACCCGCTGCAGCATGACTGTCGGGATCGCGGTGGGGTCTACCGCCAGACCGACTGTGCCAGCCGGAACCGCGCGATGGCCGTTCACCAGCGTCAGCGTCGCGAAGGGGCTCAATCCGCGAAGGTTGATGGCATGGCTCTGTTGCAAAGATTGGCGGCAGTCAGAGGTAGGCTGTCGCTCTGCGCCGATCAGGCGGCTGCTG
>NZ_BAABHV010000016.1:0-16158 GCF_039542285.1 Erythrobacter westpacificensis
GTCACCCGTAGAGTTCGAACGGCAGCAGATGATGAGCACCGAGGGCGTCTAGAAAACTAGGGGCTATTCATACCTCGCCCTCCTGGTCGACCGCTCGCCACAGGTAGACCATCTCGCCATTCAGCTTCACGTACATCTCGTCGACATGCCATCGCCACTGCCTGAAGCCGCGCATCCGGCTGATCCTCTGCCGCTTGATGTCAGCGGCAAACATCGGCCCGAACCTGTTCCACCAATGCCGCACGGTCTCATGGCAGATATCGATGCCTCGCTCCGCCAGCAGATCCTCGACATTGCGCAGGCTCAGCGGAAAGCGGACATACATCATCACCACAAGACGGATGACCTCTGGCGATGAATTGAAATAGCGAAACGGACTGGCTGGCTTTCTGAGTCTGGGCATCGCACTGCCCTACCCTCACAGCCTCAGCCGTCAATCAGGTGCATTTGCTCTGACAGTACCCCTACTAGCACACATAAGTGCGATCTTCCCACCAACAGTCTTCAGCGTTTTCTGGTAAGCCATTCCAAATCGTAAGTGCCGTCACGATAAATAAAAGGCTCGCAGAGGTTCCCACAACCAGCCGTTTGGCTGAAAGACGCGCGCCATCGCGATCAAAAAGGGAATACCAAGCGACCCAGCCAGCGGCCAAACACAGCGCTACAATAGCGATGTTTGCCACTGACACTAACATCAGCACCACGGCTGCCGCCGCCCGCTCCAAGTCCGCGCCAGCCCTTCGCGCACAAGTTGATCACCGACAGAACCCCGGCTGTTCGCGACGATTGCAAGCTTCCGTCCATAGTGATCCTCGCCTTGTCGCCGGATTTCGAAGGCTTCAGCGTTGAGAAGCTGCACGAGGCGATTACGTGCCCTGAGTGCGAGGTCGCTTTCATAGTCGCACTGCCCGTCCAGTTCCGGCGTATCGATGTCGGCAATCCGGATCCGCTCGCGATCGATGATGAAGCTGTCGCCATCGTGCACGCAAGTAATCCGGACGCCATCAGCTGGGCAGACAGCGAAGGCAAGTGATAGGGCAGCGAGGATCATGCGAGCGCCAGATAGATCGCCGGCAGCGCCACCACCGCCACCACGAAGCCAACCAGCACCATCGCGTCGCGATAAACTTCGCGGTCGCTGCCCTCCCGGTCTCTCGGCTCATTCAACACTCTATTCGCATCCCCTGCCGTCGCCGTCCCTGTCGAGGTGCCGTCCGTAACCGGGCTGGCCTCTCAGAACTGGTGCCGCACCGGCCCGGCGCGCAGCGTCGCAGTTCGGATAGTAGATCTCGCCTTCAGCGCCTCGTTGCGGCTGCTCTGCCTGTTGGCCGCGGTGGCAATGGCGAACTCCCGTGCTGCGATCCATGTGACAGCCATCGGCAGCGAGACGGCCTCCGTGAGCCGAGGCGACCGAGTTCGCGTAGGGAAAGACGCCCGCGATCAGAAACAACCCTGTAGTGCATAATGAGCTTCGCGCCATAGAGACCCCCTTGATAACGCAGAATAAATCTTGACTGCGTAAAAGCTAGCTGCAGAGATCAGAATGGATATAGGGGAAATTATGAAAAGAGAATTCTACTTCGCTGCCGCGATCTGTCTGATGGTGCCTGCGCAGGCGATGGCCGATGAGCCTTTCGCAGTCACTCCCTCAGGCAGCACCGAAGCCTACTTCCCGATGGAAGTGGTGGAAACCAGTGACCACCTCGCGAACCAGTGTCTGGATCTTGGCTGGACGATGATTTCCTCAACCGACACAACCGTAGTCTGCGAAGTCCCCATGTCTTTTGGCAGTCGTCTGCTGAGCGCCCTTGCAGGACCGAGCTACGCGACACCCCCGCGCCAGTATTTCCGTTTCAACATGGCAGGCGTTCAGGGATACACGCGGGTCCAGGCTACGGCCTGGCAGGAGCAGCAGACCGCTTTCGGACAGACCCAACAGACTGAACTGGCGTCAGAGAACTTCCACAACGGCGTCATGGGTTTCTTCCAGAACGTCGGCGGAATTTTTCCGCCCAATACGCAGTTCCCCAACCACGCCGCCATCGACGTCGAGTATGAATATGTCGAGGAACCTCGCGAGGGTATGCTGATCGTGACTGCATACGAGGGCGGCGTCTTCGCAAGGGCCGGTTTGCAAACCGGCGATATCGTCCACCGTATCGCAGGCGAGAGGATCAAGGACGAGAATGATACCTCGGACGGACTGCACAAGGCGATCCGCGAGAACTCCTTCGAAGTGCAATACTATCGAGGCGGCGATCGTCACGAGGTAAGTGTCCCGACAGAATTTCGCGAGCCGATCGGTCCGTTGCCCGAACGCGAATTTGTCAATGGGGCGGCTCAGCCAGTGCAATCGACCACCATCGTCCAGAACCAGCTATCGGTGGCTGAGGAGCTGGCTCGTTTTGCGGAGTTGCGCGATCAGGGCGTGCTAACTGAGGAAGAGTTCCAGGCCCAAAAGGCTCGGCTTCTGACACCGGATTGAGGGGTTCGCTCGCCGTTGGATAGGCTTCTTCAGGATCGCTATGAAAGATCGGTCTGAGAGTATTGTCCGCGAAGGCAGAGTGTTTGTTCCCAGTTTCAAAGCGTTACGAGTCGAGCGGCCAAATAGAGCGCGGATAGCAGACTGGCAGAAATTGGGCCGCTAACTGACCGTCCGCTATTGGTTCGTCAGTCCCAGCTAGCGGACCGTTGACCCTATGTTTTGAGCCCACAAGTAATCGAAAATTTGCAATGCAAAATGCTGATCGTGCTTCAATTTGGGCTAGGACTGATTACCATAATTAATTCTAACTGGTGGAATGTCTTAACGAATTGCGCCAAGACGCCGTACGAAACCTTACGCCGAAAGTCAGGCAGCAGATGGAATCGGGGGATGCTTCTTGAAAGACCGCATTGGCTCAGGCGCTGAGCAAGTGAAAGGCCTGCGGATCGAGGTCGAGGCTTGCGAGCGGATCGGCTTCGTGTCGCAGCAGAATTCCGTACCGCCGCTGCGCGAGATCACGCTTATCAATGAGACCGGTGAGCCTGCGTCGAATCTCACCCTGTCGCTGGCCGCCGATCCGGGAATTCTCGGGGCCAGAACCTGGTCGATCGATCTGATTGAACCCGGACAACATTTGCACCTGATGGATCGCGACGTGCAAATCGCCGCGGGCTTCGCGCGCGAGTTGGCTGAGGCCGAACGTGCCAATATTTCGCTGGAATTGCGCGATGGCGCGGATCAGCTGTTCGCCCAGAAAACGCTACCGATGACGCTGCTGGCGGTGGATGACTGGGGCGGCGCGGACGCCATGCCCGAACTTCTTCCCTCATTCGTGATGCCCAACGATCCGGCGGTCGAGAAGGTGTTGCGCGCCGCGTCCCATGCGCTCTCGACGTCCGGGCGTCCCGATGGGATCGACGGCTATGAAAGCGGCGATCGAGCGCGGGTTTATGAAATCGTTTCCGCCATCTGGTCGGCCGTCAGCGGTCTCGAACTCACCTACACCCTGCCCCCTGCCAGCTTCGAAAGTCGCGGCCAGAAGATCAGGTCGCCCAGCGCGATCTATTCCGGCCGTGTCGCGACCTGCCTCGATACCGCGCTACTGTTCGCTGCCGTGATTGAACAGGCGGGCCTCCACCCCCTCATCGTCTTGACGGAGGGTCATGCGTTTGCCGGAGCTTGGATCGAGCGGGATCAGTTTTCCGAACTGGTGACGGACGAAGTGGCGGCGGTCCGCAATCGGCTCGACCTTTGCAATATCGTGCTTTTCGAAACTACCATGGTAACCGGAAATAACCGCGCGCGCTTTTCCGAAGCGGCGCAAGAATCGAAACGCCAGCTCGAAGTCATTGAGCCGGGAGATTTCTTCCTCGCTGTCGATGTTCGACGCGCCCGGATGCGCGAAATCCTGCCTCTCTCGACCTCCTCGCCGCAGATGGAAGAGGAGGACGAGGGTATCGCGACCACCTTTGTGGAGGAAGCGCCCGACCTCTATCGCGGGTCGCTGGAAACTACGGAGATCGAGGAATGCAAGGTCAAACCCGGCGACCGGATCGAGGAGTGGCAGCGCAAGCTGCTTGACCTTACCGCGCGCAACCGCCTGCTTAACCTCCCGAAAACCGGAAACCTTCGCCTGGAATGCCCCGATCCGGCGGCGCTTGAAGATCTGTTGGCTGATGGGCGCAAGATCACGGTCTTGCCTCTTCCCGATCTTGGCGTCGGCGGGCGCGATGTCGAACTTCATCGCGATCGCAGCCGCACGGATCTGAAGTCCGGGCATGCACTCGCAGGACTCGAAAAGAACGAAGTCTATGTCGAGCAGGACAAAGGCAAGCTCGAAACCGCGCTGATCAAGCTTTATCGCCAGGCCCGGTCGGACTTGAACGAGGGCGGATCCAACACGCTGTTCCTTGCCTTTGGCTTCCTCGAATGGAAGAAGAAGGTAACAGACGATCGCAGCTATCGTGCCCCGCTGATTTTGCAGCCGGTTCAATTGCAGCGGCGAAATGCGCGCTCGGGCATGAAGCTGGTCGCGCATGAAGACGATCCGCGCTTCAATATGACCCTGCTCGAACTGCTCAAGCAGGATTTCGGCTTGGTGATCGAAGGGCTAGACGGTGAATTGCCACAGGATGCGAGCGGGGTCGATGTGAAGGCGGTGTGGAACCATATCCGCCGCGCGATCACCGACACTCCTGGTTTCGAAGTGCGCGAGCAAGTGGTGCTCGGTATCTTTTCTTTCTCGAAATACCTGATGTGGAAGGACCTCGTCGATCGACGCGATCTGTTGAAGAAGAACAAGGTCGTCCGCCATCTGATCGAACGCGGTGAAGAACCGTTTGAAGCGTCTGAAGCTTTGATAGAACCGGCGGCGCTCGATACCGCTGTCGATCCTTCCGATCTTTATGCGCCCCTGCCGGCCGACAGTTCGCAATTGGCGGCTGTCGTCGCATCAGGGCAAGGTCACGATTTCGTGCTCGACGGACCACCGGGGACCGGCAAGTCGCAGACCATCGCGAACATGATCGCGCAGAACCTGGCACTGGGTCGCCGCGTGTTGTTTGTCTCGGAAAAGCGGGCTGCGCTCGAAGTGGTTTATCGCCGGCTGGAGCAGGTGGGCTTAGGCGATTTCTGCCTCGAACTCCATTCGCATAAGAGCGCCAAGATCGAGGTGATACGCCAGCTGGAGCGGGCGTGGAACGCCAAGGGCGCGCTTGGCCAAGAAGAATGGCGCGCGCGGACCGATCGGCTGCGGAATCTTCGCGACGATCTCAACAATTTCGCCAGCGCGCTTCACCGCCGATACAGTTGCGGTTTGACGGTGCACGATGCCGTCTGGCGTGTGGTGCGCGACGATGACGGCGCTCTTCCGGTCTTTAATTGGCCTGAACGGACCGAGCATTCTGCAGCGCAGATGGATGAAATGCGAGATGCGGTGCGCCGGCTGGAACTCACCTTCAGAAGCCTGCGTTCGCTGCCACAATCAGTCCTCAAACACGTCGCGACGCAAAGCTGGTCGAATGCGTGGCAGTCAAAGTTGGCCTCAGCTGCGCGCGAATTGGGAGAGACTGCGGCGGATCTGCGCGAAACGGCCGCGGCCGCGATGCGTGCCGTCGGCATTGCCAACGAGATCGTAGGGCCGGAGGACGCAAGGCGGCTGCACGCTCTTGGCAAGGCAATCGCCGAAACGCATGGGCTCGATCTCTCATTCGCCTTCCGCCCCGATCACCCACAGACTGGCGCTTCAATGCGCGAGCTGACCGCGGCGCTGCGAGAATGGCAAGAGCGCCGGACCCGGCTCTCGGCGGAATATCAAGAGCCGTTCGCCATCGAGGACATTAGTCGCGATCTGGCCGAAGACTGGCGCATCGCTGAAGAGAAGATGTGGCTGCTGCGCTATTTCGCCAGCCGCGCCATACTTAAGCGTATGGCCGAAACTGGCGGCGCAAGCGGGGAGATCGTTCCGGACAAAGACCTTCCCCTGTTCGACGAGATGGCAAGCCTGCACGCACGCGTTGATGTCACGTCCGCCGACATAGATGGCGTTCCGGCAAATAAGGGAATGGAAAGCGATCCCGACCGGCTTGAGCGTCTGGCCGACGCAGGCGAAGCGATCCGCACGGCCGTCAGTAGATATGCCCGGGATCCTTTGGAGTTCACACAGGCGATCGGCGCGGTGCGGACGATCGTTGTCGACGCCAACGAAATGACGGCTGGCGACGCGCCTTTAGCCGGTGCGATCGCGAAGCTGGGCGATGCTCTCAAGCGGTTCGATGCCGCTTGCACCGAATTTGTCGAGATAAGCGAAGCCGAAGATGCGCCGTCCACATTCGATGGTTTGGGCGATTTTTCACGCGACATTGCCGATCACCTGCCGCAACTCAATTCGCTGTGTCAGTGGAACGGTGCCAAGGCGCGAGCGGCCACGCTGGGCCTGGCGCCGATGATTCGGCGCATCGAAAACGGGCTGGATGAAGGCGTGGCGCTAGAGATGTTCGAGGCAGCCTATGCCAAATGGTTTGCGCCTTGGGCGATTGATGCCGATCCGCAGCTGGCCGAATTCCACGCCTATACTCACGAGGACAAGATCGCCGCCTTTCGTGACATGACCGATGAGATTCAGGGCCTTACCGCAAAATACATCCGCGCGCGGCTGTGCAGCGATTTGCCGGATCAATCGCAGGTTGCCAGGGCATCCGGCTTCGGCGTGCTGAAGCATGAGATGGCAAAGCAGCGGGCGCACAAACCGGTCCGTCGCCTAGCAGAAGAGATGGGCAGCGATTTCAGCGCGCTGGCACCTTGCATGCTCATGAGCCCGCTTTCGATCGCACAATATCTACCACCCGATCAGGACCTGTTCGATATCGTGATCTTCGACGAGGCGAGCCAGATCACGCCTTGGGACGCCGTCGGTTCGATCGGCCGCGGCAAGCAACTTGTCCTCGCCGGGGATCAGAAGCAGATGCCGCCAACCAATTTCTTCAGTCGCGGATCGGCGACAGTTGACGAGGATGCCACGGTCGACCTCGAAAGCATCCTCGACGAATGCGTGTCTGCCTCGATCCCACGCCGCAGCCTGGACTGGCATTATCGCAGCCGTCACGATTCGCTGATCGCGTTTTCCAATTCGCGCTATTACGATGGGAAGCTTGTGACATTCCCGGCCCCGGAAACGCGCGATACCGCGGTCGAATGGCACCGGGTTGACGGCATTTATGCTAAGGGAACGGAGCAGACGAACGCCATCGAGGCGAAAGCCATGGTCGCCGAAGCGCGCAAGAGGCTGGCGGGGCAGGCCCCGGGCACGATCTCGCTGGGTATCGTTACGCTCAACAGCAAGCAGCAGGAACTGGTCGAGGACCTGCTGGAAAAGGCGCGTAAGAGCGATGCGGCCTTCGATGCGCATTTCGCCGACGAGCTCGAGGAGCCGGTCTTCGTCAAGAATCTGGAGACCGTGCAGGGTGATGAGCGCGACATCATCATGTTGGGCATTACTTTCGGGCCGGTGGAGGCCGGTTCGCGCAAAATGTCGATGAATTTTGGACCGTTGAACAAAGATGGGGGTTGGCGGCGCCTGAACGTCGCCGTCACCCGCGCGCGCAAGTCGATGTTGCTGTTTACATCGTTCGATGCGGGCATGATCGACCTATCGCGCACGTCGGCCGCGGCGGTCCGCGATCTAAAGCATTTCATCGAATTCGCTGACCGCGGGCCCGAGGCGCTGGCCGAGGTCCATTCGGACAGCCTAGGCAGCACCGAATCACCGTTCGAAGACGCCGTGATGGCCATGCTGGAGCGGCGCGGCTGGTCCGTTCGACCGCAGATCGGGGTATCCGGCTATCGCATCGATCTGGGCATCGTCCACCCTTACCATCCGGGCGATTTCCTCGCCGGAATTGAGTGCGACGGTGCGATGTATCATAGTGCACTGACTGCACGCGATCGCGACAAGGTGCGCCAAGCGGTCTTGGAAAATCTCGGCTGGACGATCATTCGAATCTGGTCGACCGACTTCTGGATCGACCGCGAGGGCGCAATGGAGAAGGTGTTCTCGCAGCTCGAAGAAGTACTCGAAGCGGACCGGCAGGCCCGTTCCGAAAAAGAAGAAGCCGCCGCCAATTCCACTGCGGGCGAGCACCAAGAAGCGTTCGCGCATGGGCCGGCGGCCGGCGAACCCAAAGAGGAGGCAGAAGTCGATGAGCCCGAAACCGCGCCGCACTTTGACCTGCCAAACGATCCCGACGAGGAAACGTCGGATCCGCCGCAACGAGACATGATGTTCGCACGCGCATTCGATGCCAAATCCGCGCGGGAAGTGCCGTATCGCCACACCGATTTCTCGGACCTCGATGGGACCATTGATCCGCAGCGGTTCTACGACGACGACTACGATGACGACTTGGCGAACTTAATCGCTCGGGCGATCGAGTTCGAAGGTCCGGTTAGGGACGACAAGCTGGCTACGATCATCGCGCGGGCCCATGGCTTCGCGCGCACAGGTAGACTCATTAAGGAACGGGTAGACGCCATCGCGCGCCAGATCGCTTACTTAACGGTCGATGATGAAGGCTGCGTGTTCTTCTGGACGGATGAAAATCAGGCCGCCAACTTGGCGGAGTATCGCGTTCCAGCGAGCGGCAAGATGGAGCGCTCAATCAATGAGATCTCGCTCGAAGAGCTCGCGCTTGCGGCGAATGCGGTGCCAGATGAGGGTGATCAGCCAGTTGCTGTGGCGCGGCTCTTCCTGATTTCGCGGCTTCGCAAATCTGCTCGAAGGAGAGTGGAGATCGCCCTCGCTCGCTTGCATAGTTGAAATCTGGACGTCTTACCGCCCCTATGGCGCCAGGGGTCAGACTTGGTTGGCTGGCCGAAGGTAAGTGAGGCCTAGCGGTGACTGTCAACCGCACTTCGAAACTTTGATCTGGAAGGAATGGCTTCCCTCCGATTGAAGTTCTCGCCAATACTCGTTTCTCTCTTCGTGACAAAGGCTTAGGGCATGAAACCCGTCAGATTGCTACACACCTCCGATTGGCATCTCGGACACGAATTGATGGGGCACTCGCGGGAGAGCGAGCACGAGGCCTTTCTCATCTGGTTGCTTGAAGCGCTTGAGGAGCACAAGACTGACGTCCTACTCGTAACTGGCGACGTTTATGATGTAGCCAATCCGCCCGTATCCGCCATGCGACGTCTCTACGGCTTCGTCCGTGAGGTGCAGCGGCGCGTGCCCAAGATTCAGATCGTCATCATTGGCGGCAATCATGACAGCGCTCTGCGCATCGACTTACCCGGCGCGTTGCTGGAGGAGGGGCGCGTGCGATTTGTCGGCGCCCTGCCTCGCAAGGAACGGGAGCCGGATTTCGACCGGATCTGTATGCCCTTAGAGAATGCTGATGGTGAAGTGGCCGCATGGCTCGCCGCTGTACCATTCTGCCGCCCCGGCGATCTGGGGCAGGGAGGTCTGGCCGAACTCTACGGTAGCATTGCTGACGCAGCTGCGGCCAAAGCTGGAGACCTGCCGCTCGTCTTGTCTGGCCACCTGCACGTAGCCGGCGGCGAGGTTTCCGAAATGTCCGAACGGCGCATCGTCGTAGGTGGTGAAGAAGCGCAGGCTGCTAGTCTGTTTGACAGCCGTGCTGCCTATGTCGCGCTGGGCCACCTGCATCGTCCGCAGACCATCAGAAGTGACGTACCGATCCGCTATGCCGGCTCTCCATTCCCCCTTTCTGCGACAGAGCGCGAGTATCGGCACTCAGTGAGCGTTGTGACGCTCGATTCCACGGGCACTCGAGTCGAGGAAGTGGCCGTCCCCCGACCCGTGCGCTTCCTTAAGGTTCCAGCCGGCGCGCCAAAGCCCCTGAACGCCGTGCTGGCGGAGCTGGAAAGCCTGAAGATCGAGGAAGAACTGGAAGAGCGTGACCGGCATCCCTTCCTTGAAGTGGGGGTACTTGTAAGCGGGCCGGAACCGCACCTCCAATCGCGGATTCTCGCAGCGCTTGACGGTAAGCCTGTGCGCCTAACTCGTATAATTCGGGAGCGCAGCATTGAGGGTGGTTCTCGCGCCCTCGCTGCACGCGAGCAGGAACTAACCGACCTCAAGCCCGAGAGCGTTTTCGCAGAATTACACCGGACCCAGCACGGCACCGATCCGGCAGAAGGCCTGGACAAAGCTTTCAACGAGTTGCTCATCGCCGCGCATTGCGACGATGGGGAGGCGGTCTGATGCGTATTCTCGCCATTCGCGGCAGCAATCTCGCCAGCCTCGCCGGGGACTTTGCTGTAGACTTCGCAAACGGCCCACTCGCCGATGCCGGGATCTTTGCAATCACCGGACCGACCGGGGCGGGCAAGTCCACCCTGCTCGACGCGATGAGCCTTGCTCTGTTCGACGCCATACCGCGCCTCGCGGGCGCACCTGCCAGCGGCCAATTGTCTGATGACGGGTTAAGCCCGCGCGACCCGCGCGCCATCCTGCGCCACGGCGCGGGAGAGGGCCATGCGGAACTGGACTTCGTCGCCCGCGACGGGCGCTCCTATCGCAGCCGCTGGAGCGTGCGCCGCGCCCGTGGCAGGGCTGATGGCAGGGTGCAACAGGCCAGCATCGACCTCGAATGTCTCGACACCGGGGAACGGCTCGGCGGACGCAAGCGGGAAACTCTGGCGGAGATCGAGCGGCTGATCGGCCTCAATGCCGAACAATTCGGCCGCGCAGTGGTGCTGGCGCAGGGCGAGTTCGAGGCTTTCATCAAGGCCAGTGGGGACGAGCGCGCTCAGCTCCTCGAAAAGCTGACCGGGGCGGCCATCTACACCGTTCTCGGTAGGAAGGCGTTCGAGAAGGCGAAGGACATCCGCTCCGGCTATCAGGGTCTGGAAGACCAGATTACCCGGCAGGAAGGGCTGAGCGACGAAGATCGCGCCGCGCTCGAGATCGCCATCGCCGAAGCAAAAACCGACTGCGAGGCGAAGGCGAACGCGCATGAGGCGCTACAGGCGGCGTGCCGCTGGACCGAGAGGCTTGCCGAGTTGACCGACAAGGCGGCGCAAGGCCGCGCGGCGCGTGACGCGGCGCAGCAGGCGGTGGCGGAGGCCACGCCACGCGAGCAGGCCCTGAAGCGGCGCAAGCGCGCTTTCGATCATGCCGGGCATTGGCGGCAGCTGGAGGAAAAGCGGGGCGAGACCGGAGGTGCTCAGCGGAATCTTGCGGAGCGGGTGAAAGCCGAGGAGGAAGCGCAAAAGGCCGAAACAGCCGCGCGAGCCGCCGAGGAGAAGGCCACTTCCGCTCTCGAGGAGGCGAAGGCAAACCGGCGGAAGGCCGACCCGGAATTGCACGAGGCGCGCGAGGCGGATCGGGCCATTGCCGAGGCCGAGAAGCGGCGCGAGGAGACTGCCGCAAACCTCACCGGCTGTCGCGAGGCGCACGACCGGGCGCAGGTGGCGGTCGCCGGGACGAAGGCCGAATACGAGAAGGCGCAACAAAAACGCGCCGAGCTGGAGCAATGGCGTGAAAGCAATGCCGGGCTAGAGACACTCGCCCGGGAGGAAACTGCACTGGCAGACGACCTCTCCGCCTTCTCGGTCCTTCAGAAGGAATTGGAGGCGCTGCAAGGCGAGCGCGACGCCGCGAAGGCTGAAGCCGACAAGGCGCAGGGGGCGCTCGAGGAGGCGGACAAGACCTCGGCGCAAGCCGAGAAGGAGCACGGGGCGGCGAAGAAGGCGCTGGAAAAGGCACGCGAAGAGACGCCCGACACCGAAACGCTCCAGCGCCTAGAGACGGAGCGCGAGGCCCTGCGCGAGGTGCAGACGCAGCACGGCGCACTGCAGCAGGCGCAGGAACGGGAGGCCGAGGCGGACGGGCAGCTCGTCGCCACGCGTCAGCTGGCATGCAGGATCAAGGCCGAGGAGGCCGATCGACAGCGTGAACTGTCCGGGATCGAGGCCGACCTTCCCGCCCTTCTCGCCCGGAAGGTGGAATCCGAACACGCCCAGACCCGCGCCCTCGCCGCCTCGGACGAGAGCGTCGTCGCCCTGCGCGAGGCGCTGGAAGACGGCGAGGCCTGTCCCGTCTGCGGCGCGACCGAGCATCGCCTGAGCGCTGTGCAGGCGATCTTCGGCGAGGCGGTGGAAGAAGCCCGCGCTCGCGCCGCCGAAACGAGCGGGGCACTGGACGAGGCTCGCATTCGGCAGACAGTTCTGAAGACGGAAATCGCAGCCGGCGGCAAAAACCTCGAGCGGGCCGAAAGCGACGCGGAGCGGCAGGCGCAGACCCTGGCCGCCCGTGCTTCCGACCGCGAGCTGCGCGAGGCCGACCGCTCCGCGGCCATGGAAAAGGCGGATCTCGATCCGTGCATGGCGGAGGACGATCTCCTTGATCTTCTTGCCGAGCGGCTGCCGCAGATCGACGCCGAGCGGAAGCGGCTGCGCGGCTCGGCGGCCAGGCTGGAGGCGGCCCGGCACGAGGAGGAGGATAAGCGCGCCGCCTGCGACACCGCGCGCGAAGACCGGGACAGGAAGCAGGAAGCGCAGCGCAACGCGGCGGAGGCGCTGGCCGCTATCGCTCGCAAGCTGGATGGAACGGCCACCGAGCAGGACCGCATTGCTGCGACCCTCGACCGGACGCTGAACGACCTGGCCGACTGGCGGGCCCTACCCGATCCCGCGGACTGGGTGAGCTGCCGCGCCCGCGAATGGCGCGGCAAGGAGGAGGAATTGCGGGATGTGGATGCCCGCATCCCGGCCCTGTTGGAGCAATGGACGACGGACAGGGCCACAGCCTCCACCGCCTCACGCGATCTCGAAAACGCCCGAACACTTTCCAGCACAGCGCAAGCCACATTGGACGAGAGGCTGTCGGCTCGCCGGGCACTGCTCGGCGGGCGGCCAGTGGCCGAACTTGAGAGCGAACTGTCCGAAGCACTCGAAAAGGCGGAAGCTGCTCAAGCGGCGGCGCGGGACAGGCTCGGCACCGCGAGAACCGAAGCCGCCAGTGCCCGCTCGCACCGCCAGGGAGCAGAGGAGATACTGACCCGGCTCGGAGGCGATCTGGCGCGCTTGCAGGAGGCGTTCGACAAGGCTCTCTCGGCCACGGATCTTTCGCCCGAAGAGGTCGCCGAAGCGGCAGGGGCCGGATCGCAGGCGCTTGAGAAGGAGGAAGCCGAACTGCGCGGCCTGCATACGGCGCTCGCCGAAGCGACGGCCGCGCTCGAGCAGCGCGAGGCCGATCTCGCCGCCCATGAGCAGAGCGAGCGCCCCGAAACCGATCCGGACACTCTGGCCGTCCGGCTGGAGGAGGCGAAGGCGGCGCTGGACACGGCAGAGGCCACGTTCAAGGACCAGGAATTCCGCCTCCGTAAGGATGACGACGTGCGTCAGCAGACCGCCGAGCTGCGCGCCGAACTGGCGGAAGCGCAGGAAAAGGGCCGCGTATGGGAGGAACTCGCCGAACTGATCGGTGACGCGCAGGGCAAGACGTTCCGTAATTTCGCGCAGAGCCTGACGCTCGACCGCCTGCTGGAATTCGCCAATGACCGGCTCGCCGACCTTAAACCGCGCTATGCCCTGCAGCGCGCCTCGGGCGGGGAGATGCTGATCGAGGTGATCGACAACGACATGGCTGGGCAGGTGCGCGGGCTGCAAAATCTGTCCGGCGGCGAGCGCTTCCTCGTCAGCCTTGCGCTCGCCCTAGGACTTGCAGAAATGTCCACCGGACGCGGAGTGAGAATCGAGAGCCTTTTCATTGATGAAGGGTTCGGAGCCTTGGACTCGGCAAGCCTTGGCCAGGCCGTCGCTGTCTTGGAGCACCTCCACTCTCAGGGTCGACGTGTTGGAGTGATTAGTCACGTGGAGGAACTCAAAGAACGGATACCTGTGAAGGTCGAGGTAAACCCGATCTCAGGCGGTCGCAGTGACATCTCAATTACTATTGATTGAAGCCAAAGAAGACCACTAATGGCGTCGAGCGATACGCCCTTAGACTTACACAAGAACGAATCGCCAACTCCATAACCAGTGTCGGGGTATGTCCACCTTTGGGAAATTAACGGATCGATCTGAATGACTGAAATGGGGGCGCAAAGCAGCCACCCCCGCTTCAGCCTCAGCTGAAGTCGTCGAGCTGCTCAATCATCACGCGCATTGCCTTTTCAAACGCCTGGCGCACCGCTCTAAGGTTGCGCACTCTCTTGCTGTAGGCACCATGCTTTTGCGCGTTGCGATTGCCCCTGGGCGCACCCGCCCCCTTCCCGCCGTGCATGCGGCAACGAAGCGCGCCGGCTATGGCAGGAGCCCGGCACGGCTCGCCACTACGCGTCTTCACTCCGCAGCGGCGGGCCGCGCGAAGTCCAGCAAGATTGCGCGGATGTTTTCCTGCCATCAGCGAACCTCCTTCCTGGCGGTCTCCTGCAGCCGATCAATTGTCATGAGCAGGCTTGCATAGGCCTTGCCGATCGAGGCGGCCTCTCGCTTCATCGCAACAGCCTCTCGCGGCGTGTCTGCGTACACATCAGCGGTTCGGAACGTATCGAGAGAGCATTCGAACATGCACACAGCGAGCACTTCGAGCTTGGCAAAGTGATCTCGAAAGTCAGGCTTCGTGATAGGATCCTGGTTTTCTTTCAAAGGGGCGGTTGGAGCAACGGCCCTGTCGTCTTCGTAGCTCGCTTGCCCTGTGCCCTCGCCGGTCGTGATCATCGCTGGCGCGGTGCCTGACTGTTTCGCCATGGTCTTCTATTCCTATCGGTTGCGGATAGGAAAAACCGTGTTGTCACGACCTGTGCAGCGCAAAGCGTTCCATGCCGGCCTTCAGTGCCTGCTACGGTGCATGGGGTTGTTTGACGAAACAGCATCCCGAAGCCCACCGGACCCCCTTTCCAGTCAGCCGCCACCTGATAGGCACTGATCGAAGAGTTGGCCTGCCTGGTGTTCGATCCGCTCGCGCCAGGCAAGCTTGTCCAGCCAGCTTGCGGGTATCGAGCTCAATCCATAGATCGCGCCGGCAAGCTGCCCGGTGATCGCTGCTGTCGTATCGGCATCTTCGCCAAGGTTCGCTGCAAGAATGACAGCGTCAGCAAACGTCCCTGTCCGGCCAATACACCAAAGCGAAGCCTCGAGAGAATGGGCGACATAGCCTGACCCCCTGACCGCATCGCGTGGCTTGCCGCGCCAGGAGCCCGCCATGATACTAGCGACCTTGCCCGCATGATCGTGATCGCGAGGGCGCAGAACTTCGTCCCTCGGTTCCCCGGAGATGGCCTCGGCAACAAGATCGGCATAAGCGACACAGGCAGCGATGGCCTCGGGCGCCCCATGCGTGGTCAGGCTCTGCCGGGCAGCAACATCTGCACGCCGTTCGGGGTCACGCCAATAGCGGATGGCGACGGGCGCGAGCCGCATCAAGCTACCATTGCCTGCACTCATCGGGTCGGTCGAACCCGCAACAGGATCACCTGTTGCCTTGAAACGCCGTAGCGCGCCGGCAACTGTATTGCCGATGTCAAAGCAAGTGCCGGTCACCGAATATTCTCCAGTGTCGCGCCAGCTGGCGAAGCGCTCCATCAAGTCCTGCTCGTCAAGACCGCCACAGGCATCGAGACTGGCCGCAAGTGCGAGAGCCATGGCGGTATCGTCGGTCCATTGACCGGCTTTGAGGCGGAAAGGTCCACCGCCCACGATGTCGGTGACCTGCGGCCTGGCGTCACGAGCGCTGAACTCGAGCGTCGTGCCGAGCGCGTCGCCGACAGCCAGGCCGACAAGTGCGCCGACTGCCCGATCACGACATGCCTGGCTCGTCTGGCTCGGCACGTCCGGCGTGACAGCAGACACCTCGCGGACATGCGCCGCCTGGGCCGAGGTCTCGATCGCTCCAGGCCGCGCCGCGCGCACGGCTTCTATCGCCTGATCGGGATCCCACCCCAGCTCCACCAGCAGGCGGCTGGCGATGGTGCCGGCCCTGCCGAGCCCCCCCTTGCAATGGACGAGCACGTTGAACCCGGCGCGGAGCATGCCGCGCAATTCTGCGCCCGCGCTGGACCATTCAGCCTCGAAGCTCGCTCCCGGAGGGCTCACGTCGGGGATCGGCAGATGGTACCAGGCCATGTTCGCGCCGCGTACCGGCACACCGCCAATGGAGAGAACGGCGACGCTGCCTTCCATGGTAATGTCGACCAGAGCAAGCTCAT
>NZ_BAABHV010000017.1:0-354836 GCF_039542285.1 Erythrobacter westpacificensis
ATGATCGCTTGAGCGAGTTCGCGCACGCGAGGATCTTTCAGGCTCGCGCGTTCGCTGGTCATGATCGCGATTGAGTGGTGCGGGATCATTGCTGCCATATATTCGGTATCGTCAACGGTGGTCTGGCTGCGCACCAGCCATAGTGCGAGCGCGAACACAAAGGCCCCGACGCCCAGGATGATCAAGTTCTTGGTCCGGTCCTTGTACATGCCCCACATGAAGAGCAGCATGACAACCATCATCATCGCGCCCATGACGAACATCATCCAGAAGCGCGTTTCGCTCCAGAAAAGATCATCGACGGTAAAGGTGTTGGCATACATCAGGAAGAACATGATCACGGTCGAGGTCGACACCATGGCCATGAATCGCCAGTAGCTGCCGCCCCCTCCCTTGTCCGAGTGGGAGGTCTTTTCGGTCATGCTTTTTCTCCTTTTTGCATCATGGTCCAGAATAGCTGCGCCGAGCAGCTGATGAGAGCGAAGCCGGTAAGGGCCTCGACGCCGGCGAGAACTCTCAGGTGCTCGGTCGGATAAATGTCGCCCAGGCCCAGTGTGGTCACGTTGATGAGCGAGAAATAGAAGTAGTCCATCCAGTCCATGGAAGGCGCCTTGTCGAACCCTCCCAGGCCCCATTGCGCGCCCAGCCAGAAACCTGCGGCAAAAAGAATCGCGACCAGGAAATGCGACGCGAGCACGAGTAGCGAGACTGCAAGCTTTCCCAGCGTATCGCGGCGGCGATCGAGAAGCCGGTGGCCGACACCCAGAATGGCAAGGTGGGAAGCGACGGCTGCAAGGAACAGAAAGACGGCGAGAAGGAGCGCGGTGATCATGCGAGAAGCTTCGCGCCCATCCACAGACCCATTCCGATCATGAACAGATTTTCGGTCAGCGAGACGAAGCCGAGCGGCACATTGCTGCCCCCACCGACGCAAGCGCATTTGAGCTCACGCTTGTCGATGTAGACAGCCTTGAAGACGCTGACAGTGCCGACGGTGCCAATGAACAATGCCAGCGGGGCCGAGAGCCAGGTCAGCGCGCCTGCGGTCATCAGAATGCCGGCAGCGGCTTCGCCGAACGGGTAGACGAAGCCATAGGGCACCCAGCGCCGTGCGAGCAGATCGTAGTTGAGGAACATTGTCGAGAAACTGCGCACGTCCTGAAGCTTCTGGACGGCGAGCAGGGTCATCGACAGGCTGACGAACCATTCCGCGGCCCGGACGGTGAACAGATCGTCAAAAAACGCCCAGCTCAGCCCTAGCGCGAGCAGCAGCGCGACCGCGAAAATCGCAATGACCGGCTGATAGCTGGTCTCGCCTTCCTCTGGCTGCGAACGGCTCTTGCCGAAGAACTCGCGGACATCGTCATAGCCGCCAATGCGCTTGTCTTCGATAAAGGTCTGCGGGGTGGTCTCGACGTTGTGCTTGTCCTTGAATGCGTCGGTTTCCTCCCTGCTGGTCAGGTGATGATCCTCGACCTCGAAGCCTTGCCGTGTGAGGAGATCGACCGTCTTGATGCCATAGGGACAGACATGGTCCTCCATGACCATACGGTAGACCGCCGCTGTTCGGGTCGTCATGAATCGCTCCATCTGTTTTGCCTGACGTTTCTCGTGCTCAACGCCGGTTTTCGGTGAACGGTTTCGAAAAAGCCCGGCGTAAAAGCGGCAAAGCTGGTTGAAGAAGGTGCCATCACCTTTTCTCTCCTGACCCATCATCTTCAGGAGATGCGGGCGCTTCGGAATTGCGCGAGAGGTAGATCCATTCTCCCACGAAGACTGCGACGATGCCGATCGCCGCGTAGGCGACAACGGCAGGATCGCTGCGCAATTTGGCCGCGGTAAAGGCTGCGAGGACCACGCCATCTGCCGCGAGCGCTGTCAGAAGTATTGTTGCGCGCGCGCCGACTTCCTTGCGCAGGTGGCGCAGGACGCCCCAGTGAACCAGCATATCCATGACGAGGTAGAAGAAGGCGCCCAGCGAGGCGATCCTTGACAGATCGAACAGGACGGCAAGCGTCCCGGCAATGACCACCGTATAGACCAGCATGTGGCTGCGAATCCCGCCGCTCATGCCGAAATGGCTGTGCGGGATCATCTTCATATCGGTCAGCATCGCAAGCATGCGCGACACGGCAAATACGCTCGCTATCACGCCCGAAGTGGTGGCGGCGATCGCGATCGCCACGGTGAAATAGAAGCCCAGTTCTCCCAGCGCCGGACGCGCCGCAGCCGCGAGCGAATAATCGCGCGCCTCGACGATCTCGGATATGCTCAGGCTCGAACCCACCGCCACTGCGACAAGCAGATAGATCACGATGCAGACGGCTATCGAGATCATGATGGTTCGGCCGACATTCTTGTGCGGGTCAACGATTTCGCCGCCGCTATTGGTAATCGTGGTGAAGCCTTTGAAGGCGAGGATCGAGAAAGCAACCGAGGCGAGCAGGGCTTCTGCATTGGTCAGCGAAACGGACTGCGAAAATGCGCCTGATGAAAATCCGCTGGCCCAGATCGCCGCGACTGCGAACAGCGCGATACCGCCGATCTTGATGGCGGACATGATGAGCGAGAAGCCGCTTACCGACTTGTTGCCCGCTGCATTGACGAGATAGGCGAAGATGATGAGTGCAAGCGCTGCCAGCGAAACGAGCCACCCGCTGCTTTCGAGGCCAAACGGGCGCAGCGCGTAAGTCGCAAAGGTGCGGGCCACGAGGCTTTCATTGATGACCATCGACAGAGCCATCAGGAGCGATGCCGACGCGGCAATGACGCCGGGTCCGTAGGCCTTCTGCAAGATCATCGCGATGCCGCCCGAAGACGGCCATTTGTTCGACATCTTGATATAGCTGTAGGCCGCCAGCGAAGTTACCAGCGCGCCGGCGATGAAAGACAGGGGGAAGAGCGGACCGGCGAGCTCGGCGATCTGCCCGGTCAGCGCGAATATGCCGGCACCGATCATGACGCCGGTACCCATCGCAACGCCGCCCAGCAGGGTTATCGAGCCAGCCGTTTCGCTTTGATTCTCGTGCTCATGGTCTTGCAAGACTTTCCCCTGTCGATGGTCTCCCGTGAAAGAAAGATTATGTCGACCAGTACGTTCGCCCTTGCCGCGTCCCTCAAAAAACTTTCAGGACAAAGCCGGAGAGTTGCGTTTTGCTCGGGGCGCTCGAGCAAATTGCGGCCTAAAGCGGACTGCCTGCGCGACCGAAAAACGCTCCGCGAGTTTCAAGGCAAGCGGCCATCGCCGCCGATCTGCTACGTCCTGAATCGGTTCCGGAAAAATCGCAGCATTGGCACCCCAATGATCGCGATGTACCAACCGTACAAAAAGCTGCCGAGAGCGCCTGCCAGAAAGCCCGAGATGGTCAGCCATTCGAACCCGGGAAGCAGCGGCGCCCACGCTTCGTGCATGTGCGCCTGTTCGGGCGCGAGCAGGCCGAAACCGATGCAGATCAGGTAGCTGAAAAGCAGGAAGAGGCTGAGTGTCCAGCCCCATATCAGTATTGAGGTTTTGACCGAATAGTCTGACATGATGGTCCTCCGTTAGAGTTGGCGCTGAGATGGCTTGTCCATGGTCACGGGTAGGATGCGAAAACGCGCTGCCCGCCTGAGCCGAAGGCGATGACATCATACGGCTGCACCCGGTCCCCGGCTTCCATTCCGGGCGAGCCAAGCGGCATTCCGGGCACGGCCAAGCCAGCAACGCCTTCGGGTCGTTCGTGCAACAGCTTCGCGACCGCACCGGCGGGAACGTGGCCTTCAATGATATAGCCATCGACTTCCATCGTGTGACACGACCACAGATCCTGCGGCACGCCCTTGGCTGTCTTGAGCGCAGCCATGTCGTCGGTGTCGACCGAGGCGACCTCTGCTTCGAGCCCATGTTCTACGTGACCGGCCCAGCTGAGACAGCAGCCGCACCCTGCGTCGCGGAACATGGTGTAGGTGGCCGCCTGAGCCGCACTCGAGCAGGCTGCAAGGGCGAGGAGGAGCGAGGCCGCCAGCGAACGGCGCAGCGGTCTCGAGTCTTTCATGAGGTTCATTGAACATTGCCTTTCTTGATGCCGCGCCAGAGAGAAATGGTTCCGGTCGCGGTATGGATACGATCGAGCAATTCGGCGTCCGCGAAAATCTCGGCGAGCAATTTCTCGACGGCTCCGTCGGCGCTCGGCTGGGTGTCCTTCACGCCGTCGAGTAGCTGAACGCTCGAACGGAACAGCGCGCGCATGAGTGGAGCATCCTGCCCCATATAGTCAGCAATCAGCGCCATGCCCCCGGGGGCCAGCAGGTTCTCGATCTGCTCGAGGATCGCGCGTTTTTGCGAAACGGGCACCTGGTGAAGGACGAGGGTGCTGACGATCTTATCTGGTTGCCAGCCGCCGGAAAGCTCGAGACTGTCAAGAAAGCCGTTGTGCCACCGGACCATATCGACTCCGGCACCGAATTTGCGCTGCGCAATTGCCAGCGCTGCGGGGTCTGGCTCAACGCCGATGAAGCCGGCTTCGGGGCAGTTGGCCATCAGCGCCCTTAGCAAGGTCCCGGTGCCGCACCCGACATCAATGACCTTGTCGCCGGGCACCAATGCGGCCTCCTCGACGATTGCGCGGCGCCACCGGCTCTCGCGCGTAAAAAATGCGATCGCGCCATCATAGAGCGGCGTGAGCCAGCTTTTGCCAAGCGGCGGAGTGAACTCGAGCTCTTTTGGCGGAACTGCCGCATCTTTCATGCCATGGCTCCCATTCGATGTTGGCACATAGCGCTTCCGCCAGACCTACACTTCTTACGCACCGCCGCCCCGCAGCCCTCAAAAAAGAAACTTGAGGGTTTGCGCGAAGTGTCGCGTATAGAAACCGTGCAACCGACAGGAGCAAGGGATGCGTGATAATCAGACACTCGATGCGATGCTCGGCAACATGGCCTCGCAGGAGGCTGGCGACGTGCCGCCCGACTTCATGAACGGCGTCTGGCAGCGCGCGGGACAGCTTGGCGAAATTGCCGATCAGCGGCGCAGAATGGCCTTGTTCGCCGGTCTGTTTGTCGTCGGCCTAACGGCAGGCGCAGGGACCAGCGGATGGCCGTCCGAAAACGGCGCTCCTACAGAAATTGTTGGCGAGAGCCTCGTTGGCGGAGAATCCCTGTCACCCGCTGCATTGCTTCATGTGGGGTCATAGACGTTGAAGAAGTTTCACCTTGTCCTTGCGGTCCTGCTGGCGGCGCTCGCCGGATGCCTAGGAGCGCTTGCCGCCGATCGCTGGGCCAACAACGATGCCGAGGGCGGCCTGCACCAGTTCGTGCACGATGAGCTGTCGCTCACGGCTGACCAGGAGGAGCGGCTCGATGCGCTCGAAGCGCGTTTCGCGGTAGAACAGGCAAGGCTCGAAGCCTCTGCGCGCGCAGCCAACGCACAGCTCGCCCAGGCAATGGAAACCGAGCACGAATACGGGCCCGAAGTCAGTGCCGCGATCGACGAGGTGCATGCGCGCATGGGCGATTTGCAGAAAGCGACCGTGCGGCACGTCTTCGATATGCGGGAAATTCTCGATCCCGATCAGCAGCTCCAGTTCGACCGGAAAGTGTCCGCGGCCCTCACGCGCGATCCGCGTGACTGATCAGCCTTGGCAGCGGTGGATGACACTTCGAACGAAGCGCTGATCGGGCGGGCAATAGCCGGTGACAAGCGGGCGTTCACAGCTCTCGTCGAGAGCGAGATCGCCCGGTTGATCGCGCTTGCCACGCGTATGCTGGGTTCACCATCGCAGGCCGAAGATGTCGTCCAGGACGGTCTCGCGTCGGTCTGGCTGACACGTCATCGCCTCGATCCGAGCAAGCCCATCGGTCCCTATTTGACGACAATCGTTCTCAACCGGTGCCGCGACAAGCTCCGCCGCAGGAAAGTTATTGGCTTCCTTGGTTTGCCGGATGGGCGGGAAGCCGACGCCGTTGCCGACGATGCCCCTAATCCCGAAAATGTTGCCGGAGCCCGCGAACAGCTGCGGCTGGTCCAGGCCGAAATCGGGCGCTTGCCGGTGCGCCTGCAAGAGGCGCTCGTGCTGGTCACTGTCGAGGGGTACAGCCAGGCCGAGGCTGCCGAGCTGCTCGGCACCACCGAGAAAGCCGTCGAGACGCGCATCTATCGTGCGCGCAACCGGCTGAAGGAGCGGTTCGAAAAGTTTGAGGGGTAGGGCAGCTGACCGCGTATGTGACGGTATACGCATTTTCAGGAGCCCCCTATGCCTGCCCTCAATCGCCGAAGATTCCTTGGAACAAGTGCTAGCGGGCTGGGCCTGCTTGGTCTCTCCGGTGCCATGCCGGCCTGGGCGCGCGGCGCGGACATCCTTGCAGGAAACGCCCGCAAAGGGCTGGATGAAGTATCCGGGCCGAATATCGACCTCACTGTCGCGCGGTCTGCCTTTGCAACCGGCAACAGACGCGGCGGCGCCATCGCCGTCAACGGCACGATCCCCGGCCCGTTGTTGCGTTTGAAGGAAGGCACGACCGTCCGATTGAACGTCCATAACCAGCTCGAGGAAGACACCTCAATTCACTGGCACGGTCTGCTCGTGCCGTTCCAACTCGACGGGGTGCCAGGTGTAAGCTTCCCCGGCGTCAAGCCCGGAGAGACCTTCACCGCTGAATTCCCGGTGCGCCAGTCGGGCACCTATTGGTGGCACTCGCATAGCGGGTTGCAGGAACAGGCCGGGCACTACGGCGCTATCGTGGTCGATCCCGCCGGACCCGATCCGGTGCGGGCCGACCGCGAATATATCGTGGTGCTGAGCGAATTCAGCGAAATGTCGCCCCACACGATCTTCGACAAGCTCAAGAAGGGGGAAGGCTACTTCAACTACAAACAGAACACCTGGACCGACGACTATCCGCTTTCGGGCGAGGATCGCCGTATGTGGGCCAGGATGCGCATGATGCCTACCGACATCCTCGATGTGTCGAGCGCTGCCTACACTTACCTTCTTAACGGTCACGGACCGCTCGACAATCTGGAATATCTCTTCCGTCCGGGCGAGCGCGTGCGGCTGCGCTTCATCAATGCCGGAGCCATGACCTTTTTCAATATCCGTATTCCCGGTCTGCCGATGACTGTCGTGCAGGCGGACGGGAAGGATGTCGAACCGGTCGAGGTCGACGAGTTCCAGATCGGCGTCGCCGAAACCTACGATGTCGTCGTGACGCCGGGCGAGCAACAGGCCTACACGCTGGTGGCCGAGTCGATGGACCGCTCGGGCATGGGCATTGCGACGCTGGCGAGCACGCCCGGCGCGCGCGCCGCCATCCCGTCGCTGCGCGATCCCCCGCTGCTGACCATGGCCGATATGGGCATGAGCGGCATGGACCACGGAGCCGGCGAGAGCGATGCTGGTATGGCCGGCATGGACCATGGCGCCAGCGGGATGGCCGGAATGGATCACGGATCGAGCGGAGCGGCTGGCGCGGATGGGATGTCCGGTATGGATGGCGGTTCGGCGGAGATGGCCGGAATGGCTGGCATGGCGGGAGGTATGCAGATGCGCGATACATCGCTCCTGCCTCCCGACGTGCAGGTCGGGCCCGGCCTCGACATGGTCTCGATGAACCCGGTCGACCGTATGGGCGACCCCGGCATCGGTCTCGCCGATGTCCCCCACCGCACGCTTGATTATCGCAAGCTACGCTCGCTGACACCTCATCAGGAGGGCCGGACTCCCTCGCGGCGGATGGAAATCCATCTCACCGGGAACATGGAACGCTACATGTGGTCGTTCGACGGCAAGAAGTTCTCCGCCGTCTCCGACGAGCCGATCCGCTTTGCCTATAACGAACGCGTGCGTGTCAAATTGATAAACAACACGATGATGGCGCACCCGATCCACTTGCATGGGCACTTCTTCGAACTGGTTAACGGCGCACCTGCCGATCGTCAGCCGCTCAAGCACACGGTTAACGTGCAGCCGGGCGGCAGCGCGCAGTTCGACCTGACGGCGGACGAGCCGGGCGACTGGGCCTTCCACTGCCACCTTCTCTACCACATGCATGCCGGGATGTTTCAGATCGTCACTGTCGCCAATCCCGATGGGAGCGAAGCATGAAGATTCGTATTACCAGCCTGCTCGCATCGATCGCAGTCGGCTCAGTTCTCGCCTCCCCCGCTGCGGCGCAGCATGCCGGTCATTCGCCCGCGGAGCCGCAGCAGAGCGCCGAGGCGCAGGCTGACGCCAAGACAAAGTGCGAAGAAGAAGCCCAGCGCCATCGCGCGATGGGGCACCCGGTAGCCGAAGGAGCTTGCGAACCAGTGGCCCAGCCTGAAGTTGCCATGGATCATTCGACGATGGACCATTCGACGATGTCTCATGGTTCGACGACCGCTCAGGATGGTCATTCGGGCATGGCAATGCCGATGGACGCTGCCCGTCCGGAGACTACACCCGGGAGTCATGAAGGAATGGATCATGGCTCGATGCCGCATGGCACGCCTGCCGAAGGCGCGATGGATCATTCGCAGATGAACCAAGGCGACATGGGTCAGGCGGAAGCCAGCAACTCGTCGATGGACCATGGGCAGATGGATCACAGCCAGATGAACCATGGGCAGACGGGATCGCAGGACATGCAGGGCATGGACCATTCGGCGATGCAGATGGGCTCGAACGACGATATCCCGCTGCTGCCGCCTCCTCCCGAAGCCGGGAGCGGTCCCGCGCGCGCGGCGGTCGCGATCTGGGGCGAGGAAGCCATGAACGAAGCGCGGCGCGAACTTGTCCGCGAGACCGACGGCGGGATGCGCTTCTGGTTTCAGGGCGACCGGCTCGAATACCGCGCCCGCGAGGGAGTGGATGGATATCTTTGGGACATCCAGGGCTATTATGGTGGTGATATCGACAAGTTCTGGTTCAAATCCGAGGGCGAAGGCAGCTTCGGTGAGCCTGTCGAGGGAGCCGAAGTCCAGGCACTCTGGAGCCGGGCGATCGCTCCCTTTTTCGACCTACAGACAGGTGTGCGCCAGGATTTAACAGGACCCGAGCGCACCCATGCTGTCATTGGCATACAGGGCATTGCTCCCTACCAGTTCGAGGTCGACGTTGCAGCGTTCGTATCGAACAAGGGTGATGTAACCGCGCGCTTCGAGGGCGAGCTTGATCAGCGCATCACGCAGCGGCTGATCCTCCAGCCGCGAGCCGAAATCGCTCTTTCGGCTCAGGATATTCCCGAACTCGGCATTGGCGCTGGCCTCGACCGGATCGAGGCAGGTCTGCGTCTTCGCTACGAGTTCGCACGCGAATTCGCGCCCTATGTCGGCGTCTCCCAGGAGTGGCGGATCGGTCAGAGTGCCGATTTTGCACGCGCCGCAGGGGAAGACCCTAGCGTGACGAATTACGTCGTGGGCATGCGATTCTGGTTTTAAGAGAAGGAAATATACAATGAGGACAAGACTATCCCTAAGCGCGGTCGCCCTGGCCTTGGCTGCAGGGGGCACTCCCGCCCTGGCACAATCCATGGACCATTCGGCGCATTCGGAACATTCGGTATCAACGCCGATGGACCATACGGAGCAGGGCATGAACCATGCCGAGCATATGGCTGCGATGAACGACGACGTCGCTGGGGCAGAAGCGGTTCTGACATCATATCGCGATGCCCTGACGTCGCGCGATGCAGAGGCCATGGCCGCGCTGTTTGCCGAGGAATCCTTCGTTTACGAAAACGGCAAGGCGGAAGGCAGCTTCACGCACTACATGGAGCATCACCTGGGACCGGAACTCGATGCAATAACCAGCTTCACCTTCGGCGAACCGACGCTCGCAGTCACCCGGATGGGACATATGGCTTATGGCCGCGAAACTTACACCTATCGGATCGAACTGGCCGACGGCCGCGTAATCGACCGCGAAGGGGTTGCGACCTCGGTCCTCGCTCATGATGCAGATGGCTGGAAGATCGTTCAGTACCATTCGTCGTCACGCGCACCGCGTAACAACTGATTTGATCGGGGGAACACCGATTGGCGTTACGCTCTTTCAAGCTGCGTCTTCATGTGCTGGGCAGCAAGCTTCACAAATGGCTGGCGATCTTTGTCGGCGTCCAGGTGCTCCTGTGGATGATCACCGGGGCGCTGATGTCGTTTCTCGACATCGAAGAGGTTCGGTCCGAACATGTCGTTTCGCGCGCGCCGGAGGTCCTGCCCGCTGATGCTGTCATGCCCCAATGGCTCGATAGCAGCGAGGGGGTGGTTTCCCTTGCGACGCGCGCGGTCGGCGGCAGGGCAGTAACCGAGGTCCGCCGGGACGATGGAAGCGTCACGCTCCGCGACCCGGATAGCGGGATGCTCCTCTCGCCCCTTCCCGCCGCGAGTGCACGGGCCATCGCCCGACGTGCCTGGACCGGGCCATCGACCACCATAGCGACCACACGCCTCATCGAAGACGCTGTCGGGACCGAATTCCGGGGTCCGTTTCCGGCGTGGCAGATCACCTACGGCGATGAGGACAATACCCGCGTCTACATCGATGCATCGAGTGGCTCGGTGCTCGCTGCCCGCAGCGACACCTGGCGCCTGTTCGATTTTATCTGGGGGCTGCATATCATGGACTGGACGCAGCGCGACCGCATCAACAGCTGGTGGCTGCTACTGTTCGGGATCGGCGGGACGATTATCGCGGTTTCGGGCTTTGTCCTGCTTGCGAACCGGTTTCCCAGGATCAGGCGGCGGGCGAAACATGTGCCGAATGCACCCTGAAGCCGCTCCCAGTTTAATCAGGTTCGGCTCGGGCAAAGCAGACCAGAAGGATCGTTAGCGCCGGCACGATCGTCCACATCGCGATCGGGATCAGCGCTAGTCCCGTCACTGGCTCGTGCGGCATCAACTCGCTGTAGCGCCAGCTCAGGAAACTGTTTGCCGGAAGCGATGTGGCGATCATTTCGACGGCGATCGCGACGACAAGCCCGAAGCCGAAATAGACCGCATAGGGCATTTTGGCGGCTTGCCAGGGCCATGCGTGCCCGCCACGTAATGCTGCAAGGCTATAAGCTGTCAGCAGGATCACGCCATCGCCCAGGCTTGCAATGCCGCAGCGAATGGTCCGCTCGAAGGGTTCGAGATCACCCGGTTCGAAGAATGGCATCTGGAAAATCTCCCAGACGAACGCGACCAGGCTCCCGCAAATAAGGATCAGCCAATGGGTTCTGGTCATGCTGCAGGTACGCCGGAATAATCTGCGCCAGCAAATAGCAAGCGGCCGGATTTCCACTTCCTGCATAGCGCCTTCGCTGCCCCAAAGCCCGGATCAGTCATGATTTTCGCGGCCCTCCGACTCGGCCATGCGAGCAGCGCGTTTGAGAAATTTCCGCATGTCACCTGCTGCCAGTTCGGTAAGCGGGTGCCGGCTCGCATCGGGGCGCGGTTCGATCATGTCCGCACGTTTCCTAATCTGTTCGATCTGTTCATCGCTCGCCCCGGACAAAAGGCCAAGAACTATGTTCTCGAGAGTAATGAGGCGAATGCGCATTTGCACCAGATCGGCATGATCGGGCTCCGGGATATCCCAGCTGCCGTTCTCATTGACCGTGCTCACGACTGCTTCTCCGACGGCTCTGCTGGCACCATGATACTCCCCATTCGTCGTTATCGGCTTCTCTCAAAAAGGTGGCCGAAAAACAGCACCGCTGCAACCGGCCGTGCTTCGGCCCACCAGCCCCACCGCTGCTGCGGATTGTTTGAGGGGAAGAGATGGCGGCTGCGTAAAGAGGATGACTGCACACAGCATCCACCGCAAGACCGACGAAAGGAAATCGACCATGAAACTGACAGTTCTAGCTTTCGCGCTCGCCACCGGCCTGGCAACCACCCCGGCAATGGCCCGGCAACAGCATGACCACGGGGATCAAGCGGCGGCGCAGCAGCAGTCACACGCTGGCCATATGATGCAGGATTCGGCGGCCATGACGGCCCACCGCGAGAAGATGGCTGAAATGCGCGCGCTGATGCAGCAGGCCCACGCGGCGAGCGATCCTGCCGAACGCCAAAGGCTTATGGCCGAACATCGTGCAAAAATGCAGGAACACATGACGGGCATGATGCAGGGGGACAACGCCGATATGATGGCGGCCTGTCACCAGCGCATGATGATGATGCACGACATGATGGAGCAGATGGCGGCTCACCAGAACATGCCGCAAGACGATTAGGAGGCGGTGGCCGGGCTCTCGCTTAGTGCCTGAGCCTGGCCACACTCTTACCAGGGCGCGGTGCAAGGCAGGAGGTCCGACCATCTCGTGAGTAAAATTTGAACCCTCACGCGTCGACGATCGCCGCGCTCTATCACCGCAAGAGATGAAGGTTCGCAGAGCATTACAGACACAATAGGTTGCACGACCATCGCCAAGACCGGAGCCCGTAGAGAATGAAACGAATACAATTCATGGCTATTGTGGCCGCCAGTCTGCTCTGGATAAGTCCGGCCCAGGCCCATGGCGACGAGGAACATGGCGAAGCGGCCAGTGCTGTCGTCTCCGATGCGGCGTCAAAAGATATCCAGGCTGCGCAGGGGCACGGCGACACGGCTGCTGATCATGACGGGGCGAAGGGACAAGATGCAGACGAAGGCGACAAGGGCGTGGTCGGTGTGCTCAAGTCGCTGCATCCCGCCACCGTACACTTTCCGATCGCCTTGTTCTTTATGGCAGCTCTCACCGAGCTATTCATCATCGCACGGAAGGGCACAGGCCTAGAGCCGGCAGTGCGCGTACTTGTTTATGGCGGTGCCGCCGGGGCGGTCGCGGCGGCCATATTCGGTTGGATCCATACCGGTCTATGGTTCGGCGGAGATACCGCGATGCAGGTTCATCGCTGGAACGGAATGCTGATCGCCGTCCTCGGTCTGGCGATGGCCTATCTGGCGAGCCGTGCTTCCGCGAGCAGGACCCCGCTTCGCGCCGCAATCTTTGCCATGGCCGCTCTCGTGCTGGTGCAGGGCTTTCTGGGCGGCGAGCTTGCGCACGGTGCCAATCATCTTGGTATCTCCTGGCTTTGAAGGATAGGATGATGCGCAGATCAAATCGGAACGCGTTTGTTGCCCCCCTTTCTGCGGCGGCATTGGGGCTAGGGCTCGCTGCCTGTGATCAGACGCAGGACACTTCATCAGAAGCTGAAGCCTTGCCACTGTATACGGCCCCGCCGACCGAGAGCACAGGTGCTGGCGAAGGCGAAAGAGACAACGCTGCCTCTCCCGCTGGAGAGGCCAACACGAACCGGTCGGGTGAAGCTGCGACTGCCGGTAGGCAACCAGACCGACCGGCGAGCACTCCGGTAGTAGCGTCGTCCCCTGCGGCCACTCCCCCGCCGGTGAATGCCCAGCCTAGCAACACACCCGATCCTCATGCGGGCCACTATATGCCATCCATGCCCGACCATGACATGCCCTCGATGTCCGATCAGGCGGATGGATCGTGACCTGGCGTTTCGCCTTCTGATCGGCCCAAAAACGGCCGACGCTCGTTTTACCAGTCACTACGAATAACAAGTCGTCGTTTGCCAAAGGCGCTTTATCTCATCTGTCCGATTTTGGGGGTATTGATGGGGGTATTTGCAAGACGACTCAAAAAGTTTATTAGGTAAATCAGCACGTTATATGCTCTCTATATTTCCCTCCTCCGCTACCATTCCCGAAAAACTACCCTTCAGTTTCGCTTCCCCTTGGGTGACGGCTTCTGGCCGCGGTGCGGCTTCGTGGGCTTTCCTGCCGGACGGCGCTTCTTGTCCTTGTTTTCGAAGCCGTCCTTGCCCTTGGCGGACTTGCCGAATGCGGGTTTCGCCTTCACGCGGGGCCCTGCGGCGTTGTCGCGACCCATGCGGCCCTTGCGATTGCCGCGAGCCACTTCGCGCGGGCCGGTGTCCGAGCGTTCGATGTGCACCGGCTCCTCGTCGCCGTCGGCCAGGGCCGAGCGGGTGGCGGCATCGGCGAACTTGTCGGCGATCTGGCGCGGGATCTGGAAGAAGGTCTCCTCAGGGCCGATCCGGATGGCGCCGATCTCGTTACGGGTGATGTGACCGCGGCGGCACAGCAATGGCAGTATCCAGCGCGGATCGGCGTTCTGGCGGCGACCAAGGTCCATGCGGAACCACACGGTGTCCTCGAAACCCGGGCGGTGGCGCTCCTTCTGCGCTTCGCGGCGGGCTTCGGGGGTATTCGCGATCAGATCTTCGGGCTCAGGCATGGAGGCGCGATGCGCCTGCACGAGCATCGCCGCGATCTCTTCCGGCGAACGCTCGGCCAGCAGGCGCTGCGCCAGTTCGCGATCCCCGTCGTCGACTTCGACGGGTTGCAACAGCTTTTCCATCAGCCGATCCCGGTCCTTCGCCTTGATCGCGTCCCTGTCCGGCGTGTCGATCCACTCGGCGCTGACCTTGGCGTGGCGCAGCATCGATTCGACGCGGCGGCGCCGCGAGAACGGCACGATCAGCACTGCTGTGCCCTTCTTGCCCGCGCGTCCGGTGCGGCCCGAGCGGTGCTGCAGGGTCTCCGCGTCGCGCGGAATCTCCACGTGGATGACAAGGCTGAGAGATGGCAGGTCGATCCCGCGCGCGGCGACGTCCGTTGCCACGCACACGCGGGCGCGGCGATCCCGCAGCGCCTGCAAGGCCTGGTTGCGCTCGGACTGCGAGTGTTCACCGGAAAGAGCGACGACGGCAAAGCCGCGCTCCTGCAAGGTCGCGTGCAGGTGGCGCACCTTCTCGCGCGTGGCGCAGAACAGGATGGCCGTGTCCGCCTCGTGATAGCGCAGCAGGTTGACGACCGCGTTCTCGATTTCCGGCGGGGATACTGTCACCGCCTGGTAGGAAATATCGCCGTGGCCACGGCCGTCGCTGATGGTGGCGATGCGCAGCGCGTCTCGCTGGTAGCGACGGGCCAGTGCCTCGATGGGCCTGGGCATGGTGGCGGAAAACAGCAGCGTGCGGCGCGTTTCCGGCGTCGCGTCGAGGATTTCCTCCAGCTCTTCGCGAAAGCCCATGTCGAGCATCTCGTCGGCTTCATCCAGAACCACGGCGCGCAGGCCCGACAGGTCGAGCGCGCCGCGTTCGAGGTGATCGCGCAAGCGGCCCGGCGTGCCGACCACGATGTTCGCGCCCCCGCGCAATGCCTTGCGTTCAGCCTGCGGGTTCATGCCGCCGACGCAAGTGGCGATATGGCCGCCCGCCTTGGCATAGAGCCAACCGAGTTCGCGGCTGACCTGCAACGCCAGTTCGCGCGTGGGAGCGATGACGAGGGCGAGGGGGCCTTGCGCGTAATCGAAGCGATCACCATCCCCCAGCAGTTCGGCTGCCATGGCAAGGCCGAAGGCGATTGTCTTGCCGGAGCCGGTCTGTGCGGAAACCACCAGGTCGCGCCCGGCGGCCTGGTCTTGCAACACCTCGGCCTGGACCTGTGTGGCATTCTCGTATCCGCGGTCTTTCAGGGCCGCATCGAGACTGGCGGGGAGTTCGGGAAATTTCATCATACGCGCTCATATGCGGGCACCCTCCGCAGGAGCGGGGGAGCGTCGGGTTGGCTTCGGAAAGCGGGAGGGGGCACGTGCTGCCGCACTCTGGTGCCGCGCCCCATAGACGCTCGCGACGCATTTGGCTTCAAAAAAGTGGGCGGGGACCGTCTGCGTTCTTGGTTCCCGACCACACCGGAGATGATCAAGCCAGGCTTTCCATCAGGAAAACCTTGTTCTTCAACGCTTCGTCACTGGTCGCCCGCGCGAGGATAGCGGCCACATCGCCCCGCGCGGCCTCGCCATGCGGATCGACCTCGTCTCCAAGGCGCACGTTCCGCTCGCCATCTTCGTCGGTGAGCGCCACGGGCCGTACGATCGTATAGCTGAGTCCGGAATTGATAAGGTGTTCGTCGGCGTCATGCTTTGCGTAGAGATAGTGAGACAGGTCGGATTCCGGATCGGGATCGCCAGCGCCGACCGAACTCAACATCACGAAATGCTGCGTGCCGACCGCTGCCGCGATGTCGATGAGGTTTTTCGCCCCGTCCCGGTCGATCTTGTCGGTCATGGATTCGTCGGTATCTCCGCCCGAACCGGCCGCGAAGACGACCACGTCCGCTCCATCGCAAACGTCACCGTCAAGGTCTCCCAGATCGGCCTGGCGCAGCCTGGCGTCGCTGGGAAGAACGCTGGTGTCCGACGATTCGCGGTGCATCGCGATCACCTGGTGGCCAGCGGTCTGCAATTGGCGAGCGAGGCGAGAGCCGGTCTTGCCGGTAGCGCCAGCGATGAGGATGTTCATGAGGGTTACTCCTTTTCCTTGGGACTCCGCGCCGCCTCGGGCGCAGGTGCCGTGTTCTCGAGTTCAACGTGCCGAGGCGGCGATTGTGCCGAGTAAGGGGCCTGGAGTTCTTGACCCGGTGGCATGCCTCGCTAGACCACCCGCCGATGACGCAACTGCCACCTCCGCCCGATTTCGCCAGACTGCTGGAAAGCGGTTTGGACGAGCGGCCCCTGGCGCTGTTCCTCGATTTCGATGGTACCCTTGTCGACCTGGCGCCCACGCCCGACGGCATCGAGGTGCCCGAGTACCTTGCCCGCAGCCTGCACGAACTGGGCGAGCGTCTGAACGGGCGGCTCGCGCTGGTAAGCGGGCGGGCGATTGTCGACCTGGAGAAGCATCTCGGGCCCGTGAAATTGGCCTGTGCCGGTTCGCACGGCAGCGATTGCCGGGGCGCGGATGGCATGAATATTGGCGAGATACCCGATGGGCTGCCGCCGAAACTGCTGGCTGAAGTCGCGGAATTTGCCGAGCAGAGCGGCTTCGCGCTGGAAGACAAGCCGCACGGGGCGGCGCTGCATTTCCGGTCCGATCCCTCGCTGGAGGACAAGGGGCTGGCCTTTGCGAAGCGCGTGGCCGAGGAAGGCGATCTCGACATCAAGCGCGGCAAGTGCGTGATCGAACTTGTCGGGCGCGGGGCGAACAAGGGTTCGGCCTTGCGCGCCTTCATGGAAAAAGAGCCGTTCGCAGGCGCTCGCCCGGTCTTCGTGGGCGACGATATCACCGACGAGGATGGCATGCGCGCCGCGACCGACCTGGGCGGTTACGGCGTGATCGTGGGGGACCGTGAGCCGACTTGTGCCAAATACGGCCTTGCAAGCCCTGCTGCAGTGCACCATTGGTTAGGGCTGTGACAGCACATCAAAGCAATCTCGACCTTTGGCCGATCGGCAACTGCCAGGTTTCCGGCCTTATCGACAATCGCGGCGGAATAGTCTGGGGCTGCGTTCCCAGGGTGGATGGCGATCCCGCCTTTTGCGCACTTCTCAACGGCGAATCGCAGGACGTGGGCGTCTGGCGGTTCGAGCTGGAAGGCCAGTGCAACACGCACCAGGAATATATCCGCAATACGCCGATCCTCGTCACCCGGCTCGAATCACAAGATGGCAGCGTCGTGGAAGTGCTGGACTTCTGTCCGCGCTTCGAACGTTCGGGCCGGATGTATCGTCCCGTGGCCTTTGCCCGGATCGTGCGACCCATCGCGGGCAATCCGCGGATCAGGGTCGTGCTCAACCCGATGCGAAATTACGGCGCCGAAGTGGCCGATACCACCAGCGGCACCAACCACATCCGATATCTCACGCAGGGGCAAGCGCTGCGCCTCTCCACCGATGCGGCGGTCGGCTATATCCAGGACAAGCGGACCTTCCGCATCGAGGACGATACGCACTTCTTCCTTGGTCCGGACGAGCCTTTCGTCGGCAACCTGCGTGAGCAGGTGCGCCGCATGGAACAGTCTACGCGCAGCTACTGGCAGAACTGGGCGCGCAGCCTGGCGACACCGTTCGAATGGCAGCAGGAAGTCATTCGCGCCGCGATCACGCTGAAACTATGCCAGCACGAGGAAACGGGCGCCATCGTGGCCGCCCTGACCACCTCGATACCCGAAGCGCCCCATTCGGAGCGCAACTGGGACTATCGCTACTGCTGGATCCGGGATTCCTATTACACGGTACAGGCCCTGAACCGCCTTGGCGCGCTCGACGTGCTGGAGAAATATCTCGCCTATTTGCGCAACATCGTCGATTCGGCAAAGGGCGGGCAGATCCAGCCACTCTATTCGGTGATGGGCGTTGCCGAACTCAACGAGACGACGGCCAGTTGGCTCGCGGGTTATCGTGGCATGGGGCCGGTGCGTGTAGGCAATGCGGCCTACAAGCAGATCCAGCACGACTGCTACGGCCAGATCGTGCTGCCAACGGTGCAGGGCTTCCTCGACAAGCGCCTTTTGCGGATGGCGGACGACCGCGATTTCGAAAGCCTGGAGCAGGTGGGTGAGATGGCGTGGAAGATGCACGACCAGCCCGATGCCGGCTTGTGGGAATTCCGCACCCGGCAGGAGGTCCACACCTATTCCGCCGTGATGAGCTGGGCCGCTTGCGACCGTTTGGCCACGGCTGCCCATTACCTAGGCAAGGACGACCGCGAGGCATTCTGGCGCGAGCGCGCGAACAAGATCGCCGCAACGATCGAGGCGAAGGCCTGGAAAGAGAACGGGGAGGGCGGTCATTACGGCGCCAGCTTCGAAAGCGACTACCTGGACGCGAGCCTGCTGCAATTGCTGGAACTGCGTTTCATCGACCCGGACGACGACAAGTTCCTCTCCACGTTCGAGATGATCGAGCGCGACCTTCGCCGGGGCGAGCACATGCTGCGCTATGCGGCGGAGGACGATTTCGGGGCGCCCGAGACCGCGTTCAACATCTGCACCTTCTGGCTGATCGAGGCGCTGGCGCTGATGGACCGGAAGGACGAGGCGCGGACCCTCTTCTGCACCATGCTGGACCATCGCACCGCGTCGGGCCTGCTGTCCGAGGACATGGATTTCGAAACCGGGGAACTGTGGGGGAACTTCCCGCAAACCTATTCCTTGGTTGGTATAATCAACTGCGCCTCGCTGTTGTCGAAAAGCTGGAACACTGTTCGCTAGGAGGCTGAAATGCCGCGTCTTGTTGTCATCTCGAATCGCGTCGCCGTACCCAAGGCCCGCGGGGTCGCAGGGGCACAGGGCGGGCTTGCCGGTGCGCTCAATTCCGCGCTGAAAACCAATGGCGGCATCTGGTTCGGCTGGTCCGGGCAGGAGACCGAGGAGTTTACAGGCTCGATCAACTACGTCCGCTCCGCCGAGGGCGTGACGACGGCGACGATCGACCTCGAACACCAGGATATCGAGGAGTATTACAACGGCTACGCCAATTCGACGCTGTGGCCGCTGTTCCATTACCGCATCGACCTGACCCAATACGAACGCGAATTCGGTAAGGGCTACGAGCGCGTGAACGAGCGGTTTGCGGAAAGCGCGCTACCCCTGATCGACGATGGCGACCTCGTCTGGGTTCACGATTATCACCTGATGCCGCTCGGCGAACGCCTGCGCTCCATGGGCGTGAAGAACCGCATGGGGTTTTTCCTGCACACGCCGTGGCCGCCGTCCAACCTGTTCGTCTCGCTGCCCTATCACGAGCGACTTGTTAAGGCGCTGCTGCACTACGACCTTCTCGGCTTCCAGTGCGACGCCTGGCTCGACAGTTTCATGCACTATTGCTGGAAAGAACTGGGCGCCAAGGTCGATTACAAGACAGGTGAGATAACGCTCGACGGACGCACCACGATCGCCCGAGCCTATCCCATCGGCATCGACTTCGATTTCTTTACCAGCAAGGGCGAGACCGGCGAGGCCCGTCAGGCCGCGCAGCGCCTGCTTTCCTCCACGCGCCACCGCACGGCGATGATCGGGGTGGACCGGCTGGACTATTCGAAAGGTCTGCCCGAGCGATTGGACGGCATTTCCCGGTTCTTCGACCGCTATCCGGAGCGGGTTCGCGACCTGGTGTTCATCCAGATCGCTCCGCCCAGCCGGGAGGATATCGGCAGCTACCAGGAAATTCGCGCCACGCTCGAGCAGAAGACCGGCCAGATCAACGGCGCTCGGTCCGACGTGGACGTTGTGCCGGTGCGCTACGTGAACAAGGGCTATCCGCAGGAGGAGCTGTTCGGTTTCTACCGCGCGGCCAAGATCGCGCTTGTCACGCCGCTGCGTGACGGGATGAACCTTGTCGCCAAGGAATATGTCGCGGCGCAGGATCCCGAGGATCCCGGCGTACTCATCCTCTCGCGCTTCGCCGGTGCGGCCCAGCAACTCGATTGCGACGGGGAAGGTGCACTGCTCGTCAATCCGCACAGCTCGGACGACATCTCACACAATATCCGCATCGCGCTGGATATGTCGCTGGAGGAGCGCAAGGCGCGCTACGAGAAGCTGATCGTGACGGTGCGCGATGAAAACGTGCAGCGCTGGACCGAGAACTTCATCACCGATCTGGCCGAGGACGCGGGCTGACGCGCTTTTGCCTGACGCCGTTAGAGTGTCAGCAAGAGGGCCCGCACGCCGAGATAGGCGAGCGCCAGAGTGGATAGCAGGAACAGCGTGAAACGCACCGGCAGCGTGTTCACCAGCGACTGCCACAGAGAGTGGGCGATCCGCAGGCCGGTATAGATCCACGCTGCGATAACCGTGTCCTGAGAACCGCCGGCAATCGCGAGGATGACGACGACCGCGTAGAACAGCGTGGGCTGTTCCATCAGGTGCGTATAGTTGTGCGCTTTCCAGTTCACCTCGTCCGGGATGCGACCTTCGAGATCCTGCCCCCGCGCGCCGGGCTTGGCCTTGCTCAGTCCCGCGCCGCTGCCGCCGCTCTTGCCCATCTTCGCCATTGCGGGAAAGCGGGTGAGGGCCATCCATACGAGCATGACGATCGACCACACGATCAGCACCGCTGCGGGCGCGAGTATCTGGGTATTCATGGCAATGGCTCTCCCCTTGATTGGGAAGAAGACTGCGTGCCGTCAGTTAGATTGTCAATTGAAACCCAATTTCAGGCGCTCAGCCCTCGGCGATAGTCCGCGCAAATTGCTGCGGATCGACATTGCCGCCGGATAGAATGATCGCGGTCGTACCATCAAGTTCGGCTTTCCCTGTCAGGGCAGCGGCAAGAGCCACCGCGCCGCCGGGTTCCAGCACCAGCCGCAGGTTGGCGAATGCAAAACGCTGGGCGTTGCGCACCTCCTCTTCGGATACGCGCAGGCCGTATTCGCAGCGATCCTTCAGGACGCCGAAATTGATCGGGCTGGTCTGGAACGTCTGCAAGGCATCGCAGGCTGTGGCCGGTGGGTTGCTGCCAACGGAGTGGATTTCGCCTGTTTCGAGGGAGCGGCAGACGTCGTCCCATCCTTCCGGCTCCACCGGCACCACGAGGGCATCAGTGCAGGCAAGGGCAAGTCCGGCGGACAGTCCGCCCCCGCCGCAGCAGGCAAGGATGCGGGTCGGGGCGGGCGCGCCTTGTGCGGCAAGCTGTTCGAGTATCTCGATCCCGGCGCTCCCCTGGCCTTCGATCACCCAGGGATCGGCAAAGGCATGGGCGTAGGTCGCCCCTTTCTCGGCGGCGAGGTTCTGCGCGATTTCCTCGCGGTTCTCGGTCATGCGGTCGTAGGTGACGACACTCGCCCCCAGTTCCCGCGTGCGCGCCAGTTTTATCGGCGGGGCATCCTGCGGCATCACGATGGTCGCATCGATCCCCAGACGCCGTGCCGCCCACGCTATGCCCTGCGCGTGGTTGCCGCTGGATACGGCCACGACCCCGCGGGCCCGCTCCGCCTCATCAAGCGCGGTCAGCCGGTGCCAGGCCCCGCGAATCTTGAATGCGCCGATGGGTTGCAGGCACTCGGCCTTCACCCACACCTTCGCCGAGCCGATCTCGAGCGGAATCAAGGGGGTAGGTGGCAGGATCGCAGCCATCTTTGCGGCGGCTTCCAGCACCCCTTCGCGGGTGGGCGATCTTTGTGGCTGTGCTTCGCTCATGGGCGCGTTATTACGGCTTTACCAAAGCCGCGCCAGCACCTAATGGCGCGCGCCGCTTGACCGCGGAACCCACGCAGCCTGTTCCCCGTTGTTCCGGGGAATACGGACAGGAGAATTTGAAAGAATGGCCGACAGCAAGATCAACGACACGCGCAAGAAGGAACTGCTTTCCACCGAGGTCGAACATATCGACATCACCAGTTTCGATGCCCGTCCGATCATCGATTCGATGAAGAAGATGAGCTTCACCAGCCGCGATCTTGCCAACGCCACGGGCATCTACAACCAGATGCTGGCCGACAAGGACTGCACGATCTTCCTCGTCATCGCCGGTTCCACCAGCGCGGGCGGCTGCATGGATGCCTATGCAGAACTCGTGCGCTCCAACATGGTGGACTGCGTGGTGGCGACAGGCGCAACTATCGTCGACATGGATTTCTTCGAGGGGCTTGGCCACAAGCACTACCAGGCGCTGGAAGTGCCCGACGACGATACGCTGCGCTCGCTCTACATCGACCGTATCTACGACACCTACATCGACGAAGAGCAGTTGCAGGACTGCGACTTCACGATCAACAAGATCGCCAACGAACTGCCGCCGGGGCCGTACTCCAGCCGCGCGTTCATCCGCGAAATGGGCAAGTACCTGTCCCAGCACGGCAAGAAGGAAAACAGCCTCGTCAAGCTCGCCTACGAGCACGACGTGCCGATCTTCTGCCCCGCGTTCGTGGACAGCTCCGCCGGATTCGGCCTGGTGAAGCACCAGGTCGACCAGATGGAAAAGGGCGAGCCCTACCTGATGATCGACGCCGTGGCGGACTTCCGCGAACTGACCGACATCAAGATCAAGGCCGGTGAATCGGGCCTGCTGATGGTGGGCGGCGGCGTGCCGAAGAACTTCATCCAGGATACCGTCGTCTGCGCCGAGATCCTCGGTCACGAAGACGTGGCCGTGCACAAGTACGCCGTGCAGATTACCGTGGCCGACGTGCGCGATGGTGCCTGCTCCTCGTCCACGCTCCAGGAAGCGGCGAGCTGGGGCAAGGTCTCCACCGCAATCGAGCAGATGGTGTTTGCCGAAGCCGGTTCCGTCATCCCGCTGCTGGCGAGCGATGCCTACCACCGCGAACATTGGAAAACCCGCGACAAGCGCCGCTGGGCCCAAATTTTCGACAAGTAGGGCTGTTCGACAAGTAAGACTGTTCGACAAGCAAGTCTGCCGACGGGGCGGGGCGCTTAGCGCTCCGCCTCGTTCAGTTGTGCGCACAGGTCCGCCATCGCCATGAACTGGTTGACGCAGGTCTCCACCATCTCGCGGTCACGGTTGTGATCGAGGTGGCCGCTTTCGAACATGTTTTCGCTCTTCAGCACGATGGTAAGCTCGCCGTCCTTGAACAGCGTCTTGATGTCCTTGCCGTGGAAGGCGTTTTCCAGCGCGATAAGCCGCTCGATATAGGTCGGATGGACGAGGTATCGCGCTTCGGTCTGGTCGCTGGTGAAGACGGTGAAGGCATCCTCGAAATCGGGGTGCACCATGTCGGCTTTCTGCAAGGTTTTTCCGCCGACTTTCAGCGTGTCCTTTTCCCCGAAGAACAGCAGCTTCGTGTGACGGCCCGATCGCTCGACGAGAGTGGTGGCGTGGAACCTGCGCGCGAAGCCTATGGTGATTACGGGGCCGCGAAATACCGTCACCCAGCGCCGGTTCTTGCCGCTGCCGCGCTGCTCTTCCAGGTGCGCCTCGTGCAAGGAGAAAGGCTTTCCGGCCATCTCGCCCCACCACAGATCCTCGAATTTCGAGCGATCATGGCTGGGAAACATCTTGTGCGTCTTCGCCCGCATGAATCCGTGGCCCTCGGTGCAGTCGTGCCGGTAATCCAGCCCAAGCGCCTGCGCGATTGCGGCGTTGATGCCAGACTTGGTCTGCTTCTTTGCCTTGTTGATCGGAATACGGCTCCACCACCATGCGCCCATGGCGATTACTGCAGTGATGAAGAACCGGAAATCACCCAGCGGGGAGAACCACACGAAGCCGAGGATCGGCAAGGCTATCGCCGCGCAAATGACGTAGCGCCCCCGCGTGCTTTCCCTGGCCACCTCTCGCACGGCAATCTGCCGTTGCAGGAATTGCCCTAACTCGCCCTCCATCAGGGCATCTACGTCGGGTCGCTCGATCATTCATCCCCCCTGACGGTGCCGATAACCGTTGCCTTCGCCAGCCTTCATGGCACACATTTATTTAACAAGGGTAGGCTAGGGGGAACACATGGAACTGATAATCTTGCTCGCCGTGATCGTGGTGCTGCTGCTCGTGCTGGTCGGTATCTACAACCGACTGGTCGGCCTGCGGCAGAACGTGAAGCAGGGCGCGGCCGATATCGATGCGCAGTTGCGCCAGCGGCACGACCTGATCCCCAACCTGGTTAACACCGTGAAAGGCTACGCCGGGCACGAGCAGGAAACGCTGGAACAGGTGATTGCCGCGCGCAACACCGCGGCGAAGGGCTCCATCAATTCAGCCGACGAGGCGCAGCTTCGCGTCGCACTTGACCGCTTGCTCGCTCTTGGCGAAGCCTATCCCGACCTGAAAGCGAGTGCCAATTTCCAGGAATTGCAGCGCGAGCTTGCCGACGTCGAGGATAAGCTGGCAGCTTCCCGCCGGGCACTGAATGCTGCGGTTTCGCGCTACAATACGGCGATCGAAACCTTTCCCGCGGTGCTGTTCGCCGGCGCAATGGGCTTCGAGCACGCGGATTTCCACCGTCTCGACGATAGCGAAAAAGGCCTTGTGGATCAGGTGCCAAACGTGAGTTTTCAGGACTGACACTCCGCGGCGGAACGGTCCGTCCGAATTCACTTGCAATTCACCCTATCGGGCTTAAATGCGCGGCTCCGCTGCCCCAAGGGATTCCCACCGCAAGGCAGCTTTATGTCGAATTCGTCGTTAGGGGGTCCCTTGAATTGCTCCAATATCCTGATGCCAAGGCTGTAGTTCGCGCCCTCGAGCCGGACGAACCCGTGACACTACTGCGTCCGCACGCAGCATCGCGCGCGGCCCGATTCTTCACCGAGAAGTTTCCGGGCAAGGCGATGTATGCCGTAAAGGCGAACCCTTCTCCCGACCTGATCCGCATCCTGTGGGACGCGGGCGTGACGCATTATGACGTCGCCTCCATCGCCGAAGTGCGCATGGTGCGCGATGCGCTGCCCGATGCGACACTGTGCTTCATGCATCCGGTGAAGACCAAGCGCGCCATTCGCGAGGCCTATTTCGAGCACGGGGTGAAGACCTACAGCCTCGATACGCTGGAAGAACTGACGAAGGTCGTGGAAGCGACCACTGCCGAGGATGGCACGCCTGCCAAGGACCTGAACCTGCTGGTTCGCCTGCGTGTTTCCTCGGAGCATTCCGAGCTTTCCCTGGCTGCCAAGTTCGGCGTGGACCTCGTCGACGCAGCGCCGCTGCTTCAGGCCACCCGCCAGCATTGCGACGCGCTGGGCATCTGCTTCCACGTCGGCAGCCAGGCGATGACCCCGTTTGCCTACGTCCAGGCGCTGGAGCGTGTTCGCGCCGCCATCGTGGAGGCTGCGGTTACCGTGGACATCGTCGATGTCGGCGGCGGTTTTCCGAGCGTCTATCCTGATCTCGATCCGCCCGCGCTGGAGGATTACTTCCAGCTTATCCACCAGCACTTCGAGGCGCTGCCGATTTCCTACTCGGCGGACCTCTGGGCGGAGCCGGGCCGCGCGCTGTGCGCGGAATATTCCTCTATCATCGTGAAGGTGGAAAAGCGCCGCGGTGACGAGCTTTACATCAACGACGGTGCCTATGGCGCGCTGTTCGATGCAGCGCATGTCGCCTGGCGCTTCCCCGTGGTGGCGCTGGAGGACGACCTTCTGAAGCCGCTCACGGAATTCTCGTTCTACGGTCCCACCTGCGACGATGCGGATTTCATGAAGGGCCCCTTCATGCTGCCCGAGGATATCCAGGCCGGCGACTATATCGAGATCGGCATGCTGGGTGCCTATGGCGCGGCCATGAAGACCAACTTCAATGGTTTCGGTGCCACCGAGGCGGTGCACGTGGCGGACGAGCCGATGTTCAGCCTCTATCGCGGGGATCGCCCCGATCCGCGCAGCAGCGACAACGTGGTGAGCCTGCGCTGATCACCGGCGCAGGCTCACCGACGAGGGCCATCAATCGAACATGCTGATGCCGCGCGACTCGCGTTCGGTCGAGCGGTGCAGAATGCCCTCGGAAGGCAGTTCCGGCTTGAACGCATCGTGGCAGCCCTCGCAGTTCTCGATCAGCCGGTCGCCGATTGCCCGCCAGGCTTCCACGTCGGTCGATTGTGCCTCGGCCAGGGGCAGGGCATCCTGCCCGATGAGAGTGAGCTGGTCGGACCACTCCTGCCAGGATTCCTCGGCAGTCCACTGCGCGTCGAACTCCCCGCCGCCGGGAATCTTCATCACCTGCCCGCCCAGGATCATGTCGTAGGTGGCGCTGCGAACGAGATCCCAATCGAGTTCGTCCTTGGGCATGTCGCCGTTTCCGACAGTCCAGATGTAGTCCGCCGAATTGTCGATCAGGCCAACCATCGTGGCGTTTATGCTCACCGGCAATTCCGTAAGTGCAGGGCCGGACGAAGCGGTATCTTCGGCTACCGGCTCAGCCTCGTTGCACGAAACCAGCGCAAGGGCCGTCATTGCCAGTCCGACGCAATTGTGAATACGCATAGTCATCTCCCGTTCCGCAACCTCGCAAAGAATATCGGAAGTCGTGCGGGAGCGCGCATTGATGCACGTCAAGGACTGGTTCAGCTTCGAGCGACCGTTACCTGCATGAACTGTGGCTGGCTCTTCTGCCCATCGCCGCCCAGCATGGAATTGGGGTAGTTGCCCGGCGGCAGGGAGGTAAGCGGCATGCCCGCGGCAGCAAGCGCGTAGGGCGATACGCGGTGCCGGGTGCACAGGCCGCCCGAGCCATCGTTGATGAGCGGCGTTTCGAATTCGACGCCGATGGTGGCATCCGCGCTGCGGCGCACTTCGCACACCACCAACTGGCCGCCGCCAAGGTCGAGCACCAGGCCCGTGCCCACGGGAACGCCGACAAGGCCTTCGATCCGGCTACCGGTCTTGCTCAGATCGCGCATCACGGCTTCGTAGCGGTGATCCTCGTGGATTACGCCGATGCGACGGAAAACGCTGCGCCGTTCCGGGCGATAGGTGTCCGGGCCGCTCGGCTCGATCCGGTATCCGCCGCTGGCGATCTCGGCGAGAATATCTTCCTGCGGCCGGGCCTTGGAGTAGATCCAGCCCTGGATGTATTTCGCACCCTTCTCGCAAACGAGGTTGAACTGGTCGAAAGCTTCGACGCCTTCCACCGTCACATCCATGCCCAGCGCATCGGACAGGCCGATGATGGCGGAGATGATCTTGGCGCTGTTCTGGTCTTTCTGGGTGCAGCTGTCGACGAAGCTCTTGTCCACCTTCAGCTTGTCGAACGGGGCGGAGCGCAAGTAGCTGAGCGACGAGTAGCCGGTGCCGAAATCGTCGAGAGCAAGGCGTACGCCCAGGTGCTTGAGCGCGTTGAAAGTCTTTTCCGTGGCTTCGAGGTCGCCGACGAAGATGGTTTCCGTCAGTTCCAGCTCCAGCCTGTCCGGGTCGATCCCGGTTTCAGCCAATGCTTGCGTCACGATGGCGACAAAGCCCTTGTTGGCGAACTGCTTGGCAGACACGTTGACGGCAACCCGCACATTCTCGGGCCACGCCATCGCATCCTCGCATGCGCGGCGCAGCGCCCATTCGCCCAGCCGGTTGATGAGGTCCGAATCCTCGGCAACCGGAATAAAATGGTTCGGCGGGATATTGCCCTTTTCCGGGTGCTCCCAGCGCATCAGCGCCTCGAAGCCGACGATGCTGTTGTCCGCCGTGCTGACGACGGGCTGGTAATGCAGCTTGAGATGGTTTTGCTCCATCGCCTCGCGCATGTCGTCCAGCATGATCTGGCGTTCCTGCTCGACGTCCTTCAGTTCCGCCGAATAGAAGCGATACATGCCGCGCCCGCCGTTCTTCGCAGCATATAACGCGAGGTCGGCAGAGCGGGTCAGTTCGTCGCGCTCCAACCCGTCGTAGGGAGCGATGGATATGCCGACCGAGCAGCCGATGATCGCGCGTTTGCCTTCCACCTGATAGGGGGAGGAAAGCATCTGGATGATCTTGTCGGCCAGTTCGCCCAGTTCTCCGCGATCGTCCACATCGGGCAGGATGACCTGGAATTCGTCGCCGCCAAGCCGACCGATTTCTCCGCGGTTGGCAATGACGGCGCGCAGGCGGTCTCCTACCTGGCGCAGCAGGTCGTCGCCCGCCGGGTGGCCCATGGTGTCGTTGACGTACTTGAACTTGTCGAGATCGAGCAGCATCAGCGCGCACGCACGCTTTGCGGTCTTGTAGGCGGCGAGGGTCGAATCGAGCCGCCGGTCCATCCGGTGGCGATTGGCGAGGCCGGTGAGGGCATCGAACTCGGCCATGCGCGAGTCTTCCAGCTTGCGCTGGAAAGCGACAGTGATGTCCTTGGCGCTGCCGCGATAGCCCTGAAACGAACCGTCAGGGCCCGTCTTGGGATGGCCGGAAAGCGACCACCAGCGCGGCTTGTCGGACTTGCCCACGAAGCGCACGACGAGATCGGTCAGCTTGTTGCGTGCCGAAAGCTGGAAATTGAGCGGGCGGTCGGATTTTTCGTCGGGATTGTCGCGATCGATCTCGAACAGGGTCGAGAGGGGCTGACCGAGCAACTCGTCGGCATCACGGTCGAGACAATCGATGGCTTTTTCGGACAGGTAGACGAGACGGCCTTCGGTGTCGCTGGCCCAGATCCAGCCGATGCCGGCCTGCTCGAAGTCATCGAGCACCTCGCGGCGCAGGGCTTCGTTATCCCTGCTCCGGCTACCGGCAAAACCTCTCAGAAGGCTCGAAACCGCCATGTTGCTCCATCACCCAAAACTGCGGGTCAATGGTCTGACCCGGCATCAGCTTTGGCGAACAATGGTTAACATGGCGCTAAATCTGGCCGATATTCACACCGTAACAGGCGGGATTAATCAGGCAGCTTCGCGCAGTTCGAGGTCCAGCCGGTCCCAGATTTCGACAAGCGCGTCGGCCAGTTCGTCCATCATTGCCTCGGAGTGGGCGGGACCGGGCGTAAAGCGCAGCCGCTCCGTACCGCGCGGCACGGTGGGGAAATTGATCGGCTGCACATAGACGCCGTATTCCGCCAGCAGGATATCGCTGATTTTCTTTGCGCGAACGGGGTCGCCAACCATCAGCGGCACGATGTGCGTCGTGCTGTCCATCACCGGCAGGCCCTTGCCGCGCAGCTTCTGCTTCAGCATGGCGGCAGCGGCCTGCTGCCCGTCACGCTCCACGCTGCTCTGCTTCAGGTGGCGGACGGAGGCGAGCACGCCTGCGACCAGCACGGGGCTGAGCGAGGTGGTGAAGATGAAACCGGGCGCGTAGGAACGGATGCAGTCGATAACCTTCTTGCTGGACGCGACATAGCCGCCCATCACGCCGAAAGCCTTGCCGAGCGTGCCTTCGATCAGGTCGATACGATGCGCAGCGTTGTCCCGCTCCGAAATGCCGCCGCCGTGATCGCCGTACATGCCGACGGCATGGACTTCGTCGATGTAGGTGAGGGCGTTGTACTTCTCCGCCAGGTCGCAGATCGCGTGGATCGGGGCGACATCGCCGTCCATCGAATAGACGCTTTCGAAAGCGATGACCTTGGGCGTCTCCGGGTCTTCCGAGGCAAGCAACTGCTCCAGATGCTCGACATCGTTGTGGCGGAAGATGCGCTTCTCGCAGCCGGAATTGCGGATGCCCGCGATCATGCTGGCGTGGTTCAGCTCGTCCGAGAAAATGATGCAGCCCGGCAGCAGCTTGGCGAGCGTGGAAAGCGTCGCATCGTTGGAAACGTAGCCGCTGGTGAACAGCAGCGCGGCTTCCTTACCGTGCAGGTCGGCAAGTTCGTTTTCGAGCTGGATATGATAGTGCGTGTTGCCGCCGATATTGCGCGTGCCGCCGGAACCCGCGCCGACATCATGCAGCGCTTCTTCCATCGCGGCGACGACCTTGGGGTGCTGGCCCATCGCAAGGTAATCGTTGGAGCACCACACCGTGATCGGCTTCGGGCCGTTGTGCCCGGCGAAACAGCGCGCATTGGGGAAGGCACCCTTGTTGCGCAGGATGTCGATGAAGACGCGGTAACGCCCCTCGGAATGCAGGCGGTCGATGGCCTGGTCGAAGATCTGGTCGTAGTTCAGCGTACCTGTCCAAACTGCGCCGCTACCGGACTCGCGGCTCTTTCTGGCGGCGGATTTAGTCAATAAGTGCGCAGGTTTGAAGCACGAAGTTTGCGAACCGTTCGCATTAAAGTGGCAGTATTCTGCCGATTCCGTATCGTTCAAGTCCGCCGCGAAGAGCTTCGTTATCTTGTCCATCACCCGTCACAATCGCAAAGTCATCATCCTGCCGGTCGAATGACTGGCCTTGCGTGAGGTAGGCGATGCGGCGCGCGATTCCTTGCGCTCCGTCAATGAACTGCACTTTGTTGCCGAAAGCTCCGGCCAGTTCATCCTGCACCAGCGGGAAATGGGTGCAGGCGAGAACGACGGTGTCGATCTCTTCTCCACCCGCCTGCTGGCGCAGGCCCTCGGCAGCGGCGGTGAAGATGGCGGGATCGGGAGTGCCGCCGCGCAGCTTAAGTTCCGCCGCGGCGACAAGGTCGGGCGCGGCATGGCGCAGCAACAGCTTGCCTTGCGCGAATTTCGCCTCGAGGTTGTCGACATAGGCCTGGCGGATGGTGGCGGCTGTGCCGAGCAAGCCGATCGTGCCGGTCCGTGTCATCTCGGCAGCGGGCTTGATCGCGGGCACCGTGCCGACGATCGGCGTTTCCAGCACCTCGCGAACCATGCCCAGCGCGATGGTGCTGGCGGTGTTGCAGGCAATGCAGATCAGGCGAGGGTGGTATCGCTCGGCCAACCGGCCCAGCAGGCCGGCGACGCGCGCGGCAACTTCGGCCTCGGTTTTCTCGCCGTAGGGAATGCCCGCAAGGTCGGCTGCGTAGATGACCGGCGCATCGGGCAATTCGTGCCGCAGCTCGGCAAGCACGGTGAGGCCGCCGAAACCGGAATCGAAAAGCAGGATGGGGGCTGTGGGCTGAACGTCCAAGACAAACTCCGTACGGGCCGAGCTTGTCGAAGCCGGGCACTTCACTTAGGCGCTCAACTAGAGGAAAAGACGGCCCTTCGACAAGCTCGGGGCGAACGGTTATGGGGCATTGATGGAACAGTTTCTTGGATTGCTGCTGGGATATGCCTTCGGCTCGATCCCGTTCGGCCTCCTGCTGGCCAAAGCGGGCGGCATGGGCGACATCCGCAGCGTCGGCAGCGGCAACATCGGCGCGACCAACGTGCTGCGGACGGGATCGAAGAAGCTGGCTGCGGCAACGCTGCTGCTCGATCTGGCGAAAGGGCTGGTGCCAGTCCTGCTTGCCAAGGCCATGTTCGACCAGCCGGAGACTGCCCTAGGCCCCGTCCCTCTCGCTGCCCTTGGCGCGGTTCTGGGGCACTGCTTCCCGATCTGGCTGCGCTTCAAGGGCGGAAAGGGCGTTGCCACGAACGCCGGCGTTTCGTTCGGTCTCACATGGCCGATCGGGCTTGCTTACGCACTGGTCTGGATCGCCGTCGCCTACCTTTCGCGCATCAGTTCACTGGCGGGGATGTGCGCGGTAATAGCCGCCGCAATCGCTGCCGCTGCCCTGGGATATGCTGCCTACGTCCCAGCGCTCGCGATCATCGCCGTGCTCGTGCTGTGGCTGCACCGCGCGAACATCGGCCGCCTTGTTCGCGGTGAGGAGCCGAAGATCGGACAGGGCAAGTGACCGCGGAAAAGCTGTCGCAGGAGGAAGCGTTTGCCCGCATCCAGCTGCTGCGTTCGGCCAATATCGGGCCTGTCAGTTATGCCCAGCTCCTGCGCCGCTTCGGCAATGCCCGCGATGCTGTCGAGGCGTTGCCGGACCTCGCCGCTCGCGGTGCCAAGCGGAACTACAAGGCCGCCCCGCGCGACAGGATCGAGCGCGAGGTGCAGGCCGCGCGCAAGACCGGGGCGCGCTACCTGTTCCACGATCAGCCGGACTATCCCGCCAATCTTGCTGCAATGGACGGCGCGCCGCCTATCGTTACGATGCGCGGCGACCTGTCGCTGGCCTCGCGGCCCTGCGTCGCGATGGTCGGCGCTCGCAACGCATCTGCCGCGGCAGTGAAGCTGGCGCGAGACTTTGCGCGTGAACTGGCGGCGGAGGGCTTCGTGGTCGTCTCCGGCCTCGCCAAGGGTATCGACGGAGCCAGCCACGAAGGCGCCTTCCCGAATACCATCGGCGTTATCGCCAGCGGTATCGACATCGCCTATCCCGCTCAGCACGCCAAGTTGCAGGAGCAGATCGCCAGCGAGGCCCTGCTGATCGCGGAAGAACCGCCGGGAACCGAGCCGCGCGGACAGCAGTTTCCCAAGCGCAACCGCATCATCGCCGGGCTTGCCGTCGGAACCCTGGTCGTGGAAGCCGCGCCGAAGTCCGGCTCGCTCATCACCGCAAGGCTGGCAGGCGAGGCGGGGCGTGAAGTGATGGCCATTCCCGGCCACCCGGCAGACGCCCGCTCCCACGGTTGCAACCAGTTGATCCGCGAAGGCGCCGTGCTTGTGCAGTCCCCGCAGGACGTGGTCGAACTGCTGTCGGGCTTCGACGGCCAGCCCCGCTCAAGCGTGCGCGAAGCCGCTTTCGATTACGCGTTCAGCGAAGCCGACGAGGACCTTCCGGCAGACGACATCGCCGCCATCCTCTCCAGCGCGCCCGTTGCGGTTGACGAATTGGTCCGCCAGTCCGGCACGACGCCGGGCGCGGTGCAGATGGCGCTGCTGGAGCTGGAGATTGCCGGGCGGCTGGAGCGGCACGCCGGTGGGAGAGTAAGCCTTGCCTGATACGCCGAATTCCGCCGTCACTTTCGCGCGGCGCGTCTATATCATAGCCGCGATCTACGGTTTCCTCGCCGTGCCTGCCCTTTACTTCACCGACGCGCCCGATCCCCACCGGCTGCTCTATTTCGCCTTCGCCGGAATCGCGCTCGTCTTTCAGGGCGTGTTCCTCGTCATCGCCCGCGACCCGCGGCGCTACGCCGCTTTCCTGCCGCTGACCGTGTTCGAGAAGGTCAGCTTCGGCATTCCCGCGCTCGCTTTCTGGTCGCAGGGGCAGGCGGCGGACGACATGGCGCTGGGCGGGGCGGTGGATCTCGTCTTCGCCGCGCTCTTCGTTGCCGCGTGGCTGAAGATGCGAAAGGCGGCTTGACGAATCCGGCCAAGGGCCACCACCTTCGCGCGTACGTACACGTGAGGCTCGCGCTGCCGGGCCGGACATCAGGATAGTTCAGTCACAATGCAACTCGTCATCGTTGAGTCGCCCGCCAAGGCGAAAACCATCGAAAAATACCTCGGCAAGGACTTCAAGGTTCTCGCCTCCTACGGCCATGTTCGCGACCTGCCGCCCAAGGACGGTTCGGTGCGACCGGACGAGGACTTCGCGATGGACTGGGAGGTCTATGCCGACCAGCGCAACCGGGCGCAGGTGAAGGCGATCGCCGATGCCGCCAAGGAGGCCGACCGCCTGATCCTCGCCACTGACCCCGACCGCGAGGGCGAGGCGATCAGCTGGCACGTGATGGAGCTTCTGAAGAAGCGCAAGGCGCTGCCGACCAAGGTGGATCGCGTCACCTTCAACGCCATCACCAAGACCGCCGTGACCGAGGCAATGAAGAAACCGCGCGAGCTCGATCAGGACCTGATCGACGCATACCTGGGGCGCCGGGCGCTGGATTACCTGTTCGGTTTCACCCTTTCGCCCGTGCTGTGGCGCAAGCTACCGGGTGCAAAATCGGCAGGCCGCGTGCAGTCCGTGGCGCTGCGCCTGATCTGCGAACGCGAGCGAGAGATCGAGGTGTTCCGGGCGGACGAATATTGGTCCGTGGTCGCCAAGATGGAAGAAGACGGCACCGCGTTCGACGCGCGCCTCGTCCGCTATGACGGCAAGAAGCTGGAGCGGCTTTCCATCGGCGACAAGGGCACGGCCGATGCTGCGAAGGCTGCTGTCGAGAACGGCAATTTCAAGGTCGAGGAAGTCGAGACCAAACCGGTGAAGCGCAACCCCGCGCCGCCGTTCACCACCTCCACCCTGCAACAGGAGGCCGCGCGCAAGCTGGGCTTCTCCGCCAGCCACACCATGCGCTGCGCCCAGACCTTGTACGAAGCGGGCGCGATCACCTACATGCGTACCGACGGTGTGCAGATGGACATGAGCGCGATCATGGCCTGCCGCGATGCGATCGCGGAGCGGTTCTCCGATGACTATCGCCCGGAAAAGCCGCGCTTCTATTCCACCAAGGCGAAGAACGCGCAGGAAGCCCACGAGGCGATCCGGCCCACCAATTTCAGCAAGGATCGCGCCGGGTCGGGCGACGAAGCCAAGCTTTACGAACTGATCTACAAGCGCGCGATGGCGAGCCAGATGGCCACCGCGCAACTGGAGCGCACCACTGTCACCCTGCGTGAGGCGACCGGCAAGCACGAGCTCCGCGCCACCGGGCAGGTGGTGAAGTTCCCCGGCTTCCTGGCGGTCTATTCCGAAAGCTTCGACGAGAAATCGGAAGAGGACGACGACAACCTGCTGCCGATGATGCGCAAGGGCGACAGCCCGGCGAAGAAGGCGGTCGAGGCGACCCAGCACTTCACCCAGCCGCCGCCGCGTTTTAGCGAGGCATCGCTGGTGAAGCGGCTTGAGGAACTGGGTATCGGGCGTCCGTCTACTTACGCATCCACCATCCAGACGCTACGTGATCGCGATTACGTGCGAATGGAGAAAAACCGTTTCTTTGCAGAGGATTCGGGCAGGCTTCTGACAGCATTTCTCGAGCGCTTCTTCCCCCGCTATGTTGCCTACGACTTTACGGCGGAGATGGAGGACGAGCTGGACGAGGTTTCCGGCGGGCGCTTCCAGTACAAGACGCTGCTGGAAAACTTCTGGCGCGACTTCAAGCCCAAGAGCGACGAGGTGATGGAGCGCCAGCCTTCGGAAGTGACCGAGGTGCTCGACACCTTCCTCGAAGATTTCCTCTTTCCCGAACGTGAAGATGGCCACCACCCGCGCTGGTGCCCCTTGTGTGCCGAGCAGGGCCGCGAAGGGGGCGAACTGCACCTGCGCGGTGGCCGCTACGGCGCCTTCATCGGCTGCGTGAACTATCCGGAATGCAATTTCCGTCGCAAGTTCGGCCAGCCGGGCGGCGAGGACGGCAGCAACGATGGCGTAATGGGCGAAGATCCCGAAACCGGCCTGCCGGTGGAGCGCAAGACCGGTCGCTTCGGCCCCTACGTGCAACTGGGCGAGGGCAAGGACGCAAAGCGCGCCTCCATCCCGAAGGATATCGACGATTTCGACCTGGAATGGGCGCTGAAGCTGCTCGCCTTGCCGCGCGTCGTCGGGCAGCATCCCGATACCGGCAAGGATATCGAGGCGGGCCTGTGGCGCTATGGCCCCGCTGTTCGTCACGAGGGCACCTACGGCAAGCTGCAGAACACCGCCGAGATCTTCGAGATCGGCATGAACCGCGCGGTGGACCTGCTGGCGCAATCGGCCAACCGCAAGGGTGGTGGGCGCGGCAGCCGCGAACCGCTGAAGGTGTTCGGCAAGAACGACGCGGGCGACGAGATCAAGCTGATGGACGGCCGCTATGGTGCCTACGTCACCGACGGCACCACGAACGCAACCATCCCCAAGGATACCGACAAGGACCAGCTTACGCTTGAACAGGCGCTGGAGCTGATCGCGGCGAAGGCAGCAAAGGGGCCGGCGAAAAAGAAGCGCAAGGCTCCTGCAAAGAAGAAGACCGCCGCGAAGAAGAAGGCACCGGCCAAGAAGAAAGCGGCCCCGAAGAAGGCGTCGGCGAAGGCGACCGAGGAAAGCTGATGGCGAAGGAGCAGTTCGAACGCCACAAGCAGCCCTGGAACGGTGAAGAGGCGGGCAAGCTTAAACTGCTGGCCGGCAAGGGGCAGGGGCTGAAGCAGATCGCCAAGGCTTTGAACCGCAACGAGGAATCGACGCGGGACTTTGCCAAGAAGAACAAGATCGCCATAGCCAAGAAGCGCTGAACGCAGACTGCGGACTTTTTCGCACTTGCACAATTCTCAACTCGGTCGCACATGGTGGCGATGCAGCGCCACGGCACATTCTCCCACACTCCGCAGACGAGGAAGGTCGCGGATGATCACGCGGGCTTACCCACGCCGCGCCGGTGGTGGGCGATTGCCGCAATCAGCTTCGGCACCGCGCTGCTGGTGATTGACGGTGCGATTGCCAACGTCGCGCTGCCCACCATCGCCCGTGAACTCTCGGTCAGCGAGGCGGCCGTTACCAACGTCGTGACGGTCTACCAGCTCGTGCTGGTGATGCTGCTCCTGCCATTCTCCTCTCTCGGAGATCGGCTCGGACACAGGACGCTCTACCAGGCAGGGCAGGGGCTGTTCATGGTCGCTTCCGCTGCCTGCTTCTTTGTCGAAAGTTTCACCGTCCTGCTGCTGCTGCGCGCCGTGCAGGGCCTCGGTGCTGCAATGGCATTGAGCGTATCGGCGGCGATGCTGCGCCAGATATACCCGGCCAGCAAGCTGGGTACGGGCATGGGCGTCAACTCCGTGATCGTGGCGAGTTCCGCTGCGCTGGCGCCAACACTGGGCGGCTACATCGTCGGCAACCTGCCGTGGCAGATCGTGTTCGTGGCCGCCGCGCCGATGGCTGTCGTCTCGCTCCTGATGGGCCGATCGCTTCCCGATCCCGAACCGCGAGAGCAACCCCCGAAGTGGCGCAGCGCCGTGCTGAGCGCGTTGACCATGCTGTTCCTGGTGGGCGGCATCCAGCTCGGCACGCACGACGCGCTGGGCTGGGGCATTGCGACATTCGTTGCAGGCGTGGTCCTGCTGCTGCTGCTGATCCGGCGCGAACGGCGGCGGGATGCTCCGGTGTTTCCGGTCGACCTGCTTTCGAAGCCGGTCCTGGGCCTTTCGGCACTCGCCAATTTCTGCAGTTTCATTGCCGCGGGCGCGCTGATGCTGGGCCTGCCGTTCCGTCTGGAGATCGGCATGGGCTACGATCCGCAGACCGTTGGCCTGCTGCTGCTGCCGTTCCCGCTGACAATGCTTGTCGTCTCGCCCATCTCTGGCTGGGCGTCGGACCGGATCGCGGCCACAAAGCTGGGCGTGACGGGCATGAGCATCGCGATTGTCGGGCTGCTGCTGCTCGCCACCATGCCCGATCAGCCGGGCGAGTGGGGCATCGCCTGGCGTCTCAGCCTGACGGCGCTCGGCTTCGGCCTGTTCTTCAGCCCCAATTCGCGCCTGCTGATCGGCCGCGCGCCGCGTGATCGGGCCGCGGCGGCAGGCGGCCTGCTCTCCACCTCGCGCCTGTTCGGTCAGACGATGGCGGCAGTCGTGATCGGCATCGTGCTGGCCAGCGGTCTGGGCCTCGGCCCGACCCCGCTCTACGTCAGCTGCGCGCTGGCGGTGGTGGCAGCGATGGCGAGCGTGCTGCGCTTCTCGCAGCGGGACAATCCGGCGAACGGGTAACTGTTGCTTTAGAAGCAAGAGATTTGAGTGTCACCGTAACCTTGCGGCATCCTTGTAGCCGCAGCTCACACATTTGCGGTCTATCGGCCAAATTGCGAAGGGTAGCATGAGTGTGAAGTAGCGCTCGTTACAATTGCGACACCTAAGGAAGGATAAGACTGCCAGGACAAAGAAGCTTAGCATAACCAAAAAAATCGAAACCAGAAGTCCAAGCGCGTACCCCACGGCAACTGCATCCGTCACATCGAAGCTCATAAGAACAAACGCACCGCCAAATGCCAAGACAAATGGGATATAGACCAAAATGAAGGAAACCCAGAACCGCAGGCGTTCGTATCTTAGTGAAATTATCACTTCACCCAGTCCAGCCCGATTTCCTCGTAGACCTCGCGGTTCTCGGCCCATTTCTCGTCCACTTTCACGTGGAGGAAGAGATGGACCTTCACGCCCAGCATTTCCGACAGTTCCTTGCGCGCTGCCTCGCCAATGGCCTTGATGCGGCTGCCCTGCTTGCCCAGCACGATGGGCTTCTGGCTATCGCGCGAGATCACGATCTGCTGGCGCACTTCAACACTGCCGTCGGGACGCTGGGTGTAGCTTTCGGGGCGCACGGCGGCATCGTAGGGCAATTCGTCGTGCAACTGCTGGTAGAGCTGTTCGCGCGTTACTTCGGCGGCCAGCAGGCGCTCGCTGGCGTCGGAGACCTGATCTTCCGGGTAGTGCCACGGGCCTTCCGGCATCAGCGAGGCGAGCTGCTGTTTAAGTTCGGGCACGCCGTCGCCGGTGAGGGCAGAGACGAAGAACACCTCGCTGAAATCGGCGAGCTGGGTGAGCTCCTGCGCCAGTTCCAGCAGCGGCTCTTTCTTGGAGACATCGACCTTGTTTAGGACGAGGATCTTGCGCTCCTTGCGGTCCTTCAACTGCTCCACCAGCGGCATCAGTTCGTGGCGGCGCTGCTTCACGGGGTCCACCACCAGCAACACGGCATCGGCTTCCACCGCGCCTTCCCACGCAGCGCTCACCATCGCGCGGTCGAGGCGGCGTTTCGGCTCGAAGATGCCGGGCGTGTCGACCAGGATCATCTGCACGTTATCCAAGAGGGCAATGCCCAGCAGGCGCGCGCGAGTGGTCTGCGCCTTGGCGCTGGTGATGGCGACCTTCTGGCCGACGAGCTGGTTCACCAGGGTGGACTTGCCCGCGTTGGGCGCGCCGATCACGGCGACAAGACCGCATTTCTGTTCGGACTGCGTCATCCGTATTTCTCCATGAAAAGCCGCGCGGCTTCGGTTTCTGCCTCGCGCTTGCCGCTGGCCGTCGCTTCGACCGCGCCGACCTTGTGAACGCTGACCTGCACGGTGTAGCGGCGGTTGTGATCGGGGCCGGAGGTGTCGGTGACGGAGTATTCCGGCGGGCGCCGCTGGTTCCCGGCGGCCCATTCCTGAAGCGCGCTCTTGGGATGCTTGCGGCGCCCCGTTTCGCCGTCGAACACTTCGCGCCAGAGGTCGCGGATCAAGGCGCTCGTGGGATCGAAACCGGCTTCGAGGAAGTTCGCGCCGATCAGCGATTCCATGATGTCGCCCAGCACGTTGTCGCTATCCTGCGCGCCGTCCTCGCGCGCCTGCTTGCCCATGCGCACGTGTTCGCTGGTGCCGATCGTGCGGGCGCGGCCGGCGCAGGTCTGCTTGCTGACGAGCGCGTTAAGCCGCTGCGCCAGCTTGCCTTCGGCGCTGTTGGAGTGGGCGTAGAGCCAGTCGGCGATGGTGAGGCCCAGGACGCGGTCGCCGAGGAACTCGAGCCGATCGTAATCCTTCGCCTCGCCAAGGCTGCCGTGGGTCAGCGCCTCGTGCCACAGCGCCTCGTCCTTCACGGTGAAGCCGTGGTTCTCCAGCCATTTGCGCGTGGCGGGTTCGAGCGTGCTCATATGCCTTCGAAGATCCGGTTCCAGCGCACGCCGTTGCCCCACGACCAGTACATGAAGCTGGCTTCGGCCACGAGGTTCTCGGTCGGCACCAGGCCCACCCAGCCGCCGGAGACCGACGGACGGCGGCTGTCCTGCGAGTTATCGCGGTTGTCGCCCATCATGAACACGTGGCCATCGGGCACGACGACGGGCGGGGTGTTGTCCACGCCCACTATGCCGAGGTCCAGCACGTTGTAGCTGACGCCGTTGGGCAGCGTTTCGCGGTACTGCGGATAGCGGCAGGCGGGCATGCCGGTCTCTGTCTGCATAGCGAAGCGGCCGGAATAGCAGCGCTCACCCACAGGCAGTTCGACCACGAAATCCTCGATCCGCTCTTTCGGCACCGGCTCACCGTTCAGCACCAGCTGGCCGTCCACCATCTGCACGGTGTCGCCGGGCAGGCCGATCACGCGCTTGATGTAGTCGCTCTTGTCGATGGGATGCTTGAAGATGGCAACGTCGCCATGCTCCGGCAGGCTGGCGAACACCCGGCCCTCGCCCACGTCCACGTCGAACGGCAGCGAGTAGCGCGAGTAGCCGTAGGACCACTTCTGCGCGAACAGGTAGTCGCCCACCAGCAGGCGGGGCATCATGGATTCGGAAGGAATGTTGAAGCTGGTGAAGACGAAGGTGCGGAACAGCAGCACCACGATCACCAGCTTGATCAGGAACCAGCCGAAGCTCTTCCAGTCTTCCTTTTCTTCCGGTTTGGCCTTTTTCGGCTCCACCACTTCGCGCGGGGTTACATTGTCTGTCATCGGCGGCGGTCTTGTTGCGAGAGGGCGCGCGCGTCAAGCGCCGCCTTCCCAAAAGTCGACGGATGGCCGATGCGGACGGTCTAATGTGGAACACCTGGAACACTGTCCTGAAGGAGAAAACAGCGCCTCTCCCACCCGTCTTCGCAAATGCACAAAAAAGCCCCGATTTGCGGTTTCCATTCATGGCGCGAGGGCCTAGCCATGCGAAGAACCGGTAGGAAAGGAATCGCCCCCAGTGAGCATGACCCGCGACGAAGCCTGGAACGCCCTGGCCCTGCATCCCGACCCCACGCTGGAGGAGCTTTTCGCCGCCGATCCGGACCGCGTGGACAAGCTGACCGGGCGGATCGAGCTTGGCGAAGTGGGCATCCGTTTCGACTGGTCGAAAACCCACCTGACCGACGAGCTGCTGGCCGAGTTCGAAGCTCTGGCAGAGGCATCCGACTTCGGCGAAATGCGCGACAGGCTGTTCGGCGGCGAAGTGGTGAACCCAACGGAAAACCGCGCCGCGGAACACTCCGCCCTGCGCGGGGTGGGGCAGGATGCCAGCGTCGAGGAGGCAGAAGCCCTGCGAGAGCGCATGAAGCTGCTCGTCGGCGCGATCCACGAAGGCGCGCTGGGCGAGGTGAAGCACCTGATCCACGTCGGCATCGGCGGCAGCGCGCTCGGCCCGGCGCTGGCCGTGGACGCGCTGGGGCGTGACGACCCGAAGGTCGACGTTCACGTCGTCTCCAATATCGATGGCGTCGCGCTGGAAGAAGCCTTCGCCGCCTGCGATCCGGCCACCACGCTGATCGCGGTCGCCTCCAAGACCTTCACCACCATCGAGACCATGACCAACGCCCACTCGGCGCTGAAGTGGCTGGCGGACAACGGCGTTTCCGATCCCACGGGCCGCGTGATCGCGCTCACCGCTTATCCTGAAAAGGCCGTGGAGTGGGGCGTGGACGAGACGCGCATCCTGCCTTTCGCGGAAAGCGTGGGCGGGCGCTATTCGCTGTGGTCCTCCATCGGCTTTCCCATCGCCATAGCCATCGGGTGGGACGATTTCCAGGCCATGCTGGACGGGGCCGCCGCGATGGACCGGCATTTCCGCGACACCGACGGGCGGGCCAACCTGCCGCTGCGCGCCGCTTTTTCGGACCTGTTCTACCTGCGCCTGCGCGGCTGCCAGACGCGCGCCGTTTTCGCCTATGACGAGCGGCTGCGCCTGCTGCCCGACTACCTGCAACAGCTGGAAATGGAATCGAACGGCAAGCGCGTGACCGTGCACGGGGAGCCGAGCGGCCCGACCGCGCCGATCACCTGGGGCGGTGTGGGCACCGATGCGCAGCATGCCGTGTTCCAGTTGCTGCACCAGGGCACGCACATGGTACCGATAGACTTCATCGCCAGCATCGAGCCGGGCGACATGCTGGACAGCGCCCACCATCACATCCTGCTGATGAATTGTTTTGCGCAAGGCGCCGCGCTGATGGCGGGCAAGCAGAGCGACGACCCGCACCGCAACTATCCCGGCAACCGCCCTTCGGCCACGATCCTGTGCGACGATCTGGATGCGACCACTTTCGGCGCGCTGATCGCCTTCCACGAACACCGCGTGTTCGCCGCTGCCGTGATGCTGGACATCAACCCTTTCGACCAGTTCGGCGTGGAGCTGGGCAAGGAAATCGCGAAGAAGATCGAGAAGGGCGGGGAGCGGTTCGATGCCAGCACCGAAGCGCTTCTGAAAGTGTCCGGACTGGGGTAGCGCGCCCTACCGCTCGGATAACTGACAACTTTTTCGGATAGATCGTTCCCGCCATGCGTTGCGCCGATGTAACGAATGGAAGGAAGAAACATGAGAAAGATGCTGATGGCCACGATGGCCTCCGCCGCCGTACTCGGTCTTGCCGCGTGCGGCTCCGAAGACGTCGAGAATACTCCTGTCGACGATATCGACGAGATCGTCGACGAGGACGAGCCATATCCCGTGGGCGGCGAACTGAACGAAGAACAGCAGGCCAACTACGACGCGATGGACCGCCAGGCGGTGAGCGATGAATACGACGCCAACATGGCGGACATGCAATCCGAAATGAATTCGGGCGGTGGCATGGCCGATGGCTCGATGCAGTCGGGCTCGATGGAAGACGGCGCGATGTCCGGTTCGGGTTCGATGGAGAGCGATAGCATGTCCGAAGGCGACGCCATGTCCGGCGGCGCGTCGATGGACGATGGCGATGCCATGTCCGCTTCGTCCGGCTCCTCGATGCCCGCGCGCAGCGCGATGGACTTCAGCTACCTCGACCGCAACGACGACGGCCAGCTCTCGGTCGCCGAATATGCGATCTGGGCACTGCCGACCAATCCCAATCCGCCCGAACCGAACGATGCACTCGGTCCGCACCTGACGCAGGACGAGATCAACGAAGCGGGACAGACCTTCTTCTACTTCGATGACGACGGGGATTCCTACCTGTCGCAGGAAGAGTTCCAGGATGCCCGCAATTCCGGCCGGGTTGCCTGATCCATTAGAGAAGTTCGTCACGCTGGGGGCGGCGGAAGCGATTCCGCCGCCCCTTGTTCTTGTGGGGGCGAAGAGTGCGAGCCGGTGGCCGGACGGCCGACCTAGAGCAGCACGAAATACATGATGGCCAGCGCCATCATCACAGCGATTGCCGCAATGCATAGCGCCTTCATCGCGGCGCCGGGGCGCGCCTCGTCAGGCATGTCGCACCGTGTCACCACCAGCAGGTTCAGCAGCGCAATCATCGGGGCGACGACGAAGGTGGCTGACGTCACGAAGTCGAGAAACACCGTGAATTCGCGCATCAGGGTGAATAGCGCGACCACGGCAAGGCCCACCAGGATGATGCAGGCGTAGAGGTATCCGCGCCTCGTGGTGCTCTGCTCCTCGCGTCCTTGCCACACGGCCAGCGCCACGGGCACCGCGCGGCAATAGGCGTCGAGCGCGGCGATCACCGTGGTCAGCATCACCGAGAGCGCGGCAATCGAAGCGAGGACAGCGGCGCCCGGACCCAAGGCCTCGCGGTAAAGGCCGATCAGTTGCGCAGCAAAGCCCGGCGCATCGCTGACAGGCGCGATGGCCTGCGAATGCATGACGCCCGCGCCCATGATGCAGAAGCATACGGCCATGAATGCCGTCATCACGTAGGGCCAGCGGAAGGTCGCCCGCGCTTCCTCGATCCCCGGGTGGGCTTCGGGCGGCAGGCTGCGATCTGCCTCCACTTTCCACACGGATACGATGACGGAAACGTCCATCGGGTTGGGCATGAAGCCGGCCAGGGCCACGATGAACAGCAAGGCCATCGTTTCCTGCGTCCAGGCGAAGTCGGCAAGCGTGCCCCATTCGACGCGGGGCAGCACCATCGCGGTGGTGATGAGGGTGGAGATGACGAGGAAGGCCAGCATCACCGCGTTCACCCGGTCCAGCAGGCGATAGCCGCCCACCAGCAGAAGGGCCGACGCCGTCACCAGCACGATGGACGCAAGCGCGGGCATGGAGATGGTCAGGCCGAAGACGGCTGCCACGATCCCCGCCGTCGCCGCCGCCAGCGCCGCCCAGACGATCGGCACCAGCGGGATCACCGTCACGAGAAACAGCGCCAGCGCCCACATCCCCAGCTCGCGATAGCCGGTCAGCAGCGACGCTCGCCGGGCATGGCTGAAATCCACGCCGAAGCGGAAGGCGGGGTACTTGAGCAGGTTGGCGAGCACGATCACGATGATGAGCGCCGCCCCGAACATGGCGCCCGCACGCGTCGACTGGACGAGGTGGGAGGTGCCGATGGCAGCACCGGTGAACAGCAGGCCCGGCCCGGCCATCCGCCGCAGTATCGATGCTTGCACCGTGCGTCACTCCCCCAATTCCCTTCTCGAATGCTGCGCCGATCCGGCCCCCGAGGCAACCGGAATCGCGTCGTCTGCGCGTGAAACCGATTGACTTATCGCCCGCTCTTCACCACATGCCGCCCATCGAAGCGCGCGCCAGCGTGAAGCGGTGGACGAGACAAATCCCACCCCGGCAGCCCTTCGGTCCTTTTTCCAAAGCTTCCCTTTTCACGCGGGCGGTTTTCAAACCCCGCGATGGCGCGCGCCGTGCAGGCTGCGTGCCTGTCGCATATATTGCGAGTTAAACACGTATAATGACTATCCAATTTTCCGATCTCGGGCTGTCGCAGCCGGTGATGCAGGCCCTCGACATGCAGGGCTACAAGGAACCCACGCCCATCCAGGCACAGGCCATCTCGCCCGTGCTGGAAGGGCGCGACCTTCTGGGCATCGCGCAGACGGGCACCGGCAAGACCGCGGCTTTCATGCTTCCCAGCATCGACAACCTGCGCAAGGCCGATAACAACATTCCCTTCAAGTCCTGCCGCATGCTGGTGCTCGCCCCGACGCGCGAACTGGCCGGGCAGATCGCCCAGAGCGCCAAGGACTACGGCGCGCTGGCGGGCCTGAAGGTGCATTCCATCGTCGGCGGCACGTCGGTGAACAAGGATCGCAACAAGCTGCACCGCGGCTGCGATATCCTGGTGGCAACGCCGGGCCGCCTGCTCGACCTGATCGACCAGAAGGCCTTCAACCTCTCTGGCCTCGAGATCCTGGTGCTGGACGAAGCCGACCAGATGCTGGACCTGGGCTTCATCCACGCCTTGCGCCGCATCCGCGAGCTGGCCCCGGCCGATCGCCAGACGCTGTTCTTCAGCGCCACGATGCCCAAGCAGATCAAGGAGCTGGTGAGCGGCTATTGCAACGACCCGGTGCAGGTATCCGTAACCCCTGCCTCCAGCACGGCGGAGCGGATCGACCAGTACCTGTTCATGGTGCAGCAGGACGAGAAGCAGACGCTGCTGGAGATGATCCTGCTCGAAAAGCACCCGACGCCGGGCGAGTTCGAGCGCGTGCTGATCTTCACTCGCACCAAGCACGGCGCGGACCGCGTGGTGAAGAAGCTGGGCCAGCGCGGCATCCCCGCCAACGCCATCCACGGCAACAAGAGCCAGCCGCAGCGCGAACGCGCGCTGAGCGAGTTCAAGTCCGCCAAGACGCCCGTTCTCGTCGCGACCGACGTTGCCGCGCGCGGGATCGACATTCCCGGCGTCAGCCACGTGATCAACTACGAGCTGCCCAACGTGCCCGAGCAGTACGTCCACCGCATCGGCCGCACCGCGCGTGCGGGTGCCGACGGGGTGGCGATTGCCTTCTGCGCCGAGGACGAACGCGCTTACCTCAAGGACATCAACAAGCAGACCGACGCCAGCTTCGAGCGCCTGCCGCTGCCGGACAATTTCCGCGCCGTGGTGGAAGGCGTCGGGCCGACCAAGCCCGAACCGCGCCAGCCGCGCCAGCGGGTGAAGCCCAAGCCGCGCGGTGCCTCGGCCGACCGCCTGAACGACAAGCCGCAGGGCAATCGCGGTAGCGGCAACCGTCGTCGCGGTGGCAAGCCCGGTGGTGGCCAAGGTCAGGGCGGTGGTCGTCCGAACCGCGGCCAGCGTCGCGGCGGTCGCGGCCGTTCGCAGGGTTCCTCGCAAGGATAAGAATGCCAAGGATAGCCTAATCTTAACCACGCGCGCTCTAGGACACTTTCGTACTGGAGCGCGCGAGGGATAAGGCTACGTATGATCAGGACGAAGACCGCTATTGTCGTTGGCGCAGGTGCCGCGGCCGAAGTGGAACTGCTGGGCCAGCGCGAGATGCTGGGCAAGATCGCGCAAGGCTTCGATTTCCAGCGGCTCGGCAGCGACCTGGCAACGCCGGAGATCGAGCAATTCGACAAGCTTTTCAAACGGGTGAAGGGCGAAGGTGAGAACCTGCGCGATGCCGGGATGCGCATTCGCGCCGGCTCTCGTCTTTCCAGTTCGATCCACGCGCTGTTGCAGCAGCACGGCGAGGACAAGCACGTGAAGGCCGCGGGCAAGCTGGCCATTGCGCATTTCACCTTGCAGGCAGAGCGCCAGTCCGCGATGGAGGCAGAACCGCGCGATCCGGGCGACATGCCATTCCGCGGGTCCGAAAACTGGCTGTTCCAGCTCGGTTACATGGTGGTGGACGGGGTCTCCCGCTCCCGCGCAGAGCACTGTTTCGACAACCTGCATATCGTCAATTTCAACTGCGACCGCTCCATCGAGCATTACATGCCGTGGGTGCTCCATTCCGGTTTCGGCATGCCGATCACCGAAGCGCAGGACCTGTGCGCGGAGAAGCTGAAGGTCGTGCAGCCCTACGGCCGTGCCGGCCGGCTCGAATGGCAGACCGGGTCCGATGAGGAGGCTGAATGGGGCGCGGACAATCCGAAGGCCCTGTTCAAGGTTGCCGAGGGCATTCGCACCGCCAGCGAGTTTTCCGAGGATCGCCAACTGAAGGCTTCCCTGCAGGCGGGACTGGCGAACGCGCGCCGTCTTGCCTTCATCGGTTTCGACTTCAATTCGCTCGATACCTCGCTGCTGTTCCAGGAACGGTTGACCCACGGTCCGGACGTGCTTGTGGCGCTTCGCGAAGGTGAGAAGGAGAAGGTCGATACCATCAGCCGCGTGCTGAGGAATCTCGGCGGCATCGCGCCAGAAGCACTGGTGGCCATGCATGTGGGGCCAAGCTGGCAGATGCTGGCCAACCACGGCCTCATGATCGAAAGCTGACGGCCAGCGTCCAGCAGCAGCGAACTTGAAACCCCAAGCCTGAAAACCCAAACCTGAAACCCAAAACTTGAAACCCTTGCCCCACGGCGAACGTATGGCCATGGACCTTACGAAATTGCCACAAGCAGGAGTTTCCCTCGCCCATGTCCGACTACGACTTTGACCTCTTCACCATCGGTGCAGGCTCCGGCGGAGTGCGCGCCAGCCGCGTTTCTGCCGCCCACGGCGCGAAAGTGGCAATCGCGGAAGAGCACCGCGTCGGGGGCACATGCGTGATCCGGGGCTGCGTGCCCAAGAAGATGCTCGTCTACGGCGCGCATTTCGCGGAGGACCTGGAGGATTGCCAGAAATTCGGCTGGGAGATCGAGGGCAAGACTTTCGACTGGAAGAAGCTGCGCGATAACGTGCTGAACGATGTCGACCGGCTGGAGGGCGCCTACACGGACACGCTGGAGAACCACGACGTCCAGATTTTCAAGCAGCGCGCCACCGTCACCGGCCCGCACGAGGTCACGCTCGCCGATGGCACGAAATACACGGCGAAATATATCCTGATCGCAACCGGCGCCCATCCGCGCATGCCCACCTGCGAGGGCGCGGAGCACGCGATCAGTTCCAACGAGGCATTTCACCTGGACGAATTGCCGAAGAAGATCCTGATCGCGGGCGGCGGCTATATCGCCAATGAGTTTGCGGGCATTTTCAACGAGTTCGGCTGCGACGTTCACGTCATCAATCGCGGCGACCGCCTGCTGCGCTCTTACGATGAGGGCGTGCGGGACAGGTTGCTGCAAATTTCGACGATGAAGGGCATCAAGTTCCGCTTCAACACCACCTTCGAATACATCAAGCCGTGCGATGAAGGCGGCTATTTCGTGAAGCTTTCCGATTCCGACGAGGAGAAAGCGGATCTGGTGATGTTCGCCGTGGGCCGGGTCCCCAATACGAAGGACCTGGGACTGGAAAACGCAGGCGTCGAACTGGGCGAAAACGGCGAGGTGAAGGTCGACCGGTTCAGCAAGACCAATGTCGACCACATCTATGCCGTGGGCGACGTGACCGACCGCGTGCAACTGACGCCCGTGGCGATCCGCGAGGGGCAGGCCTTTGCCGACAGCGTGTTCGGCGATGGCGATCCCGTGGCGGTGGACCACAGCTGCGTCCCCAGCGCCGTTTTCAGCCACCCGCCCATCGCCGCCGTTGGCATGACGGAGGGCGAAGCGAAGAACAAGCTGGGCAGCGTGAAGGTCTACCTCAGCGATTTCCGCCCGATGAAGAACGTGCTGGCGGGCCGTAACGAACGCAGCCTGATCAAGATGATCTGCGACGGCGAGAACGGCAAGATCGTGGGCATCCACATGATCGCGCCCGACGCGCCGGAGATGATGCAGGCCGCCGCCATCGCGGTGAAGGCCGGGCTGACCAAGGCCGATTTCGACGCGACCACGGCGATTCACCCGACAATGGCGGAAGAACTGGTGCTGATGCGCTAGGCTTCTGCCGCCAGCGCCGATTTGACCGAAACCGTTTCTCGTGCAACGGCTTTTGCCAAGTGAAGGAGAGCCGACTTGTCCGCCAATATCGCCGAAATGGAACGCCGCCGTGAAGCTGCCCGCATGGGTGGGGGCCAGAAGCGCATCGATGCCCAGCATGCCAAGGGCAAGCTGACCGCGCGCGAGCGGCTCGACGTGCTGCTGGACGAAGGCAGTTTCGAGGAACTCGATACCTATGTCGAGCACGACTGCGTCGATTTCGGAATGCAGGACCAGAAGATTCCGGGCGATGGCGTCGTGACCGGCAGCGGCACGATCAACGGGCGGCTTGTCTACGTGTTCAGCCAGGACTTTACCGTGTTCGGCGGCAGTCTGTCGAAGCGCCACGCGGAGAAAATCTGCAAGGTGATGGACAACGCCATGAAAGTCGGCGCGCCGGTGATCGGCTTGAACGACAGCGGCGGGGCGCGCATCCAGGAGGGCGTGGCCAGCCTCGGCGGCTATGCCGAGGTGTTCCAGAAGAACGTGCTGGCATCGGGCGTCATCCCGCAGCTCAGCCTCATCATGGGGCCGTGCGCGGGCGGGGCGGTCTATTCGCCGGCCATGACGGACTTCATCTTCATGGTGAAGGACAGCTCCTACATGTTCGTGACCGGGCCGGACGTGGTGAAGACCGTCACCAACGAGGAAGTGACGCAGGAAGACCTGGGCGGCGCGGTGGTGCACACCACCAAGACGAGCGTTGCCGACCTTGCGCTGGAGAACGATATCGAGGCGCTGCTGGCCGCGCGCGAACTGATCGGCTTCGTGCCGGAGAGCAACCGCGATCCGCTGCCCGAACTGCCGACCGACGATCCGTGGGACCGCGTGGAGGACAGCCTCGACACGCTGATCCCCGCCAGTTCCAACATGCCCTATGACATGCACGAACTGATCCGTAAGGTGGTGGACGACGGCAACTTCTTCGAAATCCAGCCCAAGCACGGCGCGAACATCATCACCGGCTTCGGGCGGATCGAGGGCAAGCCCGTGGGCTTCGTCGCCAACCAGCCGATGGTGCTCGCTGGCGTGCTGGATATCGACGCCAGCCGCAAGGCCGCGCGCTTCGTGCGGTTCTGCGACGCCTTCAGTATTCCGATCGTGACCTTCGTGGACGTGCCCGGCTTCCTTCCCGGCACCAGCCAGGAGCACAACGGCATCATCAAGCACGGGGCGAAGCTGCTGTTCGCCTATGCCGAGGCGACCGTGCCCAAGATCACCGTGATCACCCGCAAGGCCTATGGCGGTGCCTACGACGTGATGGCATCGAAGCACTTGCGCGGTGATCTCAACTACGCCTGGCCCACCGCCGAGATCGCCGTGATGGGCGCGAAAGGCGCGGTGGAGATCATCTTCCGCCAGGACCGCGACAACCCCGAGAAGATCGCCGAGAAGACGAAGGAATACGAAGACCGCTTCGCCAACCCCTTCGTCGCGGCATCGCGCGGCTACATCGACGAGGTGATCTACCCCCACTCCACCCGCCGCCGCATCGCGCTGGGGCTACGCAAACTTGCGGGCAAGAAGCTCGAGAACCCTTGGAAGAAACACGATAACTTGCCGTTGTAAGCATTCGCTTGCGGGACGCCGGATCGAGTCCGGCATGAAGGGGTTGGGGGAGTGTGACGAAGCAACTCACCACCATCGGCTACGCCCACGCCACGCAGAATGCGCTGATCGCCGCCTTGCGTGAGGCGGAGATCGAACTCCTCGCCGATATCCGCGCCTTGCCGCTCTCGCGCCGGGCGGGGTTCTCAAAAAACTCGCTCAAGGCGGCGGTGGAGGAAGCGGGAATCGCCTACGCCCACTTCAAGCATCTCGGCACGCCCAAGGAGGGGCGCGATGCCGCGCGCAAGGGTGATTACGCGACCTTGCGCCGCGTCTACGAGGGCCAGCTCGAATTGCCCGAGGCACTGGCGCAGATGGCCGAGATACAGGCGCTTGCCGCCGAGAAACGCACCTGTCTGCTGTGCTATTGCGGAGAGGCGGAAAAGTGCCATCGCTCGCTCCTGATCGAGCACGGATTTCCGCAAGCAGAGGTCGTTCACCTGCATCCGCAGCTACCGACTTAGGACCGTAACGCCGCCTCGTGCGTAAAGAGAGCATGTGGTTCGATACCTGGTCAGACCTGTGGCGCGTGCTGATCATCACGGTTGCCATCTATACCACCCTGATCCTGATCCTGCGCGGCGTGGGCAAGCGCTCGCTGGCCAAGCTGAACATCTTCGATCTGGTGGTGACGGTGGCGCTGGGGTCCACGCTGGCGTCCATCATGCTGAGCAAGGACGTGTCCTATGCCGAAGGCGCGCTTGCCTTCGCCGTGCTGTGCGGATTGCAATGGTTCGTCGCCTGGCTCAGCCTGCGGGCGAGATGGTTCAAGCGCCTGATCCGGTCCGAACCGCGGCTGCTGTTCAGCGACGGCAAGTTTCTCGACAAGGCGATGCGCGACGAACGCATCCTGCGCCAGGAAGTCCATGCCGAGATCCGCAATCACGGTTTTGGTGATGACGAGGACATTGCCGCCGTGATCCTGGAAACCGACGGCACCTTCAGCGTGATTGCCAGGGACAAGGCCAAAACGCGCAGCGCCATGAAAGACGTCCGGCGCGCTCCGGAGGACCCGGTCGCGAATGCGAAGCCCGCCCGTTAGGCGAACCCGTGGCAGAAAGGGAGCGATGAGCAGACATGTGGTTCGATAGCTGGCAGGACATCGGCACCATCGCGCTCACCACGCTGGTGATCTATCTCGCGCTGATCTTCATTCTGCAAATCGCGGGCAAGCGCAGCATCGCCAAGCTCAACATTTTCGACCTTGTCGTGACAGTGGCGCTCGGCTCGATCCTGGCCTCGGTAATGCTGACTGGCAGCCTATCCATAGCGGACGGGCTGGCGGCATTCATCAGCCTCGCCTTCCTGCAATGGCTGGTGGCCTACGTCTCGGTGAGACTGGGCTGGTTCAAGCAGGTCATCCGCTCCGATGCGCGGCTGCTGTTGCTGGATGGCGAATTCCTGCGGGACGAGATGAAGGCGGAGCGAGTGACGCAGGACGAGGTGGTGGCCGCCGTGCGCAAGGAAGGGCATGGCCGGATCGAGGATATCGCCGCCGTCGTGCTGGAAACCGACGGCAGCCTCTCCGTGATCGTCGATCCGCCCGCCGCCCAGTACAGCGCCCTCAGGCCGCTGCTGAAGGGTGACGATCTTTCCGAAAGCTAGTGCGCCTGTAGCTGCTCGCCCAGGAACGCGGCGATGTCCGCCATGTCCACCTGCTTGTCGACAAAGGCCTCGCCAATGCCGCGCAGCAGGATAAAGGGCAGGGTGCCTGCGTCCATCTTCTTGTCGTGCAGCATGTGGGCGGCAAGGTCGGCGCCGCTGCAGTTCATGCCGAGAGCGGCGATTTCTGAGCGCAGCCCCGCCTTGTCGATCGCGGCGGTGACGCGGGCGGCATCGTCCAGCGAGATGTAGTCCAGCCGCGCCGAATAGCGGGCTGCCAGCACCATGCCCAAGGCCACGGCTTCACCGTGCAGCAACCTGTCCGAAAACCCCGTCTCGGCCTCCAGCGCATGGCCGAAGGTGTGGCCAAGGTTGAGCAGTGCGCGCGTGCCGGTCGTCTCGCGTTCGTCCTCGGCGACGATACGGGCCTTGGCCTTCACGCTCTCTGTAACGGCATATTGCAGCGCTTGGGGATCGCGCGCGGTCACTTTCGCGCCGTTCGCCTCGCACCAGGCGAAGAAATCCGCATCGCCGAGGATGCCGTACTTGATGACCTCGGCATAGCCTGCGCCCATCTCGCGCGGGGGAAGCGTGCCCAGCGTTGCCGTATCGGCCAGCACCAGCGCGGGTTGGTGGAACGCACCCACCAGGTTCTTGCCCGCCGAGGTGTTGATCGCCGTCTTGCCGCCAACGCTGCTGTCGACCTGCGCCAGCAGGGTCGTGGGAACCTGCACGAACCCGCATCCGCGCTTCAGCACGGCGGCGGCAAAGCCGGTGAGGTCCCCCACCACGCCGCCGCCCAACGCGAAAATGTGGTCGCCGCGCTCGATCCCGCGCTCCAGCAGCCAGTCGACCAGTTTTTCCAGCACGCCCCAGCTCTTCGCGCCTTCGCCCGGCTCGGTAATGAACCAGTCGACGCCTACGCCTGTCGCGCCAAGCGCTGTCTCCAGATGCTCGCCATGGGCGGCGTGCGAATTGCGATCGGCCACGGCGGCGACGCGATCCTTGCGGATGAAGTCCTTCGCCAGCGATCCGGCATCGCCCAGCAACCCGTGGCCGACCTGAACATCATAGCCGCGCCCGGCCAGTTCAACGCGGATCACAGCCATTTGTCGAGTTCCTCTAGTATGCGTGCCACGGCCTGCAGATGCGGGCCGGCGCTGGTGGTGACGTGTAGGGGAGCCTTCGCATAGGCTGGCTCCCGCTCTGCCTTCATGCGCGTGATGATTTCCCGCGCGTTGCCGCCGCGAAGCAGCGGGCGCTTGTCGTTGCGGCCGACGCGCTCCACCAGCGTGTCGATATCGCTGTCCAGCCAGACAGCGAGCCCGTTTCGCAGGATAAGGTCGCGCGTATCGTCCTGCACGAAGGCACCGCCGCCCGTGGCGATCACGCATTCGCTGCCTTCGTCTTCCAGCAGTCGCGCGATCACGCGGCGCTCACCGTTGCGGAAATAGGGTTCGCCGAACTGGTCGAAGATTTCGGGGATGGACATGTTGGCAGCTTCGGCGATCTCGTCGTCCGCATCGACGAAGTGCAGCCCCAGCGTGCTGGCAAGCTTGCGGCCAACGGTGCTCTTGCCCACGCCCATCATGCCCACCAGCACGATCGGGCGCGTCAGGCGACCGCGAATGGAGCGGATCGTCGCATCATCGGGCAAGGGCGTGGCAATGGTCATTGCCGCAAGGCCTATAGTTGGGCTAGTCGCGCTGGCAAGCATGAGCCGCTTTGTGGTGGCCAAGGGAAGCTATTTGCAAAAGTGTCGAAACGACGGATGACGATGGTGGTGATTGTGGTGCTGGCTCTGGCCGTGTTGCTGGGCGTGGCCTGGTACGATGGCGGGCGGCAGGAACAGCGCCTGATCGTGGAGCCTGTTTCGCTGCCGGAGGGCAATTCGTGAAGCGCGCCGTATTCCTCGTCACCGCTGCCGGATTGGCCCTCACTTCCTCGCTGGCGATGGCTGGCGGTCCGGAGGACCTGCTGCCGGACATTTTCCGCGATCCGCCGCCGCAGCAGCAGCCGTCGCCAACGCCGACCCCCACGGCGACCCGCACCGCCTCTCCATCGCAGCCAGCCCCGCCTTCCGCGCCGGGCGGCAGCGGCGAGATCGTGCAACCGCTTCCCGAGGGTTCAGGTCCGTCGTCTGTTGGCCGGGTGAGCCTGCCGGAAGACTTCCCCTCGCTCGCCGAGCTTGAGCAGATGGAACCCGACGAGATCAACGACCTCCTCGGCCTGCGTCCCAAGTTCGATATTCCCGCCGCCGCCCGCCGTGCGGTGGAAGGCGTGGGCCTGATCGCCCAGGCAGAGGGCGGCTTCCCGCGCGGTTCTCTGCGCAACCAGCCCGCGCGCCTCGTCAGCTCCGCGATCCAGGCCAGCAATGGCCCGGTCGTGTCGCGGTGGGGCCATATCCTGATGCGCCGCGCGCTCGCCAGCCGACTCGATGCCCCTGAAGGAATGAGCCCGGTTGCCTTTGCCGCCATGCGCGCCCGCGCTCTGGCCAGCATGGGCGAAGGTGCCGTCGCGCGCAGCTTCGTGCAGGATATCGATGGTTCGGAATACAATCCGGCGCTGGCGGCTGCCGCCTTCGATGCATACCTCGCGACCGGCGACGTGCTGGGCATGTGCCCCGTCGCGCGGTTGCAGAGCGACCTTGTCGACACCCCTGAATGGGAACTGCTGCAGGCGATCTGCGCCGCCTACCTCGGCGAAGCGCGCAGCGCGGACCGCCGCCTGCAGCGCGCTTTCGGCACCGGCGTTGCCGAAGAGATCGACGTACGCCTGGCGCAGCGATACGCCGGCGCTGCGGGCGAGGGTGGCCGCGCCGTGAACATCGAATGGGGCGGCGTCGAGGAACTGACTCTCTGGCGATATGCCCTGGCCCGCGCCGTGGGTGAGGACCTGCCGGAAGATCTCCGCGGCGAGCTTGGCCCTGCTTACGATATTTCCGACATTTTGATCCCGGCGACGCCGCTGCTCCAGCGCGTCGACGTTGCCGACACGGCGGCCGAGCGCGGGGTGATTTCGTCTGCCGCCATGGTCGATCTCTATTCCCAGCTCTGGGCGAGTGATCGCTACGATGCGGCGGACAAGACTCTCGCCGCACAGCTGCGCGAAGCCTACGTCGCCAACAGCCCGGACCAGCGGCTCGCCGCCATGCGTACGCTGTGGGGCGATGGGCTGGACTACGGTCGTCTCGTCCTCACCGCCTATGCCGCCGCGCGGCTGCCGGTGAGCGAGGACATGGCGGACGATGCCGCGCCGCTGATCGCTTCGATGCTGACCGCCGGGCTGGACCGTAACGCGATGCGTTGGGCCAGCGTGGTATCGGAAGGGAGCGAGGCCTGGGCCTTGCTTGCGCTGGCGCAGCCGAACCAGAGCGGAAATGTCGATCGCGGCGGACTGGACAGTTTCCTCGATGACGATGGCAGCGCCAATATGCGCAAGTCCGCGTTCCTGGTGGCTGGCCTTGCCGGGCTTGGCCGGATCGACAGCGGCGATCTGGCGGATTTCTCCGAGCGCGTGGGTGTGAACCTCGCCCGGCGCAGCGCGTGGAGCGACAAGATCGGCCGCGCCGGCGAACTGGGCAATTCCACGCTCGTGGCGCTGCTCGCCGGGCTGGGGATGCAGGGCAACAGCTGGGAGCGGATGACGCCGCGCCATGTCTTCCACATCGTGCGCGCGCTCAATGCAGCGGGCCTTGAAGCCGAAGCCCGGATGATCGCCGCGGAGGCGGTCGCACGCGGGTAGGGCCGTGTCCGCCGCCATCGACAGCTTCCTCGCCATGCTCGCCGCGGAGCGGGGCGCGGCGACGAACACCTTGTCGGCCTATCGCAGGGATCTGGAAGGCAGCGAAGGCGTGGTGGGGGACCTTGCCTCTGCGTCCCGCGCAGACCTGGAGAAATTGCCCTGCGCATGGGCCGAGCTTGCGCCATCGACGGTGGCCCGCAAGGTCTCGGCCTTGCGCCAGTTCTTCGGGTTCTGCATCGACGAGGGCCTGCGGGAGGATGACCCGTCCACCGCCTTGCCAAGACCGCAGGCGCGCCGTCCGCTGCCCAAGATCCTGACACACGCCGAAGTTGCCGCGCTTTTCGAGCAGGCCGAGAGCGAAGCCGCCAGCGACAGGCCCGCCCCGGTGCGAATGCTGGCGCTGCTGGAACTGCTCTACGGCTCGGGCCTGCGCGCCAGCGAACTCGTCGGCCTGCCGGTGGCGGCCGTGCCCCGCGATGCCCCGTTCCTGACGATTACGGGCAAGGGCGGCCAGCAGCGGATGGTCCCTGTCTCGCGCCGTGCGCAGCAGGCGATTGCGCGCTGGATGGAACTCAGGGAAACCGGCTCCGCCTTCCTTTTTCCCTCGCGCCAGAGCCATCTCAGCCGCATCCGCCTCTATCAGATGCTTAAGGAACTTGCCGCGCGCGCCGATCTTGACCCGGCCAAGGTCTCCCCGCACGTGCTGCGGCATGCCTTCGCCACGCATCTGCTGGAGGGCGGTGCGGATCTCAGGGTGCTGCAGACCCTGCTCGGACACGCCGACATCGCCACCACGCAAATCTACACCCACGTCGATTCCGCGCGGCTCGTGGCGCTGGTGAATGAACGGCATCCTCTTGCAGGCGGGCGCGGAGCGGGGTAGCGGCGTAGGCATGATTTCCTACCTCGAATTCGAAAAGCCGGTTGCAGAACTGGAAGCCAGGATCACCGAACTGCGCGACGCAGCGGGCGAGGATGGCCAGGTCGACATCTCGAAAGAGCTGGCAAGGCTGGAGAAAAGAAGCGCGGCCCTGCTGGAAAGCACCTATCGCGAACTTACGCCGTGGCAGAAGACACAGGTTGCCCGTCATCCTTCGCGCCCACATTTCCAGGATTACCTGAAGCACGGCTTCACCGATTTCATCCCGATGGGTGGCGATCGTTCCTATGCCGACGACCAGGCGATCATGGGCGGCCTCGCGCGGCTGGATGGTCGCAAGGTGATGTTGATCGGCCATGAAAAGGGGCATGACACCGAAAGCCGGATCAAGCACAATTTCGGCATGGGCAAGCCGGAGGGCTATCGCAAGGCGATCCGCCTGATGGAACTGGCCGACCGATTCGGCTTGCCGGTCGTGACGCTGGTGGACACCTCCGGCGCATTTCCCGGCATCGAGGCCGAGGAACGCGGGCAGGCGGAAGCCATTGCCCGCTCGACCGAGGCCTGCCTCGCGCTGGGCGTGCCGATGGTGGCCGCCATTGTGGGTGAGGGCGGCTCCGGCGGTGCCGTGGCGCTGGCCAGTGCTGAACGCGTGCTGATGTTCGAACACGCCGTCTACTCGGTGATCTCGCCGGAGGGTTGCGCTTCCATCCTTTGGCGCACGGCGGAAAAAGCGCCGCTGGCAGCAGAAGCGATGAAGATGACGGCGCAGGACCTCGAGAAGCTTGGCGTGATCGACCGGATCGTGCCCGAGCCTGTGGGCGGAGCACAGCGCAATCCGCAGGTCGCGGCGGAAGCCCTCGCGAAGGCGATCGGCGAGGAGCTGGACGCGCTATCCGGCCTCGATGCTGACACGCTGCGGCGCCAGCGCGAGGATCGGTTTCTCGCCATCGGGCGCAATCTCTCGCGCTGAGAACAGGCACCGCCTTCCTGCCCCAGGCGGGAACACTCGTTCGATAATTCGGTTTTGTGGGACAACACGTGCGCGCATCGTGCCAGGTGCGTCGCCAGTCCTGCGAGGAGGCCCGAATGCCGCTGAAGAATACCCGAAAATTGACTGCCATGGCGCTTGCCGGTGCCGCGTCGCTGGCGCTGGGCGCCTGCGCCAGCATTCCCGGCGCAAACGTTGCACCGGGATCTCCGATCACTGCTGAAGAAGCGCAGCTGGGCGCGGAGAATCACGAAGCCTTCGTGAATGAATTCGGCGGCGCGATGACGGGCCCCTATGCCCGCTACGTCGATCAGGTCGGTTCGAACATCGCCGTGCAATCCGGTCTGGCCACGCGTCCCGATGCGTTCGAGGTCACCCTGCTGAATTCCAGCGTGAACAATGCCTTCGCCGTGCCCGGCGGCTATGTCTACGCCACGCGCCAGCTGGTGAACCTGATGAACAACGAAGCGGAACTTGCCGCCGTGCTGGGTCACGAGGTTGGTCACGTTGCCGCCCGTCACTCGGCTCGCCGTCAGCAGGCCGCGCAGCGCAACCAGCTCCTGGGCCTGCTTGGCGCCGTGATCGGTGGAGCCGTGCTTGGCAGTTCGGATCTTGCGAACCTGAGCCTCCAGGGATCGCAACTGGCGACCCTGAGCTATTCCCGTAGTCAGGAACTGGAGGCCGACCAACTCGGCATCCAGTATCTCAATCGTGCCGGATACGATCCCAATGCGATGGCAACCCTGCTGGCCAGTCTTGCAGCCCAGAACCAGCTCGATGCGCAATTGCAGGGGCGCGACAATGCGACGATCCCCGAGTGGGCATCGACCCACCCCGACCCCGCCAGCCGGGTGCAGAACGCCCGCCAGCTTGCCGGCGGGGCTACCGGCGTCGTGAATCGCGAGACTTTCCTCAGCCGTATCGACGGCATGATCTACGGCGACGATCCCGAGCAGGGCATCATCGAGGGGCGGCAGTTCATCCACCCGATCCTGCGCTTCAGCTTTACCGCGCCGCAGGGTTTCTACATGGTCAACGGGACTCGCGCCGTCACCATCAATGGCGACCAGGGTCGCGCGCAGCTGACTGTCGGACCTTACAACAACAACCTCGATGCCTATGTTCGCAACGTTTTCAGCGCACTTGGCGGTGAACAGCAGCAACTGACGCCGTCCAGTATCTCGCGCACCACCGTGAACGGCCTCCCCGCGGCTTACGGCACGGCCAGGGTAAACAACGGTCAGCAGCAGGTGGACGTGACCGTCTTCGCTTACGAGTTCAGCAGCGACACGGCCTATCATTTCGCGGCGATCACGCCGGCCGGACAGGCGGGCGTATTCAACCCGCTCTACCAATCGATGCGGCGAATCAGCGCGAACGAGGCAGGCAGCGTTGTGCCCAGGCGCATCGACGTCGTCACCGCGGGGCGGGGCGACACGGTCCGAACCATGGCCGGGCGAATGGCCTACACCGATGCCCAGCAAGCACGTTTCCGCGTCTTGAACGGGCTTGGTGCAAACGACCAGCTCGTACCGGGACGCGAATACAAGATCGTCGTCCGCTCGAACTGAGCCTGGGACTCACGAACACGCCGAACGGGGCCGACATCGCTGTCGGCCCCGTTGAACTTTTGAAGAAAAGGCGGTAGTTTTACTTGATGCCTTTTCATCCGTAGGCTTAGCCGCCGGTCGACCCCGAAGGAGCCTTTGCATTGGCATTGGTCAGTTCGGTGTTGACCGTGTTGAAGGTGTTGGTGAGCTCGCCGCCGAGGCTCTGCATGGCGGTGATGGCAGCAACTGCGATCAGAGCAGCAATCAGGCCGTATTCGATGGCGGTGGCGCCCTGTTCGTCACGGACGAGGTTCTTGAAGAAGGTCATTTTAAATCTCCTGGTTTCAGTCTTCGGTACCCGGCTCAACCGGAAGTCTCCGAGCGAGCAGTTTGGTTTTTACTTAGAAGATGTTGAGAAATTCCTAACCGCGAACGTCATTATTCACGGCTTCGACGTCATCGCTTACGTCATTCCACATTTCGATGGCCTCGTTGGCGAATGACTGCATTGCCGCGATCATCCCGATCACGATCATTGCGAGGATGATGCCGTATTCTACAGCCGTCGCACCGCGGGTATCGCGAAGCAGGCGCTTGATGAAATCTTTCGCAAACAACGCTGGTCCCCTGTCTAAAGTACGACAGGATGCGGTTTTGCAGCTTTGATTTAACAATTCCTTTCGAAGGACCGTTCGAGTGCAAAATAATCCGACATGGATCCTCGTCGTCGCGCTGGCCCTGTTCGACGCGGAAGGCCGCCTCTTCCTGCAGCAACGGCCGACCGGGAAGCATCATGGGGGCATGTGGGAATTCCCCGGCGGCAAGGTGGAAGCCTCTGAAAAACCTGCAAATGCCCTTGTCCGGGAGATCGCGGAAGAACTCGCGCTGGCCATCGACCCTGTGCAACTGGAGCAGGCGTTCTTTGCCGAGGAAGGCAGCGATCCGGCGGTCGTTCTCAATCTTTACACATCGCGCCAGCAGGTTGGCGTACCGCAGTCGCTGGAAGGCCAGGCCTGGGGCTGGTTCACGCTGGCGGAGGCCGTTGGCCTGCCACTGGCGCCCATGGATCGAAAACTATTGTCACGCTTTGACCGATAGGGGTTGCCAAGCTGCAAAAGCCCCCCTATTTGCCCGGCCTCTCAAGCGCGCCAGTAGCTCAGCTGGATAGAGTACCTGACTACGAATCAGGCGGTCGGAGGTTCGAATCCTTCCTGGCGCGCCAAGAAAGGGACTGACCCGGAAGGGTCGGTCCCTTTTTTGGTTCCATCATAGGGTAATGCGGACTTCTGCGGCGGAGCTGTCGACCCGCCAGTGTCCTTTTCTCCCTCCTCCGGAACTCTTCCGCTCGCTCACCTGTTCATCCTGCAAACGCATTGAACAGGAGCATTCCCTTGTCCGAAGATATTTTCGCCCGCCTCAAGGAAGATCACGAATCGCATCGAGCCCTTCTCGACAAGATGGCCGAGACCCATGGTGAGAGCGACGAGCGCAAGGAACTGCTCGAACAGTTCACCAAGGAAGTGAAAAGCCATGCCGCCGCGGAAGAGCAGGCGCTGTATTCCACGATGCTGCGCAAACCGCCGACCACGGACATGACGCGCCATTCGGTTGCCGAACACCACGAATTGAACGAACTGCTCAACGATCTGGCGGCGCAGGACATGTCCTCGTCTGCATGGATGGCCACCTTCAAGAAGCTGGACCACGACTATCGCCACCACATCAACGAGGAAGAGGAAGACCACTTCCCCGAATTCGAACCCCACCTGACCGAGGAAGACCGCGAGCACATGCGCAGCGTCTTCGATCGCCGGAAAGCGGAGGAGAAGGAAGAAGCCGAGGTGACGCCCGAGAAAATGGAAGACGCCAAGGAATAGTCTCCAGGTCCCCAGCGCGGAGGGAACATCATTGGACAAGGTCGAGAACCGGGTCGAGGATTACGACGAGACCTCGGTGGAGCCGGGTGTGTGGCGTTATGCCAAGGCACGAAAGGTCCGCGTCGTCATCGACGGCGCGGATTATTTTGATCTCATCCAGCAAGCGATGCTGAAGGCGCGGCAGCGCATCCTGCTGATCGGTTGGGATTTCGATACCCGCATCCATCTGAAGCGCGGTCGCCGCTGGTGGCAACGGGGCTGGAAAAGCCAGTATCCCTCGCGACTCGGCAGCTTCATCGTCTGGCTGAACAATCATCGCCCGGACCTTGAAATCCGCATCCTCAAATGGAGCTACGGTTTCCTGAAGTTCTTCGGGCGCGGGGCCATGCTGCTGGACCTGGCCCGCTGGGCGACGCACCGGCGAATCGATTTCAAGTTCGACACCGCCCACCCGGTCGGCTGTTCGCACCACCAGAAGCTGGTGATCATCGATGACGATTTCGCCGTCTGCGGCGGCATCGACATGACCACGCGCCGTTGGGACACGCGTGAGCATCTTGAGAATGATCCGCGCCGCAAGCGGCCCGACGGGACTCCCTACGGCCCCTGGCACGACATGACGATGATGATGGAAGGCGACGTCGCGGTCGAACTGGAACGGCTGGGCCGTGCGCGCTGGGTCAGGGCAGGGGGCAAGCCGCTGAGCGTGCCCGAGCGCGATCCCGGCAGCGCCTGGCCCGATGGCCTGGTGCCGCATTTCGAGGATGTCGAAATCGGCATCGCCCGCAGCAGGGCCGCCTACGATCACGATTGCAAGATCGACGAGGTGGAGACGCTGTTCCTGAGACAGATCGCCGCAGCCAGGCGATTCATCTATATAGAGAACCAGTATTTCACCTCGCGCACGATCTGCGAGGCTATCGCCAGGCGACTGGCGGAGCCGGAGCCGCCCGAGATCGTGATCGTGATGCCCCGCACGGGCGAAGGCTGGGCGGAAGCAACCGCGATGGACCCGGCGCGCGACGAATTGGTAGAAGCACTGAACGAGCTTGACGGTAACGAACGGTTCCACCTCTACGTGCCGTTCAGCGGCGAGACGCCGATCTATGTCCACGCAAAGCTGATGATCGTGGATGACAGGGTCCTGCGTATCGGGTCGTCCAATCTCAACAACCGGTCGATGGGCCTGGACAGCGAATGCGACGTCTTCATCGATTGCGACCGGCCCGGAAACGGCAAGGCCGAGGCGAAGATCCGTTCCATCCGCGAATCGCTGCTGGCGGAGCATCTGGGGATATTCGAGCAGGATGTGCCGTACCTGATCGAAAAGAACGGCAGCATGGCCGGCATGATCGCGTATGTCGGCAACAAGAACCGTCGCCATCTGCGCCCGTTGCATCCGGGGCGGCACGAGGACTGGGAGACGGAACTGGCGCTGGAACAGCGGCTCGACCCCGAAGAGCCGGAGGAGCTTCTCGAACTCGATGCTTCCAGGCGTGGCCTTTTTCGTCGCGGCAGCCTATTGGCGAGAGCGCGTAGCAAGCTGAAGAGAAAGCGCGACAGGACGAATGAGTAGCCTTGTAGGTCCCGACGAGGACGATCCCCGCGGCAAACCCCCGGTTCCCGAAGATGTACAGGAAGCGATCCGCACGCTCATCAAATGGGCGGGTGACGATCCCACGCGCGAAGGTCTGCTGGACACACCCAAGCGCGTGGCACGGGCGTGGAAGGAATATTGCATCGGGTACGATGAAGACCCCGCGCACCACCTTTCCCGCGTGTTCGAGGAAGTGGGCGGATACGATGAAATCGTGCTGCTGAAGGACATTCCCTTCCAGAGCCACTGCGAACACCACATGGCTCCCATCATCGGCAAGGCCGCAATTGCGTACCTGCCGACGGACCGCGTGGTCGGCATTTCCAAGCTGGCGCGGGTGCTGCATGGGTTCGCGCGTCGCTTGCAGGTGCAGGAGCGCCTGACCGCCGAAGTGGCCCAGTGCATCCAGGATCATCTCAATCCCCGCGGCGTTGCCGTGGTGATCGAAGCAAGCCACGCCTGCATGACAGCGCGCGGCGTACGCACGCCCGGCGTCAGCATGGTTACAAGCCAGGTGATGGGCACTTTCCGCAAGGATTCGAAGAGCCGCGAGGAAGTGCTCAAGCTGATGGGCTACTGAGCGGGCCGCAGGGCACCGCCACACGAATTGAAAGGAATATGATGACTGCATTGCGCGTAAGGGGCGGACAGAAGCTGGTCGGCAAGATCGACCCCTCCGCCAACAAGAACGCGGTGCTCCCGGTACTGTGCGCAACGCTGCTCAGCGATGCGCCGATCATGCTGCGCAACGTGCCGGAGATTACCGATGTCACGCGCATCCACGCATTCTTCACGGAGCTCGGCTCCACCGTGGAGTGGGACAAGCAGGCGAAGACCCTGCGCATCGACCATTCCACGATACCCTCCAGCGCGAAGGCCAAGCTGCCGCAGGCGATGCGCGCATCGATCATGATGATCCCCGGCCTGCTGGCTCGCCTGGGCGAGGCGCGGCTGGAGCACGAGGTGAAGGGTTGTACGCTTGGCGCGCGCGAGATCGATCCGCACGTACAGGTGTTCAAGGCCTTCGGGGCAGAGGTTTCCTACGAAGGCAAGGACATCGTCTTCCGCAATGCGCGCAAGGCCGAAGGCACGCGCATGTGGCTGGAATATGCCTCCGTCACGACGACCGAGAATTTCATCATCAGCGCGCTGACCGCGACCGGCACGAGCCAGATCGTGAACGCCGCGTGCGAGCCGCACGTGCAGGAAATGTGCACGTTCTTGGAACAGATGGGCGGCACGATCCGGGGGAAGGGCACCTCCATGGTGTCCATCGACGGGTTCCGCGATTTCAAGGAAGTGGACTACACCTTCGTCGAGGACTTCCACGAGATCGCCACTTTCCTCGCGCTGGCGGCTGTCACCGGCGGCGACGTCTCGGTGCGCAACACGCGGCCCGAGGACTTCATGCTGATCGACCGCACGTTCGAGAAGTTCGGCGCCCACGTGGAGCACAAGGACGGCTGGTCGCGCCTGAACGCGCCGGAGGAACTGGTGGTGCAGCGCAATTTCACCAACCACCTCACCACCAAGGTCGAAGCCGCCCCGTGGCCCTATATCCCCGCCGACCTGCTGCCGATCTTCATCGCGCTGGGCGTGAAGGCCAAGGGGCAGACGATGTTCTGGAACAAGGTCTACGAAGGCGGGCTGACGTGGCATACCGAACTCAGCCTGTTCGGCGCGCACACGCTGCTTTGCGACCCGCACCGCCTGATCACTTTCGGCGGCGACAAGCTTGTGCCGGCGACCGTGACCAGTCCCTACATCATCCGCGTGGCCATCGCCCTGCTGATGGTGGCGGCCAGCATCGACGGCGAATCGACCATTCTCGATGCCGACCCCATGCGCCGCGCGCACCCGAATTTCGTGCCCAATATCGACAGCCTCGGCGTCGATGTGTCTTGGGACGACTAAGAGAAGGGGAAGGGCACGTGGCCCTGACCAAGCAACTACCCCGAAAAGAAGAGGATCAGACTATGCGCAAGATCGTACTCGCCGCCAGCATGGCCGGCACGGCTCTCACCCTGGCCGCCTGCGGCGACACTTCGGATGTGCCGTCCGACGTGGAGACCATGGAGCCGGTCGAGCAGATCGAAACCTATCCCGACGCAGTGGACGTCGTCGCCAATGCCAGCACCGCTTCTGCAGAGGAACTGGTCGCCGTGGAAGGCGTGTCTCAGGAACTGGCCGACGCCATCGTTGCGGGCCAGCCCTATGACGACGTGATCGCTCTCAACACCGTGCTGCTGGCAAATGGAACCGAAGAAGAAGCCGCCATGGTGCTGGAAAACGTCTTCGTTCCGGTCAACCTCAACACCGCGACCGCAGAGCAGATCGCGCTGATTCCTGGCATGACCGACCGCATGGTTGGCGAATTTCTGGAATACCAGCCCTACGAGAACATGGACGAATTCGACCGCGAAATCGGCAAGTATGTCGATGAAGACGAAGTCGCCCGCCTGCGCCGCTACGTCACTCTCTGACGCAGCTGCAGGGCTATCCTGACGATCTCGATGGCGGCCATGATCCCGATGTGGATCCAGGCCGTCGTCGGGTCGAAGGATGCCAGCACCCAGTGAACGAACATCAGCACCGCCGCCGGGTAGACGAGGCGGTGCAATTTCTTCCATGACCGCTTGAGCGCCCGCACGGACTTGTCGTTGGATGTGATCGCCAGCGGTATGAACAGCGCCAGCGCCAGCCAGCCTGTCAGCATGTCCGGTTTGGTCGCCTCATCCAGCACCGGTTGCAGCGCGGTCTTGTTCCACAGGTAGATCACCGTGTGCAGGGCCGCGTAGGCGAAGCTCGCCACGCCAAGGTCGCGCCGCCTGCGCATTAGCCATATGGCCCAGCCGGCCTTGCGGAATAGCAGCCGTATGGGCGTTACCGCCAGCGTCACCATCAGCAGCCACGCGGCCCAGTCGCCCGTGTCCCCGATCGCGTGGCCAAAGCCATAGGTTCGCGGCGTCAGTGCCCATTGGCCCAGTATCCATGCGCCGGGCAGCGCGAGCACGAGCCACAGGAACGAACGGGATTTCAGGATGGCCTGCATGGCTTGATACCGTATCCTTCAAAAAAGGGCGCCCGAACCGGACGCCCTTTCCTTTTTCAGTTATCAGCGATCAAAGCTGGCCGAGCATGTGCTCCGCGCTGGAGACCTTGAACTCGCCGGGCCCTTCCACGTTGATCTCGGTCACGACGCCGTCGTCCACGATCATGGAATAGCGGTTGGAACGGGTGCCCATGCCATAGCCGCTCATGTCGGCCGTCAGGCCCAGCGCCTTGGCAAAATCGCCGCTGCCGTCGGCCAGCATGGTGACCTCGTCACCGCCGTCGGCCTTGTTCCAGGCGCCCATCACGAAGGCATCGTTCACCGCGGTGCAGGCGATCTCGTCGATGCCCTTGGCCTTCAGTTCATCCGCCTTTTCCACGTAGCCCGGCAGGTGCTTGGCAGAGCAGGTGGGCGTGAAAGCGCCGGGCACGGCGAACAGCGCCACCTTCTTGCCGGCGAAGAAATCGCTGGACTGCACGGCTTCCGGGCCGTCGCTCGTGGGTTTCACCAGCTTTACGTCGGGAAGCTTGTCACCTTTGGAAATCGTCATTTGGTAATCCTCCTGTCACCGTCCAGGGGCCGACATAAGTGCTGGTGCGATTGGCGCAAGCACAATGGCTCCAAAAGGAGGCTCCAAAGGCGGGGGTTGTCCGCCAACATCGTCCCGCCTATGTGCAACCGCAACATAGGCGTTGCATGGAGCCCCGGCGACGCATCACCCGAACACGACAGGAGACGTGCCCGTGGCCGACGCCGCTTTCGACGACTATATCATCAAGGACATTTCGCTCGCCAACTACGGCCGTGCCGAAATCAACATTGCCGAAACCGAAATGCCGGGCCTGATGGCCACGCGCGAGGAATATGGCGATGCGCAGCCGCTGAAGGGCGCGCGCATCACAGGCTCGCTGCACATGACCATCCAGACCGCCGTGCTGATCGAGACGCTGGTTGCCCTTGGCGCGGAAGTACGCTGGGCCACCTGCAACATCTTCTCCACGCAGGATCACGCCGCTGCCGCGATTGCAGAGCAGGACATTCCCGTGTTCGCCGTGAAGGGCGAGAGCCTGGCCGATTACTGGGACTATGTGGGCAAGATCTTCGACTGGTCGACCGATGACGATCCGGACCAGACCGCCAACCTCATTCTCGACGATGGCGGCGATGCCACCATGTTCGCGCTGTGGGGCGCACGCCTCGAAGCGGGCGAGGAAATGCCCGAGCCGGCGAACGCCGAGGAAATCGAGATGCAGCGCGCACTGAAGGAATTCGTGAAGCGCAAGCCGGGCTACCTCACCAAGTCGGTGCAGAACATCCGCGGCGTGTCCGAGGAAACAACTACCGGCGTTCACCGCCTCTATTCGCTGGCCAAGAAGGGCAAGCTGCCGTTCCCCGCGATCAACGTGAACGATTCCGTCACCAAGTCGAAGTTCGACAACCTCTACGGATGCCGCGAATCGCTGGTCGACGCCATCCGCCGCGCCACCGACGTGATGCTTTCGGGCAAGGTCGCCCTGGTCGCCGGTTTCGGCGACGTGGGCAAGGGCTCCGCACAGTCGCTGCGCAACGGCGGCGCGCGCGTGCTCGTGACCGAGATCGACCCCATCTGCGCGCTGCAGGCGGCAATGGACGGTTTCGAGGTCGTGACCATGGAAGAAGGCGTCAAGCGCGCCGACATCTTCGTCACCACCACGGGTAACGAGGACGTGATCACCGCCGATCACATGAAGGCGATGAAGCCGATGAGCATCGTGTGCAACATCGGCCACTTCGATTCCGAAATCCAGATCGGCGCGCTCTCCAATTACGAGTGGACCGAACTGAAGCCGGGCACGGACCTGGTGAAGTTCCCCGACGGCAAGGAAATCATCGTGCTGGCCAAGGGCCGCCTGGTGAACCTCGCCTGCGCCACCGGCCACCCCAGCTTCGTGATGAGCTGCTCCTTCACCAACCAGGTGCTGGCCCAGATGGAACTGTGGGAACGCCACGACCAGTACGAGAACGACGTCTACGTCCTGCCCAAGAAGCTGGACGAGAAGGTCGCTGCGCTGCACCTCGACAAGCTGGGCGTGAAGCTGACGAAGCTGAGCCAGGAACAGGCCGACTACATCGGCGTGCCGGTGGAAGGCCCGTTCAAGCCGGAACATTACCGCTACTGATCGCAACCACGCGACAAGCAGCGATTTTCAGGACGCCCCGGCCATAGCGCGCCGGGGCGTCTTGTTTTTGGCATCAGGACTGTCGGCATCCGCTTGCAGGCCATTGCAACTGCGCCCCCGCTCTCATAGCTGCATAACGGAATGGAACTGACCCCCTCCGCCATGGCCCTGCTGGGCCTGATGCTGGCCGCGTGGACCTTTGGCGCGGTGTGGCTGGTCGTGGGTTCGCTCCAGCGCGCGCGGGCTGCCCGGCACGCCCGCAATTCCGTGCGGCGGCTTTCGCGCATGATCGACGATGCGCCCGCCATCCCGCTGCTGGTCCGCCCGGACGGCAAGATCGAGGGGCCGGACAGGCTGGCCAAATGGCTGGGCATGGACGAATTGCCGGGCTTTCTCACCGAACTTGGCGGCGGGCTTGCCGACGAAGACCTGAAGGATCTGCACGAAGCCGTGCGCCGTACGCACAAGACCGCCGCGCCGTTCAGTATGGTGGTGACGCCGAAAGGCTCGACCAAGAGCCTGGCCGTGCGCGGACAGCTGGCGGATTCCGTCATCGCCTCTGGCGGGGCGGCCATGGTCTGGTGGTTCGATTTTTCCGAAAGCCAGGGCGAACTTGCCCGTCTGCGAGAGGAAACCGCACGGGCGCGCAACGATTTTGCTGCGCTGGTAGGGCTGATCGAAGCGGCGCCGATGCCAATGTGGTTCCGCGGCCCGGAAATGGACCTGCGCCTCGTCAACAGCGCCTACGTCTCGGCGGTCGGCGCGAAGAATGCTGCCGCCGTGGTAGAGGACCAGATCGAACTGGTCGAAAAGGTGGACGGGCTTTCGGCTGCACAAATCGCCCATCAGGCCCGCAGCCGTGACTTGCCGGTGGAGCGCATCGTGCAGGCCACCGTTGGCAACCAGCGCCGCACCCTGCGCGTGTCTGACCTGCCGCTGGGCGAGGAAGGGGTGGCCGGTTACGCCATCGATATCGAGGAGATGGAAGAGCAGACCCGCGCCTTCCGCGCCTTCCGCGCAGCGCAGCGATCTATGCTGGACCAGCTTTCCGTCGGCGTCGCCCAGTTCGATCCGGACCGGCGGCTCGCGTTCTGCAACCAGCCGTTCCAGCGCATCTTCGCGCTACCCAATTCCACACGCGTCGACCCGCCCGATTTCGACCGTTTCCTCGATCTCGCCCGCGATGCCGGCCGCCTGCCCGAAACGCGCGATTTCCCTTCTTGGCGGGCTGAGCTGGCAGGCTGGTTCACGCAGGATGCCCCGGTGGAGGACGCCTGGACCCTGGCGGACAGCACCTACCTGCGCATCGTTGCTCAACCCTTGCCGGATGGCGGACTGGTGCTGGTGGCAGAGGACAGGTCCGAGCAGCTGGCGCTTTCGGCCACGCGGGACACGCTGCTGCGCACTCGCACGGCAACCTTCGATTCGCTGTTCGAATCGCTTGCGGTCTTTGCGCCCGATGGCCGTATGCAGCTGTGGAACCGCCGCTTTCCGACGATCTGGGGCCTGCCGGAAGAATTCGTCGACGAGCACCCGCACGTCGACAAACTGCTGGACCGGATATCCAACCGCCTCGCGCGGCCCGGCCAGCGCAAGGCCATCGGCGAGGTCGTGCGCGCCGCGACGCTGGATAGGAAGCAGCGCGGAGGGCGCGTGGTGCTTTCCGACGGGCGCACGCTGGAATTCGCCGGGGTTCCGCTGCCCGATGGCAATGGCCTGCTGACCGTGCTGGACGTGACCGATTCCACCAAGGCCGAGGAGGCCCTGCGCGAACGGAACCAAGCGCTGGAAGAGGCGGACGCTGTGAAGACGCGCTTCCTTGCCAACATGAGCTACGAATTCCGCACGCCGCTCACCTCCATCGGCGGGTTCGCCGAGCTGTTGCAGAACGGCGTGGCGGGCGAATTGTCGGAGCAGGGCAAGGAATATGTCGGCGCGATCATCGCCTCGGTCGAGCGGCTGTCGCAACAGATCGAATCGGTTCTCGACCTGACGCAAAGCGAGGCCGGACTCCTACCCATCGCGACCGAGGAGGTGGAACTCCTCAGCTTTGCAACGCAGGTCGTGCGGGCGCGCGAGGAAGCGATCGAGGCGAAGAACATCACGCTGGACCTGCGCGGCGACAAGAGCGCCGGCACGGTGCAGGCGGACCGCCGCCAGCTTGCCCGCGCGGTCGGCAACCTGCTCGACAACGCCATTTCCGCAACGCCCGAAGGCGGGCGTATCCTGGTGGCGCTCGCACGGCGCAAATCGGGTGCGCGCATCGTCATTTCCGACAATGGCGAGGGCATGCGGCCCAGCGAACTCGCCCGCGCGCTGGACGGCTATCGCCTGACCGGCAGCGACGGCAGGGAAGGCAAGCGCGGCCTCGGCCTGCCGCTCGCCCGGCAATTGATCGAGGCGCATGGGGGCAGGCTGGAAATCCAGTCGGAGAAGGGCGCGGGCACGACGGCGACGGTGAAACTGCCGTGAGCATCGCGTTACCCGATCTCGCCGCCATGGAAGCGTTCGGGAAGCGGATAGCGGAGAAACTGCGGGCCGGCGACGTGGTGGCGCTGACGGGCGGGCTCGGCACGGGCAAGACCACGCTCTCCCGCGCGATCCTGACGGCTCTTGGCCACCGGGGCGACGTGCCATCGCCCACCTTCACCATCATCGAGACTTACGAGCATCTCGATCCGCCGGTCGTCCATGCGGATTTCTATCGTTTGGAAGAGCCTTCGGAAGTGGAGCAGCTCGGTCTCGACGACTATCGCGAAGGCGCCGCACTGCTGGCGGAATGGCCCGACCATGCCGGTGGCTTTGCGAATGAGGCGGGTTGCCTGCAAATCGCGCTGGAAATGGCGGATGAAGGGCGCTTGGCCGTTGTAGAACCCGGCGCAGGTTGGCAAGAACGCTGGCCATGACCACACCACTTCCCGCAGGGCTGGACGAATTCCTGGAAAGTGCCGGTTGGCGCGGTGCCGAGATCGAACCGCTGCCCGGCGATGCCAGCTTCCGCCGCTATTTCCGCGTGCGCAAGGCCGACAATCACGCCATGCTGATGGACGCTCCTCCGCCGCATGAAGATCCGAAGCCCTTTCTCGATGTCGGCAAGTGGCTGATCGGGCAGGGCCTGCGCGCGCCGAAGATCTTTGCCGAAGCGCCAGAGCGCGGCCTCGTGCTGATCGAGGATTTCGGGCACGACCGGATGCGCGACTGGCTGGATACGAACCCGGCCGAGGAACGCCGCGCCTACCGCGATGCGATCGACGCGCTGGTGGACCTGCACAATTGCCCGCCGGGACCGTTCGAAAGCTACACGCTGGAAACCTATCTTCGCGAAGCGTCCCTGTTTCCCGACTGGTTCTGCGTCGCCGCCGGGCTGGAAGTCGACCCGATGGGTTTCGCCACCGCCTGGCGCGAGGCACTGGGGCCGCTTCTGATCCGCCAGCAGCCGGGCGTTACCGTGCTGCGCGATTACCATGCCGAGAACATCATGCTGCTGGGCGGCAAGGGCGAATATACGGGCGAGCAGGGCCTGATCGATTTCCAGGACGCACTGGTCGGCCACCGCGCCTACGATCTCGTCTCGCTGCTTCAGGATGCGCGGCGCGACGTCTCGGTCGACCTCGAAGCCGAAATGCTCGACCATTACCGCAGCCGCATCGCCGTGGACGAGACGTTCGATGCCGATTACGCGGTGCTCGGTGCGCAGCGCAACGCCAAGATCGTGGGCATCTTCACCCGTCTGTGGAAGCGCGACGGGAAAGACCGCTACCTGCCCATGATCCCGCGTGTGTGGGAAGCGATGGAGCGCGATCTGGCGCACCCGGCGCTGGAACCTGTCGCCCGCTGGTTCGCTGCCAATATACCGGACGAAGTGCGCGCAAGGCAGGGGGGCATTTTCGGGTGAGCAATTTGGCCAGCGATACCGCCATGGTTCTCGCCGCAGGCCTGGGCAAGCGGATGCGCCCGCTGACGGCGACCCAGCCAAAGCCGATGGTGCGCGTGGCGGGCAAGCCGCTGGTGGACCACGCGCTCGACAAGCTGGCCGATGCGGGCGTGGCCCGCGCCGTCGTCAACGTGCATTATCTGGCCGACGCCATCGAAGCCCACCTGAAGGAGCGCAGTTCTCCGCAAGTGATCATCTCCGACGAGCGCGAGCAATTGCTGGAAACGGGCGGCGGCATCGTGAAAGCGGCAGGCCACCTGCCAGATCCGTTCTTCTGCCTCAATTCCGACAACATCTGGCTCGATGGCCCGGTGAACGCCTTTGCCGACCTTTCCACCTTCTGGGACGCGGACGAAATGGACGCGCTGCTGCTGCTGGTGACACACAAGGCGGCGCACAACTTCAGCGGCAAGGGCGATTTCCACATGGATACAGAGGGTCGCCTGCGCCGTCGCCAGTCCGGCCGTATCGCGCCCTACATCTTCACCGGTATCCAGCTGATTTCCAAGCGTCTGATGCGCGACGCGCCGGAAGGCCCGTTTTCCACGAACACACTGTGGAGCCGCGCCATCGAGGAAGGGCGCCTGTTTGGCACGGCCTTCACCGGGCAATGGTTCGAAGTGGGCACGCCGCAAGCCATCAAACCGACCGAAGAAGCTCTTTCGGAAGTCTGAAACCGCGTCTAGGCTGCAATGATGGCGGGGCGGCAAGACCTTCAAACACCACAGGTTTATTCGATAGCGGCGCACCGCGGCTTTGCCGATGCGCTGGTGGCGGGCATTGTGCCGCGATACGCCGACGATGTCTTCGGACTTGCCCGGTTGACCCTGCTGCTGCCCAGCGCCCGCGCCGCACGCACGATGAGCGAGGCTTTCGTACGCCATGCAGGCGAGACGGGCCGCAAGGGCCTGCTGATGCCGCGCATGGTGCTGGTGGGCGATCTCGACCTCGACGAATCGCTCGGCCCGCTGTTCGATTCGCTCGGCGCGGGTGCGGCGATCCCGCCTGCCGCCGATCCCACCCGTCGCTGGCTGCGCCTTGCCGCCATCATTCGCGATGTGCGCGGCGACCAGGCCCCGAAAGGCGCCGCGCTGCTCAGGCTGGCGCGCGAGACGGGGCAGGTGATGGACCGCCTGCTGGTGGAAGAAATCGCGCCTGACGACCTGCTGTCGGACCGGGTGCTGGACCTGGTCGGCGACCTGTCCGATCACTGGCGCGACAATCTCCACCTGTTCGCCACGGTCCAGCGCCTGTGGCTCGCCGAACTGGAAGAACGGGAAGAGCGCGATGCTGCGGCCCGGCGCAACATGCTGTTCCGCGAGGCGGCGCGCCGGATGCGCGAGAACCCGCCCGACACGCCGTTTGTCGCCGCAGGCGTCACCAGTGCCGCGCCCGCGCTGGCGCGGCTGCTGCGCACGGTATCCGAACTGCCGCAGGGCGCTGTCGTGCTGCCCGATCTTGACCTTTCGATGGGCGACGAGGTGTGGGCCGAACTGGGCAGCGCGGGCGATACGTCCGGGGAAACGCCTTTCACCAGCGGCGATGCGCTCACCCATCCGCAATATCACCTGAAGCTGCTGCTCAACCGCATGGGCGTGGCGCGAGGGGAGGTGCAGCAGTGGCACCGCGCAGGTCTTGCCAAGGGGCCGCCGGAACGCACCCATGCCATCTCCAGCCTGTTTCTGCCCCCGGAAGCCAGCAAGGCCTGGGTCAAGCTGCCTGCCGCCAAGCGCCGCATGGCGGGTGTGAGGCTGGTCGAGACCGACAATCCGGAAGAGGAAGCGCAGACGGTCGCGCTGATGGTGCGGGAAGCGTTGGATGAGCCGGAAAAGCGCGTGGCCGTCGTCACGCCTGACCGGGGTCTTGCCGGGCGTGTGGCACAGCACCTGCGGCGCTGGAACATCGAGGCGGACGATTCCGCTGGTCGTCCCCTGGGCGAAACCGCTGCCGGACGCGTCCTGTTGCTGCTGGCGGAAGTCGCGGCGGAGAGTGCCGCGCCGGTGCCGCTGATTGCGCTGCTGGAACATCCTCTGGTCGCGGCGGGAGAGGGCAGGGCGGCGTGGCTGCGCGCCGCGCGCCGGCTCGAACTGAAACTGCGCGGGCCGCGCAAGTCTCCGGGCCTTGTGCCTCTCAGGCCGCTGGCGAAAAAGGCCGGCGTCGAGCCTTGGTGGCAGGAGGTCGAAAGCACCCTGTCCCCGCTGCTGGAGGCAGGGGAGTCGGCCGAACTGGCGAAATGGCTGGACTTGCTGGCGGCCGCAGGGGAGGCGCTGTGCGGTGAGGGCCTGTGGGCGAGGGAGGATGGCCGCGCGCTCTCCGCCTTCGTCGAGGACCTGCGCCTTCACGCGCGCGACATAGATACCCCACTGGAAGCCGAGGACCTGCCGTTCGTACTGCGCGATGCGATGGACCGCGTTGCCGTGCGCCCGCCCTATGGCGGGCATCCTCGCGTAGCGATCTACGGCTTGCTGGAAGCGCGCATGACCCGCGCCGACCTGATAATCTGCGCTGGTCTCAACGAAGGCACCTGGCCGCCGCGCCCGGCCACCGATCCGCTGCTTGCCCCCGGTGTCCTGCGCGCCCTGGGCGTGCCGGGGGCGGATTTCCGGATCGGCCTTTCCGCACATGACCTGGCCGGAGCGCTCGGCGCGCCGGAAGTGGTGCTGACACGCGCCCGCCGCGATCTCGCCGGACCTGCCATCGCCTCCCGCTTCCTGTTGCGCGTTCGCGCGCTGCTGGGCGAGGACTTGGTGGCAAGGCACGAGGATCAAGAGGTGGTGACACTCGCCCGCGCGCTGGACGATCCGCCGCCGGTTCCCCACGCGCCGCGACCGCAGCCGTGCCCTCCGCCCGAAATGCGGCGGCAGGACATCAGCGTCACCGCGCTCGACCGGCTGCGCAGCGATCCGTACCAGTACTACGCAAGCAAGCTCCTGCGGCTTGGGGAACTGGACGGGGTGGATGCCGAGCCGACGCCCGCCTGGCAGGGCGAGCTGGCGCACGCGATTCTGGAGGATTGGCACAAGGGCAAGGGCGAGCTGGCCGAGCTTGCGGACAGGCACCTGCGCGAAATGTCCGCCCACCCGCTGATGCGTGCGCTGTGGCGACCGCGCCTCATGGCGGCACTGGAATGGATCGCGCAGACGATCGAGGAAGACCCGGAGCGCAAGCCCGTCGCCATCGAGCAATGGGGCGAGATGACAGAGCGCGGTATCCGGATTTTCGGCAAGGCGGACCGGATCGACAGGCTGGCCGATGGTTTGCTGGCCGTTGTCGATTACAAGACCGGAAGCCCGCCCACTGGGGCGCAGGTGGAAGAAGGCTTTGCCCTGCAACTCGGCACCATCGGGCTCATCGCGCAGGCGGGCGGATTCGAGAACATCAGCGGCGATCCGGTGAAGTTCGAATACTGGTCGCTCGGCAAGGCCAAGGCGAAGGATCACCCCACCGGCTTTGGGTACGTCTCCACGCCATTGCTGGAAGGGAAAAAGCGCACCGGCATCCCGCCCGCCGAGTTCCTTCCCAAGGCGCGCGAATTCCTCGACAACGCGCTAGATCGCTGGCTGTTGGGGGACGAGCCATTCACCGCGCGCCTCAACCCCGATGCGCCGGAATATGACACGTACGACCAGCTGATGCGCCTTGCCGAATGGCAGGGGCGGGACGAGGCATGAGCGGCAAGGTCTTCCCGTTGAAGGACAACCAGGCGCTGGCGGTGGAGCCGCGCGACAGCGTGTGGCTGTCCGCCTCGGCAGGCACCGGCAAGACGCAGGTACTCTCCGCCCGCGTCCTGCGCCTGCTGCTGACGCCGGGCGTGCGGCCAGAACATATCCTGTGCCTGACCTTCACCAAGGCTGGCGCTGCCGAGATGGCGACCCGCGTCAACGAGGTGCTGGCGAACTGGGTGCGCATGGAGGACGACCGCCTCGTGGGCGACCTTCGCGCCATCGGTGCGGATTTCGATCCCGAAACGCGCGCCCGCGCCCGCACGCTGTTCGCCGCCGTGCTCGATTGCCCCGGCGGCGGGCTTCGTATCGACACGATCCATGCTTTCTCGCAGTGGTTGCTTGCCGCCTTTCCCGAAGAAGCGGGCCTTATTCCCGGCACCCGCCCGATGGAAGACCGCGACCGCGACCTGCTGGCCGACCGCGTGTTGCGCGAACTGCTGGTGGAGTGGGAGGAAAGCGATGCGGCTTCGGTCGCGGCGCTGGAGGAACTGTCCAAGCGTCACGGCCCCGACGGTGCGCGCGGATGGCTGATGCGCTGCGCGGCGGCGCGCGACGTGTGGTTCGGTAGCGGAGCTTGGCAACCGCCGATGGAGCCGCGCGTGAAGCGGCTGCTCGGGCTGGATGCGGATGCCTCGCGCGAGGAACTGGCGAAGCTTTGCGCGGATGAGGCGTTCGATTGCGATGCCCTGCGGCAATGGCGTGCGGCCCATGCGGCGTGGGGCACGAAGACGGCGCTCGGCTGCCTGGAGGCTATCGATAACTGGCTGGCGGGTGACACCACGGTGCGCTTCGATTCCTGCGATACGCTGACCGCCTCGCTGTTCACCCAGAAGGGCGATGTGCGTTCGCTCTCCAGCCTGGAGAAGCACTACCCCGCCATCGCCGATGCGGCGGCACGCGTAGGGGAAAACCTCGCCGCAATTCGCGAACAGGCCGTGTTGCTCGACCTCGTCGACTACATCACTCCCGCTCTGGAAGTGGGCCGGAAATTCGCCATCGCCTGGGACGATGCCAAGGCGCGCGAAGGGCTGGTCGATTTCGACGACCTGATCATGCGGGCGGCCAAATTGCTCGGCAATTCGGATATGTCGGCGTGGATCCGCTACAAGCTGGACCGCCGCTTCGACCATATCCTGGTGGACGAGGCGCAGGACACCAACGAGGCGCAGTGGGCGATCATCGACGCGCTGACCGACGATTTCTTCGCCGGGCTGGGTCAGGCGGAGGACCGGCTGCGCACGATTTTCGTCGTGGGCGATTACAAGCAGGCGATCTTCCGTTTCCAGGGCACAAGCCCCGAGAATTTCGCCGCCGCCCGCGCCAGTTATGCACGCCGTCTTTCGGACTGGGTGCAAGGCGCTGCGCAGTCGCGGCAGGGGATCGACGCGCGTGAATTGCAGGACCTTGGCCTCGGCCGCAGCTATCGCACGGCGCAAAGCGTGCTGACCTTCGTGGACGACGCCGTCGAGGCCATCGGCCACGGCAATTTCGGGCTCGACCACAAGCCGGAGCCGCACATTGGCGATGATCGGCCCGGCCTCGTCACCTTGTGGGCGCCGGTCAAAAGCAAAAATTCCGAGGATGATGACGAAGGGATCGACGGGCCGGAAATCGGTGTCTCAAATCTTGAACGCGAAATGGCCGAGAACCTAGCTCGCGAAATCAAAAGGATGTGCAGAGAGCAACCGTTCCCGCTGGTGAAGGACAAGGCCAACCCGCGCAACGCCACGCCGGGCGATTTCATGGTGCTGGTGAGGAAGCGCAAGGAGCTGGCCGGTCTGATCGTTGCCAAGCTGCACGCAGCGGGCGTTCCCGTGGCAGGTGTCGACCGTCTGCGCCTCGGCGCGCCGCTGGCGGTGAAGGACCTGATGGCCGCGCTCCGCTTTGCCGCGCAGCCGCGTGACGACCTGAGCCTTGCCAGCCTGCTGGTCTCGCCCATTTTCGGGTGGAGCCAGGACGATCTGCTGCAATATGCCGCGCGCGAAAAAGGCGTGGCGCTGTGGGATCACCTGCGCGATCTTTCCGCCGAGAAATCGCGCGAAGGCGTCACCATGCTCTCGCAACTGCTGGCTCTGGCTGATTTCGAGACGCCGCAGGCGCTGCTGCATTGGGTCCTGCTGGGCCCGTGGAAAGCGCGCGGTAGGCTGGTGGCGCGGCTTGGGCGCGAGGCCAACGACCCGATCGACGAGCTTCTCAACGCCGCGCAGCAGTTCAGCGCGTCGAACACGCCGAGCTTGCAAGGATTCATCCGCTGGTTCGACGCCGGCGACGGCGAACTCAAGCGCGAGGCCGAGGGTGCGGGCGACATGGTGCGGGTGATGACCGTGCATGGCTCCAAGGGCTTGCAGGCCCCCATCGTCATCCTCGCCGATGCCTGCGGCGATCCCGATGCCTCGCGCGCCTCCGGCCTTGAACTGACGGAACGATTGCCGGGCGGGGACGGGCGCACCATTCCGCTGCCCGGCCTGCGTACAGAGGAGCGCGTCGGTCCGATCCAGGCCGCTGCCGACGCCGCCAAGGCTGCCGAGCGCGAGGAACACTGGCGCCTGCTCTATGTCGCCATGACTCGGGCGGAGGAAGCGTTGTTCATCGGCGGCGCGCTGGGCAAGCGCGAGAAAGAGCCCGCCGAGGACAGCTGGTTTGCCCGCCTCGCACCGCTGTTCGATGCAGAGCCGCTCGACGATCCCACCTGGGGCTGGCGTCTCGAACTGGGTGAGCGCGCCGAGAAAGTGCCGCACAAGTCGCAGCAGGCGCTGCCGATCCCTCCCGTGCTGCCGAAATGGGCGACCACGCCCATCGGCCCGGAACCGCGTCCGCCGCGTCCGCTGGCACCTTCGGCAGGGACCGAGGAGCTAGGTGCCGATCCGCCGCTCCCGGCAGAGCAGGCAGCCATTGCCGCGAGGCGCGGGGTGCTGATCCACGCGCTGCTCGAGAGGCTGCCCGATACGCCGAGAGACTTGCGAGAAAGCGGGGGGCGCGCGTGGCTGGCGCGGCGTGCGCCGGACCTTGCGGAGCCGGAGCGCGAGGAAATGCTCGCCCGCGCGCTGGCGGTGCTCGATGCGCCCGAATGGCGCGACCTGTTCGGGCCGGAAGCGCTGGCCGAAGTGCCGCTGGCCGCGACCGTGGGCGAGCAGGTGATTGCCGGTACGGCAGACAGGCTGCTGGTTACGCCCGAGCGCGTGGTGGTGGCCGATTTCAAGACCGCCCGCCGCCCCCCGGCCAATATTGCGCTGGTGCCGGAAAGCACGTTGCGGCAGATGGCTGCCTATGCGGCAGCACTCTCGGTGATCTACCCCGATCGCAAGATTGAAGCGGCCGTGCTCTACACCCAGACGCCGCAACTCATCGCCATTCCCGCCGACCTGTTGCAGGCGCACAAGCCCGGATAGCAGCGTGCCCAAGGAAAGCTTTTCGCACCGAAGCATTGAGTCCCTGAACGAACGCCCTAGTTAGGGTGCCAAGAATATTCAGGAGAACGATAATGGCGACCGTGAACGTAACCGATGCCAGCTTCCAGTCAGACGTGCTGGATGCCGACAAGCCCGTGCTGGTGGATTTCTGGGCCGACTGGTGCGGCCCGTGCAAGATGATCGCGCCCGCACTGGAAGAAATTTCCGACGAACTGGCCGACAAGGTCACGATCGCCAAGATGGACATTATGGAAAACCCCGATGTCCCCGGCCAGATGGGCGTCCAGTCGATCCCCTACCTCGTCGTTTTCAAGGACGGCAAGCCGGTGGCGCAGCAGAAGGGTGCGGCCCCGAAGAACGCGCTGAAAGCCTGGCTCGAAAGCGTCCTTTAAGCCTCCAGTGAATTGAGTCGCGCCGCCATGGCCTCCCACAGGGATGGCGTGGCGGCGGCGACCAGACCCTTGCGGTCCCACTCGTCCACCCGGTAGGGCGAGCCATCGTCGGGCCGCGCGGCCTTGCCGCCCGCTTCCTCCAGCCACAGGCACCCGGCGGCATGGTCCCATGCCAGGGTGCGCTCGAAAATCGAGACATCGTTCTCGCCCAGTGCGAGGCGCGGGTACTGCTCGGCGGCGCAATAGGGGATGTCGGTGAGGCGATAGTTCGGGCAGATGTGCTCGATCATGGCGGCGCGCTTGCTTTCGTCCATGAAGATGAGCGAAATCGCCGCGACCGGCGGGTCTTCCCCGGTGGTGCGCGCGGTCACTTCCTCGCCGCCGACGGTCGCGCCCTTGCCGCGATGGGCAGCGCAGAACCGGCCTGACAGGCAATCGTAGATCCACCCGCTTTGTGCCACCCCGCCGTCGGCCTGCGCGATCAGGATGCCGAAGGGCGGCTGACCGCTGGCGAAATTGCGCGTGCCGTCGATGGGATCGATGATCCAGCACGGCCCTTTCAGGCGTTCGAGCACGCTCTTGTCGTGGTGCGCGGCTTCCTCTCCCACGCAGGGCAGGCCGGGCGCGAGCTTGTCGAGCGCTTCCTGCAAGGCTTCCTCACTTTCTTTGTCGGCGATAGTGACGGGATCGTTGCCGCCCTTGTCCTCGACGTGATGGTCGGCAAGGTTGCGGAAACGCGGCAGGATCACGCGCTCCGTCACGTCGCGGCAGATGGCGAGAATCTCGCGGTCGATAACGCTCACGACCGGTAATCCGCGTTGATCGCGATGTAGCCGTGCGTCAGATCGCAGGTCCACACTGTAGCACGCCCCTCACCAAGGCCGAGATCGACGGTGATGTCGATCTCCCGCCCCTCCAGATGTTTGACAACGGGAGCCTCGTCGTAATCGGGCAGGGGAAGGCCGTTCTTCGCCGCCCAGACGCCGCCGAAAGCTATGCCAAGCTTGTCCCTGTCGGCAGGTTCGCCCGCCTTTCCCACGGCCATCACCACGCGGCCCCAGTTGGCATCGCCGCCCGCGATCGCCGTCTTCACCAGCGGGGAGTTGGCGATGGCCAGCCCCACGCGCCGGGCGCTCTCGTCGGATTCGGCACCGCTGACGTTCACCGCGATGAATTTCTGCGCCCCTTCGCCGTCGCGCACCACCAGGTGGGAGAGCTGCATGCACATGTCCATCAGCGCGGCGGCAAAGGCATCCGCGCCCGGATCGTCGAACGAGGAGAGCGGTGCGTTGCCCGCCTTGCCGGTCGCGAAGGCCAGCACGGTGTCGCTCGTGGACGTGTCGCTATCGACGGTGATGCAGTTGAACGTGCGCTGGTTCGCGAAAGCGAGGCACTGTTGCAGGAAGGCAGGCTCCACCGCAGCATCGGTAAAGATGTAGCCGAGCATCGTCGCCATGTCGGGCGCGATCATGCCGCTGCCCTTGATGATGCCGTTCAGCGTGACCTTGGTGCCGCCCAGCATGGCGGAGGTCGTCACGCCCTTGGCGAAGGTGTCGGTTGTGCCGATGGTGCGTGCGGCATCCTCCCACGAGCATTCCTCTGCCTCCAGCACCTTGGCGATGCCGGCTTCGGCCTTATCCTTGGGCAAGGGCACGCCGATCACGCCGGTTGACGACACCAGCACGTCCGATGGCTTGCAATCGAGATGATGTGCCACCTGCGCCATGATCTGCTCCACCGCCTCGCGCCCGCGATAGCCGGTGAAAGCGTTGGAATTGCCCGCATTCACCACCAGCGCCCGCGCGCGGCCCAGCTTCACCTGCTCGCGCCCCAGTTCCACTTCGCTGGAACAGCACACGTTGCGCGTGAACACGCCCGCCAGCGCCGTGCCTTCCGCCAGTTCGGCAAAGGTCAGGTCGGCGCGGTCCCATGTCTTGTAGCCAGCCCGTGCCACGCGCAGGGTGACGCCCTCTATCGAAGGCATGTCGGGAAAGGGCAGGGCGAGAGGAGAAGTTTCCAGATCCATAGCGCGCGCCTAGCACCGGCCGGGGATCATTCAAAGCTCGCTTGCAAGAGGTGATGCGCGGTCCCTGTCCGCGGTCCTGCGCCTGGTGCGCGAGCGCTCCAGCGTAAGGGCAACGATAACGGCAAGGCCGATGCTGCCGGCCGCTGCCGCGCTTTCCAGCAACAGTCCGCCGCCAAGGTGGCGGGCGAGCAGGAGCGTGGGTCCGTGAATGGCATACAGGGGGTAGGAAATGGCACCCAGCCAGGCCATCGTAGCGTTCAGCCGCCCTGCCGGGCTGGCTGCCGCGCCGAGCCAGATGACCGCAGGAAAGGCAACCAGCACGGCAATGGCGTCGCCCAGCCAGGTTTCCAGCGGCGAAGCCGCCAGGACGAGGAGAGGCGCAAGGACGGGGGCCGCCAGGGCCGCCCTGCCACCTTGGGGCCTGCGGCCCTTCCAGAGGCGTGCCATCAGCATGCCGCATGAATAGGCAAACAGCACCCGGAAGAAACCGAAGTGCCAGTTATCCTGGAACGCGCCAGCCGTGCTGCCTCCCACGTGATGGCAAGACCAGGCGAACAGCAGCGCGCACATGGCCACGAGGGCGGCGAGTGCGCGAGTTTTCAGCCGCCACAGGATCAGCGCATGCAGGATGTTGGCGAGAAGCTCGAAGAACAGCGACCAGTGTGCCCGGTTCAGCGGAAACAGCGCGGGATCGCGCTGGATGGTGATGATCGGGATCAGCAGTGCAGCCATCGCCAGCCGCTCTGTCCAACCGCGGATTCCCCAATCCGGCTGGGTGACGACGAGATAGACAAGCGCCCCACCGCAACACCCACGATCACCACGGGCAGCAGGCGGCGATAGCGGGCGATGATGAAACGCCAGCCCGGCCAGCCACCGCGCAGGCGCGGTTCGGCAGACAGCGTCAGTACGAAACCGCTCAGCATGAAGAACAGGTCGACCATCAGGTATCCGCGGTCGAACTGCGCGGGGATGGGCAATTGCAAGTGGAAGAGCAGGACGACAAGAGCCGCCACGCCGCGTATGCCGTCAAGGGCGACCAGTCTGGGGCGTGATTGTGCCGACATGCTGCCTTGCTTCGTTGGCCGCGCGTGGTTTGGCAAGAGCGAAGCGCCACCATCGGAACAGGGGCTTCTTCCCGGCTTTTTCGCGCAGTCAGTGGACTTTAAGGAATGAGCCGCTATCTGGAAGTCAACATGCTTCGCCAGTTGCTCACTCTTCTTGCGCTTATCAGCGGCCTTGGCCTCACGGCCACGCCTGCCGTCGCGGCGCAGGCCAGCGTTGTCAGCGTGGCGGCATCGGGCAATGTGGAAGACTGCCAGGCGGTCACCACGCAGCCGTTGCAACTGGTTCGGGCCGCACAGCGGGCCCAGCGTTCTCAGACGCCGTGCAAGCCCAAGCCCGTCACCGTCTGGACGCCCACCGTCCAGCTTCAGGCAGACCGCGCGCGCGAATAGCGCCGCACATCTCGAAAATCGCCTGACCTATTCCGGCTGCGCCACGGTGCGCGGCCTCTTTTCCATATATTCGCACAGGATTCGTCCATCATGTGGCAGACACTCGCCAAGTCCCTTTTCGGCTCGTCCAACGACCGTTACGTCCGCTCGCTCGACAAGATCGTTGCGCGCATCAATGCCCTGGAAGAACAGCTTGAGGATTTCTCCGATGAAGAGCTGAAGGCGCAGACGCTCAAGTTCCGCAAGAAGATCGAGGAAGAGGGCAAGACGCTCGACGATATCCTGCCCGAAGCCTTTGCCACCGTGCGCGAGGCATCGAAGCGCGTGATGGGCATGCGCCACTATGACGTGCAGATGGTGGGCGGCATCGTCCTCCACCGCGGCGAGATCGCCGAAATGAAAACGGGTGAGGGCAAAACGCTGGTGGCAACGCTCGCCACCTATCTCAACGCCATCGAGGGCAAGGGCGTCCACGTCGTCACCGTGAACGACTATCTCGCCCGCCGCGACGCGGAATGGATGGGGCAGCTCTACGGTTTCCTTGGTCTCACCACCGGCGTGATCGTGCCGAACCTGCCGGAAGCCGCACGGCGCAAGGCCTATGCCGCCGACATCACCTACGGCACCAACAACGAATTCGGCTTCGATTACCTGCGCGACAACATGAAGCAGGAGCGCCGCCAGATGGTGCAGCGCCCCTTCAACTACGCCATCGTCGACGAGGTCGATTCGATCCTGATCGACGAAGCGCGTACTCCGCTGATCATCTCCGGCCCGACCGAGGACAAGAGCGACCTCTACATCGCTCTCGACGCCCTGGTGAAGCAGCTGGTGAAGGACCAGGAAGCGCTGGAGAAAGAGCGCGGTGACGAGCTGACCGACGAGGAAAGCTTCTACACCAAGGACGAGAAGACGCGGAACATCCAGCTCACCGAAGAGGGTGTCGAGGAGATGGAGAAGCGGCTGATCGCCGCCGGCCTCCTCGAAACCGACAACCTCTACGACGTGGAGAACACGCAGGTCGTCCACCACCTGGACCAGGCGCTGCGCGCGGTGGTGATGTTCAAGAAGGACACCGACTACATCGTCAAGGACGACAAGGTCGTTATCATCGACGAGTTCACGGGCCGCATGATGGACGGTCGTCGCTGGTCGAACGGCCTGCACCAGGCGGCAGAGGCCAAGGAAGGGGTGGAAATACAGCCCGAGAACCAGACCATGGCCTCGATCACCTTCCAGAACTATTTCCGCATGTATCCCAAGCTGTCCGGCATGACCGGCACCGCCGCCACCGAGGCGAGCGAGTTCTGGGACATCTACAAGCTGAACGTCGTTGAAATTCCCACCAACGTGCCGGTGGCGCGCGTCGACGAGGAAGACGAGTTCTACAAGAACACGATGGACAAGTTCCAGGCCATCGCAAAGGCGATCAAGGAAAAGAACGAGACCGGCCAGCCCGTGCTGGTGGGCACCGTTTCCATCGAGAAATCCGAATTGCTCAGCCAGTTCCTCGACAAGGAAGGCGTGAAGCACAACGTCCTCAACGCCCGCATGCACGAGAGCGAAGCGCATATCGTCGCGCAGGCAGGCCGCATCGGCGCCGTCACCATCGCCACCAACATGGCGGGTCGCGGCACGGACATCCAGCTTGGCGGTAACGTCGATTTCCGCATCGAGGACGAGCTGCGCGACATGGAAGACGGCCCCGAGAAGGACGCCGCGATCGAGCGCATCAAGGCCGAGGTGAAGGAAGAACGCCAGCAGGTGAAGGACGCAGGCGGCCTGTTCGTGCTGGGCACCGAACGGCACGAGAGCCGCCGCATCGACAACCAGCTGCGCGGCCGTTCAGGCCGCCAGGGCGACCCGGGCCTGTCGCGCTTCTACCTGTGTCTGGAGGATGATCTGCTGCGCATCTTCGGGCCGGACACGCTGTTCTCCAAGATGATGAACGCCAACCTGGAAGACGGCGAGGCCATTGGCTCCAAGTGGCTCTCCAAGGCCATCGAGACGGCTCAGAAGAAGGTCGAGGCGCGTAACTACGAAATGCGCAAGCAGGTGGTTCAGTACGACGACGTTATGAACGACCAGCGCAAGGTGATCTACGAACAGCGTAGCGAGATCATGGATTCAGAACGCGTCGACGACGTCGTGCTGGACATGCGTCAGGATGCCATCGGCTCCCTCGTCACTGAAGCCTGCCCGCCGGGATCGTATCCCGAGCAGTGGGACGTGGCGGGCCTCAAGGAAAAGGTCGCCGAAGTGCTGGGCCTCAACCCGCCGATCGACGACTGGATGGAAGAGGACGCGGTCGAGCCCGAACTGATCGAGGAACGCCTGCAGGACCTCGCCGAACAGCGCCTGACAGAGCGCACGGCGGAAATTCCCGAGGAAAGCTGGCGTCGGGTGGAAAAGTCCATCCTGCTGGAGCGTCTGGATTATCACTGGAAGGAGCACCTCGCCACGCTCGATGCCCTGCGCCAGGTCGTGTTCCTGCGCGCCTATGCGCAGAAGCAGCCGATCAACGAGTACAAGCAGGAAGCCTTCGGCCTGTTCCAGACCATGCTGGATACCCTGCGCGAGGACGTGACCAAGGTGCTCCTCACCGCCGAACTGCGTCCGGCCGCCCCGCCGCCGCCGCGCGCCTTGCCGGACCTGCCCGATTTCCTCACCGGCCACGTCGATCCCTTCACCGGCGACGACAACAGCAACGACGGCGACGGATCGGAACGGATGCAGCCGTTGTTCGGCACGCTGGCAAGCTCGCCCGTGGCCAGCACCGGCACTGCCGGTTCGGCAGAGCGCGAGAATCCGTATGCGGACAAGAACGTCAGCCGCAACGCCCCTTGCCCCTGCGGTTCGGGCAACAAGTACAAGCATTGTCACGGCGCCGTCGCCTGACGGCTTGTGTGATTGCACAATACCGATAGCATGGGGGCGAAGGAGAGCCCCCATGCCGTCAACCTGCCGTAATTTCGCTGTTTCCCTCGGCGCGCTCGCGATGGCGGCGTGCTCCGCCAACACGTCGCCTGCGCCCGTCAGCTACTCGCAGGTGGACATGAGCGAATACATCATGGCCGCCGTCCTCAGCCCCGCGCGCCCTGCGGAGGACATAGCGCGGGATGAGGCGCGCAAGCCCGAGGAGATCGTGACTTTCGCCAGCGTGCAGCGCGGCGATGTCGTGGCGGAAATCGCGCCCGGCGGCGGCTACTATACGCGCATCCTGTCGCAGACCGTGGGGGCGGAAGGGAAGGTCTATGCCCTGATGCCCGCCTTCTTTGCCAATCGTCCCGGCGGTCTCGATGGAATCAACGCGATTGCCGAGCGGTACGGCAATGTCGAGGTAGTCGTCGTCGAGGGTTACGATACGCTCTCGCTGCCCGAACCGGTCGATCTGGTGTGGACCACGGAGAACTACCACGACCTCGCCAATGGAAACGTCGCGGCTACGAATTCGTGGGCCTACGGTGCGCTGGAGCCGGGCGGTATCTATTTCGTGGAGGACCACGCCGCGCCCGGAACCGGCCTTTCCGCCACGTCCACCTTGCACCGCATCGATCCCGCCGCCGTGCGAGATCAGGTGACGGAAGCGGGTTTTGTGCTGGAGGCAGAGAGCGATCTGCTCCGCAACCCGGCGGACCCGCACGACGCCAGCCCGCGCGATTTTGGCGGCGTGAGCGACAAGTTCGCCCTGCGTTTCAGGAAACCGCGATAATTTTCTTGGGGAAGCGGGAACCAAGCCCGGAAACGGGCATTACGCGATTACAAGGCTGCGCTGTCTCCCTGGCCGACGGGTCAAAGAAGCGCGGCCTTTTTCATGCGCGCTTTCAGCGCGGCATGGTTCCGGCAATGGGTTGGAAAATGGCTCCCCGAGTAGGATTCGAACCTACGGCCAAGTGATTAACAGTCACCTACTCTACCGCTGAGCTATCGGGGAGCAGCCCGAAGGCAGATGGGGCCTATATGGGCCGCGAATCCGTTTGGCAAGGGCCGATTTTCAGGTTTTTCAGGTTACGAACTGTTCGGCCACGATACGCTCGTCCAATGCCTGGTGCGGATCGAACAGGAGCGTCATCTCCATCTCGCGCGCCACCTCGATATGCACCTCGGCCACGTCGCGCACTTCCTTCGAATCGGCCACGGCGGCGACGGGGCGCTTGGCGGGCTCGTTCACGCGGAACCGCACCTTGCTGTGGTCGGGCAGGATGGCCCCGCGCCAGCGCCGCGGGCGGAACGGGCTGATCGGGGTGAGGGCGAGCATGTTCGAATCGAGCGGCAGGATCGGACCGTTTGCCGACAGGTTGTAGGCGGTGGAGCCGACCGGCGTGGAGAGCAGGATGCCGTCGCCCGCCAGTTCCGGGATCCGCACCCGTCCGTTCACGGAAATCTCGATCTTCGCGGTCTGCCGGGTTTCACGCAGCAGGCTGACCTCGTTGATGGCACAGTAGGTGCAGGTCTCGCCGGTCTGCTTGGTGACGGACATGCGCAGCGGCAGGATCGGCATGGCCTTTGCCTCGGCCAGGCGCTGGGTCAGGCCGCTGGCCCCGTGATAGCGGTTCATCAGGAAGCCGACCGTGCCCAGGTTCAGGCCGAAGACCGGGCGGATATTCCCATCGTCGAGCATGTTGTGCAGCGTATCGAGCATGGTGCCATCGCCGCCGAGCGCAATGACGGCGTCGGCCTCATCCTCTGGCACGAAATCGTAGCGTTCGCACAGCTCCTTTGCGGCTCTGCGCGCGCGATCGCTTTGGGAATAGACCAGGCCAAGCTTCTCGAATCTGGGTTGATCGCCTGCCACGAACTGTCTCCTCCCCGTCGCGCTGCGGCTAACTCTATGAAGCGGCGTCCCGATTTGCAACGAGAGTGTCAGTCGGCAAGACATGTGACAACGGTTGGTCCTAGAGGTTCGTCATGGCGATACCCGCACAGATTCACGAACGTCGGCGTCGGATTGACCGTCGCCGCAGCGAACCCCATCCGATCAGCGAAGATCTTGTCGAGGCGTTGAACGATGACGCGGTGCGCATCGTCTTCCAGCCTCAGTTCGCCAGTCCCGACGATGTGTTTACCGGGGCCGAGGCGCTGGCCCGGTGGGATCATCCCGAGCATGGTTCGTTGGCGGGCGATTCGCTGGTGGCGATTGCCCAGGCGGGCGGCATCACGCGCCGTCTGGCCCGGCACATTGCGCGCGCGGCGCTGGAGATTGCCGCGCGCTGGCCGGATACCTTGCGCCTATCGCTGAACGTTACCGCGATGGACCTGTTCGACCGGACATTCGGCGAAGACCTGCTGGCGATGCTGGCGGAAAGCGGATTTCCGCCAGACAGGTTGACGCTGGAGATCACCGAACAGGCACTGGTTGCCGATCTCGACCGCTCTGCGGAGCGACTGCGGGTGTTGGCGGGCCACGGCATCCAGATTGCGCTGGACGATTTTGGGGCAGGCTTCTGCAACTTCCGATATCTCAAAGTTCTGCCGCTCGACGCGCTCAAGCTCGACCGCTCGATGATCGAAGGCGTGGCGGGCGATGCCCGCGATCTGGCGGTGCTGCGCGGGATCGTGGCCATGGCAAAGGCGCTGGATATCGCGGTAATCGCCGAGGGCGTGGAGACCGTGCAGCAGCGCGACGTGGTAAAGGCCGAAGGCTGCGCTGTCTGGCAAGGCTATCTCGGCGGCAAACCCATGTCGGCAAGCCGGTTGCTGACCTTGGTGGGAAGCTAAGCCTTCTTCTTCTTCTCTGCCTTGCGCACGATGCCGCTCAGGCCCTTGGTAAGCTGGAACAGGCCGTTGAGGCGGCTTTGCGGATCGCCCCAGGCGCGGTTGATCTGCAACTTCATGTCTGGGCGCAGCTTTGCCGTGTCTTTCAGCCTGTCGACATAGGCGACGAGGCCCACGGGATCGGGAAAGTTGTTCTCGTGGAACGTCACCAGCGTACCGCGCGCGCCAACCTCGATCTTGGCGATGCAGGCCTTGATCGCCTGCGCCTTGATTTCGATCAGGCGGATGAGGTTCTTGGTCGGCTGCGGCAGCTCGCCGAAGCGGTCGATCATTTCCGCGGCCAATGCTTCGACCTCTCCCTGACCTTCCGCCTGGTTCAGGCGGCGATAGAGCGCCATGCGCACGGCGAGGTCCGGCACGTAGTCCTCGGGAATCATGATCGGCGCATCGACGGTGATCTGCGGGGATAGGCCGGTGCGGTCGGTCTCCAGCCCTGCATCGCCAGCCTTGGCCGCCATGATCGCGTCTTCCAGCATCGACTGGTAGAGTTCGAAGCCCACCTCGCGAATGTGGCCCGATTGCTCGTCGCCCAAGAGGTTGCCCGCGCCGCGAATGTCGAGATCGTGGCTGGCGAGCTGGAAACCCGCGCCCAGCGAATCGAGATCGCCCAGCACTTTCAGGCGCTTCTGCGCCACTTCGCTGAGAGCCGTGTCGGCGGGCGTTGTCAGGTAGGCGTAGGCGCGAATCTTGGAACGGCCCACGCGCCCGCGCAGCTGGTAAAGCTGGGCAAGGCCAAAACGGTCCGCGCGATGGATGATGATGGTGTTGGCGCTGGGCAGATCGAGCCCGCTTTCCACGATGGTGGTCGAGAGCAGCACTTCGTACTTGCCCTCGTAGAAGGCGCTCATCCGTTCCTCGATCTCGCCAGCGCTCATCTGGCCGTGCGCGGCGACGAATTTCACCTCGGGCACGGTCTCGCGCATCCAGTCCTCGAGGCCCGCCATGTCGGAAATGCGCGGCACCACGATGAAGCTCTGCCCGCCGCGATGGTGTTCGCGCAGAAGCGCCTCGCGAATCACCATGTCGTCCCACTCCATCACGTAGGTGCGTACCGCCAGGCGGTCGACCGGCGGGGTCTTGATGGTGGAAAGCTCGCGCAGGCCCGTCATCGCCATCTGCAGGGTGCGCGGGATGGGCGTGGCGGTGAGGGTGAGCACGTGCACGTCGGCGCGAAGCTGCTTCAGCTTCTCCTTGTGCGTCACGCCAAAACGCTGTTCCTCGTCCACGATAACCAGACCGAGGTTCTTGAACTTGGTGTTCTTGGACAGGATCGCGTGGGTGCCGATCACGATATCGATATCGCCGTTGGCAAGGCCGTCGCGCGTGTCCTTCATTTCCTTGGCGGAGACGAGGCGCGAGAGGCGGCCGATCTTGAGCGGGAAGCCGGAGAAACGATCCGAGAAGTTCTGGAAATGCTGGCGGGCGAGCAGGGTGGTGGGGGCCACCATCGCCACCTGCTGCCCGTTCATCGCCGCGACGAAAGCGGCGCGCAGCGCCACTTCGGTCTTGCCGAAGCCTACGTCGCCGCAGACGAGGCGGTCCATCGGCTTGCCGCTCTCGAGGTCGCGCAGCACGTCGGCGATAGCCTGTTCCTGGTCCTCGGTCTCCTCGTACTGGAAACGGTCGAGGAACTGGTTGTAGCTGGCCTCTTCGGCCTCCAGCACCGGGGCCTTGCGCAGGGCGCGTCGGGCGGCGACTTCCATCAGTTCGCCCGCGATGGCGCGGATGCGCTCCTTCAGGCGGGCGCGGCGCTTCTGCCATGCCTCGCCGCCCAGACGGTCCAGCGGCGCGCCTTCCTCGGAAGAGCCGTAGCGCGAGAGGACGTCGAGGTTCTCGACTGGAATGTAGAGCTTGTCACCGCCTGCGTACTCCAGCATCACGCAGTCATGCTGGCTCTTGCCCACGGCGATGGGTTCGAGGCCAAGGTACTTGCCGATGCCGTGATCGATGTGAACCACGAGGTCGCCGCGCGACAGGGCCTGCAATTCGGCGAGGAAGGCGTCGGCGTCCTTCTTTTTCTTGCGGCGGCGCACCAAGCGGTCGCCCAGCAGATCCTGCTCGGTAACGACTTCGATCTCGTCGTTCGCGAAGCCGGTGTCGAGCGGCAGGACCATTGCGGTCGCGCGCCCTTTAGCCGCAGCGCCCAGCGCTTCCTGCCAGGTCTCGGCCAGGCCCACGGGCGTTCCTGCTTCCTCGATGATCGAGGTGATGCGGCTGCGCGAGCCGGTGGAATAGGTCGCCAGCAGCGGTCGCGTTCCGGCTTGCCCCAGTTCCTTGAAGTGCGCGGCTGCGGCTTCGTACACGTTCTTGCCCGCCGAGCGTTCGGGCGTGAAATCGCGGGCGGAGCGGAAGCCAAAGTCGACAACCTTGTCGCTTTCCGGCTCTGCAAAGATCGAGGTGCGGTGGATCGGCCATTCGGCCATCGCGTCGCCGAATTCGCCCTGCGTCAGGTAGAGGGAATCAGGATCGAGCGGACGGTAGCTGCCCTTGGCCTGTCCGGAAATGTCACCGCGCTGGCGATGGTAGTCGGTGATGTCCTTCAGCCGCTCCTCGGCTGCGGGAAGGGCGCCTGCATCGATGACCAGCACATCGTCCTTGCCCAGGTGATCGAACAGCGTGGAAAGGCGATCCTCGAACAGCGGCAGCCAGTGTTCTATGCCCGCCATGCGCCGCCCGTCGCTCACCGCTTCGTAGAGCGGGTCCTGCGTCGCGTGCGCGCCGAACATCTCGCGATAGCGGCTGCGGAAACGCTTGATGCTGTCCTCGTCCAGCAATGCCTCGCTGGCCGGCAGCAGCAGGTGGCTGTCGATGCGTTCGGTCGTGCGCTGGGTATTGGGATCGAAGAGGCGCAGGCTCTCCAGCTCGTCGCCGAAGAAATCGAGGCGCAGGCCCGCTTCCAGCCCGCTGGGATAGATATCGACGATGGAGCCGCGCATGGCGAATTCACCGGTATCCACCACGGTATCGACGCGGGTATAGCCCTGGCGGCGCAGCAGCGCGGCAAGGCTCTCGTGCCCGATCTCGGTGCCCACCTTGAACTCACGCACCGCCTCGCGGATGCGGAAGGGTGTGAGCACGCGTTGCAGCAGCGCATTGATGGTGGTGACGACAAGCTGGTTCGACTTGCTGCCCGATTGCAGAGAATGAAGCGCCGCGAGCCTGCGGGCGCTTACCGAAAGCGCGGGGCTTGCGCGGTCGTAGGGCAGACAGTCCCACGCGGGGAATTCGATCACGTCCAGTTCGGGCGCGAAGAAGTGCGCCGCGTCGGTCACTGCGCGCATCGCGGCATCATCGGGCGCGATGAAGACGGCGCGCTTCCTTGCCGCGCGGGCAAGGTCGGCCAGCACCATGGGCTGTGCCCCGCGCACCACGCTGGCGAGCGTCAGCGGGGACTTGGCTGACAGGATACGGGAAAGATCGGGCATGAAGTCTAGGAAAGGTTCGAAGCGGCTGAGTGGTTCCGCCGCGCCTTGCCCTTAGATCTTCACATAGTCCAGCTTGCGCATGGCATCCATCTGCGGCCCGGCGAATTCCTCCGGCACGGGCTGCGTGCCCAGCGCCCATGCCATCACGTCCACATCGTCGCGGTCCAGCAGAGCTTCGAACCAGGCAAGCCCAGCCTCGTCCCACTCCTCGTGGTAGCGATCGAAGTAGCCGCCGAGCATGTAATCGGCCTCCCGCGTGCCACGGTGCCAGGCGCGGAAACGGGCGCGATTGAGACGGGTGGGAAGATCGGCTTGTGCGGTCATGTGAAAACGGGGCCCCTCAGGCGAGAGGCCCCGTCTAGTCGCTATGGCGCGCCGATCAAGGGTGCGTGTGGGTGTAGAGGGTGGTGGAGCTTTCGATCATCGCGTCCATTTCATCGCCGAGAGCTTCCATCTGCTCCTCGCCGCCGACCATTTCGGTCAGCGCCTCCATGAAGGCAACGCGGCCTGCCGGAGCGTGGCTGTCGAAATTCGCCATCCCGCCCGGAATGTCGGCGACGGTGATGATATCGTAATCGGGGTTCATCATGACCCAGTGAATGGACTGCGGCGCGGCACCCGAAGCTTCGCGAGCGGGGTTGACGTAATTCGTCATTACTTCGAGCCAGCGTTCTTCGTCGGCCCCGTCGGCGAACTTCAGCATGGTTACTGCATAGGTGGTGCGCGGCTCTTCTGCTTCCTGAGCCGCTGAGGGCAGTGCAGCAAGTGACATTGCGGCAGCGCAGGCAATAAAGGTAATCTTTTTCAGCATGGTAAGTCCCCCCGAATACTTTTCCGATTTGGAAAAGTACTTCGCATGAAGCGACCCCGGTCAAGTATTAACACGAATGTTCCTATTCGCCTAAAAATGAAATCCCGCTGGTGGATAAACGGCGCAGGCGGAGCTTCGCATGGGGAAAGCTAGGCGCTAGAGCGGAGAGGCCATGCGCCCGGAAATCCTCATCCCCCTGTTTGCCGAGACCGACGGCCTTGAAGGCATCGGCCCCAAGCTGAAGAAGCCGCTGGAGAAGCTGGGCCTCACCCGCGTGCGCGACGTGCTGTATCACTTGCCGGAGCGTTTCGTGGTGCGCCGCGCGGTCACGGACCTCGACGATGCGAACGTGGGCGAGCAGGTGGTAGTGGCGCTGGACGTTGTGGAGCATCGCGCCAGCCGGTCCCCGCGCGGGCCGTACCGGGTGATGGCAACCGACGCGAAAGGGAACGTCTGCGCACTCACCTATTTCGGGCGCGCAAGCTACACGGCGAAGAAACAATTGCCGGTGGGCGAAAAGCGCTGGGTCGCTGGCCGCCTCGACCAGTACGACCAGATGCTGCAGATCGTGCATCCCGATCACGTGGCGGAAAAGTCGGAGCAGGCAATGGGACAGATGGTGGAGCCGATCTACCGCCTGTCCGAAGGGCTGACCCAGCCGCGCGTGGCCAGCCTTGTCGAACAATCGCTGGACCGCGCGCCGGAGCTGCCCGAATGGATCGACCCCGGCACCTTCCAGCGCGAAGGCTGGCCTTCATGGCGCGAGGCCATTGCCCAAGCGCACAAGGGAGAGAACGGCAAGGCGCGAGACCGGCTCGCCTACGACGAGCTTTTCGCCAATGCGCTGGCGCTGATGCTGGTGCGCGAAAGCAACCGCAAGCGGCGGGGCCAGCCGTTGCAGGGTGACGGGCACTTGCGCGACAAGCTGCAATTGCCGTTCCCTCTTACGGGTGCGCAACGCCGCAGCATCGACGAGATCTCTGGCGACATGGCACAAAGCTCTCCCATGCTGCGCCTGCTTCAGGGCGACGTCGGCGCGGGCAAGACCGTGGTGGCGCTGGAATCGATGCTGGTGGCGGTGGAAGCGGGCGCACAGGCTGCAATGCTTGCCCCCACCGAACTGCTCGCCCGCCAGCATTTCGAAACGCTACGCGACATGGCGCGACCGACCGGCGTGGAGATCGCGTTGCTGACGGGACGCGACAAAGGCAGGGCGCGCGAGTCCATCCTGATGGGCCTGCTCGATGGCTCTATCGACATCGTCGTGGGCACCCATGCGATTTTCCAGCAGAGCGTGGCCTACAAGAACCTCGGCCTGGTGGTGATCGACGAGCAGCACCGCTTCGGCGTGTCGCAGCGCCTGATGCTGGCGCAGAAGGGGCGCGTCACGCCGCACACGCTGGCGATGACGGCAACGCCGATCCCGCGCACGCTGGTGCTGGCCAACCACGGCGAGATGGAGGTCAGCCGCCTCGACGAATTGCCGCCGGGTCGGCAGGCGATCGACACCCGCGTGCTGCCGATAGACCGGCTGGAGGACATCGTTGCCGCCGTCGGTCGGCATGTCGAAAGCGGCCAGCAGGCCTACTGGGTCTGCCCCATGGTGCGCGACAGCGAAACGATGGACGACGATATCGCCGCCGCCGAAGCGCGCTTTGCGGGGCTGAAGGAGCGGTTCGGCGAGGACGTCGTACTCGTTCACGGCCAGCTCGCGCCCGAGCAGAAGGACGCGGGCATGGCGCGCTTCGCCGCGGGCGAGGCGAAGATACTGGTCGCCACCACGGTGATCGAGGTGGGCGTCGACGTGCCGAATGCCACGCTCATGGTGATCGAGCAGGCCGAACGCTTCGGGCTTGCCCAGCTCCACCAGTTGCGCGGTCGCGTGGGGCGAGGCAGCGAGAAATCGACCTGCCTGCTGCTGCGCTCCAGCGAACTGAGCGAGACGGGCAGGAAGCGCCTCGAACTGATGAAGAGCAGCCAGGACGGCTTCCTGCTGGCCGAGGAAGACCTGAAACTGCGCGGCGGCGGGGAATTGCTCGGCACGCGGCAGAGCGGGGAGGAAGGCTTCTCCATCGCCACGCTGGAACAGGTGACCAAGCTGCTGGAAATGGCCAACGCCGATGCCAAGATGCTGGTGGAACAACAGGGCGGCCTGGCGAACCCCGAGCGCGGCGAAGCGGCGCGCACGGTGCTCTATCTGCTGGAGCGCGACTGGGGCGTGCAGACCCTGCGCGGCGGATAAGGCGAAAATACCCGATTGCGCGGCGCGAAAATCGGCGTAATCAACGCGTTCCGGCTGGTCGAGCAGGAAGGGCCTGCTGCAAGCCTGGTGGAATTCTCCATTATATGATCTTTGACCGGGTCAAACCGCTCGATGCCATCCTCGCGACGGCACAGCGCAAATCCCTGCATCGTTCGCTCTCTGGCCTCCAGCTCATGCTGTTCGGCATCGGATGTATCATCGGCACCGGCATTTTCGTACTGACGGCCGCCGGGGCGCAAAAGGCCGGACCGGGCCTGATGCTGGCCTTCGTCATCGCCGGGGCCGTCTGCATCGTTGCCGCCCTGTGTTATGCCGAGGTTGCCGCGATGATCCCGGTGGCGGGATCGGCCTATACCTACAGCTATGCCTCCATGGGCGAGTTCCTTGCCTGGACCGTGGGCTGGGCGCTGATCCTGGAATATGCCGTGGCGGCCAGCGCCGTGTCCGTCGGGTGGTCGGGCTATTTCAGCGGGACCATATTGCAGGAATTCTTCGGGATAACCCTGCCGCCGTGGCTCGCCGCAGGGCCGCTTTCGCTTGGCGGCGCGCCGGGCGGGTTCATCAACCTGCCCGCCCTCGTGATCGCCCTGCTCGTTACCTGGCTGCTGATGATCGGCACCAGCGAGAGTGCCAAGGTCAACGCCGTGCTCGTGGCGATCAAGGTGGCTGCACTGACGGCCTTTATCGCCCTCACGCTCACAAGTCCTGAATTCGATGCCGAGCGTTTCAATCCTTTCCTGCCCGCAGGGTTCGGCGGCAGCTTCGGCAGCGGCCTTGGCGCGGTGGGCGCGGCGGCGACGATCTTCTTCGCCTATGTCGGCTTCGATGCCGTCTCGACGGCGGCGGAGGAAACGAAGGACCCGCAGAAGAACGTGCCTTTCGGCCTCATCGGCTCGCTGCTGTTCTGCACCGTGTTCTATATCCTCGTTGCAGCAGGCGCGATCGGCACTATCGGCGGGCAGCCGATCATGGGGCCGGACGGAATTCCCTTCCCGGCAGGCAGCGAGGAGCTGGCCCGCCAGTGCGCCATGCCGCAATATGCCGCCGCGCTGGTGTGTTCGGACGAGGCGCTGGCCCACGTCCTGCGCCAGATCGGCTTCTCCGGCATCGGCAACATGCTGGGTATCGCGGCCTTCCTCGCGCTGCCATCGGTCATCCTCGTGCTGATCTTCGCGCAGACGCGCATCTTCTTCGTGATGAGCCGCGACGGCTTGCTGCCCGAACGCCTCAGCGCCGTGCACCCGCGCTGGAAGACGCCGCACATCGTAACGATGATGACGGGCCTCGTGGTGGCCATCGGCGCGGCGTTCTTCCCGGTCGGCCTGCTGGCGGACTATGCCAACGCGGGCACGCTCTACGCCTTCTTCATGGTGGCCGTGACCGTGATGGTACTGCGCCGCAAGGACCCGGCCCGCCACCGGCCGTTCCGCATGATGGGCGTCTGGATCGTCGCGCCGCTGACGCTCGCGGGCTGCCTCTACCTCTATCTCAACCTGCCGTGGCAGGCGATTGCCGTGCTTCCGGCCTGGGGCCTGATCGGGGTGCTGATCTACCTCGGCTACAGCCGCAGGCGCAGTCACCTGGGCCGCGGTATCGTGGAAGTGGTGGACGATGTCGCAGGGGAGGAAACGATGGTCCCCATCCATCCCCCGGCGCAGGGCAGCTGAGGGGCGGCATAGCTTGCCAAGCGCGCATGCGTCGCTAGTCTCCTGCGAAACCAGTTTTCGCAGGAGTCCCCGCCATAATGAACCGCCTCATCGCGACCACCGCGCTCGCCCTCGCTCTTGCCGTGCCGCAGGCGGCTTTCGCCCAGGATGCCGAGGAGGATTTCACCGAGCTGCGCGAGGAGGTGTGGCAGTGGACGCTGGACAATTCGCCGTGGCTCACCACCAGCATCGGCGACCGGCGCAACGACGGCGAGCTGGACGATCCCTCGCTAGAGGGGTTCGAGGAGCGACTGGGCGAAACGCGCGAATTCCTTGCCCGCCTCGAAGTCATAGACGCTGAGGCGCTGCCCGATAACCTCGCCATCGATTACGCGCTTATGGCGCGCGATTTTCGCGATACGCTGGAAGCGGCCGAGTTCGATCACACCCGCTACATCACCTTCACCAACCGTGGCGGGCCGCAGGGCGCGATCTCGAGCTTGCCGTATTCCTCTCCGCTGTTCACGGTGGCCGATTACGACAGCTACCTTTCGCGGATCGAGGCTTTCCCCGAATATATTCAGGCATTTATCGCCCGCAATGAAGGCGGTATCGAACGCGGGCTGACCCAGCCTTGCGAACCGATGGAGGGCTACGAAGCTTCCGTGGCAGGGCTGATCGCGGAAAGCCCGGAGGATTCGGTCTGGTGGCAGGCGTTCGAAACGCGCCCCTCCGCCATTTCGGAAAGCGACTGGGCCGACCTGCAGGTGCGGGCGCGAACGGCAATCAGCGAAGGCGCGTTCGAAGGGCTGGGCACATTCCTGGAATACTACGAGGAAGACTACGCGCCCAACTGCCGCGCCGGAGCCTCGCCCGGCATCGGCGAAACCCCCGGCGGGCAGGAATACTACGCCTACCGCGTGCGCAGCTTCACCACGACCGAGATGACTCCGCAGGAGGTGCACGACCTCGGCCTGTCGGAAGTGGCGCGCATCAGTGCGGAGATGGAAGCCGTCGCCGCAGAAGCGGGTTTCGACACGCGCGAAGCCTTCATCGAGCACCTGCGCACCGATCCGCAGTATTACCCGACCGACGAGGAAAGCTATCTCGAATACACCGCCGCGCTGGCGAAAGAGATCGACGGGTGGATGCCGCGCCTGTTCGGCACGCTGCCGCGTCTGCCTTACACGGTGCAGCCAATTCCGGCGGCCAGCGCGCCGGGCAACACCACGGCCTATTACGAAAGCGGCTCCATCGCGACGGGGCAGCCGGGCATCTACCGCCTGAACCTGACCGAGCTTGACAAGCGACCGCTTTGGGAATTGCCTGCCCTGGGCGTGCATGAAGCGGTGCCGGGGCATCACCACCAGATCGCCTTGCAGCAGGAACTCGATATCCACCCGCTGCGGGCGAACGGCACCTTCTTCACCGTTTTCGTCGAGGGCTGGGGGCTTTATTCCGAACGGCTCGGTATCGAGATGGGTCTCTACGATACGCCCGCGAAGGAAATGGGGCGTCTGTCCTACGAGATGTGGCGCGCATCGCGGCTGGTGGTGGATACGGGCATCCATGCTCTTGGTTGGACGCGGCAGGAGGCAGTCGATTTTATGTTGGAGAACACCGCGCTTTCGCCCGGCAATATCAGTGCAGAGGTCAACCGCTACATCACCTGGCCAGGGCAGGCGCTGGCCTATAAGCTGGGCGAGCTGAAGATCCGCGAACTGCGCACCCGCGCCGAGGAAGCGCTGGGCGATGAATTCGACCTGCGCGCCTTCCATGATACCGTGCTGGAAAACGGTTCGGTCCCGCTCGACGTCCTCGAAGCCCACGTGGACGAATGGATCGCGGCCGAACTGGCGGCCTAGGCTTTCCTACTTCGCGGGAGATCGGAAAGGGTGGGGACATGCTGTTTCCCATCCTCTCCGCCGCAGAAATCCGGGCTGCGGGGCCTCCCGGCTTTTTGGAGCCAGGACAGTGTTCCATGTGTTCCAGGTTAGTTGGAAAGACGGGTAATCGGGGAGTTGCCGCCGGTTCATCTTGCCTGCCCTACGCCGCGCCCCTAAACGGCACCCAGTTCTCGATACAAGGCGTTAGTCCTCAAAGTGATCCTCTCCCCATTCGAATGGACCATTGCCAAACGCTACATGCTGCCGGGACGCAGCGAGGCGGTGATTGCGCTGGTGGCGGGCATTTCCATCACCGTGGTCATGCTGTCCGTCGCCATGCTCGTCATCGTGATGAGCGTGATGAACGGCTTCCGCGCCGAACTGCTGGACCGCATCACCGGACTGAACGGCCATGCGGTGGTGCAGGCATACGGCGGAAGGCTCGAAAACTGGGAGGATGTGCTGGAGGAAGTGCGCAGCACGCCGGGCGTGGTCGAGGCATCGCCGCTGATCGAACAGCCCTTGCTCGCGACCTACAACGGCAGGGCCGAAGGCATCTTCGTGCGCGGCAACACGCCTGAAGACCTTGAGGACATGGCCGAGAACGTGCTGGTCGGCGACATGTCCACGCTGCAACCGGGCGCGCGCAACGTCGCTATCGGCTCCCGCCTGCAGCAGAACCTGGGTATCCGGGTGGGCGACACGATCACCATCATCAATCCGCAAGGCCGCCCGACACCCTTCGGCACCGTGCCGCGGCAGATCGGCTACACCGTTACCGCCGTGTTCGAAGTGGGCCTCTACGACTTTGACGAACGCTTCGTTGTCATGCCGATACCCGAGGCGCAGACACTGCTGATGATCGGCGATTCGATCTCCATGATCGAGGTGCAGACCGAAGACGCGGACCGCGTGAACGAGATCCTCGCCCCTGTTGCCGAAAGCCTTTCCGGCCGCGCCGTGGTGACGGGGTGGCAGGACATGAACGCCAGCCTGTTCGAGGCATTGCAGGTGGAACGGGTCGCCATGGCCTTTGCGCTCGGCATCATCGTACTGGTGGCGGCGTTCAACATCCTCTCCTCGCTGGTGATGCTGGTGCGATCGAAGACGCGCGACATCGCCATCATGCGAACCATGGGCGCGACGCGGCGAAGCCTGCTCAAGATATTCGTCACCACCGGCTCCATCGTCGGCGTGATCGGCACGCTGTCGGGCGTCTCGCTCGGCCTGCTGGTGCTGCTTTTCCGCCAACCCATCGTGGAGGGGATCAGCACTGTCTTCGGCGTCGAACTGTGGGATCCTTCGGTGCGCTTTCTGACAGAACTGCCAGCGCGAACCGACCCGATAGAGGTGCTGGTGATTGCCGGGGCCGCCATGGGCCTCTCGTTCCTTGCAACGCTTTACCCGGCGTATCGCGCATCGAACACCGATCCTGTTGAGGTGCTGCGTTATGAATAGTCCGGCACCCGTAATTGCCCTGCGCAACCTGACGCGCAGCTTCGAACAGGGCGGCGTGCGTATCGACGTGCTGCGCGGTGCGAACCTGGAAATTGCGCCGGGAGAGATCGTGGCGCTGCTCGGCCCTTCCGGTTCGGGCAAGTCCACGCTGTTGCAGGCTGTCGGCCTGCTGGAAGGTGGGTTCTCCGGCCAGATCCAGCTCGCAGGCACCGAAGCGAGCGATCTCGATGCCGCCGGTCGCACGACATTGCGCCGTGAGCACCTCGGCTTCGTCTACCAGTTCCACCACCTGCTGCCCGATTTCAACGCGCGCGAGAACGTGGTGCTGCCTCAACTGCTACTCGGCACGAAACGCAAGGATGCCGAGGCGAGGGCGGACGAATTGCTGACGGCGCTCGGGCTGGAACACCGGCTCGATCACCGTCCAAGCCAGCTCTCTGGCGGTGAGCAGCAGCGCGTCGCCGTGGCGCGCGCCTTAGCCAATCGGCCCAAGCTGGTGCTGGCGGACGAGCCGACCGGCAACCTCGACGAGAAAACCTCCGACCGCGTGCTGTCCGAATTCCTCGAACTGGTGCGCGAGCAGGGCAGCTCCGCGCTTGTCGCTACCCACAACGAGCGGCTTGCTGCGCGGATGGACCGGGTGGTCCGCCTGCACGAAGGGCGCATCGAATAGGGAAACCGGCGGGCGGCCCGGGCGTTGAATGGATAAAGGAGGATTTTCCATGACCGACCATCCCAGCACTTACAGAGCGGAAGACACGCATCGCCCCGGTATCCAGTGGGACGACCGCGCGTTCCTGCACCATGCCGGAGACGGCGGCGGCGTGCTGGATGGCGCGAAGTCCATTCGTGACGGCACCTTCGCAGACATGATCCGCCACATCATGATGATGCCGGAAGACAGCCGGAAAAACTACTACATCCAGAAAGCCGGCGACCGGAAATTCGAATACCAGGAGATCGTGAATCTCTACAACAGCGAGACCTTCCCGAGCGACGATTGATCCGCGGGTTGGCCGGGGCAGCGCAAGTCTCATGCCCGGTGTCGCCTACCGGCCAAAGTCCGGGTAACTTTCGTACGGCCCCTCGGGGATACACAGCGTAAACATCCCCCGAGGACCTGCATTGCTCGAAGCACTGAACACCTGGATCCTGGCGCAAGGCGCACAGTACAATGTGAACCCCTATATCTTCGGGGCGATCTACATCGGCGCCATCCCGTTTTTCTTCGCCTCCATCGCTTGGCTGGTGAAGCGGGCAAGGGCCGGGCGGTCCACCGTTGCGCCCACCATGCTGGCTGGTTTCTTCTTCGTATCCGCCTACATTTACCTCGCCGTTTTCGGACAGGATATCCCGCTGTGGGTGTGGATTTTTCTCGCGGCCCTGATCGTATACGGTGCCTGGTCAACCATCCGCGACACCCGCCGGAAAATCGCCGCTGCAAAGGCGGAGGATGCGGGGGACAGCGCGACCTGATCGCTTGGCGAATCCGGTGCGAATGCGCATATTGCGTCGATGCCGTTTTCGCCTTTCGTCCCCCTTCGCGTGCTTTCCAGTTATTCCATGCTGGAGGGCGCGATCGATCCCAAGGCGATCGCGAAGCTGGCGAAGGAGAAGGGCTTTCCCGCCATCGCCATCTGTGATCGCAATGGACTGTACGGTTCCAGCATGTTTGCCGGGGCCTGCAAGGGGGAGGGCGTCCAGCCAATCGTGGGCACACTGCTTGGCGTGCTTGCTGACGATGGTGAGACCGTCGATCATTTGCCGCTGTTTGCGCAGGACGAGGATGGCTGGAACAATCTGTGCCACCTCGTCTCAGCCGCGCACCTCGATCGCCCGCTGGAGCGCATTCCGCACGTCGGCATGGGCGAGTTCGAAGGGCATACCGACGGCCTGATCGCGCTGAGCGGCGCGAGCGAAGGGGCGATCACGCGCCTTATGGCCGACGGCAAGGAGCGCAAGGCGCACGAACTGGCTGATCGGCTGTCCGCCCTGTTCCCGTCGCGGTTCTACATAGAGTTGGCCCGGCGCGGCAATCCGGTGGAGGAAGCGGCGGAAGAGGGGCTGATCGAACTTGCCTATGCCAAGAACCTGCCGCTCGTCGCCACTAACCCTGCCAATTTCGCAGAACCGCACATGCACAGCGCGCACGACGCCATGCTTTGCATCGCCAATTCCAGCCAGATCGACAGCGACGACAGGCCGACCTCCAATCCGGAAGCCTACGTCAAGTCGGCGTCGACGATGGAAGAGCTGTTCGCGGACCTGCCCGAAGCCACGCAGAACACGCTGGTCATCGCCCAGCGCTGCGCCTTCGCTCCGCCGCGTCGCAAGCCGATCCTGCCCAGCCTCGCAGGCGACCTTGAGGGCGAGGAACGTATGCTGGAGGAAGATGCGCGCCGTGGCCTCGCTGCGCGACTGGAGCAGTACGAGGAGCTCTCCGACGCGGAACTGAAGACCTACACCGACCGGCTCGATTACGAAGTCGGCATCATCAAGAACATGGGTTTTCCCGGTTACTTCCTGATCGTTGCCGATTTCATCAAGTGGGCAAAGGCGCAACGGATTCCGGTCGGTCCGGGCCGTGGTTCTGGTGCCGGTTCGCTGGTCGCATGGGCGCTGACGATTACCGACCTCGACCCCATTCGTCTCGGCCTGCTGTTCGAACGCTTCCTGAACCCGGAACGCGTTTCGATGCCAGACTTCGATATCGACTTCTGCGAAACGCGGCGCAGCGAAGTGATCCGATACGTGCAAGAGCGTTACGGCAAGGACAAGGTCGCCCAGATCATCACCTTCGGCAAGATGAAGGCGCGCGCCGTGCTGCGCGATACGGGCCGCATCCTGCAGATGCCCTATGGCCAGGTGGACCGGCTCACCAAGATGGTGCCCAACCACCCGACCGATCCGTGGACCTTGCCGCGCACGCTGAACGGTGCCGCCGACTTCAAGCGCGAGTACGACAACGACAACGAGGTGAAGCGCCTCGTCGATCTCGCCATGCAGCTAGAGGGTTTCCCGCGAAACTCTTCCACCCACGCGGCGGGCGTGGTCATCGGGGATCGTCCGCTCAGCCAGTTGGTCCCGCTCTATCGCGACCCGCGTTCGGACATGCCGGTGACGCAGTTCGACATGAAGCACGTGGAGGATTCTGGCCTTGTGAAGTTCGACTTCCTCGGCCTGAAGACCCTCTCCGTCCTGCGCAAGGCGGTGGACCTGCTCAAGCGGCGCAATATTACCATCGATCTCGATACCCTGGCCTGGGACGATCCCGGCGTGTTCGACCTGCTCAAGCGCGGTGACACGGTGGGCGTGTTCCAGCTGGAATCGGAAGGCATGCGTCGCACGCTGACGGCGGTAAAGCCAACCAAGTTCGAGGATATCATCGCGCTGGTCTCGCTCTACCGGCCCGGCCCGATGGACAACATCCCCAGCTTCGGCAAGCGCAAGGCTGGCGAGGAAGAGATCATCTACCCGCACGAGAAACTCGCGGGCATCTTGGAAGAGACCTACGGCATCTTCGTCTACCAGGAACAGGTGATGCAGGCCGCCCAGATCCTGGCGGGATATTCGCTTGGGGACGCAGACTTGCTGCGCCGCGCGATGGGCAAGAAGATCCAGGCCGAGATGGATGCGCAGCGCCTACGCTTCTGCGAAGGATGCAAGGAAGTCAGCGGGATCGAGAAGGACGAAGCCAACCGCCTGTTCGATTTGATCGACAAGTTTGCAGGCTACGGTTTCAACAAGTCGCACGCTGCCGCCTACGCCTTGCTCAGCTACCAGACGGCCTGGCTGAAAGCGCATTACCCGGAAGAGTTCTACGCTGCGTCCATGTGCTTCGACATGCACCAGTCGGAAAAGCTGGCGGTCTTCGTCGACGATGCACGGCGCAACGGGGTGGAACTTTTGCCGCCCGACATCACGCGGTCCGAAGCGGAATTCTGCGTCGAGGAAACCGATACCGGCCATGCCGTTCGCTATGCGCTGGCAGGAATTCGCAACGTGGGTGAGCGGGCGATGGAAATGGTCGTGGCCGAACGGGAGGCGCACGGTCCGTTCGAAAGCCTGCAGGACGTATTCAAGCGCCTTCCCGCCGGTTCGATGAACCGCAAGCAGCTCGAAGGTCTGGCTGGGGCGGGTGCATTCGACAGGTTCGAGCCGAACCGGGCGAAAGTCTTGGCAAATGCCGACATGTTGCTTGCCGTGACTGATGCCGCCAATCGTGAGCGCAGCAGCGGGCAGGCCGGGCTGTTCGGCGGTGAGGACGACGTTGAGCCAGACCTGCGGCTTGTGGATGCAGAGGCTTGGCCGAGGTCCGAGCAGATGAACGTCGAGAAGGACGTATTCGGGTTCTACTTCGCTGCCCATCCGGTGCAGGAATTCCGCGAGGTCGCCTCCGCCAACGGCGCGCGCAGCTATGTCGCACTGATGGAGGGCGGGGTCGACGGCGGTCGCGCTCCGGCTGTCATGGCTGCGATGGTCGAAAGCGTGAACAAGGGCCGCACGAAGCGCGGCGCGGAGTTCATCCGCGCCGATTTCTCCGACTCGTCCGGCCAGTTCAGTGCAGCCTGCTTCGAGGAATCGCTGGTCGACAGTTTTGTGCAGTGGGCGCAAGACGGCACCTGCGTTCTGCTCAACGTTGAACTCGACTCGCCCAATCCCGACGATCCGCCGCGCGTTACCGTGCGCGGGGCGCGCCCGCTTTCGGAAGTGAAGAGCTCGGCAAAGATGCAACTGACGGCCGACGTTCACCAGCCCGATGCGATTGCCGCTCTCGCGGAAATCCTGGAGATCGGTCGCGCGGGCCACGGTGAAGTCGTTCTTCACCTGCGACTTGGCGAGGACCACGAGCCGAAGATGTTGCTGGGAAGCGACTACAAGCTGGGTGGTGACATGGTAGACAAGCTGTCTGCCATTCCGGGCCTCAGCAATGTGGCGCTAACTCCAATTCGCGGCGTTGGACACTTGCGGCTCGTCGCATAGGATAGCGCATGGCTGACGCTGTCGAAGACCTCACCGACAAGGAAAAGGAAGCGCTTCGCCTCCTGCTTGCAGGTCACGACGCGAAATCCAGCGCTGCCGAGCTGGGGATTTCTGTCCATACCGTCAACGATCGCCTGCGCAACGCGCGCCGCAAGATAGGGGTCTCAAGCAGCCGGGAAGCCGCAAGAATCTTGGGGGATGCGGAGGGTGCCTCACCCCAAATTCATGCACACAATGAAATGGGGATGGTGGACGGCAAAGCGCAGCGGGAAACTGCAGGCCTCAACGAAAAGCGTCAGCGCGGTCCCACAAAGGCCGTGTGGCTAGCAGGAGGAATGCTGACCATGTCCGTACTTATCGCAATTGCAGCCGTCTCTCTGATCGTGGGGAATGGCCCCGAAAGCGAGAAAGCAGAAACCGCATCCATCTCCGCCGATCGCGAAGATGTGCCACCGCAGGCCGCGGTTGCAGACGCAGAGTCCATCGCGGAGGCCAATGCCTTTCTCGCCGAGGTCGATGCTGGAGATTGGGAAGGCAGCTGGCAGGTTGCGGGCGAATTCTTTCAGTCGCAAACGACTGCTGCGCAATGGGCCGCGGCTGTCCAACCGGTCCGTTCTCCGCTTGGAGAAGTTCAATCGCGCAGTATCGCAACCGTTCAGCGTACATCGACCCTCCCGGCCGCTCCCGAGGGCGAATACGAAGTTCTCCAGTTCAACACCCAGTTCGAGGGACGGTCCGGTATCGCCGTCGAAACGCTGGTGATGATGCAAGGCGATGCGGGCTGGGAAGTCAGCGGGTATTTCATCCGCTGATCTAGATTACAGCTGAAAGCGCGAAGGTTTCGGCAATTCACCGAAGCACTCGCCAAACAAAAAGGGCCGGGATTGCTCCCGGCCCTTTTCGTTGCTGTGTCCGTGTGGACTTACATGCCCGAGTCCGGACCGTAAGTGATTTCCACACGGCGGTTCTGCAGTTCGCGCACGCCATCGGCGGTGGGCACGCGGGGCATGCTTTCGCCGAAGGCTTCGCTGGAGATGCGACCGCCCGGGATGCCGCGACCGGTGAGGTATTCGCGGACCGATGCGTTACGACGCTCTGCCAGACCCATGTTGTATTCGACCGAGCCGGAGCGGTCGGTGTGGCCGGCCAGCATAATGGCTGCGGTGCCGCAATCGCCGTAGGCGGTGATGGCGGAGTTGAGCACGGTGGCTGCTTCCGGAGTGATGGTGGACTCGTCCCAATCGAAGAACACGATGTAGGGGCCCTGCTCGCAGACCGGAGCCGGCGGCGGAGGCGGCGGTGGCGGAGGGGGCGGAGGGGGCGGAGGAGGCGGCGGCGGGGGCGGGGGGGGAGGCGGCGGAGCCGGTTCATCACCACCGAAGTTGAAGATGAAGGTGCCCAGCACGGTGTGCGTACCGACGTTACCCACGAAATCGCGGCCAACGTTGTCGACCAGTTCGACATCGGAAACGCGATGATACTTGTATTTCACCGAAGCGTCGATGTTGCTCGTGACCGGCGCACGGACCTGGGCAATGCCCTGCCATGCAAAGCGCGTGTCGCTTTCGTCGAGGTAGCCGGGGCTGTCTTCGAAGGCGGTCACATTGTCGAAGCTGACGCTGCTGATGCCTACGCCGCCGCCGATCGACAGGCCGATGCCGTCATTCCCGCCGAAGTCGAGCAAGGCATTGAACATGCCGCTCCACATGCTGAGATCGCCGCGAACCGGATCGAATACGCCCGTTTCGGTAAGGTAACCGTTGGGGGTGAAGAAACCGGGAATGCCGGCGACACCCGCATCGATCGTGTCGATATCGAAGTCCTTGTAGGAGCCTTCGACTTCGAAGCGGAGGGGACCGGCATCATAACCGATCAGGGCTTCGGCTTCCCAACCAAGCTCGCTCTCGAGGCGCACATCGCGCTCGAAAACCTGCTCCGTCAGTTCCGTTTTCTCGGCTTTGCCGATGCCCGAACCAACGCCGATATAAAACTCGTCATCTCCAGCCATTGCAGGCGTGGCGATAAACGCCGTTGCCGACAACAGGCCGACTGTGAACTTCTTCATCTGGTATTCCCCCATGTAAAGGAACGCGAATCTCTACGCGCAACGCCGCTTTCACGATCATCTCGCAATTGCGACAAAGCTGAGAGGCGTGTTACCGCAAACCACCATCAATGCGAAGCCCTTCATAACAATTGAAGTTGTCTGCCTGTTTGGGGTGGTCGAAATGCAACGGTATCGAGCTCGATCGGAGGGTTTTCGATACCTGCGCGGCGACATGCGAGGCGAAAGCGCGCCCTGAACAGGTCGGCCCAGACCCCTTTCGGCCTCAGGCGGGTGAAGAAATCAGGATCGTTATCGCGCCCGTTGCGGATCGACCGGACGATGCCCATCACCTTTCCAGCGCGCTCCGGGTAATGGATTTCCAGCCACTCCCGGAACAGCGGGGCAACTTCGTGTGGCAGGCGCAGCGGTATCCATCCGCAGTTCTCCACTCCTACCTCTGCGGCGCGGGCGACAATTTCTTCCATGAACATGTCCGTGATCGCAGGAATGACCGGGGCGATGGAGCAATGGACTGGCACCGCGTGCTTCACCAGTTTCTCGAGTGCGTTCAGTCTCTTGGCGGGCGATGCTGCACGTGGTTCGAGATGTCGGGATAGCGTCGGATCAAGGCTTGTCACCGAAATGGAAACCGCGACGAGCTTGTGGCGCGCCAATTCTTCTAGAAGGTCCAGATCGTGCAGCAACCGATCCGATTTGGTCGTGATGGTGACAGGATGGCGAGTCTCCAGGCAGACTTCGAGCACTTGCCGCGTAATGCGGTACCGGCCTTCGATCGGTTGGTAGGGATCGGTATTCGTCCCCATCGCGATCGGGTGCGGGCGATACCTGGGTCGTGCCAGCGTCTTGCGCAACAGGTCTGCCGCCTGCGGTTTAGCGAACAGCTTCGTCTCGAAATCCAGGCCGGGTGACAGGTCGTGAAAGGCGTGCGTCGGACGCGCGAAGCAGTAGATGCACCCGTGTTCGCACCCGCGATAGGCGTTAATCGAGCGGTCGAATCCGATGTCCGGCGACTGGTTGAACGAGAGGATCGATCTCGGAGCTTCTTCGGTTACGGTCGTGCGCAGTTTGGGCGCGGGGCCGTCGACAGCTTCGACCGCGTCCCGCCAATCACCATCGACATGCCGCTGAGCCAGACCGAACCTCTGCGGCACATTGGCCGATTGGGCACCGCGGCCGTGCTGGGGGACTTGGTTCTTGCGCATGGAACAGATATAGAACATAGTGGCCGCGAGGCAAGGGCGGAGGATGCCATGGGAATACTCGATTACGTTGAGCTTCCGGCGCAGTCGGTGGGCGCGCAAAGGAATTTCTATTCAAGCGTATTTGGCTGGGACTTCACCTCATACGGCGAGAGTTATGCCGCATTCGAAGATGGTCTTTGTCAGTTCGCGCTGAACGGCACGGGACAGCACCAGGGCAAGGGGCCGCTCCCGGTCGTGCGCGTGAATGACATTGCTGCGGCAGTAGCGGCGGTGCGGAACGCCGGTGGAACCATCACCCTGGATGTGTTCGATTTCCCCGGCGGAAAGCGCTTCCATTTCACCGACCCGGAAGGACAGGCGATGGCTGTGTACCAGCCTGCTTCCGACTAGCGCTCGTTCAGGCGGGGCATCAGTTCAACGAAGTTGCACGGCCTGTTACGGCTGTCGAGTTGTTCGTCGAGGATGCGGTCCCAGCCATCCTTCACCGCACCGTTAGAGCCGGGCAGGGCAAAGATATATGTACCGCCAGCCAGCACGGCGAGCGCGCGGGACTGGACCGTGGAGGTGCCGATGGTCTGGTAACTGATCCAGCGGAACAGTTCTCCGAAGCCGGGAATATCCTTGTCCTTGATGCGGTCGAGCGCTTCGGGCGTCACGTCGCGCCCGGTCAGGCCCGTGCCGCCGGTAGACACGACAGCATCGATCCCCGGATCGGCTATCCATTTGCCCAGCAGGGCCACGATAGCGTCGGCATCGTCCTTCTCGATCGCCCTGGCTGCCAGATTATGACCTTTCGCCGCGATCCTCTTGGCCAGGATATCGCCAGAGGTGTCTTCATCCGGTCCGCGCGTGTCGGACACGGTCAGCAAGGCGATATTGATGGGCCGGAAAGTCCGGTTTTCGTCAATTGCCATCAGTCCCCCCCGGCAGACATGTAGACCCGGCCATCGGTGGGCGCAGTACCATCGGGGAACAACGGCCATCCGTTCTGCGCAAGGGCCATGCGACTGGGCGAAACGTCGGTCGCCTGACGCTCGTACATCCAGTAATGCCGCATCACGATCGAGACATATTCGCGCGTTTCCCAATAAGGGATCGCTTCCATGTAAAGCAGTGGATCGTTCTGGTCGTTGATTTCGGTCTCCCAGCGGGTAATCGGTGTCATCCCGGCGTTGTAGGCCGCCATTATTACCGGCATCCGCCCACGCGTAACGGGGCTATCGCGCAGCATCAGCAAGTTCTGCTGGCCGAACGCGAGGTTGGTCTCGGGATCGAAGATGTTGATCGAACCAGCGTTAAGGCCGAGCGTCGGCGCGTGCTGGCGGACGGTAATCGGCGTGATCTGCATGAGTCCCTGCGCATTCGCCGGGCTGACGGCATTGGCGCGGAAAGCGCTTTCCTGCAGGATATGCGCGAAAGCGAGAGCCGGATCGACCTGCCAGCCATTGTAGGGCGCGGCCTTTGGCGCAGGGTAACGCGATGCGGGATCTGCCTCCCCGCCGGGCGGCGCGTTGAGCGACATGTAGAGCTGCGTTTGCGGGAAGCCCAGATCGCGGGCGAGGCGGGAATAGGCAGCATAATGACGCGGGTCGCCAATGCGCGCCTGGTGCAGAAGTACCTGGCTCCCGAGCACGTCACGGCCGATCTCGGCCAAGGCAACGGCCACGCGGGTATTGCGATTGCTGCCGATCGCCCGCCAATCCTCTTCGGAAAAGTCTGCGTTCTCTACCCGATCCGGCAATTGCCGGCCGAGTTGCTCGGCAGCGAGCATGCCATAGAGGGTCTCGTCCATCCGTGCGGCATCGCTCAGCAGGTCTTCACTCAGGCCCGGCTGACGACACCGCAGAGCCGCCCGCGATGCCCAGAACAGGGAAGCTGCGCGTAGCGGGGGGCTGACGGCTTGCTGTGCCGCGCGCTGGAAAGCGCCGCTGGCGGTCTCGCAATCGTTAAGGCGCCAGGCGGCAAGCCCTGCCGTCCATTCGCCCTCCGCCACCCATGCGCCGCGACCTTCGGGCACGGTCTGCGCCATTGCGAGTGCTTGGGCATCGCGGTTCTCGATAAAATAGCTCCACGCGACGCGCTGGCGCCATTCGGCCCGCGCCTCCGGGCTGAGGGAGGAGTCGACCCCGTCGAGCAGCAAGCGTGCGCCTGACGGATCGTCGTTCGTAATCCGCTCGAGAATAGCGCGTTCGATATCCGCGGGCATCGTTCCATCGTTGACGGAGCGGGGCCGTGTGCGGCGTGGCACGGACCGCTGTGACACGAAGTCGCGCGCGTATGGCAGGTTGGGTTCACCCGTCAGGCCCCGCGTCTGGCCAAGGCGCACGAGCTGCGCGGCCTGGGGCAGTTCCGCACCCGATTGGAGCCATTGCGCGATCTGGTCGGCCTCGACGCGAGGCGAGTTCGCGGCAAGATAATATTCCGCGCGGGCCACATCGTGGAGCAGTCCGGAAGAGCGTTGCTGGAACAGGCTGTCCACCAGGCTCCAGTCGCCAGCCTCGATCGCGCCGAACAGGCTGTCGTAATATTCACGATCTTTCGGTGAAAGCTGCTGGGGGGCAGGGCGATCATAGATGCGAGCGGTGAAATAGGTGCGCGAATCCCGTTCCTGCGCGAGCGCAGGCGCGGCGATCACGCAGGACATCGCAATGGCGATAGCGGCAGTGAACTTCATTGGGCGGCAGTCCATTGGCAGAGCCGCTTCCAGAGCCGGGCGCGTTGGCGCGCATGGTCCAGGAGGCGGTCGGGGGCGAATGTTGCGAGGGTGGCGGTGTCGGCAATGGCCGAGAAGGATTCGGGCGGCGCCGCGGGATCGTGTCCGAGCACGGCGGGAAGCTTGCTGCCGAACAGCAGCACGCGCTGTGGTTTTGCCAGCGTGACATGATGAATAATCGCGGAGCCGAGGCCATCGGCAGCCAGCTGGTCCCAGTCCGGCAGGGTGGTGTGGCAAGGCAGGGCGCTGGCGAAGTAGGCGAGGTTCGGGTCGAGACCCATGGCGCGCAGCACGTTGCCGACGAGGCGACCTTGCGGACCGGACAGCAGGCTGTCGCGATCCTCGATTTCCGGCATGGCCGTTATCACCATCAGTGGCGCGCCCTCCTTGCCGATGGGTGCAATTCGTGCGGCGTGACCGTTGGCAAAGGGATTGTCCGGGCCGACCCACCAGTCACGAAACGCAGCGAGATCGCCTGGCAAGTCAGCCGATTTAACCTTGGGTTCGGGCGGCTTTTCCTCCGTCTTTACCTCTGCCGGTGCGGTGGGGCGAGCGTGCTCGGCATCCGCTTCGTCTGCAAGAAGCGGCACGATCTCGTCGGAAAACTCGTAATCCACGCCGGCATCGCGCCACCAGTCCATGGCAGCGGCAAACTGATCGCCCAGGGGGATTTCGTTGCGATTTTCCATGTTTGGACCAAGGGTGGTCTTGACGGCCCGCCGGGCAACGATCAAGCCCAATCCGATGTTTGTTCCGCAAAACGAGGCGAAATGATGGTTGAACGGGAATCCATGCCCGTGGACGTAGTGATTGTCGGCGGCGGCGTTGCTGGGCTGTCCGCGGCAATCCGGCTGAAGCAGCTCAACGAAGAGCTGGAAGTGGTCGTGCTGGAAAAGGGCTCCGAGATCGGGGCGCATATCCTTTCGGGCGCTGTCGTCGATCCCAAGGCGCTGGACGAACTCCTGCCGGACTGGCGCACGATGGACTGCCCGATGGCGGAAACACCCGTTACCGACAACTGGCACTGGATGCTCGGCAAGAATGGCAAGACCAGCCTGCCGCACGCAATGATGCCGCCGCTGATGAGCAACAAGGGCTGCTACACCGGTTCGCTGGGCAACTTGACCCGGTGGCTGGGCGAACAGGCCGAGGCGCTGGGTGTGATGGTGTTCCCCGGCTTTCCCGCTGCCGAAGTCATGTTCGGCGAGGACGGCGCTGTCACCGGCGTGATCACGCAGGACATGGGCGTTGCCGCAGATGGCAGTCACAAGCCCGATTACCAGCCGGGGATGGAAATCCAGGCCAAGTATACCCTGTTTGCAGAAGGTGCGCGCGGCAACCTGACCAAGCAGATGAAGGCGAAGTTCGACCTGGAGGCGAATTGCCAGCCGCAGGTCTACGGGCTCGGCATCAAGGAATTGTGGGACATCGATCCCGAAAAGCACGAGCCGGGCCGGGTGATTCATACCCAGGGTTGGCCTCTTAGCGAAACCGACACCTGGGGCGGGGGATTCCTTTACCACCAGGCGAACGGACAGGTCGCCATCGGCTTCGTGACGGCACTCGATTACGAGAACCCTTACGTCTCGCCATTCCAGGAATTCCAGCGCTGGAAACACCATCCCGCTATCAAGGAATATCTCGAGGGTGGCACGCGTGTCGCCTATGGCGCACGTGCCATCAACGAGGGTGGCTGGCAGTCCGTCCCCAAACTGGCCTTCCCTGGCGGCGCGTTGATCGGGTGTGCGGCAGGTTTCGTCAACGTGCCGCGTATCAAGGGCAGTCACACCGCGATGAAAAGCGGTATGCTGGCCGCGGAGAGCGTGGCGGCTGCAATCGGCGCAGGGCACGAACACACCGAGCTGGCTGACTACGATGCCAACCTTCGCGACAGCTGGATCGCCAAGGAATTGAAGAAGGTGCAGAACGCACAGCCGCTGGTCGCCAAGTTCGGCGGCGATATCGGCACGGTGCTGGCCGGCGCGGACATGTGGCTGCGCACGCTGGGCGTGGGGCTCGGCGCAATGGGCCATCACCGCGATTACGAGGCCACGCACCGGGCGGACCTGCACCAGCCGATCGATTATCCCAAACCCGACGGCAAGATCAGCTTCGACCGCCTCACCAGCGTCTCCTACAGCTTCACCAACCATGCCGAGGACCAGCCCAACCACCTGAAGGTTGCGGACATGGAATTGCAGCGAAAGAGCGAGCTGGAAGTCTACGCCGGACCCTCGGCACGGTATTGTCCGGCGGGCGTTTACGAGTGGGTTGAGGAGGACGGCGAGGAGCCGAAATTCGTCATCAACTCGCAGAACTGCGTTCACTGCAAGACCTGTGACATCAAGGATCCGAACCAGAACATCAACTGGACCACGCCCGAAGGCGGCGGTGGGCCGAACTATCCGAACATGTGAGCCGGGGGCTTTGCACCTCACCGAAACAGCCTATGCCAAGATCAACCTCGCGCTGCATGTCCGCAGGCGGCGCGAGGATGGCTATCACGAACTCGAGACCCTGTTCGCCTTCGTTGATTGCGGAGACGTGCTGACGGCGCGCAGGGCGGAGAAGGATCGGCTGACCACTGTCGGTCCGTTCGCAACGGCACTGGCCAATCCTTTCGACAATATCGTGACGCAGGCCCTGTCGGCGCTGCCGCGTCCCGATGGTCTGGATGTGACGCTGGAGAAGAACCTGCCCGTTGCCGCGGGGCTTGGCGGGGGATCGGCCGATGCGGGGGCAGTCTTTCGCATGGTTCGGGGTGCCTATGGCCTGCCCGACGACTGGCGGGAGCGTGCGGCAAGGCTGGGCGCGGATGTACCCGCCTGTGTCGACAGCGACATGCACATCGGGCTGGGCACCGGAGCGCAGCGGGTGGAGGTCGAGAACGACATGGCGGGGATGGCCGTGTTGCTGGTCAATCCGCGGGTGGCGGTACCGACGGGGCCGGTGTTCAAAGCTTGGGATGGTGCAGATCGAGGGTCGCTGCCAGACGGACCGGCAAGCGCGATCGCGCGCGACGGTCGCAATGATCTGCGCCAGCCGGCCGTAAAGATCTGCCCCGAAATCGACACCGTCCTCACCTCGCTGTCCTCCACCGATCCGTGGATGCACGAGATGTCCGGCAGCGGCGCAACGTGCTTCGCCCTTTATGAATCGGCAGAAATCCGCGATAGGGCGGCACAAAAGCTGGCAGCGGAGCATTCCGACTGGTGGCAGATGAAAGGATTTTTGCGATGAGCGAGACGGTCTTTCGCCATATCGGCGAAGCCCGGCCGGGCGGCATTGTTGCCGTGTGTGACCACGCTTCCAACCGCGTGCCGGACGAATTCGAGCTGGGCGTATCGCGCGAAACACTGGACAAGCACGTGGCCTGGGACATCGGCGCGGGCGGTGTGTGTGACCGCCTTGCGCGTCGTCACGGCATCGCCTGCCTGCTCAGTGATGTGAGCCGCCTCGTGATCGACATGCACCGCGAGGAAGATCACGATAAGCTCATCCCCATAAACACCGATGGCATCCTGGTGCCCGGCAACATCGGCGCCAACCGGGAAGCGCGCCTCGATGCATACCACCGGCCTTACCACGCCGAGATGGAGCGCTGGTTCGACGAGGCGCAGCCGGGCCTCATCCTCTCCATCCACAGCTTTACGCCCGAACTGGAGAGCGACCCTTCGCAGGAACGTCCGTGGGAGATCGGCCTGCTCTACAACGAGGACGATCGTGCGGCGAAGCACGCTATCCGCCTGTTTGGCGAGCTCGGTGTTACCGTGGGGGACAACGAGCCTTATTCCGGCAAGCTGCTCAACGCGACGATGAACCGCCATGCCGAGGCGCACGGTCGGCCCTATTGCGCGATCGAGATCCGCAACGACCTGATCGCGACCGAGACAGGGCAAGCCCGCTGGGCCGCGATCATCGCAGACGTGGCTGGCCGGGTGAAACTGGCGCTCGACACCTTCGACTGACCAGCGCCGCTTGATCGCGCAAAAGCTTTTCCTCTTTCGGACAGGTCGCCCCTTCCTTTAAGGGAGGTCGTGACACACCCAAGCAGGACCGACGCAAGGCAGGACTTACAATGCCCGCATATCGCTCACGTACCACCACCCATGGCCGCAACATGGCCGGTGCCCGCGGCCTGTGGCGCGCCACCGGCATGAAGGATAGCGACTTCGGCAAGCCCATCATCGCCGTGGTCAATTCCTTCACCCAGTTCGTGCCGGGCCACGTGCACCTGAAGGACCTTGGTCAGCTGGTCGCGCGCGAGATCGAGGCGGCAGGCGGCGTTGCCAAGGAATTCAACACCATTGCCGTGGACGATGGCATCGCCATGGGCCACGACGGGATGCTCTATTCTCTGCCCAGCCGCGATCTGATCGCCGACAGCGTGGAATACATGGTCAACGCACACTGCGCCGATGCGATGGTGTGCATTTCCAACTGCGACAAGATCACGCCCGGCATGCTGATGGCGGCAATGCGACTGAACGTACCGGTCGTGTTCGTCAGCGGCGGCCCGATGGAGGCCGGCAAGGTGGTGCTGAAGGGCAAGGAAGTGGCGCTGGACCTGGTCGACGCCATGGTTGCCGCAGCGGACGAGAGCTATACCGACGAGGAAGTCCTCAGCATCGAGCAGTCGGCCTGCCCGACCTGCGGATCGTGCAGCGGCATGTTCACCGCCAACTCTATGAACTGCCTCACCGAGGCGCTGGGTCTTTCGCTGCCGGGTAACGGCTCGCAGCTTGCCACCCATTCCGACCGGCAGGGCCTGTTCGAGCGGGCAGGGCGGCTCGTGGTCGCGCTGGCGAAGCGCTATTACGAAGAGGACGACGCCAGCGTTCTTCCCCGTTCCATCGCCACCTTCGAAGCGTTCGAAAATGCGATGAGCCTCGACATCGCCATGGGCGGCTCCACCAATACCGTTTTGCACCTGCTCGCTGCTGCGGCGGAAGCGGGGGTGGATTTCACCATGCAGGATATCGACCGTCTGAGCCGCAAGGTTCCGTGTCTGTCCAAGGTTGCTCCGGCCAAGGCCGACGTACATATGGAAGACGTGCACCGGGCGGGCGGTATCATGGCAATTCTTGGCGAGCTGGACCGTGCGGGGCTGCTGCACACGGCGTTGCCCACCGTGCACAGCCCGACAATGGGCGACGCGCTGGATGACTGGGATATCGTCCGCAACGCCAATCCCAAGGTTCACGAATTCTACAAGGCCGCGCCCGGCGGCGTGCCGACGCAGACGGCATTCAGCCAGTCGCGCCGATGGAAGGAGCTCGATCTCGACCGGACAAGCGGCGTGATCCGCAGCGCCGAACACGCGTTCTCTCAGGACGGCGGGCTCGCCGTGCTTTACGGTAACATCGCGCGCGACGGGTGCATCGTGAAGACCGCCGGGGTGGACGAAAGCATCCTGAAATTCACCGGCCCCGCCAAGGTCTACGAAAGCCAGGACGCCGCCGTAGCAGCTATCCTCGGTGACGAGGTGAAGGCCGGGGACGTGGTGGTGATCCGCTACGAAGGGCCGAAGGGCGGTCCGGGCATGCAGGAGATGCTCTACCCCACCAGCTACCTCAAATCGAAGGGTCTCGGCGCGAAATGCGCGCTGCTGACCGACGGGCGTTTCTCCGGCGGCACTTCGGGCCTCTCCATCGGCCATGCCAGCCCCGAAGCGGGCGAGGGCGGGGCAATTGCCCTCGTGGAAACCGGCGACATCATCGAGATCGACATACCGGCTCGCACCATCAACATGGTGATCAGCGAGGAAGAACTTGCCCACCGCCGCGCCGACATGGAAGCGAAGGGCGATGCCGCCTGGCAGCCGGTCGAGAAGCGGGAGCGGCGCATCACGCCCGCCTTGCAGGCCTATGCCGCCATGACGACGAGCGCCGCCAAGGGCGCCGTGCGTGACGTCAGCCAGATCACGCAAGGCAGGAAATAGTGCGCCCAAGCGGCGCTGCCATTCTTGCCGCTGTCGCGCTGGGCGGATGCCAGGATGCGGGCGAAGCGGACGCACGGCATGCCGCTGGCGCTGCGATGATCGACTGTTCGCTGGGCGGCGCGGGCGGCTTCGGCCGCGATTGCTCTATGGAGCGGGTCGAGCAGGGCGGCGCGAGTTTCGTGATCGTGCGGCACCCCGACGGCGCCTTTCGCCGCTTCGAACTCGGCGTGCCCGGTTACGGCCTCGTCACCGCGGACGGTGCGCAGCAGGCCGAAGTGACAAACCTGGGTGGATACGTGGAAGTGCGCGTGGATTCGGATCGCTATCACTTGCCGGTTTCGCAATGAGTGCTCCCGCGCCCCAGCAGATCCTGACCGCCGAACAGATGAAGGCTGCGGAGCAGTGGCTGATCGACGCCGGCGAAACCGTAGAGAGCCTGATGGAGCGCGCCGGTTCCGGAGCCGCCGACTGGGTCTGGCGTCTCGCTGCCGGTCGGTCCGTGACGGTGCTGTGCGGGCCGGGAAACAACGGCGGTGATGGCTACGTGATCGCCCGCGTGCTTGCAGAGAGAGGCCTCTTCGTATCGGTCGTTGCGCCGATTGAGCCCAAGACCAATGCCGCGCAAACAGCGCGCAGCAGATGGGGCGGCGAGGTAGTGGAACACGCAAGCGGAGACGTACTGGTCGATTGCCTGTTCGGAACCGGGCTGGGCAGACCACTGTCCGACGAGCTGCTCGGCCTTCTTAACAACCTCTCGACCGGCCACGCCTTGCGGATCGCGGTAGACCTGCCGAGCGGTGTCGACAGCGACAACGGCGATGTCCTCAACGACGGGCTGCCGGAATATGATCTCACCCTCGCGCTAGGGGCTTGGAAGCACGCGCACTGGTTCATGCCTGCCATGGCACGAATGGGAGAGCGCAGACTGGTCGATATCGGCGTGGGCAAGGTCCATTCCGCAGCGCGCCTTTCCGCACGGCCCAGCTTCCGCAAGCCTGCGCCCGATGCGCACAAGTATTCGCGCGGCATGGTGGCCGTGATTGCCGGTGCGATGCCAGGGGCCGCCGTCCTTGCTGCCTGTGCCGCCCAGCATGGCGGAGCGGGCTATGTAAAAATCCTCGTTGACGAGGATTGCGAGCCACCTGCCGCGCCTGTCGACGTGGTGGTGGAACATGGATCCCTGTTCCAGCTTGTGCGCGACAACCGCATCAATGCCATCGTGATCGGCCCCGGCTTCGGTCGCAGCGATGCTGCAATGTCGCGCCTCGACTGGATACTCGCCTGCGACGTTCCCACCGTCGTCGATGCCGATGCTCTGGCCCTGTTGCAGCCGCCCATGCTGGAGGACCGCAGCCTGCCGATTATCGCCACGCCCCATGCGGGCGAACTGGAGGGCATGGCCAACGCCTTTGGCACCGTCGGGCTTGACCGGGTGGAGCAGGCCATTGAACTCGCTGAAGCGATCGAAGGCGTGCTGGTCGCCAAGGGGCCGGACACGATTGTTGCTGCGCAAGGTTCTTCGCTGGCCGTCATGCCGCCATCCACAAGCTGGCTAAGCACGGCGGGGACGGGCGACGTTCTTGCCGGACTGATCGGCAGCAGGCTGGCAACGGGTGTCAGCCCGCGCCTGGCGGCGGAACAAGGCTGTTGGCTCCATGCGGAGGCCGCGCGGCTTGCAGGCCCGGTCTTCACGGCCGGGCAACTTGTCGAATACGTCCCCGATGCCTTTGCGGCGCTATCATGAGCGAGAATGCCGAGATCATCCGCATCGCCGCCAAGGGCGATGGCGTGACCGCAGATGGACGGCACGTGGCCATGGCCGCACCCGGCGATATCGTGCATGCGGACGGAAGTCTCGAGCATGGCCCGCACCATGTCGTTCCGCCCTGCCGTCACTTCGGCACCTGCGGCGCATGCCAGTTGCAGCATTGCGACGAGGCAGCGCTCAGCGATTTCGTGCGAGGCCGGGTGGTCCATGCTGCGCAGGGGCAGGGCCTGGAGCCTCAAGTGGTTGTCACTCCCGCCATGTCACCCCCGCACACCCGCCGCCGCGCCAGCTTGCGCGCGGTGAACGGCGGTGGTCGCCCGCTGATCGGCTTCACGCAAGGTGGTTCGCACAAGGTCGTCGACATGCGCGAATGCCATGTGCTGCATCCACGCCTCTTTGCGCTGGTGCAGCCGCTGCGCGAGTACCTTGCGCAATTGAAAGGCCGCTACGCCATCGGCATCGAGATGACGCTTTTGGATCAGGGCGTCGACCTGAACATCAGCGGTTTTGCACCGGAAGGGCTGGAGCAGACCGAAACGCTTCTCGATTTCTGCCGGGAGCAGGGCCTTGCCCGCCTGACGCTCGACCACGGCTTCGGTGCAGAGAGTTTCTGGGAGCCGGAGCCCGCGACGGTCACGTTAGGTGGCGTGCCCGTGCCTTTCCCTCCGGGCGCTTTCCTGCAAGCCACGGATCATGGCGAGGCGGCGCTGGCTGGCGCCGCGAAGGAATGGCTCTCTCGCTGCAACCGGGTAGCAGACCTGTTCGCGGGGCTGGGTACTTTCGCGCTGTCGCTTGCTGGGCAATCGCAGGTGCTGGCAGCAGAGGCCGATGCGTCTGCCATCAACGCCTTGCGGCTCGTCGCCAATCGTCGGCGCTTGCCTATCGAATGCGCGCACCGCGACCTGTTCCGCAATCCGCTGCGCGCCAGTGAGTTGGATGCCTTCGACGGCATCGTGCTCGATCCACCGCGCGCGGGGGCACGCACGCAAGTGGAGCAGGTGGCGCAAAGCAATGTTTCGCGGGTCGTCTATATCAGCTGCAACCCGTCGAGTTGGGCGCGTGACAGCGTGCAGTTGAAAGAAGCTGGCTACGCGCTGGCAGAGCTTCGCCCTGTCGGGCAATTCCGCTGGTCAACCCACGTCGAGTTGGCGAGCCTGTTCATCAAGGGTTGATCCAATCAGGTCTTCCAGCCTCATGCGGTCCGCGCTCTCGGAAAAGGCATGGTCAGCGCGCTCGAGAACCACGATTTTGCCTCTGCCTCGCCAAGCGGACCGGAAAGCTTGTCCGGTCCGGTCGAGACCGGATACCAGCATCAATACCGAGCCGTTGTAGCTCGCCATCGCGTCCTGCATGGCTGCGACGAGATCGCTCTGCGAGCTTGTGCGCACCATGGCGGTTCGCAGTCCCTCGATCAGCTTGCGCAAGGACACACCTCCCGTCAGCAGGCGCTGCCATTCGCTGGCCTGCCGCAGTTTCCTGGCGTAGCGAGATCGCACCGCCTGCGGGGCATGTACCGGTGCAACCGCGTCTTCCTCGTCAAAGGTCCATGGGTTGCTCAGCACGAGGGCATCACACCCCGCGCCGCCTTGCAGCATGAGGGCGCTAGCTGCATCGCAGTTGCCATAGGCCACCACGCGTTTCATCTGCGGGCAGGCCTGCCTGAACGCCTCCAGCGCAGTCGCGAGGTCAGCTGCCGAAGAGCGAAAACCACGATTTTCGCCCTCGCTGTCACCCACGCCGCGCCTATCAAAGCGGAATACCGGGTAGCCGCGCCTTTTTATCTCCCTTGCGAGACTTGCCTGGCTCGCGAAAGGGCCGCTGCGTGTTTCGTTGCCGCCGCTGACGATCAGAAGACCGGCAGTGCCTTCGGCATGCGCCAAAGTACCCAAAAGGCGGGCGCCTTCACAGTCGAACTGGAGGAACCGCCTACTCATGACCGCCAACCAGAGATAATTCGCGCCAATAGCAGCGACTGTTGCGCATCCTCGGAGGGCTCCGTCCGGAGCCATAGCCCCGGGCCTTGCAGTTGGCTCTGTTCTACCAGGAGTTCTGGCTCCGGTGGCCGGGCGGCCTCCAGGTCGCGGATCAGCCGGGCCGAGCAATCGTAGCCGACCATGCTCAAGCCTTCCGTGCGGCCAGTCGTAAGCGCGTTGTCGATGGTGACATGCACTCCTGCCTCGCGTCGCTGCATTACGTGCGCTCGCAACAGGGCGCGCAAGGTTTTCATGCCGGTCGTGGCCGCATAATGCGCGCGGTGCACGTGCGTCGGCGCGAGAAGAGCGCCTCCCCTGATTGCCAGCACCTGATTCGCACGAAAATGCCTGGCCGCGTGATCCATGGCAGAACGCCATGTCGCCAGATCCTGCGCACCATGCCTCGCGAGGCTTTCGTTAGTGCCCGGGAGGTCAGGCAGGAAGGTATCTATTCCCGCCGCGTCGAGCCTTCGCATGGTCTCGACCGTGAAACGCCTTAGCTTGTTGCCCTCATCGAACAGCGCCGGGATGATCAGCAAGCGCCGATCTCGCTCTCGATCGAACGAAAGCGCATATTCCCGATCATCGCTGTTCGAGGGCCAGAGACCCGTCAGCATCGGCTGTCAGCCGGTTGTGCGCTTGCCGACGAGGAATGAGCGCAGGCCGCCGAACGTCTCCAGCATTTCGCCGTCAACGTCCTCGTCGTCGATGATGATGTCGAGACGGTCTTCCAGTTCGGTGAGCAATCCCGCCACCGCCATGGAATCCAGTTCCGGCAGGTGGCCGAAAAGACCGGAATCGGGCTCCAGCTCTGCAATACGGTCCGCCGACAGGCCGAGCACGTCCGAAAGGACCTGCCGCAGAATGAGATCCGTGTCTTCGGACTGTCCGGTTTGGGCGGGGAGATTGGTCGCCATAGTCCCTGCGCACTAGCCATCGGAGGCCACCTGCACAAGCTTGCGCAGCACATGCCTGGCCATAACGGACCAGTTTCGCGGGTTCGCGGGACGCAGGCAGGTCAGTTTCCAGCGCGTGCGTACCTTTTCCATCCAGTCGCGCTTGTAGGGATCGTCGCCTGTGCCGAAGTCAACGTGAGCGACACCGTCGATATCGATGACCCGCTCGAACAGCGCGGCGGTCAGCGTGGTTCCGGGCGAGAGCCGGTCCTCACCCCGACGGTGCGCCAGCTTGTGTATGTAAGCCGTGTCCCCATCCACCGTCCAGAATTGCGCTGCCACCGGCTCGCCATCCTTGCGGGCGATGGCGAAGCGGAAGCGACCCGCGTCGCTTTCTCCCTGCGCAAAGGCCCGCAGCAGGTCGGGGTTGCCTTCTTCCGGTTTCCAGCTGGCGGCATAAATGTCTTCGTAGGCAGCCCAATCGGCGGCATCGAGATGCGTTGAGAGAGTTACGTCGACTTTCTTTCCCTTGCGTTTGAGGGTTGTGCGCAAGTGGCCGGGCCGCGCCGCGAGATACTCCGCAAAGCTGCGACCCGCGACTTCGAGTACGTGGTTCGTGTCGCACGGCTCTTCGATTACCAGCCAACGGGCGCTTCGGAATGCACGGCTGAGGCGCAACAGAGTATCTTGCTCTTCGGGCACCTTCGTAAGCGTGACACGATGGGTAATGCGGGCAAGATCGGCGGCAAGGTCTTGAAGCAAAGAGGCTCCTACCGTGCCGCGCGTGCGCAAGTCGCTCCACGTGAAAGCGTACCAGTTCGTAAGCGCTTCAAGCCCGTGCTTGCCGCGGCGAAGGGGCAAGGTGATACCCTCTTCATCCAGGCGGGCCGTGGCAAGCACGGGCTTCAAGCCGCCTTTTTCCAAGAGGGCGAACCATTCCGGCCGTGCAAAAGGGCCTGCGTCAGACCAATCGAGGCCTTGCAGATCGTTAATCGTGTCGTGATAGCTGATCGCCGTCACCGAAAAGCGCACTCCAGGAAATCCATGTCCACCACGCCCGACCCAATGCCACGCCCGCTCGATCACCTCGCGCTGCGCGGCGATGATGCGGACCCGGCACTCGTCCTGCGACGTGAGGCGCTTAGCTGGAAGGACTTAAGAAGCCGTGTCGCGCAGCTTGCGGGGTGGCTGATTGCACAGGTTCCGGAGAAGGGTGCACGGGTCGCCACGTGGGCGGCCAAGGGTGAATTGACCTGCCTGATGCCGCTCGCCGCGGCGCGGGCCGGACTGGTGCACGTGCCCGTTAACCCGCTGCTGAAGCGGGCTCAGGTCAAACATATCCTGGTCGACAGCGGGGCGACTCTGCTGCTGGCGAATTCGGCGCGTCTTGCCTCGCTCGAGGCAGAGGACCTGCCTGCGAACTGTCCGGCGATAGAGGAAAAGGCGGCCTTGGAGGCAGCGTGCTCGGCAGAGGCGCTGTCCGCCCACTCTACAGCTGATCCTGCTGACCTTTGCGCCATTCTCTACACCAGTGGCTCCACCGGACGACCTAAGGGCGTGATGCTGAGCCACGCCAACCTGTGGCTGGGCGCGGTGAGCGTGGCACACTACCTCGACATGGCGGCGGACGATGTGACGCTGGCCGTGTTGCCGCTCAGCTTCGATTACGGGCAGAACCAGCTTCTCTCGACCTGGTTTGCGGGGGGAAGTGTGGTTCCGCTTGACTATCTGACCCCGCGTGACGTCATCAAGGCGTGCGGCCGGTACGACGTAACGACGCTCGCCGCAGTGCCGCCCCTGTGGGTCCAGTTGATGGGCCAGGAATGGCCCGCTGAGGCGGTGGAACCGATGCGTCGCCTGACGAACAGTGGCGGTGCCCTGACCGAAGACCTCGTGCGTGATCTGCGCCGCATTTTTCCGAACGCGCGTCTGTTTCCGATGTACGGCCTGACAGAAGCGTTCCGCTCAACCTATCTTGAGCCCGAACTGGTAGACGCACATCCGACCTCGATGGGCCGAGCCATTCCGTTTGCAGAGATTCTCGTTGTAAATCATAATGGTGAAGTCGACACTGAAGGCGAGCTCGTGCATTGCGGCCCGCTGGTGGCCCAGGGCTATTGGCAGGATGCGGAGCGCACGGCGCGGCGCTTCAGGCCCGCACCCAAGGCATCGCAATACGGCGGCATGGCGGTGTGGTCTGGCGACAACGTGCGGCGGGACGAGGACGGCCTACTCTATTTCGTCGGCCGCGACGATGCCATGATAAAGAGCGCGGGCAATCGCATCAGCCCGCAGGAAATCGAGGAAGCCGTGATCGCGACAGGACTGGTCGAGGAAGCCGTTGCCATTGGCGTGCCTGATGAGAAACTTGGCCACGCCATTCATCTCGTCGTGCGGGGTAACGGCTCCGAAGACGCTTTGCGCGCGGCGCTTCGGCGCGAATTGCCCAATTTCATGCAGCCGAGCGTAATCCGCTGGCTCGATGCCATGCCGCTGAACCCTAACGGAAAGATCGACCGCGCACTGTTGGCGAGGGAAGCAGCATGAAGGCGCTCGGTCCGATCCCGCCCGAATTCACCGCGCTCGACGGAGAACTCGCCATTGCGGGTCGCCCGGCTTCTTCGCTGGTCAAGGAGGCCGGCGATACGCCGCTGTTCGTCTATTCGCGTGACATCATCGAGCAACGCATCGCCGGATTGCGCGCAGCGATGCCAGAGCGATTGAATATTCATTATGCAATGAAAGCAAACCCCTATGGTCCATTGCTGGAATTCATCGCAGACCTCGTCGACGGCCTCGATATCGCCTCGATCGGGGAATTCGAACAAGCACGCGAAGCGGGCTATCTGCCGCGCGAGATCAGCTTTGCGGGGCCGGGGAAGCGCGACCGGGAATTGTTCGCCGCGATCAAGGCGGGGGTCACGCTCAACCTCGAATCCGAGAATGAGGCGGAACGCGCGCTCCAGATGGGCAAGCAATTGAAGGTGAAGCCCCGTCTTGCAATCAGGGTCAACCCGACTTTCGAGCTGCGGGGCTCCGGCATGAAGATGGGTGGTGGGGCGAAACCGTTCGGCATCGATGCCGACCGCGTGCCCGCTCTCGCACGCAAGATCGTGGATGCTGGCGCTAACTGGCAGGGATTCCATATCTATTCGGGCAGTCAGGCTCTGGACGCGGAAGCGCTGATCGAAGCGCAGGGGCAAGTGCTGCACTTGGCAGAGCAGCTTGCGAACGACGCCGAAGTCGACGTTCCGCATCTCAACATGGGCGGTGGCTTCGGCATTCCCTATTTCGACAAGGATACGCCTGTCGATATCTCCGCGATCGGTGCGGCGCTGGAGCAGCGTTTCGCCGAACTGCCCGAAGTGCTGCGAGAGACCCGGTTCGCGATAGAGCTGGGACGGTTTCTGGTCGGTGAGTCAGGGGTTTATCTGACGCGCATTGTCGACCGGAAGGTAAGCCACGATACCACTTACCTCATCACCGATGGCGGGTTGCACCACCAATTGGCGGCATCGGGCAATTTCGGCACCGTCGTCCGCCGTAATTACCCTGTGGCCATCGCTACGCGCTTCGACGCGGAAGCAGAGGAAATCGTGAATGTTGTCGGCTGTCTATGCACCCCGCTGGATCGCCTTGCCGATGCCGCGCACCTTCCCCGTGCAGAGGTTGGTGATCTCGTCGCGGTGTTCTGTGCCGGCGCATACGGCGCCAGCGCCAGCCCGGCGACATTTCTTGGCCAGGGTGCGGCCCGCGAAATGTTGGTCTGACGCCGGATTTTCGAAGCGTCCCAGAACAGGACAGAACTGCGCAAACCCGCTTCCTGCGCGGTTTTGAGCGTGACGACTAACGCATTGTTCACCCTTTTTCGAGAGAAGCCCTGACCGGATCCCAGGGGCGGTTTGGCTGTTCGGCTCGATCGCTGTTCAAGCCGACCGCCAGTAATTCGCGAAGGACGCACAATGCGCACGAAAACGCCCGCCAGTCTCATGGTCGCCGCTGCATGCCTAGCCACTGGTCTGACCGGCTGCGGTGCCGGTGTGTCGGGCCCGCAGCTTGAGCCCGCGCGTTTTGTCGCCATGCAGGAAGGGCCGGGCGAGGAATACGTGATCGGCCCGCTCGACAAGCTTACCGTGCACGTCTGGCGTAACGACGAACTGGGCGCGGAAGTGCAGGTCCGCCCCGATGGCCGGATTACCACACCGCTGGTGGCGGATATGCCTGCCGTAGGCAAGACGCCGACAATGTTGGCGGAAGACATTCGCCTCCAGCTCTCCCAGTATATCGAAGAGCCGCTGGTGACGGTGATCGTGAATGAGTTTGCCGGCACCTTCAGCCAGCAGGTTCGCATCGTGGGCGCCACCGCGCAGCCGGCATCAATCCCCTATCGCGCCAACATGACGCTGCTCGATGCGATGATCGCGGTGGGCGGGCTCAGCGAATACGCCGCGGGCAACCGCGCCACGTTGATCCGGTTCGAGCGCCAGACCGGCAGTCAGAAGGAATATTCGCTTCGCCTGGCAGACCTTCTGCGCCGCGGGGATAGCGATGCCAACGTGATGCTCCGGCCCGGCGATGTGATCATCATCCCGGAAAGCATGTTCTGAGGAAGGCGCGAAGGCATTGAACCAGCTTTTCGAAGAACTGCGCGGCGGCATCTATGCGATCTGGAATCGCCGCTGGCTGGCGCTGGGCATCGCCTGGGCAACCTGCCTCCTGGGCTGGCTGGTCGTCGCGCTGATCCCCAATACCTACGAGAGTGAAACGCGCATTTTCGTGCAGCTTGACGACGTGCTGGCCGAACAGATCGGCATCGGCGCCGCGAGCCGGGCGCGCGATATCGATCGCATCCGCCAGACCCTTGTAAGCTCGGTCAATCTCGAAAAGGTGGTCCGCTCCACCCGCATCGGCGACGGCGTGACTTCGCCCACCGAAATGGAAGCTGCCATCGAGGGGCTGACCAGGGATATCGAGGTGGTGAGCGAAGGCGAGAACATTTTCGAGATCACAGCTGCCAGCGGTCGCCGGGACCTGTCCGATTCGCAGAACGCCGCACTGGCGCAGGTCATCGCCCAGCGCATGATAGACATTTTCCGCGAGGAGAACCTCGGCGGGGCGCGCGGGGACATGCAGGATTCCATCGAGTTCCTGAACCAGCAACTGGCCGCGCGCGAAGCCGAGCTTGCAGCGGCGGAGGAGCGCCGCCTTGCCTTCGAGACCGCGCACCCTGAGCTGATCGGCGGTGCGCAGGCCATTGCCAACCAATTGAACGCCACGCGCGCCGAATTGCGCGCCGTGGAAGCCGACCTTGCCGCAGCGCAAAGCGCGCTGGCGGGCCTGGAAGGCCAGATTTCCAGCACGCCGCGCTTCATCGTCACGCCCGGTTCGGGAGGTCCGCAGGCTTCGCTGGCGCAGGCCCAGGCGCAACTCGCCGCGCTGGAGGCACGCGGTCTTACCGACGAGCATCCCGACATGGTCGCTGCCCGCCGGACGGTGGCCTCCCTGCGCGAACAGGCGCAGGCTGCCGGGCCTTCTGGCGGCCAGTTGAACCCGGCCTACAGCACTCTCCAGTCGATGTACGTGGAGCGGCAGTCCAACGTGCAGTCACTGCAATCGCGGGCGGCGGGGCTGCGGTCGGAAATTGCCTCGATCACGGCAAACCAGGCGCTGGAACCGGGCGCTGCCGCCGAAGCCCAGCGAATCAGCCGGGACTACGACGTGCTGCGCGAACAGTACGACCAGCTCTTGCAGGACCGCGAGGAGCTGCGCCTGCGCGGCCAGGTGGAAAGCGAACGCAGCGCGGTTCAGTTCGAGGTGGTCGATCCGCCCACCACGCCGCGCAAGCCCGCAGCTCCGAACCGGCCGCTGCTGCTGCTTGGCGTGCTGATCGTGGGCATCGGTGCTGGCGGCGGCAGTGCCTATGCGCTGAGCAAGCTTGGTTCCACTTTCGCGACCGCAGGCCAGCTTGAGCGCAGTGTCGGCCTGCCGGTGATCGGCACGATATCGCACACGCTCACTGAAGCAGGCCGCGAAATCCAGGCCAAGCGCCTGAGGTACTTCGCGGCCGGTCTCGGCGGACTTGGCGTGATGTTCGTGGTGCTGATGGGTGTCGAATTCGTCCAGCGCGGCATGGTGGCCTGAGGGGCGAGCGATGACAGACCAGAGCAACACGCCCGAGCCACCCAAGACGCTGCTTGAACGCGCCGAAAGTATGTTCGGCGCTGGAGGCTACAAGCCGGCCAAAGTTCCGAACGAGCTGAAAGAGCCCATAAACCGCCGCCCGAAGCGCGCGACGCCAAAAGCTATGGTGGACGAAAGCGAAGCGCCCCCGGTGCCGATCAAAGCATCGCAGGTCGCGTCGCAGCCGAAGGTGCATGCGCCGCCCGAGCCGGTCTACGTCGACGTGGAATTCAGCGACAGGCAGCACCCGGTAAGTCGGGAGTGCCTGGCCCGCTGCGGACTGATCCAGCCCGAAGGGCAGGTCACGGAATTGCTCGAGGAGTTCCGCATCGTGAAGCGGCAGGTGCTGCAATCGGTGCGCAAGGCGCAGGAGAAGGGCAACGGCGCGCTTGCGCAGCGCGTCCTCATCTGCTCGCCACACCCAAACGAGGGCAAGACCTACTGCGCGGTAAACCTCGCACTGGCGCTGGCTGCGGAAAAGGACTGCGAAGTCCTGCTGGTGGACGCCGATTTCGCCAAGCCCTCGGTGCTTAAGATGCTAGGTCTGCCCAAGGGGCCGGGCTTCATGGATGTGCTGGCACGCGACGATGTGATGGTGGAAGACTGCGTGCTCGCCACCGACATTGCCGGACTGCACGTTCTGCCCGCAGGCAATCACACCACGTCGGACAGTGAATTCCTGGCAAGTCACCGCACGGCGCAGGTGCTGGACCGGCTGACGCGCGCTGCGCCAAAGCGGATCATCATTTTCGACAGTCCGCCCGCATTGGCGGCCTCTCCTGCTGCAGAACTTGCCAACCACGTGGGTCAGGCCATCATGGTCGTTCGCGCCGATCGTACGGGACAGAACGCGCTGGAGGACGCATTGACGCTGCTTTCCGCCTGTCCCGATCTCAAACTGCTGCTCAATGCCGCACATTTCAGTCCCAGCGGGCGCCGCTTCGGTGCTTATTACGGTGAGGGCGCGTGATGCCAGCGTATCCGTCCCTGTTTGCAAGGGCGACCCTCGCGCTTGCGCTGGCGGCGGTTTCGCAGGCCGCGCATGCCCAGCAGGAAGGTCCCGCTGCCACTTCTGCGATGGAAGAGCGCGGCAGTGACGAGCAGGGCGAGCGTGCCTATGGCGCGGACGTTGCGCCCTATATCGAGGCTTCGCAGGTCATTTCCGCCCAATTGCAACCGGGCGACGATGTGCTGACCTACACCCAGCTTGCCGCGGGCGTGGATGCCACGATTGCGGGCCGCAACAGCGCCGCATCCGCATCGCTGCGTTACGAGCGCGACATCGGCTACGGCGATGCCCTGGACAGCGATACCGTGTCGGGCATCGCCCGCGCATCGCTCAGTCTCTATCGCCAGGGCATTACCCTGGAGGCCGGGGGGCTCGCGTCCCGCACCAGCGTGGATGGGAGCGGTTTCAGTTCGGTCGGCCAGATCGCCGGAAACGAGGGTTCGACCAGCCACATCTATTCCGTCTACGCCGGTCCCGCCATCCAGACCCGATCCGGGCCAGCGGAAATCAGCGGCCAGTATCGCCTCGGCTATACCCGTGTGGAATCTCCCGATGCGCTGGCGCTCGCGCCTGGTGAAGAATCGGTCGATATTTTCGATGACAGCGTGACGCATAACGCCGCACTGCGCGTTGGTGTCGCTCCGTACACAGTCGCGCCGGTTGGCGTAGGCGTGGGGGGCGGATGGAACCGGCAGGACATTTCCAATCTCGATCAGCGTATCGACGACAAGTACGTGCGCGGCGACGTCACGCTTCCGGTCTCTCTCACTGTCGCCCTGGTGGCAGGCGTCGGCTACGAATACGTGGAAGTATCCAGCCGCGATGCCCTGATAGATGCGGGTGGGAACGTGGTGGTCGGCCCCGATGGTCGCCTGGTCACCGACGACAGCCAGCCGCGCCGTATCGCCTATCAGACAGACGGCCTGATCTGGGACGTGGGCGTGATGTGGCGGCCCAGTCGCCGCACCTCGCTCTCCGCCACCGTGGGCCGCCGCTATGGCTCCACCACCTATTACGGCACGCTATCCTACGCGGCCAGTCGCAATTCGGGCCTCAGCATCGCCGTTTATGACAACATTACCGGCTTCGGCGGGCAGTTGACGGGTGCGCTGGACTTGCTGGGCACCGAATTCACCGCCGTCCGCAATCCGATCTCGGGCGACCTCGGCGGCTGTGTGATAGGGGTGGAGGGGAACAACTGCACGCTCGCCCAGCTCAACTCGCTGCGTTCTGCGGTCTTCCGCAACCGCGGTGTTTCCGCGAGTTATTCCGCCGTTGCCGGGCGCACCAGCTTCGGCGTCGGTGCAGGTTACGATCGTCGCAGCTTCATCGGCGCAGAAGATACGGTCCTCGCCGCTGTCGATGGGGTGGTGGACGAAAGCTATTACATCGCTGCCAATATCGCCCACCAGCTCGATCGCAATTCAGGCCTGTCCGCTGGCGCCTATGCCAGCTGGTTCGATGCCGGTGCGGGCGATCTGGGCGATGGCATCGGTTACTCCGCTTCGCTGGCTTACAACCGAGACATCTGGCGCGGGCTGACCGGTATCGCCGCCGTCGGCATCGACGGCATCAGCCGCGACGACGACCTGACCGACTATTCGTCCGCCTCGGCCCTGCTGGGCCTTCGTTACACGTTTGACTGATAGGGTCATCAAGGAGACCAGACCCATGTTCGATAACTTCTATGGCCTCACCGGCAAGCCCTTCCAGCTTACGCCCGATCCGGAATTCTATTTCCGCTCGGTAACGCATCGCAAGGCGCTGTCCTACCTCGGCTATGGCCTGGCGCAGGGAGAGGGCTTCATCGTCATCACCGGCGAAGTGGGTTCGGGCAAGTCGACGCTGGTCGCGCACATGATGGAAAGCCTGGATGAAAGCCAGGTCACCGTGGCGCAGGTCGTCACCAGCAAGCTGGACGGCGAGGAGATCGTGCACGTCGTCGCGCGCAGCTTCGGTCTCGATATCGAGGGGCATGACAAGGCCACTGCGCTGACCGAGATCGAGAGCTTCCTGCACGAGGAAGCCCGCGAAGGTCGTCGCTGCCTGCTGGTGATGGACGAATCGCAGAACCTTTCCGTCTCCGCGCTGGAAGAGTTGCGGATGCTTTCGAATTTCCAGCTCGGCAACCATCCGCTATTGCAGACCTTGCTGCTTGGCCAACCCGAGTTCCGCGTCACGATCCAGAGCGATCCGGGCCTCGAGCAACTGCGCCAGCGCGTGATCGCCGCGCACCACCTCGAGCCGATGCAGAAGGGCGAGATCGAGCCTTATATCGTCCACCGCCTGAAAGTGGTTGGCTGGGACGGCAATCCGGCTTTCGACCAGCGCGTGTTCACCGAACTGTACGAGGCCAGCGGCGGCATCCCGCGCCGGATTAACCAGATCGCCAATCGCCTGTTGTTGCTGGGCGCTGTGGAAGAGCGAAGCCGCATTGATGCCGCCATGCTGCAGAACGTGCTGGCCGAGATGGAGGCGGAATGCGCTTTCCCCGATGCTGCACCGTCACCGATGCCCGCGCATGAGGTGAGCCATGAACCTGTGAAGGCCATGCCCACCACTCCGCGCATCGACAGGGAGACGCTGGAAGAATACCTGGCCGAGCGCGACGCGCAGATCGCTGAATTGCAGCAGGCCATCGTGGAATTGGCCGAGCAGCGAGATGCCGATATCGCCGCAAAGGTGAACCCTGAAATCGAGAGCCTGCGCGCGCAGCTCGCCCGCGTCGAAGCCAAGTGCTTCGAGCAGGAGCGCACGATTCGTCAGACCTTGAACATGCTGATCGACTGGATCGAAGGCGAAATGGATTCGAGCAAGGCCGCCTGAAAGCCAAGCTCCGATCAGTTCGGGCAGGGAGTCGCAACGCCGTGAATGCGCTGAATTTCGACAACAAGCCGGCAAAGGCGGACGAAATCGTCAATGGGCTGTCAGTCGATGTTGAAGACTGGTTCCAGGTGGGCGCGTTCGAGGATGTGATCGAGCGCGGCCAGTGGGCTGGCCTGGACGACCGGGTGGACCGGAATGTCCGCCGGATTCTCGACCTGTTCGACGAGGCGGGGGCTAAAAGCACGTTTTTTACATTGGGCTGGGTAGCGCAGCGCCACGGGAGCCTGCTGCGCGAAATCGCCGACCGGGGACACGAAATCGCCAGCCACGGCTGGGACCACGAGCGCGTGTTCCGCATGAACGAGGCCAGCTTCGCAACCGATATCGCCCGCACGAGGAAGGTGCTGGAAGACGCGAGCGGAACGCACGTCGTCGGCTATCGCGCGCCCAGCTTTTCAATCGACGCGCGCACACCTTGGGCGCACGAGGCTCTTGCGGAGGCAGGCTATCTGTACTCCTCCAGCATCGCGCCTGTCGCGCACGATCATTATGGCTGGCGCGATGCCCCGCGCTTTGCCTTCAAGCCGGTCGAAGGCAGCAATTTCGTCGAGCTTCCCGTCACCACGGCCATGTTCCGCGGCAGGCGGCTGGCGGCAGGCGGGGGCGGGTTCTTCCGGGTGCTGCCCTATGCGTTCAGCCGCTGGGCCATTCGCCAGGTCAATCGGACCGACGGGCGGCCTGCGATCTTCTATTTCCACCCTTGGGAAATCGATCCGGGCCAGCCGCGTGTTGCTGGTGCTCCGCTGCGTTCGCGACTGCGGCATTACACGAACCTCGGCAAGATGTCCGGCAAGCTTGAGCATCTTGTGCGCGAGTTTCACTGGGGGCGGATGGATGGGGTCGCCAAGCGAGAAAACCTCCGCCTGCGCCTGGAAAAGGCGGTGCATGGATGAATGCGCCTTTCCCCATCGTTCGCGAATGTGTGCGCGTCGTGGACTTGCGCCAGCCAGACGAGGCTGCCCGGATCGAGGCTTTCGTCACCGAGCATGACGGGTCGGTCTTCCACCGGCCAGCGTGGTTGCTGGCGATTGAAGCGGGCACGGGGCAGCGCGCCCACGGTCTCGTCGCAGAAAAGTGTGGCAGCCTGACCGGGTGGTTGCCGCTTACGCAGGTCCACTCGCCCATTTTTGGGCGGCTACTGGCATCGTCGGGCTTCGCTGTCGAAGGCGGCGTGCTTTGCGAAAGCGACGAGACTGCCTTGAACCTGATTGCCGCGGTTGAGGAATACGCGCTTCGCCTGTCATGTCCGACGGTCGAAGTTCGGGGCGGTGTTGCTGGTCGAGACTGGCAACTTCGTCAAGACAGCCACTGCGGATTCATTGCGTCGCTGGCCGTTGATGACGATACGCAGCTGGCGGCCATTCCGCGCAAGCAACGCGCCGAAGTTCGAAAGAGCCTCGAAAACAATCTGGAAATAACGATTGGCAAGGGCTCGCTGGAGCGATCGGCACATTACCGCGTCTATGCCGAAAGCGTGCGCAATCTCGGCACTCCGGTCTTCCCGAAAAGCCTGTTCGATGCTGTGCTCGACAGGCTCGATGCGGACATCCTGACGGTGTGGGCGGAGGGAACGCCTATCGCAAGCGTGCTCTCATTATACCACGATGGCGCGGTCATGCCCTACTGGGGCGGCGGTACCTGGGACGCGCGCCGCCTGCGCGCCAACGATCGCATGTACTACGAACTGATGCTGCATGCGCGCAGTCGTGAATGTGAGCGCTTCGATTTCGGGCGCAGCAAGACCGGCAGCGGGGCTTACAGTTACAAGAAGAACTGGGGTTTCGAGCCCGGGCCTTTATCCTACGCGATCTGGACCGCGCCGGGATACGCTGCGCGGGATGCCGATCCTACCAGCGCACGTCACCAGTCACGCATCGCGCTCTGGAAGAAGCTTCCGCTCGGCATTGCGAACCGGGTCGGTCCCGTCATTGCACGCGGACTTGGATAGGTGGCTGCAATGAGCGGCGAAATCCTTTTCCTTGCACATCGCGTGCCGTTCCCTCCGGATCGTGGCGACAAAATCCGCTCGCACCATGTGCTGAAGGCGCTTGCCGACATCGCGCCCGTGCATGTCGGCTGCCTCGCCGAGACCCATGCAGATATGGCGGCTGCACGTTTCCTGGAAGAGATCGCAAGCACTTGGTGCATGCCGCGCCGATCGAAGCCGCTGCCGCTTGCCGGAATGGAAGCACTTCTGCGGTGTGAGCCTGTAAGTTTCGCTGCCTTTCGCTCGCGAAAATTATCAGATTGGGTTCGCAACCTGCTGGAATCAAGAAAGGTTGGGGCGATTTTTGTTTTTTCCGGGCAGATGGGACAGTATGTCCCGAACGATTGGCAGGGACGCCTTCTGATCGACCTGGTCGATGTCGATTCCGCCAAGTTCGAGGCCTACGGCGAGGCCGGAAGCGGTCCCCGGGCGCTGATCGATGTACGCGAAGGGAGACTGCTGAAGGCGGAGGAAGCTCGCCTCGCGCAACGCGCCGACACCACACTGCTGGTGAGCGAGGCCGAGGCCGAGTTGCTTCGGGAGCGGACTAACGAAACGTCCAATATTCGCGCACTGCGCAATGGCATAGATTGTGCGCTGTTCGATCCGGGTACGGTCGCGCCAGAGCCTGTCCTGACGCAGGATGGTCCGCATTACGTTTTTACAGGGCAGATGGACTACGCTCCCAATGTGGATGCCGTTACGCGGATGGCATGCGAGATCATGCCGGAGGTTCGCCGCACGTTGGCCGCAGCGCAGTTCCACATCGTCGGCCGCGGCCCGACCAGGGAAGTGCGATCGTTGCACGGTGTCAACGGTACCAGCGTCATCGGCGAAGTGCCCGATACGCGGCCCTGGCTTGCTGGCGCAGACGTCGTCGTAGCACCGCTCCGGATAGCGCGGGGGGTGCAGAACAAGGTGCTGGAGGCCATGGCCATGGCGCGGCCCGTCGCTGTGTCTCCCGACGCTGCCAGCGGCATCCATGCGGCCGAGAACGTGCAACTCCTCGTAGCAAGGGACAACGCCGCTTTTGTTGCTGGGCTCCTGCGACTTGCGCAAGAGCCTGACGCGGCAAGGAAGCTGGGGCAGGAGGCGCGGAAGTTCGTGCTCGAAACGATGAGCTGGCCAGCCATGCTTGCCGATTTGCCGCGATTGCTCGGCGTTGATGAAGAACCTTCTCTCAATGCTGCTTGAAGCGCCTTCTCCGTATCGCGCGGCGATTGCCGAGAGGATCGCACCCGCATGGCGCATGCCTTTGTTGCGTCTAGCTCTCGCCTGGACCGCAATTCTGGTGTCTTTCGCCGCAGACTGGGCAGAGATGGTGCGGCAATGGTGGAACATTTCCACCTACAACCACATCCTGATTGTGCCGGTGATCATAGGCTGGCTGGTGTGGCAGAGATCGCATGAGTTGGCGAAGCTCTTGCCGGGAGCCTGGTGGCCGGGATTGCTGCTGCTGACAGGCGCGCTGTTCGGATGGTTGCTCGGCGATATCTCCGGAACGGCAACCATCAGTCACCTGGCGCTGATTATGGCATTGCAGGCCAGTGTCATCACTATGCTCGGTCCGCGCGTGGCCTGGGCGCTGTTGTTTCCGCTGGCATTCGGCCTGTTCCTTGTCCCGATTGGCGAGGAACTTGTCCCGGCCCTGCAAATGATCACGGCGCAGATCACGATTGCCCTCACCCATGCCAGCGGTATCCCCGCCACGGTCGAGGGCGTGTTCATCGATACTCCGGTCGGCCTGTTCGAAATTGCCGAAGCCTGTTCCGGCGTGAAATTCCTGATTGCCATGGTGGCGCTGGGGACATTGGTCGCGCATGTCTGCTACCGATCCTGGACAAGACGCGCGGTGTTCATGGCCGTGGCGATCATCCTCCCGATCCTTGCCAACGGCGTGCGCGCATGGGGCACGATCTTTATCGCGCAGTCACAAGGTATCGCGTTCGCCGCCGGGTTCGATCACATTCTCTACGGCTGGGTTTTCTTCGCGCTGGTCATGGCCGCGCTGCTGGCCATTGGCTGGAAGTTCTTCGACCGTCGGATCGACGATCCTTTCATCGATGCCGACAAACTCCGCTCGGCCACCTGGCTCGCTCGCCTGGACCGGTGGAACGGAAATGGCTGGGCTCTAACAGGTGCGGTTCTTGCCCTGGCGTGGATTCACATCGCGTGGTCTGCGCAGGCACGCGACGTGGAGGCGGCACTTCCTGACGAGATTGGTCTGGTCGAAGTGGAGGGATGGGAGGCAGCCGCGCTCAAACAGACTTACCCGTGGCATCCCCGCACGGCCGGGTACGATCACCGATTGATCACCAGCTACCGGGACGAGCAGGGAAGGGTGGTGGACGTGGTCTTCGCGCTCTACGCCGCCCAGGAAGAGGGCCGCGAAGCCGGAAGCTATGGGGGCGGGGCGCTGCCGCTCGAGACCGAATGGCGCTGGCTCTCTGCGAGCGATGCCCCCGTTGGTGCCAGCGGTGTTCGCCTGCAGGCCCTCGGCACGCATCAACGCGTCGCTTACACCTGGTATCGCCATGGAGAATGGACCGGCAGCAGCCGCGTTCGGCTGAAGCTATCCAATATGCGCGACCGCCTTCTTTCCGATCCGCAGCCGACCATGATGCTCGTCCTGTCTGCCGAAAACACGCCAACGCAGGATTCCGAAACGGTACTTGCGGACTTCCTGCAATCCACCGGCCCTGTTTCGGAGTGGATGGACGCTATGGCCCGGCTCGACTAGTCCGCACCCATGTGCGGGATTGCGGGCCTTTTTCATTGCGGCACGATCAAGCCGGTCGATCCCGTTCGGATCGAGCGGATGGCCACCGTGCTTGCCCATCGCGGACCAGATGGCTCCGGCGTATGGACAGCGCAAGGGGTTGGCCTCGGCCACCGTCGCTTGTCTATCATCGACGTGGAAGGCTCCCCGCAACCGATGCATTCGATGAGCGAAAGGCTGGTGATCAGCTTCAACGGCGAAATCTACAACTTTCGCGACGTCCGCAAGGAACTGAAAGCGCGCGGTGCATCCTTCGGGACTGCGGGTGATACCGAAGTGATCCTTGCCGCTTACGAGCAATGGGGCGCCGACTGCGTTTCCCACCTGCATGGCATGTTTGCCTTCGCGATCTATGACCAGAAACGGCGCGAATTGTTTCTCGCGCGCGACCGGTTCGGTGTGAAACCGCTGTTCTATACGCAGCTTTCCGACGGGTCGGTTGCTTTCGCGTCTGAACTGAAGGGACTGCTGGCCCACCCGTTGATGCGGCGGGAAGTCGATCCCAGTGCGCTGGAGGACTTCATGGCCTGGGGCTATGTTCCCGACCATCGCTCCATCCTCAAAGGCGTGCACAAGCTGCCTGCAGGGCATTCGCTAACGCTGCGTCACGACAGCCCGGTTCCGGAACCGCAGCAGTACTGGGACATCAGCTTCGACAAGCGTCACAAGGGCAAGGCGAAAGACCTCGAGGCGGAACTGCTCCACCACCTCCAGCAGGCGGTCACGAGCCGAATGGTGTCGGACGTGCCGCTGGGTGCATTTCTTTCCGGCGGTGTCGACAGCTCAAGCGTCGTCGCCTTCATGGCGGAGGCGAGCCGGCAGCCTGTGAAGACCTGCTCCATCGGGTTCGACGTCGCCAGCGCGGACGAGACGAGTTACGCCCGGCAAGTGGCTGACCTGTTCGCCACCGATCACGAGGCGCGGACTGTGAGCGCCGATCAGTTCGATGCGATAGACATGATCGCGGGCATGTTCGATGAGCCATTCGCCGATGCCAGCGCATTACCCACCTGGCGGGTGTGCCAGCTGGCAAGGGAAAGCGTGACCGTAGCCCTGTCGGGAGACGGAGCTGACGAAGCAATGGCCGGTTACAGGCGTCAGGTCTTCCACGCGCACGAGGAGCGTCTGCGGGGCCTGATGCCGGAAGTCTTGCGTAAAAACATACTCGGCCCGCTCGGCCGGGCCTATCCCAGGGCGGACTGGGCACCGCGCCCCCTGCGGGCCAGGACGACGCTCCTCTCGCTCGCGGGTTCTGCCGAAGAAGGCTATGCCCGCGCGCTGTCGGTGGTGCCGCCGGAAGAGCGTTTTGCACTCTACTCTCCCGACCTTGCCGGAAGGCTCGGCAGCTATCGCGCAGAGCAGCCGCTGTACGATTTGATGGCCAGCGCGCCGATGCGCAGCGGACTGGATCAGGCGCAGTATGCAGATCTGAAGTTCTGGCTGCCGGGCGATATCCTCACCAAGGTCGACCGCACCAGCATGGCCACCAGTCTCGAAGCGCGCGAACCGTTGCTCGATCATCGCCTGGTCGAGTTTGCAGCGGGGCTTCCGGAAGGCCTTCGGATCAAGGGGCGGCAGGGCAAATGGCTCTTGAAGAAGGCGATGGAGCGTTATCTGCCGGAGGACATTCTTTACCGACCCAAGCAAGGCTTCGTCACGCCGATTGCAGAATGGTTTCGCGGGCCTCTGGCGGGCAAGGCACGCGGCATTTCCAAAAGCGCGATGCTGGCGCATACCGGGTGGTTCGACAACGTTCGCCTGGCGGAAATTGCAGAGGAACATATCGCGGGCCGCGCCGATCACTCGCGCCTGCTCTGGCAACTCGTCATGCTGGATCGTTCGCTGGCCCGCCTGGGAATCGGCTAATCCGCCATGCCGTGGCCGAGCGCCATGTATTCCTCGCTCTGCATTTCCTTAAGGCGGCTGACCGTGCGCTGGAATTCGAACGATCCGTCCCCTGCAGGATAGAGGTCCTCCGGCTCCGTCTCTGCCGTGGCGAACAGCTTTACGCGGTTTTCGTACAGCGCGTCGATCAGGGTCACGAACCGGCTCGCCTCGTTACGCATGTCCTTGTCCATTTGCGGAATGCCGACGATGATGACCGTGTGATAGGCCTGCGCAATGGCGAGGTAATCGGGCGCACCGCGCGCCTCTTTGCACAAGCGTTTGAAACTGAACACGGCCACGCCTTTCAGGCTTTTGGGAACGTGCATCATGCGCCCTCCGCCAACGTCCAGCTCGGCGCTGGGGACATGCTCGGCGTCCTCGGGCGGATAGTCGGTCAGGCGAAAGAATGCCTCGCGCACCTTGGCCGTGGCCTCGTCGCCAAGCGGGCAGTGCCATGTCGCGAGCCCGCCGATGCGCTCCATCCGATAGTCGGTCGGGCCGTCGAGTTCCACCACGTCAAGTTCGGTCTGAATCAGGTCGATGAAGGGCAGGAAGTGCTCGCGGTTGAGACCGTCCTTGTAAAGTTCGGTGGGGCGCCTGTTGCTGGTCGTGACGATCGTCACGTTCCGCTTGCAAATGAGGTCCGTGAACAGCCGGCTCATGATCATGGCATCAGCGGAATTGTTCACCACCATCTCGTCGAAGGCGAGGACCCTGAGGTCTTTCGACAGCTTCTCCGCCACCGGGGGGATGGGATCGCCGCTCTCGCTTTTGCGAGCCTCGCGAAGGGCGGCATGGACTTCCTGCATGAAGGCGTGGAAATGCACTCGGCGCTTTTCCGGGATGGCGAGCGAGGCATGGAACAGGTCCATCAACATGGATTTCCCGCGTCCCACACCGCCGACCATGTAGACGCCCTGGGGCCGCGCCTTCCTGCGGCCGAACAGTTGTCCGAGCAGGCCACCCGATTGCTCGGCTTCCAGCTCTTTCTGCAACGCCTCCAGCCTCTCGGCGGCGCGGCGCTGGTCCGCGTCGGGCTTCAGCTCCCCGGCGGAAATCAGGCGTTCGTAGCGGGCAAGGATACCGCTCATCGCTCGCGCGGTTGCATCGCCTCGAACTTGGGGAGGTCGGGATCGAAGAAATCCCAGGACGGTGCGTCCTTCACGTAGATCACGCTTTCGGGCGAGACGACGTTGGGATCATCCAGCGATCCTGCCTGCAGAATCAGCACCTCGTCACCCGGCAGGTCTCCGGTGGTGTAGAGGCGGCCGCCGCATTCACCGCAGAAATGCCGCGTCACCTTGCCCCCGGTATCACCGCCGTTGGTGTAGGTCTTCGGATCACCGCGCAGGTCCAGCTGCTCCCGCCGCAGGCCGATAATCGTGGTGTGGCCGGTGCCGGTCGCCTTCTGGCAATCCTTGCAGCAGCACTGCGAGGTGAACATTTCCGGCCCGGTAACGGTGTAGCGGATCGCACCGCACAGGCATCCGCCCTCAACCTTGTTGCCCGCACCGATCGCCATCGTCAGACGTGCCGCTCGACTTGCATCTTCTTGATTTCTGCGATGGCCTTTGCGGGCGAGAGACCCTTGGGGCACACGTTGGCGCAGTTCATGATCGTGTGGCAGCGATAGAGACGGAACGGATCTTCGAGATCATCGAGCCGCTCACCGGTCATCTCGTCGCGGCTGTCGGCCAGCCAGCGATATGCCTGCAGAAGGATCGCCGGGCCGAGGAACTTGTCGGAATTCCACCAGTAGCTGGGGCAGGCGGTGGAGCAGCAGGCGCACAGGATACACTCGTAGAGGCCATCCAGCTTGTCGCGCTGTTCGGGCGATTGCAGCCGCTCCTTGCCCGAAGGCGTGGTGGAGACGGTTTGCAGCCACGGCCGGATGCTGGCGTACTGCGCGTAGAAGTGCGTGAAATCCGGCACCAGGTCCTTCACCACTTCCATGTGCGGCAGCGGAGTGATGCGAATGTCGCCCTTCACGTCCTCGATCGCGGTGGTGCAGGCGAGGCCGTTCTTGCCGTTCATGTTCATCGCGCACGAACCGCAGATCCCCTCGCGGCAGGAGCGGCGGAAGGTCAGCGTCGGGTCGATCTCGTTCTTGATCTTGAACAGGGCATCGAGAACCATCGGCCCGCATTCGTCCAGGTCCACCTCGAACGTGTCGTAGCGCGGGTTCTGGCCGCTGTCCGGGTCGTAGCGATAGATGCGAAACTTGCGGATTTTCCCGCCGGTTTCCGCCTTGTGGACTTCGCCGTCGTTACGGATCTTGCTGTTGGCGGGGAGGGTGAAGGTAGCCATGATCTGATCGTTCCTGTCGCTTCTGCGTGCCTATCTACTCATCCGGCGTCCGAGAGCAAGCAAAGCCTTGGGTTTTCTGCCCGGATTTGCACGCCTGTCACGGCGAATGTGGAACACCTGGAACAGTGTCCTGAGGCAAATACCTGCCTCCTCGATAGAGGAATGAGAAACTGCCGGAAATACGGGCTAGAGAGGGTGTTTTGCGAGGCATGCGCCGTTCCTATGTGAAGGGCTTGGACGTAGGAAAGGAGCAGCGCCGGCATGACATGGAAACGGGCGGCAGTGTTCGGCAGCAGCGGCGGCATCGGCGCTGCACTGGTGCAGGCACTGGCAGAGCGGAACATACCCGTCCTCGCCGGTTCGCGAAGCGGCAAGGCGCCTGACTTTCCCGGCGTGACACCATTCCGCTTCGACTTCGACGACGAAGCCAGCATCGCCGAGGCCGCCGGGGCATGGCGAGACAACCCGCCCAACCTGGTGATAGTCGCCACGGGCGTTCTCACGCTGGAGGACGGGACCGGGCCGGAGCGCAGCTTCAAGAACCTCGATGCCGAGACAATGGCCCGCGTACTGCACATCAACACCATCGGCCCCGCGCTGGTGGCCAAGCACGTGCTGCCGCTGTTCCCTCGCGATACCCCCGCGACCTTCGCCGCGGTTTCCGCGCGCGTCGGCTCGATCGGGGACAACCGCATCGGTGGCTGGCACAGCTACCGCGCCAGCAAGGCCGCGCTGAACATGCTGGTGCGCAATTTCGCCATCGAACTTGGCCGCACGCAAAAGCAGGCCGTGGCCGTGGGCCTGCATCCCGGCACGGTGGACACGCCTTTGTCGGAGCCGTTCCAGAATAACTTGCCCGAAGGCCAGCTTACCGCGGCGGGCGAAGCCGCTGCCAGCCTGCTGGGCGTGCTGGAAAGGCTGACCCCGGATAACAGCGGCGACGTGTTCGACTACAAGGGAGAGCGGGTCGAGCCCTAACTGATGAGGCCGTGACGGCGCCAGCACTCGGCCAACAGGGTTTCGAGCAGGTCCGCATGGCTGAAGCCCGCCTGCGCAGCGGCCTTGGCCATTACCTTCTCGCTCCACAGGTTGCAGTTGAGGTTGATCTCGATGAAATTGATATCGCCGGTGTTCAGGTCGACGCGGAACTCGATGCGGCCGTAGTCGAAAGGTACCATCTGGCGGGCGAACTTCTTCGCCATTTCCTCGATCTTCGGTGCAAGCTCGGGATGGTCAAACCGCTTGAGCGCAGCCTTCTCCGTATTGGGCACGAGGTCGCGCTTCTCGTAATAGGTCCACAGCTTCTGCGTATTCTCGCGCTCGTACCACAGCATCGGCAGCGCCGTCGGTTCGTTGTCCAGCGTGATGAAAGCGCACTGCACGTCGTAGCCGTCGAGATATGGCTCCACGATGGCATCGTGGCCCTGGCCGTGGATATCGGCGATGGCGTTGACCACGCCGTTCCAGTCATGCGCGTCGGAAATGCCCCAGCTGGCGGAGCTGGCATTGGGCTTGATCACCCAGCGGCCATCGGGCGCGGGCGGCAGGTCCGCTTCCAGCACGGGTGCGCCGCGGCGATAACAGAACCACGGCGCGGTCGGCACGCCTGCATGGGTGCAGACCAGCTTGGACACGCTCTTGTCGTCGCCCAGGCCGCGCAGGAACGGCATGGCGCCGAGATAGGGAATGCGGTGCATGTTGCACAGGATCGGAATCAGCATCTCGCTGTTCACGAAGCCGCCGCGGTTCAGCAGCGGGAATACGAAATCCACCTCCGGCCGTGTGAAAAGCACGTCGTAACTGTTCGCGAATTCCAGGTTCAGGCCAAGATTTTCCAGCGTCGTGCGCACCTCGTGGTGGTAGATGGCATGGTTGCCGTCTTCCGGATGCATCCCGCCGCCCCACAGGGCGTGCTTGGCCATGAACAGCATCTTCACGCGTTCCTTGGCGTCCTCGGGAATTCGCAGCGGGGCAATTTCGGTGGTCATGGACTCGGCCTTCTGGTGGCGGTTGAATTCTCGCGGCGGTTAGGCCCAAACGGGTTCCGGTGCAATCGCTGCGCAATTCGCCGTTGCAAAATCCGCGTATCGTGAAACAATCCATCAGTTCGCCGCCAGACTGGGGAGGCGCGTATGGGGTTTGGCAAATGGTATGACGAGACCATCCTGCCCATGGTCGTCTCGCTCGGCTGCGGTTCGGAGGACGTGGACGAACTGCGCCGTCAGGTTGTGCCTCTGGCGAAGGGTGCTGTTTTCGAACTGGGCTGTGGCGGCGGTTTCAACCAGCGGCACTACGACGCAAGCGCGGTATCGAGCTTTTCCGGGATAGATCCGAATGGCAGCCTGCTCGACGCAGCGCGGCAGCGTGCGCAGGAGAAGAGGTGGGAGGCCGATATCCGCGAAGGGAAGGGGGAGAACATTCCATTTGGCGATGGTTCCTTCGATACCGTCGTGTGCACATACACGCTGTGTTCCGTCGACGATCCCAGCCGCGTGCTTTCCGAGATGCGCCGGGTCTTGAAGCCGGGCGGTCGCCTTCTATTCCTGGAACACGGCAAGGCTCCCGATCCGGGCCCGGCGAAATGGCAGCGACGCATCGAGCCTGTCTGGAAGCACCTGGCGGGCAATTGCCACCTGACGCGCGAAGTCGGCGGATCGATCCGCGCGGCCGGATTCGAGATCGAGCCGATCGGGCAGACCTATTTCGAGAAGGCGCCCAAATGGGCGGGCTGGATGGAATGGGGCGTGGCGCGGCGAGCAGGCGCCTGAGCCCCTAGTTCCAGTCCTCTATCTGCGGCTTGGGGATATCCATTCCCAACCGCTGGCCCAACACCCATTCGCAGATAGCATATGTCCGCTCGTTATCGACATCGATGGCGAGCGCACCGTCCTCGAACACGACCGGACGCAGTTTCGCGCCGAAGCGTTTGCCGACACGGTCCAGCCCTCGCGCGAAGGTGATCAGGCCGAAGCGCATCAGCACGATGTTGAAGATGCCCGCAGCCCGGACCATTCGGCCCGGATTCGACTGGAACTGACCGCCTTCGCGGAAAATGTCAGCCGCTTTCAGACCCTTGCGGTTGGCCAGGCCATAGATGTTGCAGTTGGCGTAGCCCGCGTCCTTGAACTCGTAGAACCCGCGCTGGCCGCGCTCGTGCACGGCGCGGACGCGCTCCTTGGTGGTCACGCCGATCACGGCATCGGCCTCTCGCATGCCATTGCGGACCTGCTCGAAGCCGTCGTGCGTCAGCAGCACGTTGTCCGCCGTTGTGATGACGAAGGGGCCGTCCTCGCCCTTGGTCGCAGAGAGCACGCTCTCGACAATGTTGGCATCGCTATCGACCAGCGTGATTGGCGTGCCGCGATCGCGGAACGTTTCCAGCACCGGATCGACTTCCGCCTGGCCATCGGGCTCGAGCACCACGCGGATCTCGCGAATGTCCGGAAGCGTGGTGAGCGCTTCCATGACATGCGCTATCAACGGGCGCTCGCAGATCGGCGCGAGACACTTGTGGCTGACCCCAGCGCGCGCGGCGAGGGGGTTGACCACGCCGGTGCGCTGGGCCGCCAGGACGATCACGGTGACGGGAAGTGGGTCCATCGTTGGCCTCCGTTACCGACAGGGATCAGTTGCCGAAGGTGCGCTGCCACCAGCCGCGACGCGGTGATCCGTCCTCGTTGGTTGCCCCATCGCCTTCTGCTTGCTCGCCTTCCGCTTGCTCACCATCGTTGGCCGGCGCTTCTGCCTTAACGGTTTTCTTGGCAGGTTTTGCCGCAGATTCAGATTCGGCTTCGCCCTCCGTCTCCGCAGCAGGCTCGGCCTTCTTGCGGCGGGTGCGCTTGGGCTTCGGCTTTTCCTCGGCTTCGGGCTCGGCGTCTGCCGGCTTGGCTTCTTCCGCTGTCGCCTCATCGGTTTCGGCAGGTTCGGCCTTCTTGCGGCGCGTCCGCTTGGGCTTCGGGTTTTCCTCGGCCTCGGCACCTTCGGGCTTTGCCTCTTCGGTCTCCGCAGGCTCGGCCTTCTTGCGACGAGTGCGCTTGGGCTTCGGCTTTTCCTCCGCTTCGGGCTCGGCTTCTTCCGGAGCGTCGGCCGCCTTGGCTACGGCTTCCTGCGGCTCGTCGGGAGCATCAGCTCCATCGGAGGACTGATCGTCCTCGCTGGCGCTGTCGTCGTTATCCTGCCGGTTGCGGTTCCTGCCGCGACCGCCGCGACGACCCCTGCGGCGGCGTGGCTTGCCGTCGCTGTCCTTGTCGTTGTCATCGCTTGAAGCGGCATCGGTGTCGTCGCTGTCATCATCGCCATCTTCGGAGGATTCATTCTGATCCTCGTCCTGCTGTCGATTTTTATTGCGACCGCGACCGCCCCGGCGGCGACGGCGCCGCTTCTTGGGCTGCTCGCTGTTATCGTCGTCGTCCTCGCCGCTCGTGTCGTTATCGTCATCGTTTTCGACGTCATCATCATCGTCGTCGACAATCGGTTCGAACTTGGGTGCCTGCGCCGGGCGCGGACCGGATGAGGTCACGCGCATCTTCGCACCTTCGTCCTCGCCTTCCGGCTTCACTTCCACGGTGACGCCGTAACGCTGTTCGATCTCGGCGAGATCGGCGCGCTTGGCGTTGAGCAGGTACACGGCCGCTTCGGTGGAGGCGAACAGCGTGATGACGGTTCCCTTGCCTTTGGCAGCCTCGTCCTCGATCAGACGAAGAGCGGAAAGACCTGCGGACGATGCCGTGCGGACAAGGCCCGTGCCGTCACAGTGCGGGCATTCGCGGGTGGTCGCTTCCAGCACGCCGGTTCGCAGGCGCTGGCGGCTCATTTCCATCAGGCCGAAGCCCGAAATACGGCCCACCTGGATACGCGCCCGGTCGTTCTTCAGCGCATCCTTCATGCACCGTTCGACCTTGCGCACGTTTCCGGTGCGTTCCATGTCGATGAAGTCGATCACGACGAGGCCGGCCATGTCGCGCAGGCGCAGCTGGCGGGCGATTTCCTTCGCCGCTTCGAGGTTGGTGTGCAGCGCGGTCTGCTCGATCCCGTGCTCCTTGGTGGAGCGGCCCGAGTTGATGTCGATCGACACCAGCGCTTCCGTCGGATTGATGATCAGATAACCACCGGACTTCAGCTGCACCATCGGATCGTACATCGCCGAAAGCTGGTCTTCCGCGCCATAGCGCTGGAACAGCGGAACGGGATCGTTGTAATTCTTCACCCGCCGTGCGTGGCTGGGCATCAGCAGCTTCATGAAGGACTTGGCGGCCTTGTAGCCTTCCTCACCCTCGACCACGACTTCCTCAATCTCGCGGTTGTAGATGTCGCGGATGGCGCGCTTGATCAGGTCGGAATCCGAGTGAATCTGCGCGGGTGCGCTGCTCGACATGGTGCGCTCGCGTATCTCGTCCCACAGGCGGGCGAGATAGTCGAAATCGCGCTTGATCTCTGTCTTCGTGCGCGAAAGGCCGGCAGTGCGCACGATTAGACCCATGGACTTGGGCAGGCTGAGATCGGACACGATGCTCTTCAGGCGCTTGCGGTCCGAACCGCTGGAAATCTTGCGCGAAATGCCGCCGCCATGGCTGGAATTGGGCATCAGCACGCAGTAGCGGCCAGCCAATGAGAGATAGGTGGTGAGAGCCGCGCCCTTGTTGCCGCGCTCTTCCTTGGCGACCTGCACCAGCAGCACCTGGCGGCGCTGGATAACGTCCTGGATCTTGTAGCGGCGACGCAGCGCCTGGCGCTTGGCGCGGGCTTCGTCGATTTCCTTCGCCCGGCTACCGCCCTGGCGGCGACCCTGCGGGCGACGCCCCTTGCCACGACCGCGACCGCGGCCACGACGCTTGCCGTTCGATTCCTCTTCGTCGGAATCGTCGTCTTCCTCGTCGGAATCGTCCGACGCTTCCTCGTCGCCGTTCTCCACGTGGCCATCCTCGATGGTGGAGACGTCGTCTTTCTCGCTGGTGTCGATTTCCTCGACGCCGGCCTCGTCCTCGTCATCATCCTCGTCGTCGACATCATCGTCGAGAGGAGCGCCATCCTCGTCCTCTTCGGCGCGAAGCTTTGCCTCTTCCTCGGCAGCGGCCTGTTCCTCGCGCAGCAGCGCTTCGCGGTCTTCGGCCGGGATCTGGTAATAGTCGGGATGAATTTCGCTGAAGGCGAGGAAGCCGTGACGATTGCCGCCGAAATCGACGAAAGCTGCCTGCAATGAGGGCTCGACCCTCGTTACCTTTGCCAGGTAGATATTGCCCTTGATCTGCTTGTGTTCGGCAGATTCAAAGTCGAACTCCTCAATCCGGTTTCCCTTGAGCACCGCCACCCGTGTTTCTTCCGGGTGGCGCGCATCGATAAGCATGCGCGTTGCCATGTAGTATTCTCCAGGCAATCGCCGTCACGCCGGTCATGCGGCATGGTGCCGGGCCGGGTGGAGAGGATTGCCGATATGTGTGGGGCCCGCGATTGTCGCGGGTGTTGGAAATCAGCACGCCGCCCGGTCGGCATGTCGCCGGATTGAGGGTGGACGTGCGAAACGTGTCTGTCGCGATGAAAAGGCGCAGGGTTTTCGTCTGCGCTGGAAGCCTTGCAGCCGTCGCACGTTCAATCGAACGCTCCGTGGCTTGCTGGCTTTTACTTTGCATCGCGGCATCAACCTGTAAGCATTACCGGGTAGGCCGGAATATGAGGCCGAGCCGGGCACCGGATTGCAATATCGCTCCGGCTTCCATCTAGCTAGCATCGGGGAAAAGATACGGCAACCTTGTTGCGCATTTGCGCAAATTTCCCTTGGTGTTGCCTTAACCATTCCAGCGCCTGCCCGGCGCGCCGCAAAGGACGTTTCGCCGCCCGCATGTCGTATCGAGTGCAGATCGGCCTGCTGTTCGCCCTCCCGGTGCTGTTGCTGGGAGGGCTCTATGCGCTGGGCGCGGCGATTCCGGTGCCGGTGCTGGGCCGCGAGTACGTGGTGCGCGTTGCGCTTTCCGACGGTAGCACGCCCATCGGCCTGCCGGAGATACTCGGCCCCACCGATCCGGCGCGCCCCCTGGTGGTGATCGATGCAGGCCACGGCGGCCCCGACCCGGGCACGGTGAGCGAGACCTACCGGGAGAAAGCCATCGTCCTGGGCCTGGCCACGGCGCTGCGGGACCGGTTGCTGGAAGATGGCGGCATCCGCGTCGCCATGACCCGCGACGACGACCGTTTCATCGTGTTGCAGGAACGCGCGGAAATTGCGCGGGCGCTGGGGGCGGACCTGTTCCTTTCTATCCACGCCGATTCCGCGGGTGACAAGGAGGGGGTGAGCGGGGCGAGTATCTATACCCTGTCCGAAACTGCCAGCTCCGAAGCCGCGGCTCGCTTTGCCGAGCGTGAGAACGACGCCGATATCGTCAACGGCGTCGACCTTTCCGGGCAGGACGAAGACGTGAACGCCATCCTTGTGGAATTGTCCCAACGACGCACGTCGGAGCAATCGGTGGAATTTGCCGAACTGATCCAGCGCGAGGGCGAGGGCACCCTTGTCTTCCATCCGCAAACGCGCCGCTCAGCCGCGCTGGCCGTGTTGCGGGCGCCCGATGTGCCGGGCGTCCTGTTCGAATCGGGCTTCGTGACCAATCCGGAGGATGCGGAAAGACTGGCCTCGGTCGAAGGGCGCGAGCGTTTTGCCGAAGTCATGGCCCGCGCGATCCGCATCTATTTTGCGCGCCAGACCACGGTGAACTGATGCTTATTCATTGTGGCGCCATCATCGGATGGCATGTAAGACGCTGGCCTGCCTTATGACGAATTCTGAATCATCTGCCATCGGCAACGCGTTGCAGCGTTTTCGCGAAACCACCCATCGCATCGGTGCGCCGCTGCGCACTGCCTGGCGCGAAAAGCGCCTGCTCCGGTGGGCGGGCTACGCCTTTTTTGCCGCGCTGGTTTTGTGGCTGGTGGGCTGGGCCTGGCTCGCGCGCGATTTGCCGGACGCGGAAACCCTGCTGGATTACGAGCCGAACCTGCCCAGCGTCGTGCGCGGTATCGATGGCGAGATCGTCCACCGCTATGAGCGCGAACGGCGGGTGGAACTGCAGTTCCGCGACCTGCCCGAGCAGTTGATGAATGCTTACATTTCGGCGGAGGACGAGACCTTCTGGACGCACGGCGGCATCGACGCGGGCGGCTTCATCGGCGCGGTTATCGATTACGTCTCCAAGATCGGCTCGGGCGAGCGCGCCGTGGGTGGCTCCACCATCACCCAGCAGGTCGCCAAGAACATTCTCGTCGGCAACGAATACTCGGTGACGCGCAAGCTGAAGGAGATGATCCTGGCAACGCGTATCGAGGGCGTGCTCTCGAAGCAGCAGATCATCACGCTGTACCTCAACGAAATCCCGCTCGGCCGACGCAGCTACGGTGTGCAGGCTGCGGCGCGCGCCTATTTCGACAAGGACGTGGACGACCTGGAACTGCACGAGATGGCCTATCTCGCCATCCTCCCGCGTGCGCCCGAAGTCTACAGTCGCCAGGCCAATTTCGATACCGCCCGCGAACGCCGCAACTGGGTGCTCGCCCAGATGGAAGACAATGGCTTCATCACGGAGCAGCAGATGCAGGCCGCGCAGGCGCAGCCACTCGGCATCATCCAGGGTCAGCGCACCGAGCGTTCGGCCGACGCAGGCTATTTTCTCGAGGAAGTGCGCCGCGAACTTATCGAACGCTTTGGTGAAGAGGCGGAAGATGGGCGCAACAGCGTCTATGCGGGCGGCCTGTGGGTGCGCACCTCGCTGGACACCGAAATGCAGGACGCCGCGCGCAATTCGCTGCGCGATGCCATGCTGCGTTATCACGGAAACCGGGGCTGGGCGGGGCCGGTCGCCACGCTCAATCCCGATAACGGAGACCTGACGGCGCAGCTCCGCAGCTCTTACCTTTCGATCAATTACGAGGACTGGCGCGTCGGCGTGATTACCGCGCTAGGGAGCGGTTCGGCCACGATCGGTTTCTCGGACGGCGAGGAATATCCGCTGTCCAATCCGGCTGACGACATGAGCGTGGGCGACGTCGTGGTCGCCTCGCCCAGCGGGAATGGCTGGCGGCTCGAGACGATACCCAGCGTATCGGGCGGTTTCCTCGCCATTGCGCCTGACAGCGGGCGTATCCTTGCCATGCAGGGCGGCTTCGATTCCCGCCTCGGCAGTTTCAACCGCGCCACGCAGGCCAACCGCCAGCCCGGCTCGACCATCAAGCCTTTCGTCTACGCCACCGGCCTCGATAACGGCATGACGCCTGCCACGCTCGTGCCTGACAGCCAGTATTGCTATTATCAGGGGGCCAACCTCGGCGAGAAATGCTTCACGAACTTCGGTGGTAGCCGTGGCGGGGGCGAGTACCCCATGCGCTACGGTCTTGAGCAGTCGAAGAACCTGATGACCGTCCACATCGCGATGGATTCGGGCATGGAACAGGTGATCGACACTTTCGAAAATCTCGGCATCGCGGGCGAAGGCGCTTACGAGCCGTTCCCAGCTTTCGCGCTGGGCGCGGGCGACACCACGGTAGAGCGGATGGCGGCTGCCTATGCGGCGCTCGTCAACCACGGACGGCTGAACGATCCCACGGTGATCGACTACGTGCAGGACCGCGACGGCAACGTCATCTACCGCGCCGACAACCGCGAGTGCACGGGCTGCAACATGGACGAGTGGGACGGTGGCCCGATGCCGCGTTTCGGCAGGACTGGGCGACAGGTGATGGATGCACGCACGGCGTTTCAGATCGTCAACATGCTCACTGGCGTCGTCGAGCGCGGCACGGCCACGCGCCTGCGCGATCTCGACATGCCGCTGTTCGGCAAGACCGGCACCAGTTCCGGCCCCACCAATGCATGGTTCGTGGGCGGATCGCCCGACATCGTGGGCGCGACTTACCTCGGGTTCGACCAGCCGCGCAACATGGGCGGGTGGATCCAGGGCGGCAACACCGCGGCGCCGATCTTCAAGCAATTCGTGCAGGAAACGCGCGACCATTGGAGCGGCAGGCCATTCCTCGCGCCGGAGGGCGTACGCATGGTGCGTGTCGATCGCCGTACGGGCCGCCGCGTGTTCGATGGGTGGCCGTCCGATGAACCAACCTCCGCCGTGATCTGGGAAGCGTTCAAGCCCGACACCGAACCGCGTCGCAGCCAGCGACAGGACGAAATCGATGCCATGCGCGAATTGATCCTTGCCCAGTTGCGTCGCCGCGAGGACGGGCCGCGCATGCAAGGGAGTGCCGGCGAGCGCGAGGACTTTGCCGAGGAGCAGGGCGGTATCTACTGATCCGCCCGCTTTTCAATCGCACCACTTCCCCCGCAACGCGCCTTGCGCTAGGCGCGCACCTCAAATCTTTTGAAGGACTATTGCCATGCGTGCCGAGGGGCAGGCCCATATCGACCGGATCGAAGCCGCGCTGGCGCTGGTGCGCAAGTCGCTGGACTGGGAACACGCGCTCCGCCGCCTCGACGAGCTGGAAGCCCGCGTGCAGGACCCCGACCTGTGGAACGATCCCAAGCAGGCGCAGGCCATCAGCCGCGAGCACAAGCAGCTGAAAGACGCGGTCGAGACTGTCAACGAGATCAGCCAGGAAATGTCCGATGCGTCCGAATTCGTCGAAATGGGCGAGGCCGAGGGCGACGACGATGTCGTGGCAGAGGGTCTCGCCAGCCTGGAAGCACTCGCCAAGCGCGCCGATCGCGACAAGGTGAACGCCCTCCTTTCGGGCGAGGCGGACAATTACGACACCTACCTTCAGGTAAACGCTGGCGCAGGCGGGACCGAAAGCCAGGATTGGGCGGAAATGCTGATGCGCATGTACGTGCGCTGGGCCGAGCGCCGCGGGTTCAAGGTGGAAACCGTGGAATATGCCGCGGGCGAACAGGCCGGCATCAAGAGCGCCACGCTGCTGATCAAGGGCGAGAACGCCTATGGCTATGCCAAGACCGAAAGCGGTGTGCACCGCCTCGTCCGCATCAGTCCCTATGACAGCTCGGCGCGCCGCCACACGAGTTTCTCCAGCGTCTGGGTCTATCCGGTGATCGACGACGATATCGACATCGAGATCAACGAGGGCGACCTGAAGATCGACACCTACCGCGCTTCGGGTGCGGGAGGGCAGCACGTCAACACCACCGACTCCGCCGTACGCATCACGCACAAACCCACGGGCGTGGTGGTTGCCAGCCAGAACGATCGCAGCCAGCACAAGAACCGCGCGACTGCGATGAATATGCTGAAAGCGCGCCTTTACGAGCGCGAACTGGCCGAACGTGAAGCCGTGGCCGCGGGCGAATATGCCGAGAAGACCGAGATCGGTTGGGGCCACCAGATCCGCAGCTATGTCCTGCAGCCATACCAGATGGTGAAGGACCTGCGCACCGGCACCACTTCCACCTCACCGGGCGACGTGCTGGACGGCGACATCGACGATTTCATCGCTGCGGCACTGGCCCAGCGCGTGACCGGAGAAAAGGTGGACGTCGAGGACGTCGAATAGCGTCTTCTTCCGGTTCGACTGCTTGTCGAGACAACATGCTGCCGGGCCTCGCAATCGTGCAAGGCCCTGATATAGAGGCATCATGAGGGAGTGGCTCGTCAAGCAGAACGCGGGCCAGATTAGGCGAAATGGATCACGCACGAGACATCGAAAAGGTCTTGGATACGCTGACCGACAAGCAGCAGGACGTGCTGGACCTGCTGGTGCTGCACAAGACATCGAAGCAGATCGCCCGCGAGCTTGGCATATCTCCCCATACCGTGGATCAGCGAGTGACTGCGGCGCGCAAGAAATTCGGCGTGGAAACACGCAGCGAGCTCGCTGCTGCCTACATGGCTGCCACGGCCGACAGGGGCGATGCCCCCCTATACGAGAGAGCCGTATATCAATCCTCGCAGGTCGAAACTCCGCCCGATCCGGGCGACCAAGGTGCCGGGTCCGACACGGAGCCGGACGATAGCCAGGTGCACGCCGATCCAGGCAAGCCTCCCGAAAGCACACGGCAGATCGTCCAGTACCGCGTCGTCCCGGAGTCTTTTGAGGGTCGCTACGGGTACTTCTGGCGTCTAACCGCTATCGTCGGGATTACCCTTGGCTTGCTGGTTGCGGCTTTGGTGGGATTGGCCATTTTCGGCGAACTTTCCGAGCTCATGCAGTAGGCTGCCTTAGGACTCCTTCGCAGATCAAGAGGCCGCGTGGCCGCAATGGAGTTATCGATATGGGCATGTCTCCCGACATTGCGCAGATGCGCATCACCCGCGAACTGAGAGCCGCCGAAGAGGCGCTGGACGATGCCTTGCTCCGCCAGAGCACCCTTCTTGCCACGATGATCGAGGCGCGGCGCGAAACCGATGCCGGTCCGTTCGCCGGACAGGAGGCCCTGCTGCGTCTCACCAAGTCGCACCAGACGCTGGTCTCTGCCGGAAGCGACCTTGCCCGTGTCCATGCGAACCTGCTCCAGGTTCAGGGCGAGGTGTTGGGCGTCGAGAAGTGCCCTCCGGGCGAGCCCATGGGCCACATCGCCGATCTGCGCGCAGCCTCCTGATCTCCCGAAAGCGATAATGTGAGCCTGTTCGCCATCATTGTCGCTGCCACTTTCCTCGTCGTCGCTTTCGCGGCGGCGAGGGGAGATGCGCCCGAGAAGTGGTGCGCGGCGATTATTGCCGCAGAAGCGCTCATCGACCTGGCGCTCCAGTTCACGATCGGGCCGCGGTCCTTTGTCGAATTCGACCTGAGCAGGTTGCTGCTCGACCTGTTTGCGGCCAGTGCTCTCATCGCCGTCGCCATGCGTGCCAACCGCCTTTACCCGCTGGCGATTGCGGCTGCGCAGCTTGTCGCGGTGATCGGCAGTATATCGGCTCTCGTGGCGCGCGATGGCTGGTCGCAGGCGTTCTGGGCGATGACGCAATTGCCGGTCGTGTTGCAACTCGCCCTGTTGCTGGGGGGGACGCTCATGCACCGTTACCGCCTTTCCCGCGTCGGTCCGTACAACAGTTGGTCGCCGCCTCAGCCAAGGCACGTGCAGCCGGGCTGAACGCGAACGCTTCGAAACACGCTTCAACGCATATTTGCTGCTTTGCCTTCCGCCGCGCCTGTCGCTAGAGCCGGGGCATGGAGAGCGGGTCTTTCTTCCGAATTCTGGCAGCGGGTGCTGCGTGCCTTTCCCTCGCCGCTTGCGACGTGGCGGAGGAAGATCGTCCGGTAACGGCGCGCGATTTCCCGCGCCCCTATCGCCCAGTGTCCGATACCGGATCGAACGCCTTCTCCACCGAGCAGATACGCGACGACCGGCAGGAAGCGCAGACGGTGATGGACCAGGCCGACATCACGCGCGGCATGACCGTGGCCGATATCGGCGCGGGCGAAGGTTACTACACCGTGCGCCTTGCTGCCCGGGTAGGCCCCGATGGCCGCGTGCTCGCGCAGGATATCGATGCCGATGCGTTGCGCCGCCTCGGCAGCCGCGTGGAGCGCGAGAGGCTGGACAATGTTTCCATCGCGCTTGGCGAACCGGACGATCCCAAGCTGCCGGATGACAGTTTCGACCGGATTTTCATGGTCCACATGTACCACGAGATTTCCGAACCCTATGCGCTGTTGTGGCGCATGCGCCCGTCGCTGCGGGAAGGCGGGCAGGTGATCGTGGTGGATACCGACAGGCCGGCAGACCAGCACGGCATCAATCCACAACTACTGTTTTGCGAATTCGAACGCGTCGGCTATCGGCTCGTTCAATATGTGCGCAAGCCTCAGATTGCAGGCTATTACGCGCAGTTCGAAGTGGTGGGCGAGAGGCCCGATCCACGCGATATCGAGCCTTGCTTGCAGCCGGGCGACACCAACACCGAGTTCTCCCTGACGGACGAGGACACTTCTGGGGACAATGATGAGTTTCAAGGGTCTTAAGCCGATTTCCTATGGCGGCCGTGAAGTCTGGCCGCTGATCGAAGGCGGCAAGGGCGTTTCCGCCACCAACCACGCCAGTTCCGGCGCATGGGCCGCAGCCGGCGGCATCGGCACGGTAAGCGCGGTGAATGCCGACAGTTACGACAGTGACGGCAATCCCATCCCGCAGGTCTACCCGCAGGCGACCCGCACCGAACGTTTCGAGCAGCTTGTCCGCTACGCCATCGACGGGGCGACCGAGCAGGTGAAGCGCGCGCACGAAATCGCTGGCGGCAACGGCGCGATCAACATCAACGTGCTGTGGGAAATGGGCGGCGCGCAGCGCGTGCTGGAAGGCGTGCTGGAGAACTGCAAGGGCCTCGTCACGGGCGTCACCTGCGGCGCCGGCATGCCCTACAAGCTGGCCGAGATCGCCCAGCACTACAACGTCTGTTACCTGCCCATCATCAGCTCTGCCCGCGCTTTCCGCGCGCTGTGGAAGCGCAGCTATTCCAAGGTGCCCGACCTGATGGCAGCAGTCGTCTACGAAGACCCTTGGCTGGCGGGCGGGCACAACGGCCTTTCCAACGCCGAAGACCCGCGCGAGCCGCAGGACCCCTATCCCCGCGTTGCCGCGCTTCGCGAGACGATGCGCAAGGAAGGCGTTTCCGAGGAAACGGCAATCGTGATGGCAGGCGGCGTCTGGTATCTGCGCGAGTGGAACGACTGGATCGACAATCCGGAACTCGGCAAGATCGCCTTCCAGTTCGGCACGCGCCCGCTGCTGACGAAGGAAAGCCCCATTCCCAACGTGTGGAAGGAAATGCTCCGCACGGTGGAGCCGGGCGACGTGCTGCTGCACAAGTTCTCGCCCACCGGCTTCTACTCCAGCGCGGTGAAGACGCCTTTCCTTTATGACCTGATGCATCGTTCCGAGCGGCAAATCCCGATCTTCAAGCGCGATCAGGAAGAGGGCACCATCCCGCTGATGGACCACGGCAAGGCAAAGTATTTCTACGTCCATCCCGGAGATCAGCGCAAGGCGCAGGCGTGGATGCACGAGGGCTTTACCGAAGCTCTCAAGACGCCGGACGATACCGTGGTCTTCGTGACGCCCGAAAGCGCCGACCAGATCCGTACGGACCAGGCGAACTGCATGGGCTGCCTGTCGCACTGCCAGTTCTCCAGCTGGAAGGATCACGACACGCATACCACCGGCCGTCTCGCCGATCCGCGCAGCTTCTGCATCCAGAAGACCCTGCAGGATATCGCCCACGGCGGCGATCCGGACGAGAATCTCGCCTTCGCCGGGCACGCGGCCTATCGCTTCAAGACCGACCCGTTCTATTCGAACAACTACACCCCGACGGTGAAGGAACTGGTCGAACGCATCCTGACGGGCGACTGACGCTGACGGACGCGCGCGAAGAGCCACCGCCCCTGCGCAATACCTTGCGCGAGGGGCTGGCCATTCCGCGCGTCCTGCTGAACCCGTTCCGGCTTCCTAAGGCTGGCAGGGAGTTCGGGCGGGGCAGGGCGGTGATTGTCATTCCCGGCCTTGCCACGGGCGATGTTTCCACCACCTTGCTGCGGCGCACTTTAAAGGCGCGGGGCTTCAAGCCAGAGGGCTGGCGGCGAGGGCTGAACACCGGAGCCGATCCGGCAAAGCTGAAAGCACTCGAGGCGCGGCTCGAGGAACTGCACCGCCTGACCGGCGAGAAGGTTATCCTGGTCGGATGGAGCCTGGGCGGACTATACGCGCGGGTGCTGGCACATCGCGCGCCGGAGTATGTCGGCATGGTGGTGACAGTCGCCAGCCCGTTCTCGGGCGATCGCCATGCCAACGTCGCCTGGAAGCTTTACGAGGCGATCAACGATCACACGGTCGACAATCCGCCTTTCGCCGAACAGGTTTCCGCCAAGCCGCCTGTGCCGACATTGGCCGTATGGTCCGCTTGCGATGGGATCGTTTCCCCCCATTGCTCTCGTGGGCGGGACGAGGAGGCGGACGAGACCCTGCGGATCGACGCGCAGCATTTCGCGCTGGGAACGTCGGCTGCGGCAATCGAGAAGATACTGGCGAAGATGGCGGAAATGGACGCCGCGTAGCGTCAGTTCCAGAGCTGGAATTTCTTGAGCGCCTCGCCCAGGGCATCGTCACCGTCGGGCCGGGAGACGACGCGCTCCACCAGCTTCCAGTTCCGCCTAACGGCAGACCTGCGCCACAGGTCCGACACCCAGACGGTCCCTTTCCATTCGTGCTCGCCGATCGATGCTTCGATCTCCATCTGGCACGCGAACAGGCCGACGGGGCCGTGGCGGCGCACGTAGATGTCGCCGAAGCGGTAGGAATGGCAGCGCAGGCGCGTGGTCGCTGCTTCCAGCCAGCTCGCACGGTCCAGCAGGGTGGCTTTCGTGCCCCCTAGCAGGAACACGAAATCACGCGCGGCCACTTCCTTCATCAGCTTGCGGTCTCCGCGCATCCACGCACGCATCCACTGATGTTCAAGTGTTTCGAGGCGTGCGGCAAAGGTATCCATGTCCCTTGCGCACCTAGCCGAACGGCGGCGGCACGCAAGGGAGGATCACCCGGTCAGTCGAATTGCCAGCTACGCTCGCCGTGGCTCGTCTGGTCGAGGCCCTGGACTTCCTCTTCCTCTGTCACGCGCATCGGGATGAACAAGGATACGCCGATAGCGATTACTGCCGTCACCATTGCAGAGAACAGGGCGACAATCGCGATGCCGAGGGCCTGCACGCCGACCATGCCGGCCATGGTCATGCCCTCTGCATAGCCGGTGCCACCAAGCTCCTGCGACAGGAATATGCCCAGCAGCAGGCTGCCGAGCATCCCGCCCACGCCGTGAACCGCGAACACATCGAGCGAATCGTCGATGGCCAGTTTGGTCTTCACGAGCTGGATTGCATAATAGCAGACTAGTGCAGCAAGGATGCCAAACAGGATTGCCGCACCCGGCGAGATGAAACCCGCAGCGGGTGTTACCGTGGCAAGCCCGGCAATCGCGCCGGTGGCGAAGCCGACCGTGGTCGCCTTGCCGAAAGCGATCTTTTCCACCAGCACCCAAACCAGCGCAGCGGTCGCCGCGGCGACATGGGTGTTGATGATGGCCATGGAGGCATCGTCCGTGGCGGTGAGCGCGCTGCCGCCGTTGAAACCGAACCAGCCGACCCAGAGCAGCATCGCGCCCAGCATCGTCATGCCCGGAGCGTGGGGGAGCAGGGTGGGGCCGGGAAACCCCTGTCGCTTGCCCAGCAGCAGAGCCACGACCAGAGCCGAAGCGCCCGCCGTGGTGTGCACGACCAGGCCCCCTGCAAAATCGAGCACGCCAAGGTCGCTCATCCAACCGCCGCCCCAGATCCAGTGGGTGACGGGAGCATAGACCAGCAGGCCCCAGATGGCGGTGAAACCGATGACCCAGCCGAAGCGCGCGCGGTCTACCCACGCGCCCACCATCAGGGCGGGGGTAATGGCGGCGAAAGTCATCTGGAATGCTGCGAAAGTGCTTTCGGGAAGGGTAATGCCACTGCGCACGTTATCGAGGTTGATCAGCATCCACTTGCCGCCATCGCCAATCCAGCCGCCAGTCGTGTTGCCGAACGCGAGGGTATAGCCAACGACGATCCAGAGCACCGATGCGAGGCCCGCCACCGCGCCGACCTGAAGCAGCACGGAGAGGAAGTTCTTCGCCCGCACCAGTCCGCCGTAGAACAGGCCAAGGCCGGGCAGCGTCATCAGCAGCACCAGGGCCGTCGCCGTCAGTATCCACGCGGTATCGCCTGTTTCGTTCTGGGCGATAGTGGTGAGTTCCTGCGCACGCACCGTCTGCGGCAGGGCGGCCATCACCGCCGCGGCGGCCAATTTACGAAGCATAGATATTCCCCCACGAACCCGTTCTGAAGCGGGATTACGTTCCGGGCGACTGTTAGGACAGAATATTCCAATTGGGCAAGGCTGCTGTTGCATGTTGCGGGCTCTCGCCGCGGACGGCTAAATCCGGTCATATGCCAAGCCGTCTCCGACTCGCAGCCTGTCTCGTCGTTCTGTTCGCCGCTCCTGCAGCAGCGCAGGATGTGGAGCTTCCGTACTGGGCCAGCATCGATACCCCCGAAGCGAACATGCGCGTCGGCGCCGGAGAGCAGTTCCCGATCCAGTGGGTCTACAAGAGAGAAGGGCTGCCGGTTAAGGTCGTGCGCCTGATGCAGGGCTGGCGCTATGTCGAGGAACCCGATGGTACGACCGGGTGGATTTCCGCCAGTCTACTGAGCCGCCAGCGAACAGCCATCGTGGTGGGGGAGGGTCTGGCCGCGATGCGCGAGGAGCCATCGGCTGAATCGGACTTGCGCTGGAACCTGGAGCCGGGCGTCGTCGGAGACCTGGGCGAATGCGAAGCTGGCTGGTGCGAACTGGACGTGGAGCGCCACGTGGGCTGGGTCGAGGAAAGCCGCCTGTGGGGTGCGGGCGAGCCCTGATCGTCCTCGCCCAATGAAAAAGGGCGGCCCCGCAGGACCGCCCTTTCCGGTTTTCTTGAAGACCGGGTTATCAGCCTTCGTAGCTGTAGTTCATGGTTTCGCCATCGCTGCCGGTGATATCCATCGTGCCGTCTTCGGCGCCGGGCTGGATGTTCCAGCAATCTTCGCCGTCGCCGCCTTCGGCGGTCAGGCAGGTGCCGCGGATGTTGTCTTCCCAGGTGCCCGATTCCACCTGCTCGCCGCCCTGCATCACGGTGTACGTGCCATCGGCGTTGAGAGCGACGGAAACCTCGGTGCCGTCTTCGGTGGTGGAGGTGTAGGTGCCGGCACTGGTGCTGGGGATCACTTCTGCTGCCGCTTCGTCGAGGCTCGCATCTTCGGCCGGTTCGTCGGCGCTACCGCCGCAGGCGGCGAGACTGGCGAGGGCGGCAACTGCGATAAGCTTCTTCATTCTTGTTTCCCTGTAACTCTTGGTATGAAATTCATCCCTCGCAACGGGCGAGGGGGCATTTGGGTCCGGTTTCGTCTCCGACGTCTCAGGCCGGGATTTCGTCGACGTGGTCCGCAAGCGTGCCGTCGACCGGCATCACCGTGGAGACATCGCCTGCCTCGGAGGTGGTTTCCATGCTGCCGTCTTCCTGCTTCGGGCCGTCGGTAAAGCAGCTTTCCTCGTCCTCGCCTTCGACGAGGAAGCAGGTCATGCCGTCCTTCATGAAGATCACGCCGCCAGTGGCATCGCCGCCTTCGGCAACGCGCGAGAATGTCATGCCGGGATGGATCTCGATGAAGTCGATCTCGCCGCCGCTGCGGGTCACCTGGTAGGTTCCGGGGGCGACAGCCTCGAAGCCGGGCGCATCGCCTTCCAGCATGTCGCTTGCATCGGTCGTGGCGGTTTCCGTCTCGGCTGCGTCGTCTGCCGCGGGTTCTTCACCGGCACCGTTGCAGGCGGCAAGCGCAAGCGCGGCGCTGATGGCAATAAGTTTCTTCATGATAAGGCTCCTCTTTCCTCCGTTTGTTGACATTGTCCCACGGAATTCGAGGCTTGCCAAGGGCGGACCTTGCAGCCCGCCCCGACAATTTGGCTATCAGGCGATCTCTACGGCGACCGCCGTCGCTTCGCCGCCGCCGATGCAGAGCGAGGCGATACCGCGCTTCTTGCCCTGTTTCTTGAGGGCGTTGAGCAGGGTGACGATGATGCGTGTGCCGCTGGCACCGATGGGATGGCCCAGGGCCGTGCCGCCGCCGTTCACGTTGATCTTGTCGTGATCGATGCCGATGTCGCGCATGGCGAACATGGCGACGCAGGCGAAGGCTTCGTTCACTTCCCACAGGTCGACATCGTCCACGCTCCAGCCGGTCTGTTCGAGCAGCTTCTGGATCGCACCGACAGGCGCGATGGTGAACTCCTCGGGAGCCTGGGCATGGGCGGTGAGGCCATGAATGGTCGCAACCGGAGTCAGGCCCTTGGCCTCGGCCACGCTCTTGCGCGTCAGCACGACTGCGGCGGCGCCATCGGAGATCGAGGAAGAGGTGGCAGCGGTGATGGTGCCGTCCTTGGCGAAGGCCGGTCGCAGAGTCGGGATCTTGTCCGGACGGCCCTTCGAGGGTGCTTCGTCGGTATCGATGGTCACCTCGCCCTTGCGGGTCTTGATCGTGACGGGGACGACCTCGTCGGCAAACGCGCCGCTTTCGATCGCCTTGTTCGCGCGGTCCAGCGAGGCGATGGAGTACTCGTCCATTTCCTCGCGCGTCAGCTGGTACTTGTCAGCCATGTCCTGCGCGAAGGTGCCCATCGCGCGGCCTTCCTCGTAGGCATCTTCGAGGCCGTCGAGGAACATGTGATCGTAGGCCGTATCATGGCCGAGGCGCGCGCCGCTGCGGTGCTTCTTCAGGAGGTACGGAGCATTGGTCATGCTCTCCATGCCGCCTGACACGATCACGTCGACCGTGCCTGTGGCAAGAGCTTCTGCGCCCATGATCACGGTCTGCATGCCGCTGCCGCACACCTTGTTCACCGTGGTGGCCTGCGCGGAAAGCGGCAGGCCGGACTTCACCGCGACCTGGCGGGCAGGGGCCTGGCCGAGACCGGCGGGAAGCACGCAGCCCATGTAGACGCGGTCCACGTCCTCACCTGAAACGCCGGAGCGATCCATCGCCGCCTTGACCGCAGTCGCGCCCAGATCGGTGGCCGAGGCATCGGACAGCGCGCCCTGCATCGAACCCATCGGGGTGCGGGCATAGGAGAGAATGACGATGGGATCGGATTCGTTGAAGGTGGCCATGAGTTGTTTGCCTCTGGTAATCTGAGATTGGGGGGTTAGGGCTTTTCCAGTGTTTAGGAGGCGATTGCTACAAGCGCAAGATTGTGCGCCGCAGCATGTTGCCGATGTCGGATCCGTCGACGTGATCCTGACTTTCCCCTCGTTCCCGCTCGCTGCCTTGCAGAGAAACCCACGGATTAGCGGGCCATAGGGCGTTCGACTGCCTTGCATCACGGCCATCCATTGCCTAGACGCGCCCACGAAACCCCGCAGCAACCCCCGAGTCTGTCTTGGTCGATCTCAGCCAGTATTTCCCCATCCTGCTTTTCCTCGCCATCGCGGCGGGGCTTTCGGCAGCCTTCGTGTTTCTCCCCATGGGCGTCTCGCGCCTTACGGGCGCACACAAGCCGCAGGCCGAGAAGTTGACCGAGTACGAATGCGGCTTCCCCGCGTTCGAGGATCCGCGCAGCCAGTTCGACGTGAAGTTCTATCTCGTCGCGATCAGCTTCCTGCTGTTCGATCTGGAAGCATCGTTCCTGTTCCCCTGGGCCGTCAGCCTCGATCACACGGGCTGGGCGGGCTGGATCGGAATGATGATGTTCCTCGGCATCCTTGCCATCGGGCTCGCCTATGAATGGAAGAAGGGAGCTCTGGACTGGCAATGAGCACTCGCGACGAACCTGCACTCTATCCGCCGTATCAGGATACGGTGGCCGATTCCGCCAATCCGGCGCTGCACGACTTGCCCACCGCGAAGGGCGGCGATGTGAAGCAGCCCGATGCGGAATACTTCAACGCGCTGCAGACCGAGGTGAACGACAAGGGCTTCCTCGTCACCAGCACCGAGGAGCTGTTCCAGTGGGCCCGCACCGGCTCGCTGTGGTGGATGACCTTCGGCCTCGCCTGCTGCGCGGTTGAGATGATCCACGTCAATATGCCGCGCTACGACATGGAGCGTTTCGGCGTCGCCCCGCGCGCCAGCCCGCGCCAGTCTGACGTGATGATCGTGGCCGGCACGCTGTGCAACAAGATGGCGCCCGCGCTGCGCCGGGTTTACGACCAGATGTCGGAGCCGAAGTACGTAATCTCGATGGGTAGCTGCGCCAACGGCGGCGGCTACTATCACTACAGCTATTCCGTGGTTCGCGGCTGCGACCGTATTGTGCCCGTCGACATCTACATCCCCGGCTGCCCTCCGACTGCCGAGGCGCTGCTCTATGGCGTGATGCAATTGCAGCGGAAGATCCGCCGCATCGGCACGATCGAGCGTTGAGGGAGGCGAGCTGATGGCAAAAGTCCTGCATACCGCCCCGCGCTACGCCACCAACGAAGGTGTGCGCGACACCCTGTGCGCCGCGCTCGGCTCCATGGTGGTCGAAAGCATCGAGGAATTCGGCGAAATCGTGATCACGGTGAAGCGCGAGAGCATCGAGGATGCCCTGCGCCTGCTGCGTGACGAACACGCCTACCAGCAGCTGATGGAAATCGCCGGAGCCGATTATCCGAGCCGCCCGGAGCGGTTCGAAGTCGTCTACATGCTGCTCAGCCTCACCAAGAATCACCGCGTGATGGTGAAGGTGTCGACCGACGAAGCAACGCCGGTGCCCACGGTTACAACGCTGTGGCCGGTGGCCGGATGGCTGGAGCGCGAAGTGTTCGACATGTACGGCGTCATGTTCGACGGCAACACGGACCTGCGCCGCATCCTGACGGACTACGGCTTCGAAGGGCATCCCTTCCGCAAGGACTTCCCACTGACGGGCTACACCGAACTGCGCTACTCCGAGGAGGAGAAGCGCGTGGTGTACGAACCTGTCGAACTGGCGCAGGATTTCCGCAGCTTCGACTTCACTTCACCTTGGGAAGGCGCGGACTACGTGCTGCCGGGTGACGAGAAGGCGGATGTGCCGCCGGTCGACGATCCGAAGGTGACGGAAAAGCCCAGCGATACAGGGGCCGGTGCCAAGGCCGACGAAAAGGCCGAGGAAAAGGTGAGCGCGGGCGCTCCTGCCGAAGAAGACACCGACATCGACACCGAGGCTCCCGAAACCACCGAGGACCAGCCCGACCGCAAGGCGAGCCAGGGTGACGTGCACGACACCAAGGGCGCGACCAAGCCGGAGGACAAGGAATGAGCGGTCTCACATACGAGCAATCGCCGACCACCGAAGGCGAGGAAATCTCGAACTACACCATCAACTTCGGTCCGCAGCACCCTGCCGCGCACGGCGTGCTGCGCATGGTGATGGAACTGGACGGCGAGATCATCGAGCGGATCGATCCGCACGTCGGCCTGCTGCACCGCGGCACCGAGAAGCTGATCGAGTACAAAACCTACCTGCAGGCGCTGCCGTATTTCGACCGTCTCGATTACTGCTCCCCGCTGGCGCAGGAATATTCCTACGTCCTCGCCATCGAGAAGCTTCTGAATGTGGAGGTGCCCGAGCGCGCACAGTACCTGCGCGTGCTGTTCGCGGAGCTGACCCGCATCTGCAACCACATGCTCAACATCGGCGCGCACGTGATGGACGTTGGCGCGATGACGCCGAACCTGTGGGTGTTCGAACTGCGTGAGGATTGCCTCAACTTCTTCGAGCGTGCTTCCGGCGCGCGGATGCACTCAGCATGGTTCCGCCCCGGCGGCGTGCACCAGGATGTGCCGCTGAAGCTGTTGACCGATATCGGCGACTGGGTAGACGGCCGTCTGCCCGAACTGTTCGGCGATGCGATGAGCCTCGTCACCGACAACCGCATCTTCAAGCAGCGCAATGTCGATATCGCCGTGGTCAGCAAGGAAGACGCGGTGAAGTGGGGATTCTCTGGCCCGATGATCCGCGCTGCCGGTATCCCGTGGGACCTGCGCAAGTCGCAGCCCTACGACGTGTATGACCGGATGGATTTCGAAATTCCCGTCGGCACGAACTCGGACTGCTACGACCGCTTCATGGTGCGCGTGAAGGAAGTCTACGAGAGCGCGAAGATTATCAAGCAGTGCCTGGCGGAAATGCCCGAAGGCCCCATCGCTTCCGAAGACCGCAAGGTCTCCCCGCCCAAGCGCGCCGAGATGAAGCAGTCGATGGAAGCGCTGATCCACCACTTCAAGCTCTATACCGAAGGCTTCCATGTCCCGGCAGGTGAAGTCTACGTCGCGACGGAAAGCCCGAAGGGCGAGTTCGGCGTGTACCTGGTCAGTGACGGGTCGAACAAACCCTACCGCTGCAAGATCCGCCCGACCGCTTTCTCGCACCTGCAGGCGATGGACTTCATGTCCAAGGGCCACATGCTGCCGGATGCTACCGCCATCCTGGGCGCGATCGACGTTGTGTTCGGGGAGTGTGACCGGTGATCTGGCGCGAACTCTTCATCTTCGTCGCAGCTTTCGCGGCGTTCGCTTCGGCTGTTGCCGCGTATCTCGCTGCGTTTCACGGCGAAGCGAGCCTGAAGGAAGTGCTTTCCACCGCCTTTGCCGCGGTGATCGGCCTCTATGCAGGCCGTTATCTGGAACGGAGGCTGGCGCATGGCCGCTCGTAAGATCGCTGCCGATACCCCCGAACTGCGCGCGCAGTGGGGTGATTGGACTTTCACGGAAGCAAACCGTGAGAAGGCCGACTGGCACATCAGGAAATATCCCGAAGGCCGCCAGAAGAGCGCGGTGATGCCGCTGCTCGACCTGGCGCAGCGCCAGGTGGGCGAGGAAACGCAGACGCAAGGGTGGCTGCCGCTGCCGGTGATGGAATACATTGCCGACTACCTCGACATGCCGGTGATCCGCGTGCTGGAAGTGGCAACCTTCTACACGATGTATAACCTTGAACCCGTGGGCAAATTCCACGTACAGGTCTGCGGCACGACGCCATGCATGTTGCGCGGGTCGGATGACCTGATCGAGGCTTGCAAGAAGCGCGGTATGAAGGCGGGGCACGTTTCGGACGATGGCCTGTGGTCCTTCACCGAGGTGGAGTGCATGGGCAACTGCGCCACCGCGCCGATGGTGCAGATCAACGACGACAACTACGAAGACCTGACCGCCGAACGGCTCGACAAGGTTCTCGACGCACTGCCCGGGGGCGAGCAGCCCAAGACCGGCACGCAGGAGCCGGGCCGCCACACCAGCGAGCCTGCCAGTGGTCCGACGACGCTGAAGGAAATGGTCGACGCCAACCACGATTACCGGAGCAAGTGGTGATCGAGCAGATCATCCCCATCCTGATCGCGATCGTGCTGATCGCGATTGCATGGAAGGTGCTGAAGGGCATCGTGAAAACCGTCGCGCTGGTGGTGATCCTGGCGGCTGTGGCGGTGTGGGTCTTTGGCGGAGGGCTGGCGGCGTGACCGACAAGCTCGTTCTGCGCCAGATCTCCCGCGTGGGGCTTGCTGCCGGAAGCCTCGGCTTCATCGTGGGCGGCGTCCTGATATGGCTCGGCATGGATACGCTGGGCGATGGTTTGATGATTTTCGGCGGAGTGGCCTTGCTGGTCTTCGCCTTGTTGCTGGCGAAAACGCCGACAGGAGACAAAGATGCTGGCTGACAAGGATCGCATCTTCACCAACGTCTACGGCTTCCAGGATTGGGGCCTGAAGGCCGCGCAGAAGCGTGGTGACTGGGACAATACGAAAGACCTGATCGCCAAGGGGCAGGACTCGATCATCGACGAGATCAAGGCCTCGGGCCTGCGCGGTCGCGGCGGTGCGGGCTTCCCCACCGGCATGAAGTGGTCGTTCATGCCCAAGGAGAGCAAGGATGGTCGCCCGTCCTTCCTCGTCATCAACGCCGACGAATCCGAACCGGGTTCGTGCAAGGACCGCGAGATCATCCGTCACGATCCGCACAAGCTGATCGAAGGCGCGCTGGTCGCCGGCTTCGCCATGCGGGCGAGGGCGGCCTACATCTACATTCGCGGCGAGTATATCCGCGAGGCCGAAACACTCCAGGCTGCGATCGACGAGGCCTACGACGCAGGGCTGATCGGCAAGAACGCCAGCGGCTCAGGCTACGATTTCGACGTGTTCATGCACCGCGGTGCGGGCGCCTACATCTGCGGTGAGGAAACCGCGATGATCGAAAGCCTTGAGGGCAAGAAGGGTCAGCCCCGTCTGAAGCCGCCGTTCCCGGCAGGCGCGGGCCTCTACGGTTGCCCGACCACGGTGAACAACGTGGAGTCGATCGCAGTGGTGCCCACCATCCTGCGGCGCGGCGGCGAATGGTTCGCCAGCTTCGGGCGCGAGAACAACAGGGGCACCAAGCTCTTCCAGATCAGCGGCCACGTGAACAATCCGTGCGTCGTCGAAGAAGCAATGAGCATCACCTTCGAGGAGCTGATCGACAAACACTGCGGCGGCATTCGCGGCGGGTGGGACAACCTGCTGGCGGTGATCCCCGGCGGTTCGTCGGTCCCGCTGGTGCCGGGCGAGCAGATCCGCAATGCGCACATGGATTTCGACGGGCTGAAGGAACTGGGCTCCGGCCTCGGCACGGCGGGCGTGATCGTGATGGACAAGTCCACCGACATCGTGCGCGCAATCAGCCGCATTTCGTACTTCTACAAGCACGAGTCCTGCGGCCAGTGCACCCCCTGCCGCGAGGGCACGGGCTGGATGTGGCGCGTGATGGAACGTCTGCGCGTGGGCGAAAGCACGCCCGCCGAGATCGACATGCTCTACGAAGTCACCAAGCAGGTGGAAGGTCACACGATCTGCGCGCTGGGCGACGCCGCCGCGTGGCCGATCCAGGGCTTGCTGCGCCACTTCCGCCCCGAACTTGAACGCCGCATCGCCGAGCGTGAAAATGCCATGCCAGAGGCTGCTGAATAATGCCGACAGTCAAAGTAGACGGACAGGAAATCGAGGTTCCGGACGGCGCGACCGTCCTCCAGGCTTGTGAACTCGCAGGCAAGGAAATCCCGCGTTTCTGCTATCACGAACGCCTGAGCATCGCGGGCAATTGCCGCATGTGCCTGGTGGAAGTGAAGCCGGGGCCGCCCAAGCCGCAGGCGAGCTGTGCGCTGCCCGCCACCGAAGGCCAGGAAATCCGCACCGACAGCGAGATGGTGAAGACCGCGCGCGAAGGCGTGATGGAATTCCTGCTCATCAATCACCCGCTCGACTGCCCGATCTGCGACCAGGGAGGCGAATGCGACCTGCAGGACCAGGCGATGGCCTATGGTCGTGGCGCCACGCGCTATCACGAGAACAAGCGCGCGGTGACCGAGAAGTACATGGGCCCGCTGATCAAGACGATCATGACCCGCTGCATCCACTGCACACGCTGCGTGCGCTTCTCCGAGGAAATCGCCGGGGTGGACGAAATCGGCGCGCTCTATCGCGGCGAGGACATGCAGATCACCACCTATCTCGAGCAGGCCGCGAAGCACGAGCTGTCCGCGAACGTAATCGACCTGTGCCCGGTCGGCGCGCTCACCAGCGGACCCTATGCCTACGAAAGCCGCCCGTGGGAGCTGAAGAAGACGCTGGGCATCGACGTGTCCGACGCGGTCGGCTCCAACATCCGTATCGACAGCCGCGGACGCGAAGTGCTGCGCGTGCTGCCGCGCATCAATGATGACGTGAACGAGGAGTGGATCTCCGACAAGGCCCGCTACCAGGTAGACGGGCTTGTCCGCCGCCGCCTCGACAAGGTTTTCATCCGCAAGCGCGGCAAGCTGGAAGCAGCATCCTGGGAAGATGCTTTCAAGAAGATTGCCGCCGCCAAACCGGGGAAGAGCATTGCCGCCATTGCTGGCGATCTCGTGGATTGCGAAACCATGTTCGCGGCCAAGGCGCTGCTGAAGGCAAGCGGTTCCAAGCTGATGGAAAGCCGTCAGACCGGCATGGACTACGACGTGTCCAACCTTGCCGCTGTCAACTTCAACAGCACCTTTGCCGGAATCGAAGAGTCGCAAGCCGTGCTGATCGTGGGCAGCCACGTGCGTTGGGAAGCCCCGCTGATCAACGTGCGCCTGCGCAAGGCCGTGAAGCGCGGCGCGAAGGTGTTCGTGGTCGGCCCCGAATGGGACACCACCTATCCGGCCGAGTTCCTCGGCGACGACGCCAGCGTGCTGTCCAACCTGCCGCAGCACGTTCGCGATGCTTTCGACGGCAAGGACAACACGGCCGTCATCCTCGGCGCCGGCGGTTTTGCAGCCGGTGCGCACGGAGCGGCGATGGCTGCTGCCAGCTCGCTGGGCGCGACCTTCAACGCTCTCCACACCGCAGCGGCCCGCATGGGCGCGCTGATGCTGGGCTTTGCCAGCGAGGGCGGCATTGCCGATCTCGTGTCAGCCAAGCCCAAGGTGGTGCTGGCGCTGGGCGCGGACGAAGTGGACTGGAGCCAGTTCGATGGCTCGCTGAAGGTCTATATCGGCCACCACGGTGACAAGGGCGCGCATGCGGCCGACATCATCCTGCCCGCCTCCGCCTATACCGAAAAAGCCGGGACCTACGTGAACACCGAAGGCCGTGTGCAGATGTCCGACAAGGCTATTTTCGCTCCGGGCGACGCGCGCGAGGACTGGACAATCCTGCGCGCGCTGGCCGATGCGCTGGGCCTCTCGGTCGGGTTCGACAGTTTCGACGAGCTTCGCGCTGTCATGGCTTCCGAAGTACCGGCACTGGGCGTGGAAGGTCTGGCTGACTATGGCATGATGCCCGCTTCCAGCGATGGCTCCAGCGCCAGCGGCGCGATCGGCTACCCGATAAAGGATTTCTACCTCACCAACCCCATCGCCCGCGCCAGCGTGGTGATGCAACGCTGTTCGGACGAACTGCTCCACGGTGACGAGATCAAGGAGGCTGCGGAATGACCGACTTCTTCATCTCGCTGGGCATGGACGCAGGCTGGGCGTTCTTCGTCGCAACGCTTGCGGGCATCCTGCTGATCGCGCTGCCGCTGATGCTTGCCGTTGCCATGGTGATCTATGTGGACCGCAAGGTCTGGGCAGCGATCAACCTGCGCCGCGGTCCCAACGTGGTCGGCCCGTTCGGGCTGCTGCAATCCTTTGCCGATGGCCTGAAGGTCTTCCTGCAGGAAACGATCATTCCTTCGGCATCGAACAAGGGCATCTTCATCCTTGCGCCGATCATCACCTTCACCGTGGCGCTGCTCGCCTGGGCGGTGATCCCGTTCGATGCGGGCGTGGTACTGGCGGATATCAACGTCGGCCTGCTCTACATCCTCGCGATCTCGTCGCTGTCTGTTTACGGCGTGACAATGGCGGGCTGGGCGTCGAACTCGAAGTATCCGTTCTTCTCCGCCATGCGCGCCGCTGCGCAGATGATTTCCTATGAAGTCTCGATCGGCTTCATTCTCGTCTGCGTGGTGCTCTACGCCGGCACGTTCAACCTGACCGGGATCGTGGAGGCACAGCGCGGACACGGTCTCGGCATCGTCAACGGCTACTGGTTCAACATCCTGCTTTTCCCGATGTGGGTGATGTTCTTCATCTCGGCCCTCGCGGAAACGCAGCGTGTGCCGTTCGACCTGACCGAAGCGGAAAGCGAGCTTGTGGCCGGTTACCAGACCGAATACAGCTCGATGGCCTTCGCGCTGTTCTGGCTGGGCGAATATGCCAACATCCTGCTGATGTGCGCGCTGAACACGCTGCTGTTCTTCGGTGGATGGCTGCCGCCGGTGGACTGGGCACCGCTGTACTGGGTGCCGGGCTTCATCTGGTTCCTGCTGAAAACGTTCTTCTTCTTCTTCATGTTCAGCTGGGTGATGGCGACCGTACCGCGCTACCGCTACGACCAGCTGATGCGGCTTGGCTGGAAGGTCTTCCTGCCGCTCAGCCTGCTGTTCGTTTTCCTGATTTCCGGTTGGCTGATGCTGACCCGTTATGGAGGTGCCGCATGAGCGTCGCCCATCTGATAAAGTCGTTCACCCTGTGGGAATTCGTGAAGGCGCACGCCCTCACGCTGAAGTACTTCTTCAAGCCCAAGGTGACGATCAACTATCCGTTCGAGAAGAACGCGCTTTCGCCGCGTTTCCGTGGTGAGCACGCGCTGCGCCGCTATCCCAATGGCGAGGAACGCTGCATCGCCTGCAAGCTGTGCGAGGCCGTCTGCCCCGCGCAGGCGATTACCATCGAGAGCGAACCGCGTAGCGACGGCAGCCGCCGCACCACGCGTTACGATATCGACATGACCAAGTGCATTTACTGCGGCTTCTGCCAGGAAGCCTGCCCGGTCGATGCCGTGGTGGAGGGGCCGAACTTCGAATACGCGACCGAAACGCGCGAGGAACTGCTCTACGACAAGGCAAAACTGCTGGCGAACGGGGACAAGTGGGAGCGGGCGATTGCCGCGAACCTTGAAGCCGATGCGCCGTACCGTTAAGCGCGCCGCAAGACTCGCCAAGAGCTAAAACCCAGGGGCTGACTTTGACCGTCTTCGCTTTCTACCTTTTTGCCGCATTGATGATCGCCTCCGCGGCGTTCACCATCTTTGCGCGCAACCCGGTGCACTCGGTGCTCTGGCTCATCCTCGCCTTCTTCAATGCGGCGGGCCTGATGGTGATCGTGGGGGCTGAATTCCTCGCGATGCTGCTGGTCGTGGTCTACGTCGGCGCGGTGGCGGTGCTGTTCCTGTTCGTCGTCATGATGCTCAACATCGACTTTGCCGAAATGCGCGCGGGCTTCATGAAGAACGCGCCGTTGGGTGTGGCCGTCGCGGTCATCCTGCTGGCCGAACTGGTGCTGGGCGTGGGCGCCTATCGCGCCGGTGCGCTTGACCTCGGCACGCCCGATGGCAGCGCCGCGCCGCTGGTGGGCGAAAGCAACATCGAGAGCATCGGCGCGCTTCTGTACGGGCAGTACCTGTTCCTGTTCGAAGTGGCGGGCATCATCCTGCTGGTCGCCATGATCGGCGCCATCGTGCTGACCCACCGTGGCAACACCAATCCGCGCGGCATGCAGGACATCGACAAGCAAAATCGCCGTCGTCCGGAAGAGGCGACGCGCAACGTGAAGCCGGAAATCGGCCAGGGGGTCGAACTATGATCGGTATCGAGCACTACGTCGTCGTGAGTTCGATCATCTTCGTGATCGGCGTGCTGGGGATCTTCCTCAACCGCAAGAACATCATCATCATCCTGATGGCGATCGAACTGATCCTGCTGTCGGTGAACCTGAACCTCGTGGCCTTCAGCGCCTATCTGGGCGACCTGACGGGCCAGATCTTCGCCATGTTCGTGCTGACCGTGGCCGCCGCCGAGGCCGCCATCGGCCTCGCGATTCTCGTTATCTATTTCCGTAACCGCGGCACCATCGCGGTGGACGACGTCAACCGGATGAAGGGATAGACCTTGAACTCGATCCTGATCATCGTATTCGCGCCGCTGCTGGCTGCGATCGTCGCCGGGCTTGGTGGCAAGTGGATTGGCCACACCGCGGCCAAGATCGTTACCACGGCCGGCCTGTTCCTTGCTTGCGCGCTGAGCTGGCCGATCTTCCTGTCGTTCATTGCCGGCAGTGCCGAGGCGACCGTGACCCCGGTGATGACCTGGGTCCATTCGGGCGCCATGACGTTCGACTGGGCGCTGCGCGTCGACACGCTGACGGCGGTGATGCTGGTGGTGATCACCACCGTGTCCGCGCTCGTCCACCTCTACAGCTGGGGCTACATGGACGAGGACCCGGACCAGAGCCGGTTCTTCGCCTACCTCTCGCTGTTCACCTTCGCCATGCTGATGCTGGTGACGGCGAACAACCTGGTGCAGATGTTCTTCGGTTGGGAAGGCGTGGGCCTCGCCAGCTACCTGCTGATCGGTTTCTGGTACAAGAAGCCCTCCGCCAACGCCGCCGCGATCAAGGCGTTCGTGGTGAACCGCGTGGGCGACCTCGGCTTCATGCTGGGTATCTTCGGCACCTTCCTGGTGTTTCAGACCACCAGCATCCCCGAAATCCTAGATTCCGCGCCTGCGATGGCGGGCAGCACGATCACTTTCATGGGCGCGCGATGGGATACGATGACGATCCTATGCCTGCTGCTGTTCGTCGGCGCGATGGGCAAGTCTGCCCAGCTTGGCCTGCACACCTGGCTGCCGGACGCGATGGAAGGCCCGACTCCGGTCTCCGCGCTGATCCACGCCGCCACCATGGTGACGGCAGGTGTGTTCATGGTCTGCCGCCTGTCGCCGATGTTCGAGGCCGCGCCAGTGGCGCTCGCCGTGGTGACGACGGTAGGGGCCGCAACCTGCCTGTTCGCCGCCACCATCGGCACCACGCAGTGGGACATCAAGCGAGTCATCGCCTATTCCACCTGCTCGCAGCTGGGATACATGTTCTTCGCAGCGGGCGTCGGCGCATACGGCGCGGCCATGTTCCACCTGTTCACGCACGCCTTCTTCAAGGCGCTGCTGTTCCTCGGCGCAGGCTCGGTCATCCACGCGATGCACCATGAGCAGGACATGCGTTATTACGGCGGCCTGCGTAAGCACATCCCGCTCACCTTCTGGGCGATGATGTTCGGCACGCTGGCGATCACGGGCGTCGGCATCTATCACCTCGGGGCGGGCTTTGCCGGCTTCTGGTCGAAGGATGCCATTCTCGAAGTGTCCTATGCCGCAGGCGGCAACGGCACCGGGGCGTTCTGGGTCGGCGTGTTCGCCGCGCTGCTCACCAGCTTCTACTCCTGGCGCCTCATGTTCCTCACCTTCTGGGGCAAGCCGCGCTGGATCGAGAGCGAGCATATCCGGCACGCCGTCCACCACGGCCATGACGAGCCGGACGAGCACAATCCTGCGGCGCAGGAAGATGCTGGCCACGACGTGACCCATGCCGTCCCCGATCCGGCGCATGGCGACGGCACCGGCGGCTATCACCCGCACGAAAGCCCGTGGACGATGCTCGTGCCGCTGGGCGTGCTTTCGCTGGGTGCGATCTTTGCAGGCCAGTTCTTTGCCGGGTCGTTCCTCGACAGTGCCGAGTTCTGGGATGGCTCCATCGCCTACAACGCCGAGTTGATGCACGCGATGCACGAGGTCCCTTACTGGGTGAAATACTCCGCACTTGTCGTGATGTTGCTCGGCCTTTTCGGAGCCTGGCTCGCTTACATCCGCCGCACGGACCTCCCGCGTCAGACGACAGAGCAGCTCGGCCCGATCTACAACTTCGTCTTCAACAAGTGGTACTTCGACGAGCTTTACAACCTCATCTTCGTGAAACCCGCCTTCTGGCTCGGCCGCATCTTCTGGAAGAAGGGCGACGAGGGCACGATTGACCGGTTTGGCCCCAACGGCGTTGCCTGGGTTGTCGAACGCGGCAGCGTTTTCGCGAAGAACGTACAGTCCGGTTATCTTACGAGTTACGCCCTGATCATGCTGCTAGGCCTTGTCGCCGCAATCACGTGGGTGCTGTTCTGATGGGCGGCTTTCCTATCCTTTCCGTCATGCTCGCGGTCCCGCTGGTCGGTGCCATCGCCTGCCTGTTCCTCGAGGCGAAGCCTGCGCGCATGGTCGCGCTGGCGGCGACGCTCATCAACCTTGCCCTGGGCGTGTTGCTTTGGGCGAATTACGACATCGGCGGCGCGCAGTGGCAGTTCACCGAATACAACGAGCTGTTTGACGGCTTCGCCTATGCCCTCGGCATCGATGGCATCGCGCTTATGCTGATCATGCTCAGCGTGTTCCTGATGCCGATCTGCATTGGCGCAAGCTGGGAAGCCATTACCAAACGGGTGGGCGAGTACATGTCCGCCTTCCTGCTGATGGAAGTGCTGATGATCGGCGTGTTTGCCGCACAGGACATCTTCCTGTTCTACATCTTCTTCGAAGCTGGCCTCATCCCAATGTACCTGATCATCGGCGTGTGGGGCGGCCAGAACCGCATTTACGCCGCCTACAAGTTCTTCCTCTACACGCTTTTGGGTTCAGTGCTGATGCTGATCGCCATGCTGTGGATGGTGAACGAGGCGGGCACGACCTACATCCCGACTTTGATGGAATACGACTTCCCCGCGGAAGCGCAGACCTGGCTTTGGCTCGCCTTCTTCGCCAGCTTCGCGGTGAAGATGCCTATGTGGCCCGTCCACACCTGGTTGCCCGATGCCCACGTACAGGCACCCACCGCAGGCTCGGTGATCCTGGCAGGCGTGCTGCTCAAGCTGGGCGGCTACGGCTTCATCCGCTTCAGCCTGCCGATGTTCCCCGATGCGAGTGCCGATTTCGGTTGGCTGGTATGGGGTCTGTCGATGGTCGCCGTGGTCGTCACCAGCCTGATCGCCCTGGTGCAGGCCGACATGAAGAAGCTGATCGCCTATTCCTCGGTCGCGCACATGGCTATCGTCACGGTCGGCCTGTTCGCGTTCAACGTGCAGGGCCTTGAAGGCGCGATGATGGTGATGCTGGGCCACGGCCTCGTCTCTGGCGCGCTGTTTCTGTGCGTCGGCATCATCTACGATCGCCTGCATACCCGCGAGATTTCGCGTTACGGCGGCCTCAGTATCAACATGCCTGCCTACGCGGTGCTGTTCATGCTCTTCACGATGGCGGCCGTTGGACTGCCCGGCACCAGCAACTTCGTGGGCGAATTCCTCGCGCTGGCCGGTATCTACCAGGCCAACAGTTGGGTGGCCTTTGTCTGCACGACCGGCATCATTCTCGGTGCTGCCTACATGCTCTACCTCTACCGTCGCATCTGCTTCGGCGAACAGAAGAACGCCGATGCCGCGGCGCTGCCTGACCTGACTGTTCGTGAATACCTGCTGCTCGGCCCGATTGCGGCCGCAGTACTGTGGATGGGCGTTTATCCGGAAAGTTTCCTTGCTCCCATGCGTGCCGATATCGAAGTGCTCGATGCCCGACTTGCTGCCGCTGCGCCACAGGGCGATGCGAACCTGGCCATGGGTGAGGGCGTGCCTGCCGAACAAGGGCATTCCGAAGGGGGGGCGCACTGATGGACTACGCAGTTTCCCTCTCGCTTATCGCGCCTGAGATCATTCTCGGTGTGTCCGGCTTGCTCCTGCTGCTCGTTGCCGCCTGGGGTGGTGACAAGGGCGCGCGTGTCATTTCGATCGCCGCCACCATTGCGCTGGGCGGTGCCTTCGCTCTCGTCGCACCCGCAGTCTGCGGCGGATGGTCGGGCCCTGACACGCTCGCTTTCGGCGGACAGTTCCGTGCCGATGCCTTTGGAGGTCTGGCCAAGCTGATGATCTTCGCATCCGCCGGCGCGGCCCTCGTCGTTGCCCCGCGTTTCTTCGAATGGTCGGGAGCGATGCGGGCGGAGTTCCCCATCCTGGTGCTGTTCGCCACGCTCGGCATGAGCATCATGGTTTCGGCGGCCGACCTCGTCACGCTTTACATCGGTCTCGAACTGAACTCGCTGGCTGCCTACGTTCTCGCCGCGATCCTGCGTGATGACGAGCGCAGCGCGGAAGCCGGCCTCAAGTACTTCGTGCTGGGCGCCCTTGCTTCGGGCATCCTGCTGTTCGGCATGAGCCTGACATATGGCTTTGCGGGCACGACGAACTTCGGCGGCATCGCCGTGGCCGTTTCCGATGGCCTGTCGACCGGCCAGCTGTTCGGCCTCACCTTCGTGCTCGCGGGCCTCGCCTTCAAGATCAGCGCTGCGCCGTTCCATATGTGGACACCCGACGTTTATGAAGGCGCTCCCACGCCCGTGACGATGTTCTTCGCCAGTGCGCCCAAGGTCGCCGCAATTGCCCTTCTGGCGCGCGTCTCCCTGGAGGCGTTTGGCAGCCAGTCGCTCGCCTGGCAGCAGATCGTGATCTTCGCCGCGCTGCTGTCCATCGTGATCGGCGCGCTGGGGGCAATCGGCCAGCAGAACGTCAAGCGTCTGCTTGCCTATTCCAGCATCAACAACGTCGGCTTCATCCTGATCGGCCTCGCCACAGGTACGCTGGCCGGTGCCAGCGCCATGATGGTCTACCTCGCGATCTACGTCGTGATGACGGTCGGCAGCTTCGTTGCCGTGCTGCTGATGCGCGATGCCGAGGGTAATCCGGTCGAAGGCATTTCCGACCTTGCCGGCCTCTCAACCACGCGTCCGGCCCTGGCATGGGCGCTGATGGCGCTGATGTTCAGCCTCGCAGGTATTCCGCCGCTGTTCGGTTTCTGGGGCAAGTTCGTGGTGTTCCAGGCTGCGGTTCAGGCAGACCTGATCGTGCTGGCTGCGATCGGCATCGCCGCTTCGGTGATCGGTGCTTTCTACTATATCAAGATCGTCAAGGTGATGTTCTTCGATGAGCCTGCCGGCACGGTAACGGGCAAGGGCGATACCCCGCACTGGGCGCTGCTGCTGATCTGCGGTGTGCTGGTTTCGCCGCTGGGCTACCTGCTGACGGGCTGGTTGGGCGGCCTGGCAGACATGGCAGCGGCCTCGCTCGCCGTCGCGTTCTGATGTGTCACCGCAGATAGACTACGTTCCCGAAACCGGCAGTACCAATGCTGATTTACTCGCGCGCCTGTTGGTGAACGAGCTGGTGCCGGAAGGCTACTGGCTCGTGGCCGACCGGCAGACCGCGGGGCGTGGGCGGCAGGGACGCAGCTGGATCGACGCCCCCGGCAATTTCATGGGCTCCACCGTGGTTCGCCTTCACGACCGCGATCCGTCGCCCGGCACGCTCAGCTTCGTGGCGGCGCTGGCGGTGTACGAAACGGTTCTGCCGTTACTCGCCACCCCTTCGGCGCTCATGCTCAAGTGGCCGAACGATGTGCTGCTCGAGGGAGCAAAGTTCTGCGGTCTCCTGCTCGAGTGCGAACGGGGCCATGCTGTCATCGGAATTGGCGTGAACCTGGCAGCAGCGCCGCAAATCACCGACAGGAAAGTAAGGTCGCTCTCGGATATCGGGCCTGCACCCGCCCGCGATGCGTTTGCAAGCGCACTCGCCGCGCAGTTTGCCACCGAACTACAACGCTGGCGCGAATTCGGGGCAGGGCCGATCACCAACCGCTGGAAGGCCGCTGCGCACAAGCCCGGCACGCCTCTCTCCGTCCATGACGGGGGCGGAACCGCGCTTTCCGGAACCTACGATGGCCTGACGGACGATGGGGCGCTACGCTTGCGCCTGCCCGATGGCACCACACATACTGTCCACGCAGGCGATGTAACGCTGGAGGAACGCTGATGCTGCTCGCAGTCGATGTCGGCAATACGAATGTCGTTTTCGCCCTGTTCGAGGGCAAGGACATTCGCGCGCGCTGGCGCATCGCTACCGACGGTCGCCGTACGGGTGACGAATACGCTACCTGGCTGCTGCAACTCCTCAACATAGAGGGTGTCGAACGAAGCCAGGTGACGAACATCATCTTCGGCTCCGTCGTTCCGCGGGCCGATCACAACCTGACCGTCTTGGCCACGAAATACTTCGGCATCGAACCGCTGATCGCCGGGCATGGCAAGGCGGCATGGAATTTCGAGATCGATGTCGAGCAGCCGCATACGCTGGGCGCGGACCGCGCGCTCAATTGCATAGCTGCGCACCAACTGGTCGGCGGGGACATGATCGTTGTCGACTTCGGCACGGCGACGAAGTTCGAGGCGGTGGATTTCAACGGCGCCTACAAGGGCGGCATCATCGCGCCCGGCATCAACCTCTCGCTGGATGCTCTGGTTGGGAAGACCGCCAAGCTTCCGCGCATCGCCATCGCCGCGCCCAAGACGGGCAGCGTCATTGGCCGCAATACCGAAGACCAGATGCTGATTGGGGTCTTTTGGGGGTATGTGGCCATGATGGAAGGGCTGATAGAGCGCATGAAAACCGAAATCGGCCGTCCGGTAAAAGTGGTGGCGACCGGTGGCCTTGCCATCCTGTTCGACCAGAAAACCGACATATTCGACGTCATCGACGCCGACCTTACCATTCGCGGCCTGCAGATCCTGGCCGAGCGCGCTGGAGCGACATGAAGAAAGATTTTACCCCGCAAGACGAATTGCTGTTCCTGGCCCTGGGGGGATCGGGCGAGATTGGCATGAACGTCAATCTCTACGGCTGCCAGGGCAAGTGGCTGATGGTGGACCTTGGCATGAGCTTCGGCCAGGCCGAATATCCGGGCACCGAACTGATGTTCGCCGACCCCGAATTCATCGAGGAACGCGCGAAGGACCTGCTCGGCATCGTGCTTACCCATGCGCACGAGGACCACATCGGTGCGATCCCGTACTTCGCTGCCGATCTGGGGGTGCCCCTGTACGCCACGCCTTTCACAGCCGACCTGATCGTGCGCAAGCTGGACGAGGCGGGGCTGACCCGCGAAGTGGACTTGCGCGTGATCGAGGAAGACCACGGCGAATTCGAGCTTGGCCCGTTCTCCATCACCTATATCCCGCTCGCCCACTCGATTGCGGAGGGCAACGCCCTGCTGATCGACACACCTTATGGCCGGGTGTTCCACACCGGCGACTGGAAGCTCGACGACGACCCACAAATCGGCACCCCCGCGACCGAGGAGGAACTGACTGCCATCGGTGATCAGGGCGTGCTGGCGCTCGTCTGCGATTCGACAAACGTATTCAATCCTGTGCCGTCCGGCAGCGAGGGCGCGGTCTATGCGGGCCTGCTGGAAGAGGTGCAGAAGCATCGCGGAAAGCGGGTGCTGGTCACGACCTTCGCCTCCAACGTTGCGCGGCTGAAGACGCTGGGTTCCGTGGCGCAGCGCACGGGCAGGCAATTGTGCGTGGCGGGCCGCTCGCTCGACCGGATGATCGAAGTGGGCAGCGCCAACGGCTACCTCGACGATTTTCCCGATACCGTGGATTTCGACACCGCCATGGGCCTGCCGCGCGGCGAGGTGATGATCATCGCGACGGGCGGGCAGGGCGAACCGCGTGCAGCTCTCTCCCGAATCGCGGATGACAGCCATCCCATCGGGCTGGACGAAGGGGACGTGATCCTTTTCTCGAGCCGCGTCATCCCCGGCAACGAGATCGCGATCGGACGGGTTCAGAACCAGCTTGCCGAGCGCGGCATCGTGATGGTGACAGATCGCCAGAGCGAGATTCACGTATCCGGTCATCCCGGTCGCCCAGAACTGGAAGCACTCTATGGCTGGCTGCGCCCCGACGTGCTCGTCCCCGTGCACGGTGAGGTTCGTCACATGCAGGAGCAGGCACGTCTCGGGCGCGCTTCCGGCATTGCTCACAGCGTCTTCCAGAAGAACGGCGATATCGTGCGGCTTGCTCCGGGCTCGCCGGGCAAGATCGCCGAGGTTCGCACCGGCAGGCTGGTGCTGGACGGCGACATTATCGTGCCCGCCGATGGCGACGCCGTGACGATGCGCCGCCGCCTCTCGCGCGATGGCATCCTGATTGTCGTCCTCGATCAAACGGGCGGCGTGCACGTGGAAGGGATCGGATTACCGCTCGACGAGGACTACGAGGAGTTCGTCGAGGAGGCCGAAGCCGACGTTCTGGCGGGGATCAACAAGCTGAAGGGGCGCCGCCGGGAAGACCGGGAGGAAGTCCTCGAGGCTGCCCGTCTTGCTGCGCGCAGGGCGGCACAGCGCTGGTCGGGCAAGAAACCCCAGACGCGCGTTATCATAGCAGGCGAGTAACCCGTGCAGATTACTTCGATCATCGCAATCTACGCATTGTTCTGGGTGATGAGCGCTTTCGTCTTGCTGCCATTCGGCATCCGCACGCCTAACGAGACGGGTGACAGCCTGGTCCCCGGGCAGGCGGACAGCGCTCCCGTCAATTTCCGCCCCGGCCGTTTGGCCATGCGGGCGACGATCCTGGCTGCCGTGCTGACAGCCTTTTTCGTCGCCAATTATTCGCAAGGCTGGATCACGGTTCAGGATATCGACCTGCTCGGCCAACTCAGCCCGCCACCGGAGTAACCCGCTGCTAGTCGCGCAGGCGGTCTATCGCCTGTGCCAGCGCGACGTAGAGCTTGCCCATGTCGCTGGAGAGAAGGGTGACGGCCATCGCGTTGCCATCCCTGGTCGAGAGTACGCCCCGCAGCATGGCCTCGAAATCGTGGATGTAGCGGTTCACGGTCTCGCGGAATTCCGCATCTTCGGAATAGACGGCGCTCACCTGCCGCGCCTCGTTGTTGTCGAGCAACTTGACGGCGCGGCGCGTGAAGATGCCGCGATCGCCGCGCAGGTAGTGTGCCCATTGCGTATCGCCGATATCGTTGTCGAACGCCTTGGCGATATCGATGGCGCTGGAATTTAGCGCTTCCGTGATCAGGGCCATGCGGCGCGAGAAGTCGTTGTTGATCTGCTCCTCGGCCCGTTCCCGAGCATAGCGCACGCGGCTTTCGAGGTTTGCGGCCAGATCGTTCACCTGCTCCAGCTGGTTGCGCAGTTCCTCGGCGGTCTCGCGACCTGCGGTATCCGCGCGCGAGGTCGCCTTTTCGAGCTCTGCAATCGTCTCTTCGGCATGGCGGCGCATGGAAGATGCGAGTTGCTCGCGACTGGCTTCTGCAAGCTTTTCCGCCATTTCGGCAACGCCTTGCGCCTGTTCCCCGCGCAGGTTTTCGAGCACTTCGGTCGATGCCTTGGTCAGCATGTCGATGGCCTCGCGAAGCTCGCGCGATGTGCGCTCGGCCAGCTTTTCCGCTTCGTGGCTGACTTTGCCCAGCTGGCTTTCAAGATCGCCCATCTGTTCAAGCGAGGCATTACCCGTCTCGCGCGTTTGCGCCAGCTGGTCGGCAAGCCTGGCACCGCGGCTTTCGGCGTCCTGGATCAGGCTGTGCAATTCGCGTGCGGTCGTTCCGAAGGTGTTCAGACGGTTTTCAGCGCTGGCAACCGCGCCGGAAAGTGCCCCCTCGGAATGATCGGCAGAGGATCGGATAATCTCCAGCAGGCGCACGCTGTCATCGGTGAGGCGCGTGATGAACTGCCCGCTTTCGTCGAGCACGGCGCGGCTTTGCGACAGCCGATCGCTCAGGGCTTCGGTCGCGGCAGTCATCTTGTCCTGTGTATCGTCCGTCTGCGAACTGAGGCTGGCGAGCCTTTCGTCCAGTGTAGACAACCGTCCCGCGAGCGCTTCACCGCGCTCCGCAAGGCCGGCAACGTGGGCCAGGTGCTCTTCCTGCCGCTCGGCCAGTTCCCGGTCAAAATCTGCAATACGGGCGGTGAGGGCGGACAGTGCTTCCTCCTGCGCTGCGGCGTTGGCCTGGCGGCGCTTCTCGAAATCGGCCTGGAAGGCTTCCATCGAATCGCCGAGGCGCTGATCGACCTTCGCCGCCTCGTCGTTCAGGGCGACAAGGCGCATGCGGGCGTTGGTCATGGCTGATTCGTCCAGCCTCACCACGCCTTCGAGAACCTGCTTCATGCGATCTTCCAGTGCGGAGATCGCGTCCGACCAGCGCTTGATCGCTGCCGACTGCCCGCTGTCGAGACCGCCGACCAGTTTCTCGCCTTCGAGGCGCAGGGCGGCAAGGCGTTCGCGCATCGCGGCGGCGGCTGCCGCCTCGCGTTCATGCATGGCCTCGGCATCGTCCTGCAACTGTTTGGCCAGCGCTTCGGAGCGGGTAGCGATTGCATCGAAGACGCGTTCTTCGTCGTTGTCGAGCTGGCGGCGGAACTCGTCGCTGTTAGCCCGCAGGCGGTCGAACCTCTGCCCCGCCAGTTCGCCCAGTTTCGTGATCTGGTTTTCGAAAGCGGCAAGCGTTTCTTCCACCTTTTCGCCGATCCGGGCGACGTGGGCTTCCCCGGTTTCCTGAAAGCCGTTCAGCCGTTTGAACGAGTTTATCAAACCATCGACCTGCTCCTGCGCGGAGTTGCCGGCATTGCCGAGCTGGTTGTTCAGGTCACGTGCCGAATTGGTGAGCACCGGAAGCTGGTCGCGCAGCCGCTCCATGTTGGAAACGGCCGAATCGCTGACGTTGCCAATGTTCTCCACCTGAGATGAATTGTTGCGAATAAGTGTCTGGAGATGATCCGCATTTGTCGAAAGACGTTCTGCCGCCATGCGCCCGAGGCTCTCCAGATCGCGGGACTGCGCTTCGATGAAATCGCGGGCGAGGGCGAGTTCGCGGTTCACGACCAGCAGTCTGTTTTCCAGGCGCGCGGATTCATCCGCCAGCGCACGCGCGGCGTCTGTGAACCGATTCGCCTCGCGGCGACTGTTGCGCATCGCAATGAGATATAGGCCAGCGAGGAGAACCAGGGGCACCGACCACTGGACGATCCATTCGATCCACCGCTCAGGCGCGGCGCCAGCCAGAATTTCCCGATGGTGGACCCAAGCGAAGAAACCTGTCCAGGCCAGCGCTGCCACCACAGTCAGCGTGGGCGCGAGCCATGTGGCTCTCGGCCTTTTCGGGTCGTCTTCCCAAAGCTCCTCCTCGAAAGTCTCCTCTTCCGAAGTCTCATAGGCTTCGTCCCGGTTGATCGGGGCTTCGTCGAAGGCGTCGTCGGCAGTAACGTCCTGCCCGGTCACAAGGTTCTGTCTGCGGCTCATCCGATGTCCTTAACACACCGTAAACGCCATGGGAGCAGGAGAAATGGTTAAAACCCACCATGCGGCGTACGGGGCGGGCATTTTATCCGCAGGGCAGCTTCGCCATCTTGGCAGTTGGTCGCCTGCGCCCTAGCTAGGCCCCATGCCGACCACGGACGACACCTCATGCGCGCTGCGCTGATTGCGATCCCGCAACCGGGCGAGGGGCTTTCGCCCATGATCGCAGGCAAGACAATCGCCCATCGGCAATTGCTGTTTGCGCGTGAGGCCGGCTGCAGAAGCGTGACAGCATTCGGCAACGGCGCTTCGCGCGAGGGTATCGAACTGCGGCATGCTGCCGAGCGTATGGGGCTGAAATTCCAGGTTATATCGAGCGCACATGCGCTTCCCGGCATCATCCGCGACGATGATAGCCTGATGGTCCTGCAACCGGAACTTTTGCCCGAATCCCGTGCGGCGCTGGAATTGCTGCGGGCCGAGGGTGACAGGATCCTGGTCGTTTCCGCAGGGCCGGGGGCCAGCGCCGGGTTCGAGCGGGTGGATCTGGACCGCGCATGGGCGGGTGCGATGACTATTCCGGGGCACCTTCTGGGCAAGTTGTCCGGTCTGCCAGAGGATATCGCGCCCCACGGGGCCTTGCTGCGGATTGCCTTGCAGAACCGTCTGCCAGAAGCGCGCCTTGCGGACGACACGCTGGATGACGGAGGGTGGGCGGTCATTCCGTCGCCCGAAAAGGCGGCCGCGCAGACGCTCGCCTGGCAACGCCGGCATTTGCAGGAGACTTCGCCCGCACGGATATCCCGCTGGATCGCCCGAAGTCTTGCGACAGGGCCAACCAGGCGGCTGCTCGACCTGCCATACATTCGCCCCGGACTTCTCGCGCTGGCAGCATTGTTGACGGGCGGCGGCATCGCGGCAGGCATTTACGAACGCCCCGTCCTCGGATTTGCGCTGATCGCCCTGGCCGTGCCGGTGCTCGAATTCTTCCTTTCGCTCGGAAAACTGGCGGTCGCTCCTTTCGGGAAATCGAAGCACTGGCCCTTGTTGCGCTTCGGCATAGACGCGGCCCTCCTTGCGCTTGGCATTCTTGCCATCGACAGCCTTGCCCATCGCAGCATCTTCCCGCCGGTCGTGTTGATTTCGGCACTCCTGCTGCTGGACCGAGGCGATTTGCCGACTTGGCTCGAGCCGCTGCGCGACAGGATGGTGATCGCCGTAATCGTTGCTGTCGTCGCCGCACTTGCCACGCCCGAACTGGCCATCATGCTGGCCGGTCTGCTGGTGCTGCTCGCCAACATCATTCCGTCACGAAGCTAACGCGGGTTTAACCAAGCTGCGCTATGGCCGGACGCATGAACGACTCTTCATCCGCAGGCCCTTCCGCTCAATCCGTCGAGGATATGTTGCGGGACGAACTGGCGCAGGGCGATGTGATCCTGTCCACGGCGCGCCCGATCCTGCGTCACCTGCTGGCGAATGACAACCACGCGCTGTTCAGCGACGAGGTCATCGCCCGTATCCGCGGGATGATGGTGCATCTTGCGCGGCAGATGCTGTTCGAGCTGGCTGCAGAACTCGGGATCGATGATCGCGGCGCATTCGTGGCAGAGCGCGAGGAGGCGCTGGCAACCAGCCTGCTCGAAGACGCGGCCTTCCTCGGCCACGCGCATGCGCTCACGATCGAGGCACAGATGGCGGAACGCCTGAGTGCCCGTAGCGGGATCGATCCGGTGCTTTCCCCGCTGATGCAGGAACTGGCCGCTTCGGATGACGAGGGCCTGGCGCAGGCGGCCATGCGCATCATTGCCGCTCAAGCGCGCTACATGCAGAAAGTGCGGCGCATGGAGCTGCCGTTGGAGGAATTGCCTGCCGAATTGTTCCACGCCGCCACAGCGGCTTTGAAAAGGTCGCAGGACGATCTTGGTAGCGAGGCCATGGCGGTATGCGACCGTCTTCGCGAAAACCATGATGAAGGCGAACGTCGCATCGGTCAGATGATGCGGTTGGTGATGGCCATGAAGCCAGACGCCAGTCGCGCGCTATCGGTAGACCATGCCGGGCTTTCCCTGTTCTCGACAGCGCTCGCAATGGCGTGCGAGCAGGAGCGTGACGCTGTCATCCTCTCGCTGGGCGAGAATCAGTGCGCACGGCTTGCCATTTCCCTGCGGGCGGCGGGACTCGAGCAAAGCGCGGTGGAACAGCAGTTTCTCTATCTGCACCCAGAAATTTCGCTCCCCGAAGGATTCAGCTCGCTGGGCGCGGATCGTGCGGCGGAGTTGTTGAGCGCAGCAGCGTCCGGAACGGCGCATTGAGGCCATGGCCGCCGCGTCACCCATCATCGCGCATGCACGCACGGACGGTCAGGACCGCCTGATCGAAGCCGAGGAACCGCTGGCGGGCTTCCACTTGCGCGCAGGCGGTGAATTGCCCGGCGCACTTATCACGCCAGCCCTTATCGAACTGGTCAGGAAGGCGCGCGTCTACGGGCTCAGCCTGGCGCGGGTAATCCGCGCTCAGGACGAGAGCGAGCAGGTAACGGCGTGGGTTGAGGTGAAGCCCGATGGCGAAGGTGCCAGGATCTTTATTGCCGACTGGCAAGCCGAACCTCTCCGCCCCATCGCGCAGTCGGATGCGTCGCGCGAGAAATTGGCGCTGATCCGCCAGATCGCGGGGCTCAGCGCCCAGCTCGGACCTTCGCAGGAGCTGCTTGGCGTAGAAGGCACGGCCCCTGACCTCGCCGGTCTCGTCGAACAGATGCGGTCGGGCATTGGCGAGGCATGGACGAACTTCATCGCGCCGGGGCGGACCGCCCACCATCAGCCACTGCACTGGCGATTGCTCGACGGGGCATCGGTGGACATTCCCGGCTCGGATCGTCGGTGGAACGTGCATCTCGTTCCGCTGGGGAAGCCGCAGGCGAGTAGCGCAGGTTTCGAACTTTATCTCGTCCCGCAGAAGGCAGAGGCCGAAAAACCGCCCAAGCCTGCGCGGGACCCCGATCGCACGAGCGGCATCGGACGTGATATCGCGCCCGTCCTGCGACAGCCGGTGAGCCGGATTATCGCCAATGCCGAAACAATCCGCACGCAGCTGGCCGGCCCGCTGGCGGAGGAATACAGCAATTACGCCGCCGACATCGCGTCGGCCGGCGAGCACCTGCTGGCGCTCATCGACGACCTGACGACGCTGGAGCTGGTGGAGGACGAGCAGTTCGAAACCGCTCCGGACACCATTGATCTGGCCGATGTAGCGCAACGCGCCGTCGGCATCCTCGGCGTAAGGGCAGGGGAGCGCGGGGTCACGCTCGACGCGCCGAAATCCGCCGACAGTGTCCCGGCGGTTGGCGAATTCCGCCGCGTATTGCAGGTCCTGCTCAACCTTGTGGGCAACGCCATCCGGCACTCACCCGAGGGCGGACAGGTCTGGATCCGCACCGAGCAGGTGGGTGAGCGCGCCCGCATCACCGTCGCCGACCAGGGCGAGGGGCTGAATGAAGACGAACAGGTGAGGGTCTTTGCCAAGTTCGAGCGGCTAGGCCGTAGAGGCGATGGGGGTTCGGGCCTTGGTCTCTACATCTCGCGTCGACTGGCCGAAGCGATGGGCGGCTCGCTCACCGTCGAAAGCGCCAAGGGGCAGGGCGCGCGTTTCACGCTGGAACTGCCCAGCTTCAAGGAGCGTCGGAAAGAACCACGCTAAACGTCCCACAAAAGAGAACGCCCGGCCTTTCGACCGGGCGCTTCGTTGTTGGGCTTGTCTCTCGACTTCAGCGCTGGCTGAGCGGCACGTAATCGCGCTGCGTCGGGCCGGTGTAGAGCTGGCGTGGGCGGCCAATGACCTGGCCGGGATCGGAAATCATCTCGTTCCACTGCGCGACCCAGCCCACAGTGCGGGCGAGAGCGAACAGGGCGGTGAACATCGTGGTCGGGAAGCCGATCGCCGAAAGAATCACGCCGGAATAGAAATCGACGTTGGGGAACAGCTTCTTCTCGATGAAGTAGTCATCGTTCAGCGCCATTTCCTCAAGCTGCAGGGCCGTTTCAAAAACCGGGTCCTTGACGTTGAGCGCCTCGAACACTTCGCGCACGGTCTTCTGCATGACTGTCGCGCGCGGGTCGTAGTTCTTGTACACGCGGTGGCCGAAGCCCATCAGGCGGAAGGGGTCGTTCTTGTCCTTCGCACGCTCGATGTAATGCGGAATGCGATCCGGCGTGCCGATTTCGCGCAGCATGTTCAGCGCCGCCTCGTTCGCGCCGCCATGGGCAGGACCCCACAGGCAGGCGATACCCGCAGAAATACAGGCGAACGGGTTCGCCCCCGACGAACCGGCGAGGCGCACGGTGGAGGTCGAGGCGTTCTGCTCGTGATCGGCGTGAAGGATGAAGATGCGATCAAGCGCCTTCTCCACGGCCGGGACGATCTCGTATTCTTCTGCCGGCACACCGAAGGTCATGCGCAGGAAGTTGCCGGTGTAGCTGAGGCTGTTCATCGGCTGCATGAAGGGCTGGCCGACGGCATATTTGTAGGCGTTGGCAGCGATGGTCGGCATCTTGGCGATCAGCCGGTGGCTGGAAATCTTGCGATGTTCCGGGTCCGAGATATCGGTGCTGTCATGGTAGAACGCGGACAGCGCGCCCACCACGCCGCACATGATGGCCATGGGGTGCGCATCGCGGCGGAAACCCTGGTAGAACTGCCGCATCTGGTCGTGCAGCATCGTGTGATAGGTGATGGTGTTGGTAAAGTCGTCCAGCCCTTCGGAGCTCGGCAGTTCGCCGTTCAAGAGCAGGTAGGCCACTTCCATGAAGCTGGACTGTTCCGCCAGTTGCCCGATGGGATAACCACGGTGCAGCAGAACGCCCTCATCACCATCGATGAAGGTCAGCGCGCTCTCGCACGATGCGGTGGACTTGTAGCCGGGGTCGAAAGTGAACCTGCCGGTCTTGCCATAAAGCTTGCGGATATCGATGACATCCGGCCCGCAGCTGCCCTCCAGCGTGGGGAAATCGAAGCTTTCGCCTCCTACTGTCAGATCCGCTTGCTTGTCAGCCAAAGCTGTTCTCCTTCATGTGTTTGCTATCGGCAGTTGAGAGAATGTCTCAAGCGCCGGTTTGATCGTCGATCCGTGCAAGGCTCTCTTCCCTTCCGAGAAGCACCAGCACGTCGAAAATTCCTGGCGAGGTGGTTTGCCCCGTGAGCGCCGCGCGAAGCGGCTGCGCAAGTTTGCCGAGCCCAAGCTCCAGCTCTTCCGCGTAGGCTTTCAAATTGGCCTCCAGCGCCTCGATTGTCCAGTCCGTTTCGCCGCGCAACCGATCGGCAATGACGGAGAGACGCGACCTTGCATCGTCATCCAGCAAACCCGCAGCCTTCTCGGTAAGTTCAAGCGGTCGCTGCTTGAACAGGAAAGCGGCGCCATCGGCCAGTTCGTTCAGGTCTCGCGCGCGGGTCTTGAGCTCGGGCATGGCCCTGGTCAACAGCGCTTCGTCTGCTTCCGGCCCGATGAGGGGCGCAATCAGGCTGGCAAGCCGCGCGTCGTCCGCCTTGCGGATGTAATTGCCGTTCATGCTCAGCAGCTTCTTCATGTCGAAGCGGCTGGGCCCTTTGCCTACGGCATCGATATCGAACAGCGCGATCGCTTCCTCGCGGCTGAATTCTTCCTGGTCGCCGTGGCCCCAGCCAAGGCGGAGCAGGTAGTTGAACAGTGTTTCGGGCAGGATGCCCATGTCGCGATAATCGCGCACCCCGAGGGCCCCGTGGCGCTTGGAAAGCTTGGCACCATCGTTACCATGAATCAGCGGCACGTGGGCATAGGTCGGCTCTTCCCAGCCATCCTCGACACCCTGCATGGCGCGGATCACCTGGATCTGGCGGAACGCGTTGTTCAGGTGATCGTCGCCGCGGATGATGTGGGTGCAGCCCATGTCCATGTCGTCCACCACGACAGCCAGCATGTAGGTAGGCGTGCCATCGGCGCGCAACAGGATGAAATCGTCGATCTCGCGGTTATCGACCTTCACGCGGCCCTGAACCGCGTCCTCGATAACCGTTTCGCCGCCTTCCGGCGTCTTGATGCGGATCGTGTAGGGCGCGCCCTCGGGCGCTTCGGAGGGATCGCGATCGCGCCAGCGCCCGTCATAACGCAGCGGCTGCTTGGCGGCTCTTTGTTGTTCGCGCATCTCGGCGAGTTCTTCCGGCGATGCGAAGCACTTGTAGGCATGGCCGGCGTCCAGCAGCTTGCGCGCCACTTCGGCATGCCGATCGGCGCGCTGGCTCTGGTAAACCGTGTCCCCATCGAATTCGAGGCCGAGCCATTCGAGCCCGTCGAGGATGACATCGATCGCCTCCTGGGTAGACCGCTTCTTGTCGGTATCCTCGATGCGCAGCAGCGCCCGGCCACCGTGGTGACGGGCGTAGAGCCAGGAAAACAGCCCGGTTCGGGCATTGCCGATGTGCAGGAAGCCGGTTGGGCTGGGCGCGAAGCGCGTCACCACTGGACGCTGCTTTGAACCGTTACCAATCGAACTTGCCATAACTGCCTGTTTCCTGTCCTGTATTTCCATGGCTAGCAAACATCCCCCTCTTGTCCCGCTAGGCGACGAACCGGGCGATGTTGCAACGCAGCAGTCGCATTGGCGAATGCCGCGGGATTTGTCCAGCGTAGCCGATGGGGCAGAGCGTTTCCTCGGTCACTCAGGTTTCGATCGAGGCCCCTGGCTGGCGGTCGCCCTTGCCACAGGCATCGGCGCCTGGTTCGCACTTGGCTCGCAGGCCGCATGGATCATGGTGATGGCCGGCGGACTGCTGACAGCCCTGGGTGCCGTTGCGCTATGGAAGGGGCGGGAGGAACGCGTTCATCTCGTCGGCGCGGTGGCGGCGTGCGGCCTGCTCGTTTCGTTCGGCACCGGACTCGCCTGGGCGCGTAGCGAACTGGTCGGTGCCGAGGCGTTCGAGAGGCCGGTCTACGACACCTTCCGGGGGCGGGTTCTGGAGCGGATCGAACAGCCCGCGCAAGACCGGGTGAGGCTGGTCATGGCAACACGCCACCCCGAGAGTGGCGAAGCGGTGAAGATCCGCGTCAACGTTCCGCTGGACGCTGCAACGTCGGAGATGGGGGAGGGCGCGCTAGTGGAACTGCAGGCGAGGCTGATGCCACCTGCCCCGCCCATGCTGCCCGGGAGGTACGATTTCGCCCGCACCGCCTGGTTCGAGGGGTTCGCCGCAACCGGTAGCGTTCAGGGAGATGTGCGCGTGGTGGAAACATCAGTGCGGAACGGCGATTTTATCGCGGGCTTGCAGCGCCAGTTATCGGGCCACGTGCGGGAAAACCTCGGCGGGTCGGCAGGGAGCATCGCGGCGGCCTTCGCCAGCGGAGACCGTGGCGCCATCAGCGAAGCGGACGAGGACGCCATGCGCGATGCAGGGCTTACCCACCTGCTCTCGATCAGCGGGTTGCACGTGAGCGCCGTGATCGCGGGCACGTACCTGCTGGCGATACGCCTGCTGGCATTGTGGCCGTGGCTCGTCCTTCGTGTCCGCCTGCCCGTCGCCGCAGCGGCGATCGCTGCTCTTGGCGGCATCGGATATACCCTCCTTACCGGTGCACAGGTACCCACGGTGAGAAGCTGCATTGCCGCGCTGCTCGTCTTGGGGGCGCTTGCGCTGGGGCGCGAGCCGCTGTCGCTGCGGATGGTGGCTGTCGCGGCGGTCGCCGTGCTGCTGATGTGGCCGGAAAGTCTGGTCGGCCCCAGTTTCCAGATGAGCTTCGCCGCCGTCATCGCGATTGTAGCCTTGCACAACGCGGAGCCTGTGAAACGCTTTCTGGCGCCGCGGGAGGAGAGCCGCGCTGCGTGGCTCGGTCGGCGGACGCTGATGCTGCTTTTGACAGGCATGGTCATCGAGATCGCACTGATGCCGATCGTACTGTTCCACTTCCATCGCGCGGGCGTTTACGGGGCGCTGGCAAACGTCATTTCCATCCCCCTCGTCACGTTCATATCGATGCCGTTGATCGCCGTTGCACTGGTGATGGATGTGGTCGGTCTCGGAGCGCCCTTCTGGTGGTTGGTCGGTGTCTCGCTCGATCTGCTGATCGGCATCGCCCATTTCACCAGCAGTCAGCCTGGTGCGGTAAAGCTGATCCCCCAGATTACCGGTTTTACCTTCGCGCTGTTCGTCGCGGGCGGTTTGTGGCTGGCATTGTGGCGGGGAAGGGCACGGTTGTGGGGTCTTCTGCCCACGGCGTTCGCCACGCTCATGCTGGTCCTGACCCCGATCCCGGACGTCCTGATATCAAGCGACGGACGGCATGTCGGCGTTACCGGAGAGGACGAGCGCCTTCTCGTCCTGCGCGACACGCGCAGCGATTACACGCGCGACAACCTCCTGGAACTTGCCGGGGTAGAGGGCGAACCCATTCCCATGGCTGAATGGCCCGACGCGGATTGCACTGCGGATTTCTGCGTAGTGACCCTTGAACGGGGCGGACGCTCGTGGAGCATCCTGATGAGCCGGAGCCGCAACATCGTTGGCGAACGGGCCCTTGCGGCGGCTTGCGAGCGCGCTGATATCGTCGTTTCCGATCGATGGCTGCCCCGCAGCTGCACGCCAAGGTGGCTGCGTGCCGACGCACGAATGCTTTCCCAGACCGGCGGTTTGGCTATCGTCCTGGGCAAGGAGCCCGAGGTCCGGAGCGTTGCCGACAGGCAGGGCGATCATGGCTGGTGGCGAGGCCGGGAGGCTGATTGACGCACAGAGAAAAGGCGGCATCCTTGCCGGACGCCGCCTCTTATGAATTCGTCAGGATCGAAACCTCAGTGGTAGCGCCGCAGCAGCCCGGCGAGTTTGCCCTGCACCTTGACCTGGCGATCTTCGTAGACTTGCGGATCGTACGATGCGTTTGCGGGATCGAGGCGGATCTTGCCACCATCGTGGTAAAGGTACTTCAACGTGGCTTCCTCGTCGTTCACCAGCGCCACGACAATGTCGCCGTCACGCGCCGTATCCGCCTTCTTCACGAGAGCGAAGTCGCCATCGAAGATACCCGCTTCCACCATCGAATCGCCGGAGACTTCCAGCGCGTAATGCTCGCCCGAGCCGAGCAGGGCGGCGGGCACCGGCAATGTTTGAGAATCCTCCAGCGCCTCTATCGGGACACCGGCAGCGATGCGGCCATGCAAAGGAATCTCGATCACGTCGTTCGCCGGCTCGGGCTGGCTTGGAGGCGGGGTGGTCGCCTTTGCAACCGGATCAATTGGCTTTCCGCCGAGATTTTCCGGCATCTTCACCACTTCAAGAGCACGGGCACGGTTCGGCAGGCGCCGAATGAAGCCACGTTCCTCCAGCGCAGAGATCAGGCGGTGAACGCCTGACTTGCTCTTCAGGTCGAGCGCTTCCTTCATCTCCTCGAAACTGGGAGAGATACCGCTTTCTTCCAGACGGCGGTGAATGAACAGCAGCAATTCGTGTTGCTTGGCAGTCAACATGGGCAAGCCCCTCATTAATGTTCCACATCAGGAACGAATAAGGAACAATTAAGAAACAGATCTGGTCAAGTCAAGCGATACCGCCATTTCGGATGCGATAGATTTCCACGGAGTCATTGGCCTTCGTCGGCGGAGCACCGATATCCCTGCGGATCAGCACATCCGCGGCAGCAAGTGCCCGAAGGGCGCTGCTATCCTGCTCCTCGATCAGTTCGACTTTGCCGTTGACGATGCGGCCCCGCAAGAACTCCGTGCGTTTGCCGCCAGCGGGCAGCGGTGTGAGGCAGGCCATTGCAACGGGGTGGGGCAACATATCCAGCGCACCCGCCATCCTTCGCAACAAAGGCAACAGGAAAAGATAGGCCGTAACGAAGCTGGAAACCGGATTGCCGGGGAGGCCCAGAATGACCTGATTGGCCCGTCGCGCAACCATCAGGGGCTTGCCCGGTTTCATCGCGACGCGCCAGAAATCGATCGTCGCGCCCCATCTTTCCAGTGCGGGTTTCACCAGATCGTGATCGCCGACCGAAGCGCCGCCGCTGGTGACGATGACGTCGGCGCGGGCGGCGCTTTCAAGCCCGCCGAGCATTGCGTCCATCGTATCCTTGACAGGACCGATGCGTAGACATTCCGAAACGAAAGGCCGGGCGAGCGCAGCTATGGCCGGACCATTACTGGCCGGGATCTGGTGCGCCTCGCACTTCTCGGGATCGGCGCCCAGTTCGTCACCACTGTCCAGAACGGCTATAGAGGGCAGCCGATGAACCGGCAGAACGCCGTGCCCACCCGATAGGGCAAGCGCGAGCTGGGCGGGGCTGATACGCGCGCCCTTTCGCAGCAGCGTTTCACCTGCCTCGAAATCGAAACCGGCGCGGCGAATGTGGCGAGGTGTCGGGTTGCCTTCGTCATTCAGCGATAGGGTATCGCCTTCGCGGGTCGCATTCTCCTGCAGCAGGACCGCGTCTGAGCCGTGGGGCATGATCGCCCCGGTTGAGATTCGGACAGCTTCTCCCGTCGCCAGCGTGCCGGAAAAGGGGTGGCCTGCCGCGCTTTCGCCGACGATGCGCCAGGGGCCGGAATGATCTCCGGCAGCGATCGCGTAGCCATCCATGGCTGAAAGGTCCGCGCTCGGCTGCGTGCGCCGCGCCTCGATATCCTCTGCCAGGCACCGGCCCACGGCGTCGGCAGCGACGATCCCTTCCGTAGGCAAGGGGGAAACCAGCGCGCAGAGGCGCTGCTGGGCCTCTTCAACGGGTATTGGTGCGGGCAGGCTCACTCGGCGCGCCAGTCGCCGCTTTTTCCGCCGGTTTTCTCCAGCAGGCGAACTTGTTCGATGACCATCCCTTTCTCCAGCGCCTTCGCCATGTCGTACAGCGTCAGCAAGGCGATGGAGGCAGCGGTCAGAGCTTCCATCTCGACTCCGGTCTTGCCGGTGAGGGCGGCGCGGGCCGTCACTTCGACCGCGTCGTTCGAGAAGGTGAAATCCACGCTTACGCTATCGAGCGCGAGCGGGTGGCAGAGCGGGATGAGTTCGCCGGTCTTCTTGGCCGCCATGATGCCGGCGATACGCGCGGCGGACAGCACATCGCCCTTCGGACCGCTACCTTCGCGCACCGCCTTCAGGGTGGCCGGCGCCATCCGGATACGACCTCCTGCCGCCGCGCTGCGCACGGTTTCCGCCTTGCCGCCCACATCCACCATGCGCGCGGCACCCTTGTCATCAAGATGGGTAAGATTGCTCATGCCGGCGACCTATCCCAGAATTGCCGGAATGGGCAACACAATGCGCGACGACAATCGGCTCTCGGACCTAGCCGTACAGGAGCGCCCGCGTGGCAGCTTCAACATCACTTTGCCGCATCAGGCTTTCGCCGACGAGGAAGCAGCGAACGCCCGACCCGGCGAGGCGCTGGCAATCGGCGTGGGTGTTGATCCCGCTTTCGCCGACGAGAAGCGCGCCTTCGGGTGCAAGTCTTGCAAGGCGTTCGGTCGTAGCGAGGTCGGTAGTGAAGGTCTTCAGGTCGCGATTGTTGACCCCGATCAGCCGTGACGTCAGGTGCAGCCCAGCGCGCTCCATCTCGGCCTCGTCGTGCACTTCGACCAGCACGTCCATGCCGTAATCGAGCGCTGCCGCTTCGATCTCCGCCATGAGGCCGTTGTCCAGTGCAGCCACGATGATGAGAATAGCGTCGGCGCCCAGCGCGCGGCTCTCGGCAACCTGCCAGGGATCGACCATGAAATCCTTGCGCAGCACCGGCAGTTCGCACGATGCCCGCGCTTCCAGCAGATAGTCCTCGTGCCCCTGGAAATAGGGCGCATCGGTGAGGACGGAAAGACACGCGGCACCGCCCGCTGCGTAGTCCATCGCGTGCTGGTGCGGGCGAAAATCCTCGCGGATCAGGCCCTTGGAGGGAGAGGCCTTCTTTACCTCCGCAATCAAGCCGAAACCATCGGCAGACTTCGCTTCCAGGGCCCCGTGGAAACCGCGCGGCGCGCTCGCTTCGGCAGCCAAACGATCGAGATCGGCCTGCGTTTGCGCAGTCTTGCGAGCGCGCACTTCTTCGCGCTTCGTGGCGCAGATTTCTTCCAGCTTGTTCATTTCGCGGCCGCAATCCAGCAGTCGAGCAACGCCTTGGCGAGTCCCTTGTCCAAAGCCTCGGCTGCTTCCTCCACGCCTTCCTCCCAGCTTTCGACTTCGCCAGCCACGATTAGCGAGCCTGCCGCGTTGAACAGTACGGCATCGCGATAGGGCCCGGGCGCGCCCTGGAGGAGGGCCTGAAGCGCCTTGGCGTTGTGCTCCGGATCGCCGCCACGGATGGCTTCGACGGGGGCGTGGCGCAACCCTGCGTCCTCGGCACGAACGCGTTTCATCTGCACTTCGCGGCCCTGCACGTCAGCAACTTCGTTGCCTTCATCGAGGCTGAGCTCGTCGAGCCCCTCGTCGCCCGAGACGATAAAGGTGCGCTCCGTGCCGAGCCGGGCCATGGCGCTGGCGTAGATCGGCACGTAGGCAGGCCGCGCAATGCCGATAAGTTGGCGGCGCACACGCGCGGGATTGGACAGCGGACCCATCAGGTTGAAGATCGTGCGCTTGGCCAGCTTCTGGCGAATGGGCTGGATGCGCGCCATGGCCGGATGGTGGTTCTTGGCGAAGAGGAAACAGATCCCGATCTCGCGCAAGGTGTGCTCTGCCGTGCGACCGGCGGCCTCCATGTCCAGGCCAAGCGCTTCGAGTGTATCCGCCGCCCCGGCCTTGCTGCTAGCCGCGCGATTGCCATGTTTGGCAACCGGCACGCCGCAAGCCGCGACTACGAGCGAGACTGCCGTAGACACGTTCAGCGTATGGTGCCCGTCGCCGCCCGTACCGCACACGTCGATGGCGTTCTCCGGGGCTTCGATGGGGATGAGGCGTTCGCGCATGGCGCGCGCGGCGCCGGTGATTTCCTCGGCGTGCTCGCCGCGGTCCGACATGGTGGACAGGAAGCTGACAATCTCCTCTTCGGAGGGCTTGCCATCCAGCATGTCGCCAAAGGCCTGCTCTGCCTCGGCTTCGCTCAGCGGATGATCGGCGGGGGGAAGTATGCTCATGCCACCAGCCTTTCGGGCAGGCTCACTTCGATGTCACAGATGCGGCAGAAGTTTGCGAGCAGTTCGTGCCCGTGTTCGGTCGCGATGCTTTCGGGGTGGAACTGCACGCCATGGATGGGAAGCTCAGCGTGACGGAAACCCATCACGGCCGTGCCGTCGAGACCCGGCGTCTCGCTGGTGGCGTTCACGATCAGCGAGCCGGGAATGTCCTCGACAATCAGCGAGTGATAGCGGGTTGCGATAAAAGGTGAGGGCAGGCCGGCGAATACGCCGGTTGAATCGTGATCGACCGGCGAGGTCTTGCCATGCATCAGCCCGCCGCGCGCGACAGTGCCGCCGAAATGTTGCCCGATGGACTGATGTCCGAGGCACACGCCCAGCAGCGGACGCTCCGCATCGGCGCAGGCGGCGACAAGGTCGAGACTGATCCCCGCCTCGTTCGGCGTGCAGGGGCCGGGCGACAGGAGAATGCCTTTCGCACCCGTCGCGAGTGCTTCGCTGGCGGTGAGGGCATCGTTACGCACCACGTCCACCTTCGCCCCCAGTTCCATCAGGTAGTGAACGAGGTTGAAGGTAAAGCTGTCGTAATTGTCGACAACGAGGATATCGGGCTTCTGGCTCATGCGGGTTGCCTTTTGCCTGTCACGGCTTCGCGATCAAGCGGATTTGCCAGCGAACTGGTCTGTTGCGCGCACCAGCCCGTCGATAATGCCGGGTTCCGAGGCACTGTGCCCGGCATCGTGGACAATGCGAAGCTCGCCTTCGGGCCATACCTTGCCGAGAGCGTAGGCCGAGGTGGGCGGAGTGCAGATGTCGTGGCGCCCCTGCACGATGATGCCGGGGATGCCCTTCAGTTTGTCCGCGTTTGCGAGAAGCTGTCCGTCCTCCAGGTAGAAATCCTCCAGGAAGAATCGGGCGGCAATCCGCGCCATGGGCAGGGCCGTGGCGGCATCGGCGTAGTGCTCCAGCAATTCGGGCTTCGGCAGCAAGGTGGCGACATTGCCTTCCCACAGGGCCCAGGCACGCGCCGCCTCAAGACGCACCGCCTCATCATCACTCGTGAGGCGCTGATGAAACGCGGCGACGATATCGCCTCGCTCATCCTCGGGAATAATGCCCACGAAATCGTCCCACGCTTCCGCCATGATCTCGCTGGCGCCGTACTGGTAGAGCCAGTCCTTCTCCTTCTGACGCGCGAGGAACACGCCGCGCAGCACCAGTTCGCTCACGCGCTCGGGATGGGTCTGCGCGTAGGCGAGGGCGAGCGTTGCGCCCCAGCTGCCACCGAAGACCTGCCAGGTCTCGAACCCGCACATCTCGCGCAGCCGCTCCATGTCGGCAACGATGCGCCAGGTGTCGTTATTCTCGATCTCTGCAAAAGGCAGGGACTTTCCGCAGCCGCGCTGGTCGAAGAGAATTACATCGTAGAGTTCGGGGTCCCACTGGCCGCGGTGATCGGGCGAAATGCCTCCGCCGGGGCCGCCGTGCAGCATCACGGCGGGCTTCGCGCCTTTCGTACCCACGCGCTCCCAGTACAGCGAATGGCCTTCGCCTACGTCCAGCATTCCGCTGTCGAACGGCTCGGTGATCGGATAGAGGCTGCGGTACTGCGTCATTCGCTTGTTTCCTTGTCGCGCACGATGATGATTGGGCCGATGGGCGGTCCTGCGTCCATACGGTCCTGCGCCGGGTCCCACATCTGCGACACGCTTCCATCAAGGAACAGGGCATTGTTAACGCGCAAGACGTCGCGATAGAGCCGGGCCAGCTTGCCGAAACTGACCGGCGCTTCGCTGATGACGAAATGCGCGCGCCCGGCGGCATCGACACCCACCGCGTTGCGGGTTTTCTTGCTGGCGCCATCGGGATCGAATGCCGGATGCAGATCTCCGCTGATCACCAGCATCGGGCCGGACTGCGTTGCAAAGTGGGGGCGGTCGTCCACCTGCCGCGCAAATCGCTCCGTATCCCAAACGCGCCACGGCCCTTCGGCGGTTTCCCCGAAGAACACGCCATTGGGCAGGAGATGGAAATTGCCGGGCCCTTCGTTCTGGTTGAGAACGGTAAAGCGCAGGCCCTCTTCGACGTAATACCCGATGGGATGACCTTCGGCGTCAAACATTCCGCCGTTCATCGCGAGCGCCACGGTTTCAGCGTCGTTGCCAAGTCCGGCTTCCAGCGCCTCCATCGATCGATAGGGCGCGTCGGAATCGTCGGGAGAAAGGTCCATGGCGATAGTATGCTCACCTGGCTGCGCAATGCAGTGCGTGAACGGAGAGTCTTCGAAAACGAGAGGTTCGCAGATCGACTCGCGGGGTATTGCCTCATCCCCTTCGGTGCGGATCGAACAGGCCGCCAGGACAACCAGCGCGAAGCCTGCCAAGGCGTGCTTCGCGCCTAGGTTCACTGTCCGAACCCGGGTTCGCTCGCCACCTCCACGGCTTCACGCGCGGCGGCGATCAACGCACCGGCCTTGTGGCGGCACTCGGCGGCCTCGTAAACCGGATCGCTGTCGGCAACGATGCCTGCGCCCGCCTGCACGTGCATGACGCCGTCCTTCACCACCGCCGTACGCAGGACGATGCAGCTGTCGACGGAACCATCCGGCGCGAAATAGCCTACGCCGCCGGCGTAGGGGCCACGCGTCTCCGGCTCCAGTTCGGCAATGATCTCGCATGCCCGTATCTTCGGCGCACCGCTGACCGTCCCGGCGGGGAAGCCCGCAAATAGCGCGTCGAGCGCGTCCTTGTCCTCGGCCAGGCGGCCTACGACGTTGCTGACGATGTGCATGACGTGGCTGTAGCGTTCGATGGTGAAACTGTCGGTCACGGTCACGCTGTCGGCTCCTGCAACGCGGCCTACGTCGTTACGGCCGAGGTCCAGCAGCATCAGATGTTCGGCGCACTCCTTGGGATCGGCCAGCAGGCTGATCTCGTTGGCCTTGTCCTCGCTGGAGGTGGCACCGCGCGGGCGCGTTCCGGCGATGGGACGGATCGTTACCTCGCCCTCGCGAACGCGCACGAGGATTTCCGGGCTGGATCCGACGACGGCGAAGCCGGGAAGGTCGAGGAAGTACAGGAACGGCGAGGGATTCACGCGCCGTAGTGCGCGATAAAGGTCGAGCGGCGGCAGGGGAAACGGGCAGGTGAAACGCTGCGCCAGCACGACCTGGAAAATGTCGCCCGCGGTGATGTAGTCCTTCGCGCGAAGGACGATGCGCTCGTAATCTGCCGGGTCCATCACGGCTTCGAGGGACAATTCTGGAGCTTCGGGAAGGCGTTCTGTATCCGGAACCTTTTCGCCGAGCTTGCGCAAGGCTTCGTCGATGCGCTCTCCCGCACGATCGATCATGTCGGCAGGGTTCCCGTTGCCCGCCCACAAGGGCGCCGTGACGTAGAGGCTGTCGCTCAGGCGGTCGAAAACCAGGACGAGAGCGGGTCTGGCGAACAGCATGTCCGGCAAGGCGAGTTCGCTGTCCGGCGCGCGTGGCAGGGTTTCGACAAGGCCGATCGTCTCGTATCCGAAATAGCCGACCAGACACGCCAGCGCAGGCGGCAGGCCTTCTGGCATGTCGATACGGCAGGCATTCGCCAACGCGCGCAGCTCGGTCATCGCATCGTCTGCCAGCGGCTCGAAAGCATCGGGATCATGGCGCCAAGCGCGGTTGACCTCTGCCTTGGCTCCGGTGGCGCGAAACAACAGGTCCGGATCGAGGCCGAGGAGGCTGTACCGTCCGCGGGTCTCCCCGCCCTCGACGGATTCCAGCAGGAAATCGCCGCGCCCCGGCTCGATCAGCTTGAGGGCCGCTCCGATCGGCGTTTCGGTATCGGCAACAACCCTGCGCCAGACAAGCGTGTTACGCCCGGCGGAAAGAGCATCGACGGCAGCGTCTGCGTTCTCGAGAATGGCTGACAAGGAACGGACCTTACTGGACCGAGCCGGTGAGCGAAGCTCGCACGGCTTCGATACCAACCGAGTTCAGTTCGATCTCCATGGAGCTTTCGGCAGCGGCCAGGAACTGCTGCAGGTATTCCTCACCTGCTGCTTCGGCCAGTTGGCGCTGCGTGTTGGCGACGACCGGATCGTCTTCTGCAAGTTCCGCGGTCTCGATCTCGTCCAGTTGCAGCACGAACCATGTGCTTGCTTCCGGCAGGTTTACGATCTTCGCGGTCCCTTCCGCCATGGTGAAGAACAGCAGCGTGGCGCGGGAGAGATTGCCTTCCTCGGCCAGCTGCCGACGGTTGAGACGCAGCGGCTCCGGAGCGGGCAGGGCGACATCTTCTGCCGCGACCGCTTCCGCCAAGGTGCTGCCCTCGTTAACGCGCTCCTCGATCCGGCGAGCGGCTGCTCGCGCGGCTGCCATGCCCTGGTCCCGACGCCATGCCAGGGTCACGGCATCCTCGATCTCGGACAGCGGCGCTGCGGCGCGCGGCGTAACCTGCGAAACCTCGAAGACCATGAATTCCTCGCCCGGCACGACTTCCGCAAGTTGCGGGCTTCCCTCGCTCATCTCGAAAGCGAAGCCGATCACGCGCTGGAGTTCTTCGGGAGCCGGCTGCGGCGTGCCATAGATGGTGCCTTCGGCGGTAAGAGGCTGCGTCGTCTGCACCTCGACGCCCAGCTCATCGGCGGCTTCCGAAAGGCTGCGCCCGTCGGTCAGTTCATCCTCGAGCCGTTCGGTCAACTCGTTCAGGGCGAGGCGGCGACGTTCGGCCGCAAGGGTTTCGCGGATGGAATCGCTGGCCTCTGCCAGCGTCTGGCCGCTGATCTGGTTCACGTCGCTTACTCGCAGGACATACCAGCCCAGCTCACCGCGGACCGGACCGACCAGATCGCCTTCGGATGCAGCGAAAGCTGCTTGCGCCACGGCTTGCGACGTCTGGGAGGCAAGCGCGGCCTGGTCCAGCTCGGTCAGGGATACGGTGCTGAGGCCCTTGGAACGTGCGGATGCTTCCAGAGAAACCCCGCCTTCGACCTCGTCGATAACGGCCTGGGCTGCGGCCTGCGTGGGGACGACAAGCTGGGTGAAACTGCGTTGCTCGGTCGCGGCGTATGCCTCCGCGTCGCGCTGGTAGCGACGGGCAATCTGTTCCTGCGTGATGGCGGGCAGGTCGCCCACGGCATCGATGCCGAACGTGACATAGCGCAGCACGCGGCGTTCCGGACGGATGTAGTTGGCGCGGTTCGCCTGGTAATATTCCTGCAATTGCTCGTCCGTCGGATCACCCTCGGGCGCGAACGCACTTGCGGGAATGGCGGCCCCGCTGCCGCTGCGCGTTTCCGCCACCAGCTGGGCATAACGGCGTCCAAAGCTGTCGGGCAATTGTGCGCCGTAACTGAGCGGCAGAAGCAGCTGGCGACTGTACAGCCCCATGCCGAGATCTTCGAGAACGCGCGCTTCGGTGAGGGAGTTCTGCCGCAGGAAATTGCGGAAGATCTCCGGGTCGAACTCGCCATCGAGGCCGTTGAACGTCGGAATGGCGCGCAGTTCGCTGTTCACCGCCCGGTCGCTCACCCGCAGACCGAGGTTTTCGGCGAATTCCACGAGCGCCCAGCGCGTAACCATCGTGTCGAGCACCTCATCAAGCCCGCCCTGTTCCACGAAGGCTTCCATTGTGAGCGTCGGATTTTCCGCCCGCGCCTGCTGCAAGGCGTTGTTGGCATTGGTCTGCAGGTCGGAAGTGGAGATGCGCTTGTCACCCACCACGGCCACCCGGTCGCCGCCCGCAACGCCGCCGAACATGCCCGTGTTGGCCACGTCGGAACTCGCAAAAGCGACTGCAATCAGGGCCAGGAAGGCGAGGGTGACGCCAATGCCGATCTTGGACTGGAAGAACTTGCGGAAGAAGGTGATCATCGATGCGTCGTTTTCTGTCTCGTGCAGCGCGCAGGAATGTGCGCGCTTCGTTTCGCGGGTCGCTTTATCCGGCCTGATACTCTCTCGCAACAGCAAGACACACCTTTCCGACAAAGTGGAAAACCTGCTTTGACAAGCTGGTGGTGGCGGACTAGCGGACAACTCTACATGTACGAGTTGGAGCCTGTGGGCGCCCCTCTCCTGACAGCAATATCACGGAAATATCACGAGAAATGACCATGCGACCCTACATCGTCGGCAACTGGAAAATGCACGGCACGCGGGCCATGCTGGCCGAAGCGCGCGCGATCGACCGCGCTGCCGAGCGTCTGTTGAAGGTGGAAGTTGCCATCGCGCCGCCGTTCACCTTGATCCACGCGACCCGCAAGGAAGCCAATCTCATCGGGGTCGGCGCGCAGGACGTACATGCTGCCGATGGCGGCGCGCATACCGGGGACATTTCCGCCGCCATGGCGAAGGATGCCGGTGCGGGCTTCACGATCGTTGGTCATTCCGAACGCCGCGCCGATCACAAGGAAACGAATGAGCTGGTGAAGGAAAAGGCCGAGGCCGCCATTGCCGCCGGCATGAACGTGATCGTCTGCGTGGGCGAGACCGAGGAAGAGCGTGATTCCGGCAAGGCCGAAGCGGTTGTCGCAGAGCAGCTTTCCGGCTCGCTTCCGGAAGGCGAAAACGTCGCCGAGAAGATTACGGTTGCCTACGAGCCGGTCTGGGCCATCGGCACCGGACGCACTCCGACCGTTGACGATATCGGTGCCATGCACCGCCACATCCGCGAAAAGCTGGTGGACACCTTCGGTGAAGACGGCGCGGCGATCCGCATCCTGTACGGCGGTTCGGTAAAGCCCGATAACGCCGCCGAACTGCTGGCGGCGGACGAAGTGGGCGGCGCGCTGGTCGGCGGTGCCAGCCTGACCGCTGAAAGCTTCCTCGGCATCATCATCGCAGCGGCAGAGGACCAGGACGACAAATCCTGACACCGCGGGGCTTGCGCGCTCCTGCCCTTGTGGCGGCGCGCGCATACGCCTATGTGAGCGTCCAATTCAGTCTCAGGCAGGAATAGCGTTCCTTTCGTCATGTTTATCTTCTTCACCGTTCTTCAGGCGGTCATCGCCGCAACCCTCGTCATCCTGGTGCTGATGCAGCGTTCGGAAGGCGGCGGCCTCGGCATCGGCGGCGGCGGCAGTCCCGGCGGCCTGATGTCCGCTCGTGGTGCGGCGGATTTCCTGTCTCGCGCAACGAAGTGGTCTGCGATCCTGTTCGTAGGCCTGTCGATCGTGCTGGCCGCCCTGGCCGTGGACGTGTCGGGACAGCGTGATTTCGAGGACACCCTCGATCGTTCGACGACGGCGCCGAGCGAGAGCGCTGCCGAGGACGCGGTTGCACCGCAGCCTGAAGCTCCCGCGGAAGATCCCCTCGCAGATCTGGCCGAATAAAATATCCACGGAATAAAATCCCGAACCGGTCGAATTTGATACCAAATAGCTTGCGCCGAATCCCCGTGTGAGCTTAAGGCCCAACTCCCATGGCGCGGTACATTTTCATCACCGGCGGCGTGGTCTCCTCGCTTGGCAAAGGTCTCATGGCAGCATCGCTTGCTGCCCTCCTCCAGGCGCGTGGCTACAAGGTCCGCATTCGTAAGTTCGACCCCTACCTGAACGTGGATCCGGGGACGATGAGCCCCTACCAGCACGGCGAGGTCTACGTCACCGACGACGGCGCAGAGACCGATCTGGACCTGGGCCACTATGAGCGTTTCACCGGTGTTTCCGCGCACCAGAACGACAACATCACCTCAGGCCGCGTCTATCGCGACATCATCGCCAAGGAACGACGCGGCGACTACCTTGGCGCGACGGTCCAGGTGATCCCTCACGTTACCGACGCGATCAAGGAATTTGCGCTCGCCGACCAGGGCGACCACGATTTCATCCTGTGCGAGATCGGCGGCACGGTAGGCGATATCGAGAGCCTGCCCTTCATGGAAGCGATCCGCCAGCTGCGTAACGAACTGGAACCCGACCAGACGCTTTCGGTACACGTCACCCTGGTACCCTACATCGCGGCGGCCGGCGAGCTTAAGACCAAGCCGACGCAGCACTCGGTCCGCGAGCTGGCATCTCTGGGCATCAAGCCCGACGTCCTGCTGTGCCGCTGCGAGCACCCGCTGCCTGATACCGAGCGACAAAAAATCGCCAACTTCTGCAATGTGCGCAAGGAATCGGTCATTCCGGCTCTCGATGCGACGAGCATCTACGCCGTGCCGCAGCAATATCACGGCGTGGGGCTGGACAGCGAAGTGTTGCGGCATTTCGGCATGCTCGGCACGTCCAACCCGCCCGACATGACCCGCTGGGCCGACGTCGTGGATCGCTACGAGCATCCCGAAGGCGAGGTCACGATCGGGGTCGTTGGCAAGTACGTCGGTCTGCCCGATGCCTACAAGTCGTTGAACGAAGCCCTGGTGCATGGCGGAATGGCCAATCGCACCAAGGTCCACATCAAGTGGATCGATGCAGAGATCTTCGAGCAGGACGATGCCGAGATCGCAGCGGCGCTTGAACCCATGCACGGCATTCTCGTGCCGGGCGGTTTCGGCGAGCGCGGATCAGAGGGCAAGATCGCTTCGGTGCGTTTCGCGCGCGAACGCAAGGTGCCTTTCTTCGGCATCTGTCTCGGCATGCAGATGGCTTGCATCGAGGGCGCTCGCAACACCGCAGGGATTGCCGCGGCCTCCTCCACCGAATTCGGCGACACGCCAGAGCCGGTGGTGGGCATCATCACCGAATGGATGAGCAAGGAGGGGTTGCAGAAGCGTTCCGAGGAAACCGATCTTGGCGGAACCATGAGGCTTGGCGCTTACGAGGCGAAGCTGGCGGGTAACAGTCACGTCTCGAACATCTACGGCGGCGCAACCTCCATCTGGGAACGCCACCGCCACCGCTACGAAGTCAACTCGGCCTACGTGGAACGACTGGAGGCTGGTGGCCTGATCTTCTCGGGCATGTCGCCTGACGGACTGCTCCCCGAAATCGTCGAGCGGCCCCACCATCCGTGGTTCGTTGGCGTGCAATTCCACCCGGAATTGAAGAGCCGGCCGTTTGACCCGCACCCGCTGTTCAGTGGCTTTATCGCTGCGGCCCTGGCCCAGTCTCGCCTGGTCTAGTCCGTAAACAGTGGCTGCGGAATTTAGTGCCGTATGCTTACACTCGAGAGATTAACCTTGCATCAAGGCCCCTCCAGCGCGTAACATTATCTCAAGGCGACGGGTCGTTTACGCCTTAGTATGAGGGCGCTTTCACCGCGATCCCAGTTATCGATTTCAGGCCGGCCCAGCGCGGATAGCAGGGTTATTCCGCGCATGTCGGTTCGGTCTTGCCTCTTGGGGGCGGCTGTCTTTTGCGACCCGGACAGCCATCTCCGAAGGCGAGTCGGCGCTCGATGCGTCGAGGGGGCGAGGCTTTAGCGGGCCTCGCCCCCAACTGTTTCCACTATCGGAATCGGTAAGTTATCAGGCGGCGTCGGCCTTGTCGTCGCCCTTATCCTTGTTCTCGACCACCTTCAGCGAATTCCCGCCGATGGCAATCTTCTTCGGCTTCATCGCCTCGGGCACTTCGCGCACCAGGTCGATCACCAACAGGCCATCAGCCAGGTCGGCGTCCGACACGCGCACGTAATCGGCCAGTTCGAAGCGGCGTTCGAAACCGCGGTTGGCGATGCCGACATGCAGCATTTCACCTTCGGCGTTTTCCTCGCGCTTGCGGCCCTGCACGGTCAGCAGGTTCTGCTGGGCGGTGATATCGAGGTCTTCCGGACGGAAGCCAGCCACGGCGATGGTGATGCGATAGGCATCCTCGTCACGGCGCTCGATATTGAAGGGGGGATAGTTGTCGCCGCTGTTGCGGGCATTGTTCTCCAAGAGGTCGAACAGGCGATCGAAACCGACGGTGGAGCGGCGATAGGGGGTAAAGTCCATACGGTTCATTTGAAACAAATCCTCTTTTGAGCAATTTGACACTATGTGCGGACCCGCTTTCGGCATCCGCACGATTGAGATAGGAAGGCGCAAATCCGCTTTCAAGAACTGGCGCACCACCACTCCGCAGGGGAATTTCGTGAGCACACCCAAGGTCGAAATCTACACCAAGATGTACTGTGGCTTCTGCCATCGCGCAAAGCGCCTACTGGACCAGAAAGGCGTCGATTATGAAGAGTACGACATTACGCTGGGCGGTCCCAAGCGCCAGGAAATGCTGGATCGCAAACCCGATGCCATGACCGTTCCGCAGATTTTCATCGACGACAAGGCCATCGGCGGGTCCGACGATCTGGCCGCGCTGGAGCGCGAAGGCAAGCTCGACGCCATGCTCGGCCTCTGAGCCTCCATCATGCCCCGTATCGCTCTTTTGCAAATGACATCGGGCATCGATCCCGATGCCAATGCCGCCACCATCGCCGAGGCAATCGAACGCGCCGCGGGGGAGGGAGCAGAGATGCTCTTCACACCGGAGATGGCGGGTCTGCTCGATCGCAAGCGCGAGCGTGCAACACGCAATATCGTGCCGGAAAGCGAGAGCGCGATGGTTGATCGTGTTGCGAAGGCTGCGGGCGATGCTGGCGTGTGGGCGTGCCTTGGATTGCCGGTCCTGCGTGAAGACGGCCGCTGGGCTAACCGCACCCTGGTGTTCAACAAGAGCGGTGAAATCGCGGCTCGATACGACAAGATCCATATGTTCGACGTCGAACTCAATACTGGGGAGAGTTGGCGCGAATCCGCTGCCTATGTTCCGGGTGAAAAGGTCGTCACCGTCGAGGGTACCCCGGTTGGCCGCCTTGGCCTCACCATCTGCTACGACATTCGGTTTCCTGCTCTTTTTGAAGAGCTTGGCAGGAAGAGGTGCGATGCGATCGCTATTCCTGCTGCCTTTACCGTGCCAACCGGGAAGGCACACTGGCACCTCTTGCAACGCGCGAGGGCCGTAGAGGCTAGTGCCTTCGTGATCGGCGCGGCTCAGGTCGGCAAACATGCTGACGGTCGCGAAACCTACGGCCATTCGCTCGTTGTCGGTCCTTGGGGCGAGTTGCTGCTCGACATGGGCGGCGAGGCCGCTGGATTGCAAGTCTGCGATCTCGACCTCGAGCGCATTACAGAGGTGCGCAATCAACTGCCCAGCCTTGCCAACAAGCGCGATATCCCTAAATCAGCGGCGCAATGATCGTTTACGACCTTTCCTGCGAACATGGCCATCGTTTCGAGGGCTGGTTCAGCTCATCCGAAGATTTTGCCACGCAACAGGAGCGCGGGCTGGTATCCTGCCCGACCTGCGGGTCCGAAAGCGTTATCAAGGCACCGATGGCGCCTGCCGTGGGCCGAAAGGGAAACCAGCAACAGGTGAACGGACCATCCGGCGAAGGCCAGGGCAGGGGCGGCAACGGCCTTTCCAATACGCCGATGACGCCCGAGGTCGCAGAGGCCATCGACAAGTTGGCCAAGGCCCAGGCCAGGGCTCTGAAAGACAGCACTTGGGTGGGCAAGGATTTCGTGGAGCAGTCCCGCGCGATGCATTACGGCGAGCGCGATCACGCACCCATCCACGGCGAGGCGACCTTGCAGCAAGCGCGTGAATTGGTGGACGAGGGCGTACCCGTCGCGCCGCTGCCGCTGCCCGTTGCACCACCTGAGGACGTGAACTGATTGCCAGCCTGCCCGCGCCCCATTAGGGGAAGATTCGCGCGCCCGTAGCTCAGTCGGATAGAGCATCGGATTCCTAATCCGGGGGCCACAGGTTCGAATCCTGTCGGGCGCACCAATAATCTCAGTCACTTAGTTGCAAAGTCGAGGGGAGAGCGTCATCGTCCTTCACGTTCTACATGCACCATACATGCACCGCGAAAATGAAGGCGCATCATTGGCGCACATGATCCCCTATCCGTAAATCCCCCCCTTGTGCAAAGCCTCGACGTCGGAATTAGCAACAGTCTCTTCCAGTTCGACGGGGGGAGTTGCGATCTCATTGATTGACGGATCAGGGGGCCAAGCATCGCAAGGCTTGCACGTAGATCCGCTAATCGTAGCGGGTGCGATTCATGTTTTCCTGAATGACCTCGTAGTAGCCCGTTTCTTTCTTAAACTGCCTCATGTCAAAGATCAGCTGTTGTAGCTTTTTCACTACTTGTTGAACTTCCTCGACTGTAAAATCATGTTCAGTGGGATCGACGCCGAAAAATTTGGCTTTGCCATCGCGGGCCTGCGCATACATTGGCCTGAAAGCACCTTCGCGATCTGAATTCACCCAGTTTGAGTGTGCGAGGTGGTTTCTCAACCTATCTGCTTCTTTATGTCGGCCTAAGAAGTTGAGCAGTTTATCGCGTTTCGGATCGTCGGCAGGCAGCCTCAACTTCACAATCGCTTTGAAGACATCACGCCTGGTGCTCGCTGAGTATGGCTGCACGAGCAAAGCCATCTCATAAATGCTGATGTCTAAGACCGCACTAAGGAGCAAGTTGAATTCGACCTCAGCTGCTGCATAGGCCGTTATCAAAGCGCCTGCCGCGCAGTTCCACGGATGCGACATTCCAAAGATGACTGACACATTTGCACCCATTTGTTCAGGGAACGAGGGGGCGAGGTTAGTGTGAGAGCGCGGAACAAACAATCGCGGGTCCTACCCCTGGCGACCGAGATACCGAAGCGCCCTAAGACCGCTTTTTCTTTCACCGCGAACCGTTCATCCGATTGACTCAGTTCGAAGTTCCACTCTGTCCGGTCCAACGCGCTTGGCGCTGTATCTGAATGGCGCTAAGCCTCTCTGCAGAAAAGGGGAAGGCATGCGGCTAGGCTGGGACGAAATTAAGCGGCGCGCTAAGGCCTTCAGCGAGGAATGGAAGGACGCCCACTACGAGAAGGGTGAAACCCAAACCTTCTACAACGAGTTTTTCGAGCTGTTCGGCATCCGGCGAAAGCAGGTGGCGATTTACGAGCAGCGCGTGAAACTGCTCGAGCAAAAACACGGCTTCATTGATCTGTTCTGGCCGGGCACGCTCCTAGTCGAACAGAAAAGCGCGAACCTGGATCTGGATCGCGCGCAGGGACAGGCGCTCGACTATGTGCAGGGCGTCCATCCAACGGACCAGCCGCGCTGGGTTCTGACCTGCGATTTCCAGCGCTGGAGATTGTTGGACCTAGAGACGGGCCGGGAGCTCAAGTTCCACCTGCAAGACCTGCACAAGCATATTACCGCATTCGATTTCATGCTTGGCCGCAAGGTGAGCTTCGAGACGCAGGCTGGCGTTACGATCAAAGCAGCCGAACTCATGGGCAAGCTGCATGATGCGCTGGAGGAATCGGGCTACGTCGGCCACGATCTGGAGCAATTGCTTGTCCGCCTGCTGTTCTGCCTGTTCGCCGACGATACCGGCATATTCCAGCCGAAGGACATTTTTCTTCAGCTGATAGAGAACGATACGAGGCCAGATGGCAGCAACGTAGGCCGGGTGCTGAGCGACCTGTTCGATGTGCTGGATACGCCGGAGAACGCCCGGCAAACCACCCTGCAAGCCGAATTAGATGCCTTCCCCTATGTAAATGGTGATCTGTTCGGCGGAAGGCTCAGGACCGCGCATTTCGATGCCACCATGCGGGAGCATTTGCTCGATGCAGCCCGGCATGATTGGTCCGGCGTATCGCCCGCCATTTTTGGCTCTCTGTTTCAGTCGGTCATGGACGCCGAGCAGCGCCGGGCGAAGGGTGCCCACTACACTACCGAGGCCAATATCCTGAAAGTGATTGGCCCGCTTTTCCTGGACGAATTGAAGGTGGAATTAGAACGTATCATCGCGCGAAAGACCAAGCGCGATGCGGAGCTCGACAACTTTCTGACCAGATTGACGAGACTGACGTTTTTCGACCCCGCTTGTGGATGCGGCAACTTTCTTGTCATTGCCTATCGCGAAATTCGTGCGCTCGAATTGAGAGCGCTCGAAGCGCGCTGGCCTAAAGCCATGACTGACATTGGCGACGAACGGCGGCAGGGCGTGCTTGATCCCGCTCTTCTTTCGCGCGTTACAGTCGATCAGTTCTACGGTATCGAATATGAAGAGTTTCCCGCCCGCATTGCCGAAGTGGCCATGTGGATGATGGACCATATCGCGAACAATGCGCTGAACGAGAGTTTCTCGCTCAACTACGCGCGAATTCCTCTGAGGGATTCCGCCCACATCCTGCATGGCGATGCGCTGGAGGCCGACTGGAGCGAATTGCTGCCGCCCGAGAAATGCAGCTATATCATGGGCAATCCACCATTCGTGGGAGCCAAGTATCAAAGCCAGTTCCAGCGCGAACAGGTGCGGGCCATTGCCGGGTTAGGCGGGAGTGGCGGAACGCTCGACTACGTGGCGGCTTGGTTCATCAAGGCAGGCCAATACTTGCAAACCAATCGTGGCATTCGGCTGGCATTCGTTTCTACCAACTCGATTTGCCAAGGTGAGCAGGTAGCTCAGCTCTGGCCCATCCTGTTCGACAGGCATGGGCTAGAGATTGCTTTTGCCCATCGCACCTTCAACTGGGGCAGTGAGGCACGAGGCAAAGCCCACGTGCATGTGGTAATCGTTGGGTTGGCGCATCGAGATCACGAACCACCCGAGAAACGACTTTTTTCCTATCCGGACATTAAGGGCGACCCTGTCGAAAGCGGCCATGGCGCTTTGACAGCTTACCTTTTCGATGCGCGGGGGGTGGCGAACCGGCATCTCGTTGTAAAAGAGGAGGGACGCCCCATCAACGGCGCTAGGCGTATTGCGACGGGCAGTCAGCCCATTGACGGAGGGAACTACATCTTTGACGCTGCCGGACGCGCGGAGTTCTTGCAGCAAGAGCCAAAAGCTGCGCGTTTCCTTAGGCCATACTTAGCCGCTCAAGATTTCATAAATGGCGGCAGTCGCTGGGTGCTCTGCCTCTACGGTGCCGATCCCGGTGAGATTAAAGCAATGCCTGCCGTTGTCGAACGCATCAGGCGGGTTCGAGAATTTCGTTCCAAGAGTAAACGCAAGAGCACGTTGAGCGCAGCGAATACGCCCGCAGCTTTCGGCATGTCCGTCATTCCTGAAAGCCCCTTTCTAGTGTTGCCGAAAGTTAGCTCCGAGCGGCGAGAGTATGTGCCGCTCGACGTAGTTGAACCGCCGACGATTCCGAGCGATTTGGTGTTCTTGCTAACGGATGCCAGTCTATTTGAGTTTGCGGTCCTGACTAGTCGCGCTCACATGGCTTGGCTTGCGCATATTGGCGGGCGTCTCAAGAGTGACTTTCGCTACTCAATCGGGCTTGTCTACAACACCTTTCCTTGGCCCGAAGCCAGCAAGGCGAAGCGGGACAAGGTGGAGGCGTTGGCCCAAGCTGTGCTCGACGCCCGCGCCGCGCATCCAACCTCCAGCCTGGCCGATCTCTACGATCCGGACACCATGCCAGCCGATCTGCGCAAGGCTCATGGTGAGCTCGACGCCGCCGTGGACAATCTCTACCGGCCCACTCCCTTCGCCAGCGACCGCGACCGTGTTGAACACCTGTTCGGGCGCTACGAAGCCCTTGTGAACCCGCTCGAGCGCGTTGGAGTGGCTAAGAATAAGCGGGTAGCTCGAAAGACCCCTAAGGGAGTATCCAATGTCTGAACCATTCACCTTGCGTGTGTTCGTGCCCTCGGGAGATCCAGAAGGAACGCGTATCGTAGAAAAGATGAATTGGACTGGTCGCGGCTACTATGTTCCTCGAGACGATTGGGAGAATATCCGTAATCGCGGCGAGCTCGCTGGTCCTGGCGTCTATGTCCTACTTGGCTATGAACAAGACGAAATCGGCAATGAGGTACCCGTTGCTTACATCGGGCAGACAGATAGCCTTCGCTTGAGGATAGACCAACACGATAAGGGTAAGGATTTTTGGGAGAATGCCATGTTCTTCCTCTCCACGAATGGTGGCCTCAATCGCGCTCATATCACTTGGCTGGAATGGGAATTGATGGCTCAAGCCGTGAAAGCAAAGCGGGGTCGATTAGAAAACGGACTTTCTCACAGTGAGCCCACCCTATCTGAAAGCGAAAAAGCGGACGTACGCTCTTTCCTGAATGAAATGTTGCGCTTGATGCCGGTCATGGGAGTTCACTTCTTTGAACCCGCCAAAAGCATCCCTGTTGCGCCGGCCGCAAGCCCAATTGCCAAATCAGTCGCAGTTCCCGAAGTTGTGGTAGTGCCTGCGCAACCAGAGGGCTTCCAGAATGCCTATCTCGACCAAAATGCGTGGTGGGCGATTAGGATTGCCGCCAAGCATCGCGATAACCTAAAGTGGATTGCCGCCTACCAAGTAAATCCCATCGGTGCCGTCACGCATATCGCTGAAATCGACCACATCGAGCCGTTCGGTGACGAGGGGAAATTCAAGCTCTACTTTAAGGGTCCTGCAACGAAGTTGGCCAAACCTATCCCCTATGGAAATGCACCATCTGGAGCGATGCAGGGGCCGCGCTATTGCACCAAAGAAGCATTTGATAATGCAGGGTCCGTAGCTGATTTGGTGGTGAGCCAATAGAGGGGTAAGAGGGAAGGAAGAGAATTCCTTCTCATCATTAAGAGAAGGATTCTCTTCTCGTCTTGGCTATTATCCATTGCGTAAATCGGCGAGCCGCGCGATACGTCTGTTGTGTCCTCTGCAATTTGTGAGACCTGTCGCGATCTGATGGTAACGGCGTTGGTGTCTTGCAGAGACTTTGCCTCATGGCCGAATTCGTCGAACTTGCGGCTCACGTCATCGGAATGCCCTCGGCCTCGGCAACGAAAGCGGTTCGGGCCGTCGGATTGGCCCGATGTTCGACGCGAAGAAAATCGGGAAAACTGTGCTCATGATCAGTGCCTCGCCTCGTTATCGCTCGGGGCGGATCCAGTGCTTTAGAGAAGTTTCTCCAACGCTTCCGCTTCAGCGATCGCGGCATTTGCGGTGACACGAAGGGCCATCTCCACGGTGAACTTGTCCAGCTTACCATCACAGGCCTTGCGCAGCTGATCATCGGTCCAAGTTTCTTGGTATCCGATCGAGTTTAGAACAGCCTGAGCTTCGGACAGCGGCATTGGCAAGAAGGCGGAGAAATCGTTTCTATGGGTCATGTTCCTTCAGTTCCTTTCCGGCGTTGATTGTGATGGATTGACCCCACCTTGGGCTTCGGACTGCCGCCCCACCCCACCACCACCCCCACCCCCTTTATAGGGGGTTGGGTGGGGTGGGTTTGGTGAGGTGGCTTTCGCCCCAATTTCCCCACTGTTCCCCACCTCACTTTTCGAAGTGGGGAGGTCGGCGGGTTCAACGGGCTTTCCGACAATTAGAAACGGCTTTTCACGGCCTTTTCGGGTGGGGCGGCGCTCGACTTTCAGCGCGCCGTTTTCAATCCACGTTCGCAAGAGGGATTTGACGCGGGCCTTGTCGGCCTTGTCGTCGAGATCAGCCCCGATGACCTGGGCAACAGCATGGCCTGCCCAGTCGTTCGCTTGGACATTCTCAGCCCATTCGCCAGCCGCAATCCGCTGCTGCACTTCATAGAGGTCGCGAACCGAGATCCCGTCAAAGGCATTCGGCGGGGTCCATTGAACCGCTGCGCCTACGCTGTCGCCGTTGGGCAAGCTGACTGAGACCTTGCGAAACCACATGGCCCCTTCGGCTGGTGCGCGGTTCGGTTTGTCATCCTCGACGCGGACAAAGGCACGTTGCTCTGCCCGGTCGGCGATGCCGAAGCGTTCCGCCTCTTCGCCGGTCATGGGATTGAGCACGAGGGTAGACCGGGCCACGTTGATCAGCGATACCGCTCCGCGGCTGTCTTCGGCGCGGGTTTCGCGGCCTCCCATTTTCTTGCTGTGGTGAACCAGGATGATCGCCGCACCCGTATCAGCCGCAAGGCGTTTCCAACGCTTCGCCACCGCATCAATTTTACCGTTGTCGTTCTCGCTCACGCGGTGGCTGGATACGAAGGGGTCGACGATCAGAGCATCTATTTTCCGCCTCTCAATCTCGGACCTGAGAGCGTCGAATATCGGCTCCACGATCTCCAGTCCGGTCGGCGTCTCGACCGCGGTGCAAAGCGCCTGATCGAGTCCGCTATCGACGAAGAGTCTGCCGCCACAATCGGCGGCGCCTATGCCGTGTTGAATTCCGCAGGCGGAGACCTGCCTTGCGAGTTCGTCTGCATCATCCTCCAAGTTCCAAAGCCACGTTGCGCGCGCGCCTTCTGGCAGTCCCTTGCCTAGGAAATCTTGGCCGCTTGCCAGCGAGAGCGAGATGGCGGTGGTGAGCGTCGACTTCCCCAGCCCGCCCGGCGCGACAATCGCGGTTATCTCCCCGCGCAATAACCATTTCCCAAAGAGCCAACGGCGCGGTGCAATCTCGGCAGGATCCATCCAGCCAAAGGGCGTTGCCGAGATGCTACCAGCGGACTCCTTCGCTTCCTGGATTGCCTCGCGGAATTCATCAGCATAGGCATCGAGCGGCGCGAACGGCTGGGTTCCGTCCATTGGCACTTCGCGAACGTGAGAAAGCTCAGTCCGCATAGGGCGCCTCGCTGGCGAGATGATCCGCCGTGAAAGCAGCCTGCACTAGGTTCCGACAAAGCCGCGTCGCCAGTTCCAGCCGCACGGTAGGGACATCGGCGAAGGCGTATCGACCGGCTATGTCATGGGCCGTTTGCGCCAGTTCGTAAGCCATCTCATCATCGCGGGTCGCGATGAGCTGCCCGGCGAAGTCGCGCGCCTTCATCAATGCGATCCGCCAGCGCAATTCCTCGCCCTCAGCCTCGGGCATGAAATGCAGCACTATCGCGGCGAGTTGGCGGTCAATCTGATCGCCGCCACTCATTGGGTGAGCCCCGCGGAGTTGTCGATCAATTCCGCGCATATCGCCTTGGCGAATAGTTCGGCGAAGCGCAATGCCTTCGCCCGGTCGTCGAAACGGTCCTCTCCGATTGGCACGTCCAATACGGTGACGACGAATTGCAAGCCATCGCGATGCACATAGATCCGCTCGCGGTGAGGCTCATTGGCTGGCGCGGCCATGATCAGGCTGCTTCGCTGGTTGACTGGACCTTGCGCTCATTGAGCCACGCTTGCACATCGCGAGGATCATACAGGACCTTGCGGCCAAGTTTGCTGTACCGGGGGCCGTCTCCTGTGAGCCGAAGCTTTGCACAGTACCCGGCGTGCGCGCCGAGCATGTCATCAAGCTCCGCCGAAGTTAGTTGCTTTTGAAGGGGCATGGACATTCTCCGCACATCAATGATGCCAAGGGAATGCCCATCAATCTCGAAGCAATCTAAGGGCTAATCGATCCAAAGTTTTTGATCGATCTTCCCAAGGGGCGAAGTTCGCTAGGATTCTGGGAATATCGAGTGCGGTAACGAGAACCGCGGGCGACTTGCAGCATCGTCTACGGCCGCCCTAAGCTGGTCAGGTGATAGATCGATTCCGATTGCCAATGAGTGCATCCGAAAGAAAAAGTCCGGCCACACGCCATAGTTTTCTGCCGGCTTCCATCCGTTGACGGTCGCTTCTTCCCCAAAGGCCAGTTCGAAGACCTGCATCAATACGTGCGCTTGTCGGGTGCGTAACTCCTTCGCGGCCTGGCTTCTCCACGGACCAGTGGGAATTTCAATTCCCGCTGCAACATTTCGAAGGTCAGTCACGGCGTTTGGCAGCATCTTGGAGATCGCTTGAAAACGATCCCAAGCCTCATCATCCATTGCCATCAGTTGTGCCTCGGCAACTTCCGAGATCGCTCCAATCAGTTGGGAAGCTTTCTCGAAAGAGGCAGTGAGTTTGACAATCTGCGCTCGCGTGTCTTTCGCCGCTTCGATAGCTTGAGGCATTGCGGACAGCTGGGGTACGCAAACTCCAAATGCGCGACGCACCATGAGCGCGAGCCAATTCATCGATCTGCCATTGACCAAGTCTAATGGATAGTTCGCTAAGGCAGCAATCACTCCGTCCTCATGGACATGGGGGAACCTGCCGTCATTACCGTAAATTGCGCTGAGGCTTGGGTCTGGTGCATCACCTCTGGCCCAACGCTCGAAATGTTCTTCAAACTCATCCACCGGGCCCGCTCCGGAGTCCGCGGGGTGAAGGTGGGGCAAGGTGGCGGACTGTCACCCTTTCGCTCGGCCAAGCTAGCCCCAATCACTGGATAGCAACGAAGTCTCAGCGGCGCTATACGCTCCGTCCGCTTCATTCACTCGTTTTCACAGAGGATGCGCGCCAGCGATAGAAGGTCCCCAATGCCCTCCAGCGCCGCGCTCTTGTAGCTATCTACCATCGCTGCGATTTCGCCTTCCTGCCCGTCGAATGAGGCGGCGAGACACATTGTAATTCCGTGGGCGTGTCGGAGCACTGCGCTCATGGCTTCGGCTCAGCTGCTCGCGCCGAATGGCGAAGGTCTATTTGGACCATCCGGACGAAACGCGATGAGACCTCGGGTGATCGCGCCGGGGGCATGTTCGTTTGCGGCATTTTCTACACTGTGCAATTTGGGTTTAGCCATTTCTCGACTCCTTAGGTCGTGGGTGGTGAGGGGGCCGGCGTTGGTTGCATCATCACCGGCCCCCGCCTCACTGGGCGGAATTGCCCGATGAATTGTTTGCCGCGCGAAGAGGGATCACGTTGTCGCTGTCGGTGGCGCCTTGCAGAATTCGATCGCAGTGATCGGACCATGCTTGCAGAGCCGCTTTCTTTTCGTCCCTCCAATCATATTGCTGATACACTTCAGCAATGCCTGAGCGGCTGGCGCCGGACACATGGTTGAGGACTGCCTCAGTGACTTCGAAACGAATGCCTAGCTTTTGGAAATTGGTCGCTACGGTTCGCCGAGCATCATGCAGGCGCCACGGTTCGATCTCGACATCTTCAGGATCGTCACCGGCGCTCTGAGCATCCGTTCGGGCAATCTTGAGCATCGCAGCGTCTAGCCGTGATTTGCCACGTGAGAAGCCGCTGATCGGTCGCTTGCCCGTGGTGGTAAACAGAAGCCCCTTTCGTGGCCAATTGCGCTTCTTGTCACCTAAGCAGCCAGCGAGAGCGTCGAGAACCGCCATGGCTTTCGCATTCAACGGAATAAAGTGGGGTTGACCATTCTTCGATCGTTCGGCTGGCAATATCCATTCTGCATTGTCTCGATCGAGTTCTTTCCAATCAAGTCCAGCGACTTCATTGCGCCGCTGTCCAGTCGCGAAAATCAAGTCGAAGAACGGACCGAACGGCTTTTCCATCCCTGCCGCTGCCCGCAATGCCAATGAGAGCTCTCTATCGTTCAGAACGCGTTTTCGACTGTTCGCGGGCGAGGGTGCCTTTATGCCCTCCAGCGGGTTCGCATCAATGTCACCGCGCCCCGCGGCCCACTTGAAGAGCATTCTCATCACGGCGAAGGTGATGCGCCTCACTGCAGGCTGATCAAACGGAACAGCGTCAAGCACCTTCACTAGATCGCGGCGCTCAATCTCTGACAGCGGCTTGTCGCCGAGCGAGGGCGTAACGTGGTTTGCCAAGGTCGCTTCATAGTTTTCTCGGGTCCGTTCGCGCGTCCCTGGTTTGAGACCTGACGATAGCCAGCGCTCCGCATACTTCGCGAATGTCATTTCGCGCGCCCGATGCCTCTCTTCTTCGGCTGCGGCATCTGCGGCCAGCTTGTCGCGCTTCGCGTCGATGGGGTCGACACCGCGCCCGACTTGCTCAGCAAGTCTCTTTGCTTGATCGCGAGCACCATCTGGCGTCCACGTACCATATCGGCCGATGGTATAGCGGCGAAGTTTAGTTCCTCTGCCGCCTAAACGGTATTGGTAGATGAAACTCTTGGTACCCGATGGAAGGACGAGAAGCCCAAAACCCTTCACTTCCGTGTCCCATAGGATCCATTGGCGATCCCGCGCCTGCGCTTCGTTCACAGCGGTCTTGGTAACCTTCCTCACGGATGTCTTTTTCGATGCCATTGCCCAGCCTCAAGCGCCGTCTCTACATGCACCGTACATGCACGGGAAAAGAATTTGAGGCAATGCCGAAGAATGTCAGGGCATGATAAACGGCGGAAAACTGCGAATTCTCGAAAATGCCAAAGCGTATGGCACCTAATTCCTAATCCGGGGGCCACAGGTTCGAATCCTGTCGGGCGCACCAAAGGGCAGCATCCCGCAAGGGGTGCTGCCCTTTGGTTTGGGCGCGCCGGATTTGTTACCCTCCAAAGAAAAAGGGCCCCTCCACGAAGGAGGGGCCCTCTTTTTCGTTCGGTTTCTATCCGAGATTAGAAGCGGAAGTTGGCACCGAAGTAGAAGCGACGACCGTTGGTGTCGTAGTAGAGGTTGTTGTAACCGCCACCCGAAAGCTGGCCAACCGACGGATCGGCAGCCGTGTTCACGCCGCCCAGCGGGGGACGCTTGTTGAACAGGTTGTCGACGCCGAAGCGCAGGTTGATCGTTTCGTTGACCGCATACGAACCGTTCAGGTTGAACAGGTTGTAGCTCGGGTAGCCGGTGGTCGGCGTCGGAGCGCCGATCAGGGCTTCCGTCGCGTCTTCGATCGAAGGCAGGTGCTGCCACTGGACACCGACGTAGGCCGGGCCCCAGTTGTAGCCGACGGTCGTGAACACGCGGTATTCGTAGTTACCGCCGTTCAGGCCGTTCTCGCCAGTACCCAGGGTGCCGACGTAATCGACCATCGGCAGGATACCGTCGAGCGCAGTCGACTTGAAGTCGATCGCATAGCTGCCCAGCACATTCAGGTTGAGCGTACCCGGACCCGCTTCGAGTGCGAGGTCCAGCGCAACGTCGATACCCGACAGTTCGAAGGCACCGTTGTTCACGTAGGTACGCTGGACGTTGCCCAGGGCACCGGTCGCGTTACGCGGAACCAGCTGGCAGTTCGCCGAGTTGGCGACTTCCTGCGGCGTGCCGCCGAACGCGGGGTTCAGCAGCGGATCGTAGCAGGAACGCAGCGCGATACCGACAGTCTGCAGACCGATCGCGTCCTCGACGCTGATGTTGTAGTAGTCCACCGTCAGGCGAGCGCGAGAGATCGCACCGCCGATGTACGGCTGGAACACTGCACCAACGGTCCAGGTGTCGGCCTTCTCAGGGGTGAGGTTCGGGTTACCGATAGTGGTCGGGAAGGCAAAGCCGCCGGTACCACTGTCCTGAACGCCTGCGTAGTACTGCTCGTCGGCATCCGGGTTGCCGCTGGCTTCCATCTGGATGCGGCAGATCGCCTCGACCTTGGCACCGTTCTCGTTGCCGCCTTCGAACTGGTCGCCCGCCTGGTTGGCCGAGAACGACAGCGGGTTGGCCAGCGAGCAGGGGTCGCCAACCGAGTTGCCACCGAAGGTCTGCGACGCCTGCAGGAACAGCTCACCGATGTTCGGTGCGCGTTCTGCACGGTTGTACCCACCGCGGATACGCAGCCAGTCGGTGACCTGCCAGTCGCCCAGGATCTTGTAGGTGTAGCTCGTGCCCGTGGTCGAGTAGTCGGAAATACGACCGCCGACTTCCAGGTTCAGCTGCTGCACCATCGGAAGATCCGAAAGCAGCGGAATGAGCAATTCGCCGTAAAGCTCGTGAACGTCGAAGGACGCATCCACGTTGCCGCTGGGATAGATGCCCTGCGCCTGGTCGAGGAACGAGCGACCGTCCGTTGTCAGCGTATCGTTGTCGAACTCGAACTGGAGCTCGCGATAGCTGGCACCAAGAGCGATACCCACTTCACCGGCAGGAAGCTGGAACAGGCCGCCCGAGATGTTCGCCTCGGCAATGGTCTGGGTCACGTCCGAACGGTTCTTCAGGTCGGCACGGATGGCTTCGAGGCAATCCTCGGAGAAGCCGCCGGCCGGCGGGTTGAAGAGGTTCAGGCCCGAAGTACAGGTCGCGGTGGAAGCACCGAAACCGAAGTTCGGCGGGCCCTGGTTGCCGGTCTGGCTGAAGCCACGACCGAAGTTCGGCGCGCTCAGGACAGCCTGGAAACGAGCCAGCGAGTTGACGCCGGTCTGCTTCGCATAGGTCGACGAAATGCCGTGGCTGACGAAGGTTTCCCAGGCAAAGCTGGTGCCGGGGATGTAGCCTTCGAAGCCTGCCGTCAGGTTGTAGGTCGTGACGTCAGTGAACGTTTCACGATCGTCGAACAGCAGCGACTCGAGCTGGAACGGCGCGTCCGGATCGGGACGGCTGTCGAGCAGGGTCTGGAGCTGGGCCGGCATTTCGCCGGGATCGAGCTGCGTCGGGTCGATGTTGACGGTCCAACCGCCCACGGCCGGCGAAGGCTCGTTGCGCGTGAAGGTCTCGACGTGGCTGAAAAGCGCCTGGCCGAACACGCCAACCCAGTCGTTGATCTCGTAGTTACCGCGGGCGAACGCGTTGTAACGCGTCAGCGGCAGGATGAGATAGAGGCTGGTGTTGTTGGAGCTGATCGCGCCGTTGATCGTCTGCTTGAAGGGCAGGCCGTCGAGCGGCAGGTCGAACTGGTCGTTGCCGAAGTTGGACGGAGTGCCGTTTGCACCGATGGTGAAGGCCTGGCCGGTTGCCGGATTGACGTAGACGTTAACGCCGGCGAGCCCATCCGGGCCATCGGGGAACACCGTGCCGAAATCAGGCTGGTTCGGACCGAAGCCGAAGTTGATGCCCGGTGCCGGAATGAAGAACTGGCCACCGGCGATGTTCGGATCGGCGTACAGGTCGGTGTACCACTCGCGGTCACGCTGGAAGTTGGCTTCGCGGGTGTTCATCGACATCGCGAGCGAGATGTTGCCGCGACCGTCGGCGAAGTCGGTGCCCATGATGCCCGACAGCTGGTATTCGAAGTTGTCGCCTTCCTCGGTAATGCCGAACTGGGCATCGAGTTCGAGGCCTTCGAAATCCTTCTTCAGGATGAAGTTCGTCACACCGGCAACGGCGTCGGCGCCGTAGGTAGCCGAGGCACCACCCGAGATCGTTTCGATACGCTCGATGGCAGCAGAGGGCAGGGTGGAGATGTCGACCACGCCCGAAGCGTTGCCCGGCGTACCGCGACGACCGTCGATCAGGACGAGGTTACGGTTGGTGCCGATACCGCGCAGCGAGATCGTTGCCGCGCCCGGCGTGTTGGTTGCCGTGGGCTGGATGTCTCCACCTTGCGTCGGGGTCTGTGCCGGAACGAACTGCGGCAGCTTGTTCAGGTTGGATTCGATAGCGGCGGTGGAGGACTGCTCGAGCAGGCCTTCGTCCACGGTCACCATCGGGCTGTTGGAGTTGTAGTCCTGCGTGGCGATGCGCGAACCGGTAACAACGATGCGCTGGGCAGGCGCGGAATCTTCCTCGCCAACCTGCACGTCGTCGCCGACTGTTGCATCCTGTGCCATGGCCGGAGCGGCCATGAACATTGTGCCGGCACCACCTGCCAGCAATGCAGCGCGGAATAGCTGCGCACGATTAAAGGTTTTCACTTTGTGCTCCCTTCACAGTGAAGACAGGCTTGCACGGTGCAAACCTGCCAATGGTCATCGTCCCACGATAGATTGCCCGTGGCCGCGCCGGAATGCGCGTGGCTTTCCGACGTGAAATCGCGGGGTCAATGTGTTTGATGGAATGTTGCGGGTGCAGAAAATGTGCGCGCAGACGCGGGAGCCAAAAAGACCCGTTCGCGGCGCTGGATTGCGCAATGTGCATACATTTTCCTCCCCCGGCGGACTGGCATTTCTCTGAGACCAGCCTGAACCGAAGCACTGGCATATTCAGGCTTGTTGATTGTGTCTAGTCGATGAATCGCAAGCCGTGTGGACGGATTGGTTTATTGGGAAAAAATGAGGCTCGAAAGTCCGGAATGCGGCCGCAGTTTTCATGTGTATGAAATTTAAGTTATGTGTAATCTCAACGCGTTAAGCTGATTTTGAAGGCAATTCCGGATTCGTGCGCAACAAAGTGTTGCCTTGCTGCATCGCCTTTCAAATTGATAGTATCCGAAATCGTTGATCGAGTCCGGATTGGCCCGTTGCACCGGTGTTCAGGCGTTTGTGCGATGGCATGGGGACATGGCAATCGTGTCGCTGTTCAAACCACCCAAAGGCCATTAAGGGTCTCGTGCAGCCAGGAACAAGGCAGAACGAATGAAAGAAGCCCGCAAAGGAAATACGGGGGCCGGCAGAGGGGAAACGACGTCGATGGTGGTGCCGGAATGGCGCAGGCTGCTGTTCGATCACGCTCGCTCCGTCTACGCCGACGGAGCAGAAGCGCGCGAGAAAAAGGCCGCGACTACGAAATTGCAGCAACTGCTCGGACCGATGGCCGACGAAGCCATGCGGATTGTGGAGGCATTCGCACACGGTGCGCGCGCTGCCGATGGCTTAACGGGAAGCGGTCAGGGCGTGCCGCCCGAATTCGAGACGCGCCTGTCCATCATCCTCAACGGCCTCGCGCCGGAAGCGGAAACGCACCGGTCGGGGGAGGGCGAACAGAGCGCCGTCATCCAGCAAGAGCTATGGCAGCTTCTCTACAAGGTGCGCGAAAGCGCGGAGCTGTCCTACGCGCGCGAGATCGATCTCGTCGAACTCGACCGCCGCATCCTTTTCCTGTTGCGGAGCCAGGGGCCGCTTGTCCCGGCCGATATCTCCGGCTCCGTCGGCGTGGACAAGGCACAGGTCAGCCGTTCCGTGAAACGCCTGCTGGAACTCAAGATGGTGGAGCGTGACCAGATACGCGCCCCTGTCAGCCTGACGCGCAAGGGCGCGACGCTGGCCGACCGCCTCTTGCGGCTTGCCGAGCTGCGCAACCGCGAACTCACGTTCGATATCGGTGACGACGAGCTGGCTTCGTTTTTCGCCGTCATCGAGAAGTTGCTGCACCGCGCCGTGATGCTCTACGAGCAGGAGCGCGCGCTGAACCAGAACGACGTGAAATCGCTCAATCCGTTCGTGGCAGATCCTGATTACGAGCCGAATTCCGAAAACCCGATCGTGATCGAGCGCAGCCGGATCCTCGCACCGTTGATGACGCTTTCGGCCTACTTCAGTCGAAGTGGAGCTTTGACCTTCAAGCGCCTGACAAGTCTATCGAATTTTGAAAGCTGGGTGCTGAACGAGATTGCGCTGGATGCACCCATCGACTGGAATACGCTGGTCTCTCGCCTCGACCGCGATCACAGCCAGGCCGGGCGTACCGTCACGGCCTTGATCGAACGCGGGCTGGTGAAACGCAGCGGGAAGCCCGGCAGGCGGCACGGCCTGTTCTCGCCCACTGACGAAGGCCAGCGCCTGATCGAGATCATCCAGGAAGCCAGTCGCCAGCGCAGCGCATTCCTGATGGCGCCGTTATCGGTCCCCGAACGCGAAAGGTTCTTCGCAACCTTCGAGAAGGTTCGTCGCAACGCGGTTGTGCAGTTGGAACGCGAACGCACTTTCGACGAACTGGGGCACAGCGTCCCCTGATCTCGCGCCTTACACTAGGAGGCGCGTGATGCTTTACCGAACGCGGCGGACGCGGACCGATGCCTGGCGATCGAAGGTCAGCAGGAAGCTGCCCAGCGATGCACGGTCGATCTCCACCTGGTCTCCGGGGCGCGGGGCGCGATAGGAGAACGGAACGGATTCGGTGAACAGCCACTGTGCGCCGTCTTCCAGCGTAACGAGGTACACGCCCGGCTCGCGCTGGCGCACTTCGCTCACGCGGGCCTGTAGCTGATCGATCTGTCCGGCGGGGGTTTCGAACCGTTGCGGGGTGCGGACATCCTCCCGGCCAAAGCCCGAGGGACCACGCGTATCGAGCGGCGCGCCGCGATCACCGGTAGGAGCGGCCATCTGTCCGGGCACCGAACTGCGAGCCTGTCCGCCGGCAGCGGTGATGTTGTTGTCGTAACAGGCAAGCCGCGCCGTCGCGTCGTCGATCTGAGCACAGTTGCGCAGGATGTTCAGCACGATGGCATCGTCCACCTGCGCGGCAGCGGGTGTTGCCAGCAAGGCAAGCGGCAGGGCAACGGCGGAAACAGTAAGGGCGCGAAACGCGATCATGGTACAGGGAAACTCCTCTCGTCAGGCAGCGTGATGGCGCTTAAGGAGTTCAGGTGCAAGGGGCTTGCGGCGCATCGTTGGCGCGCCGCAAGCTTTTTGCACGGGTACGACCGCGATCAGGCGTCGACGGTCTTGGCATCCTTCGTGTCGAGCACACCGCGCTTGATCTGATCGCGTTCGATGCTCTCGAACAAGGCCTTGAAATTGCCTTCGCCGAATCCCTCGTCACCCTTGCGCTGGATGAATTCGAAGAACACCGGGCCGACCTGCGCTTCGGCGAAGATCTGCAACAGCAGGCGAGGGGAACCACCCTCGGTCGTGCCGTCCAGCAGGATGCCGCGCGCTTTCAGCGCGTCCACGTCCTCGCCGTGATCGGGCAGACGGTCGGACAGCATCTCGTAATAGGTCTCGGGCGGAGCCGTCATGAAGGGCACGCCGAATTCCTTCAGCTTGTCCCAGGCGGCCACGAGGTCGTCGCAGATCAGGGCGATGTGCTGGATGCCTTCGCCGTTGAATTCGCGCAGGAATTCCTCGATCTGGCCCTTGCCGCCTTCGCCCTCTTCGTTGAGCGGAATGCGGATCTTGCCGTCCGGCGCGGTGAGCGCCTTGGACGTGAGGCCGGTGTACTCGCCCTTGATGTCGAAGAAACGGATCTCGCGGAAGTTGAAGAGCGTCTCGTAGTAATCCGCCCAGTACTTCATCCGGCCGCCGTAGACGTTGTGCGTCAGGTGGTCGATCACGTTGAAGCCGGCGCCTTCCGGGTGCTTTTCGACACCGTCGAGGTATTCGAAATCGATGTCGTAGATGGAAAGGCCCTTGCCGTCCTCGTCGTGGTAGCGGTCGATCAGGTAGACGATCGCGCCGCCGATCCCGCGAATGGCAGGGATGTGCAATTCCATCGGGCCCGTCTCGACCTGGACGGGCTCTGCACCGCGCTTGAGCAGTTCCTTGTAGGCCTTGGCCGCATCCTTGACACGGAAGCCCATGCCACATGCCGAAGGGCCATGCTCGCGGGCAAAGAACCAGGCAGCGCTGCGTGGTTCGTAATTGAGGATGAGATTGATCTGGCCCTGTCGCCAGAGCTGCACGTCCTTCGACCGGTGCGAGGCCACGTGCTTGAAGCCCATGGATTCGAAGACAGGCTCGATCACGCCTTTCTCCGGTGCGCAGAATTCAACAAATTCGAAGCCGTCGAGGCCAATGGGGTTTTCAAATAGATCAGTCATGGTTTCACTTGTAACCTTTTTCCAGTTCCGGCGCAACCGGGTATCAATCCGTCGGACTTTCCGCAGATCCCCACGAATGCCGCTTGAATCGGCGAGGTGTTTGTGATTCAAGGTGTTCCCATGAACGGGATGGCGCATCGCAAGGAAGTGGTAAGGGAGCGGATCGTGAACGCGATCGCGTTGCTCATCCTCATGCTGATCGGCGGCCTGGCCCTTATCGGTCCTTCCGGGGTTCTGGCCTGGGGCGAGCAGGCGGCGCGCCTCGGCGAACATGAAGAGCGGATCGCCGCGTTGCAGGAACGCAAGGCAGAGTTGGAAAACCGCGTTGAACTGCTCGATCCGGAGAATGTCGATCCCGATTACGCGTCGGAACTCGTGCGTGGAAATCTGGGTGTCGCGCATCCTGACGAATATGTCGTCGAACTGGAACCGATCGACTGATCGTTCGCTTCGGATTGGCACGGCGGTCAATCCATTTTCACCACATTGGTAAATGAGGGAAGTGCGGCGTTGCCAGCGCATCGCATGGGTGATTATAGGCGATCGCGAAAACACATCAGCGTTGCGATGGCGCAGCGACATTAGGGGATTGCATCTTGGCCAAAGCCTCCACCTCCAAAGCCGACAAGAAAGAGCAGACCGCCGGCGACGACGACTTCGCCCTGCGCTCGTTGCAGGAAGCCCTGGAGAAGGAGAAGCGCTTCAAACCCAGCGAAGACCAGCTGATGCATTTCTACGAGCAGATGCTGCTCATCCGCCGATTCGAGGAAAAGGCCGGACAGCTTTACGGCCTCGGCCTGATCGGCGGCTTTTGCCACCTCTATATCGGCCAGGAAGCGGTCGCCATCGGCCTGCAGAGTGCGCTCGACAACGATCGCGACAGCGTGATTACCGGCTATCGCGACCATGGGCACATGCTCGCCTACGGCATCGACCCCAAGGTGATCATGGCCGAACTGACGGGCCGCGCCGCTGGCATTTCCAAGGGCAAGGGCGGCTCGATGCACATGTTCAGCACCGAGCATAAATTCTACGGCGGTCATGGCATCGTCGGCGCACAGGTTGCGCTCGGCGGCGGTCTCGCGTTTGCCCACCAGTACAACGAGGACGGTGGCCTGTGCCTCGCCTATTTCGGTGACGGGGCGGCGAACCAGGGCCAGGTCTACGAGACTATGAACATGGCCGCGCTCTGGAACCTGCCGATCGTGTTCGTGGTGGAGAACAACCAGTACGCGATGGGCACCGCGGTGAAGCGGTCCAGCGCGGAGACCGAGTTCTACCGTCGCGGCACCGCGTTCCGCATCCCCGGAATGGATGTGAACGGCATGGACGTTCTCGAAGTGCGCCAGGCCGCCGAAATCGCCTTCAAGCACGTGCGCGATGGCAACGGCCCGGTGCTGATGGAATGCAACACCTATCGCTATCGCGGTCACTCCATGTCCGATCCGGCAAAGTATCGCACGCGAGAGGAAGTGCAGGACCAGCGCGAAAAGAACGACCCGATCGAACGGGTGAAGAAAGACCTCGCCGCGGCGGGTATCGAAGAGGACAAGTTGAAGGAAATCGACAAGGGCATCCGCGCCACCGTGGCCGAAGCTGCGGACTTTGCCGAAAGCTCGCCCGAACCCGAGGCCAGCGAACTCTACACCGACGTTCTGGTGGGGGAGTACTGAGCCATGGCGATCGAACTGAAAATGCCCGCCCTCTCGCCCACCATGGAAGAAGGCACGCTGGCCAAGTGGCTGGTGAAGGAAGGCGACTCCGTTTCTGCTGGCGACGTTCTCGCCGAGATCGAGACCGACAAGGCCACGATGGAATTCGAATCCATCGATGAAGGCACCGTTGGCAAGATCCTCGTTGCCGAGGGCACCGAAGAGGTGAAAGTCGGCACCGTCATCGCCATCCTGGCGGGCGAGGGCGAGGATGCCTCGGATATCGAGGCGCCCGCACCCGCCGCATCGTCCGATGACGAAGTTAAGGACGTCGAGGGCGAAGGCAAGGATGTCGGCCGCGAGGGCAATCCCCTCGATATCGACAAGCCCGCATCGAAACCGCGCGCCGACGATCCCGAAGTGCCCGAAGGCACCAATATGGTGAAGCTGACGGTGCGCGAAGCGCTGCGCGATGCCATGGCCGAGGAAATGCGCCTCGACGAACGTGTCTTCGTGATGGGCGAGGAGGTGGCAGAGTACCAGGGCGCCTACAAGGTGACGCAGGGCCTGCTCGACGAGTTCGGGCCGAAGCGCGTGATCGACACCCCGATCACCGAATACGGCTTTGCCGGTATCGGCACGGGCGCTGCCATGGGCGGCCTTCGCCCGGTGGTGGAATTCATGACGTTCAACTTCGCCATGCAGGCGATTGACCATATCATCAATTCCGCGGCGAAGACCAATTACATGTCAGGCGGCCAGATGCGTTGCCCGGTGGTGTTCCGTGGCCCCAACGGCGCGGCAAGCCGCGTGGGCGCGCAGCACAGCCAGAACTACGGCCCGTGGTACGCCAGCGTGCCTGGCCTGATCGTCATTGCACCCTACGACGCGCAGGACGCCAAGGGCCTGCTGAAATCGGCGATCCGCAGCGATGACCCGGTCGTCTTCCTCGAAAACGAACTGGTCTATGGCCAGAGCTTCGAGGTTGCCCAGCTCGACGATCATGTCCTGCCCATCGGCAAGGCGCGGATCATGCGCGAGGGCAGCGATGTCACCATCGTGTCCTATTCCATCGCCGTGGGCGTGGCGCTGGAAGCTGCCGAGGAACTGGCAGAGCAGGGCATCGATGCCGAAGTGATCGACCTGCGCACGCTGCGCCCGCTCGATACCGAAACCATCCTCAAGAGCCTGGCGAAAACCAACCGCGTGGTCATCGCAGAGGAAGGCTGGCCCACCTGTTCGATCGCTTCGGAAGTGATCGCGGTGTGCATGGAAGAAGGGTTCGACCACCTCGACGCACCCGTCCTGCGCGTGTGCAACGAGGACGTGCCGCTGCCCTATGCGGCTAACCTCGAAAAGCTGGCGCTGATCGACAAGGACCGCGTCGTCGCGGCTTGCCGTAAGGTTACCTACGCAGACTGATCCGGTGCGGGGGGGAGGGGTGGCTCCCCGCGTCATTCAGCCGACGGTTTCGATGCCGTCACTCCATGCGACAGGGGGCCAAAGCGGGTGTGCATCATCGACGCTGCCCTGAAAAGGGAAAGGCGGCGTTGTGCGCGTACCGGATCAGTCTTCGTCGAGCAGGAAGATGGGCCGGGTGTAGGTGATGAACGGGAATTCGATCCCGGCAAAGCCCAGGAAGCTGTCCATCTGGTAGGAAATCACGAGCTGGAGCTCGGTGGCTCCGGTTACGCGCTGGGTGCCAGGCGTTGTCACCACGGCATTCACCCTGTCCTGGTGAAGCAGGTAAGGCGCGCCAAGCGCGTGGTTCTCCGCCCAGGTTTCAATCTGGGAATTCGAGATCGTGTTGCCGGTCTGGTATTGCACCATCGTGTAGCGGGCAACGTCGGCAGATAGACCGCGCAAGGCGTTATAGTTCTGCATCGCCATACCCACCTGCAGCACGCCTATCATCATCAGGATGAGGGCAGGGGAGAGCAGGGCGAATTCGATCGCAGTCGCACCGGTGTCGTCTCGGCGCAGGCGGGAGAATAGTTGTCGGATGGTCATGGTGTCTATCCGATCTGTACCGTTCGGCTGACATTGTAGGTGAAGCCCTGGCCCACACCCCATTTCGTCCAGATGGGCGCATAGGTGTCGGTCAGGTCCACCTGGATGAACTTGTATTCGACGCCGCTCCCGCAGGAATCCGGGATCGTGACGTAATCCGCCGAGGTGCCGCAGCGATAGATTTCCGTGACCGTGATCTGGTCCGTCGTGAGGCCGGTTGAATTCGCGACGATATCGCGCACGGTGGTGCGCGCCTCGGCAGTCTCCGGTATCACCGCGCGAACGACAGAGGCTGCCTCGGCAGCGCCGCTCTGCAGATCGGTCTGCCGGGACACCATCGTGGCAACCTCGAAACCACCGAGCGCGAGGATCAGCAGGACCGGCGCGACGAACGCAGTCTCGATTGCCATCGAACCGCGCTCGTCCGCTCGCAGGCAGGAAAGGCGGTGAAGGCGAGAGGCGAGTGCGCGCATCATGCCACCAACCTCACTTTCGATGCCGTGCTGACGACGGTGGTGTCTTCGCTCGAACCGCCCGGGCAGAACGTCTGCATGTCGGTCGTACCCGTCAGGGTGATGTTCTTGGCAGCGATCATCAGGCACTGGCTGGTCACCCCGGCGGTCCCCGCAAAGAATACCTCGCTCTGCGGGAAATAGAGCGTGCCGTTGAGGATCGTATTCGCGTTGCCGTTGATACGCTGGCCATTGTTGCCCGCGCCCGGCCCGTCGCGATCCTCGAACACCAGCATCCCGGCAAGCTCGTTCGCATCCTCGGCAGATACGCCAATCGCCATCAGGTCGGCCGCCGTCATCGCCGTGAGGTTCACGTCCGCACCGCCGTTGATGACGACGGAAGCGCCTTCGTAGAGGACGAACATCACGCCCGCGCCGCTGACTTCATGCTGACCGTTGATCTGCAACTGACCGCCAACGATGTTGTAGACGCCGGGAGCGAAGGCCGTATCGCAACCGATCTGGATGTCGGTGTAGGTGCCGGGGCGAACGTTGCCCGCCTGACCACCTTCGATCACGTTGACGTTGGAATAGGTAACCGTGCGGCTGCCGGTCCAGTGCTCGTGTGTCTTGTTATTGCCGTTGCCAACGTCGTTGGTGCCGTTGTCCGGCGTCGTTGTAGTGCCTGCGACCGTGCCGTTGGGGACGATGATCTGCCGCTGGGTCGTGGTGACGTCCGAGTCCGCCTTGGCGTTCGGGTTATCCCACGGCTCCATGTTGTTGTGGCTCGGACCGCGGAAATAGCTGTAGGTGCGCCAGACCCTGACAGTCTCGTCGGCATAGGTCGTGTCGCTCGCCGCGGAGCAGCTGTAGGTGCGCGAGGCCCGCGATTCGGTCGGGTTGGGCGGAGAAAGCTCGGCGTAGGGATCGTAGAGTCCGCTCATGTACTCCATGATCACGTCGTCGGTGTTGTTCTTCAGCCACTCGTCCACGCCGCCGGCAGAGAGAATCCACCCTGCCTCGATTTCCGGATTGCCATCCACCTTGATCGAAAGATCGTCGGTGGACAGGGCCGCCATGCCGCAGCTGGCTGTCAGCACGGCGTTACCCCCGATGGTCACGGCGCCTTCGTCATCCTCGTCGGTGGCGATCAGGCAACTGGTGAAAGTCACGCCTTCCTCGAAACTGGCCTGGGCATAGGCATAGACCTCGGCCGCATCGCCGGTGAGGAAGCTGGAAAAGGGCAGCTCCTTGGATGCAGTGGCGGAAACGGCCACGGAGTTGTCCGTACCGCCGGCAAAGTCTGCCAGGCGAATATCCGGGGCGGTGTTGAAGTCGTCGGTGGCCGACAGGTTGGCTTCGAATTCCTGCAGAGCGCGAAGCTGGTACGTGCCCTCGGTCTCCTCTTCCGCCGCGGCCCAGGCACCGGCAACCGCCGCCTGGTCGACGGCGAACTGCAATTCGCGTTTCCACATGTACCACTGCGTCACATCGACGCCCAGGCCTGCGCCGCCGATCAGCACCGGCATGCCCAATGCAACCAGAAGCGTGGCGTTTCCGCTACGACATTCTGCAAGGTCGCCCAGTGTAGTGCGGATAAACTTGCGGATCATTTCGGGTACACCTGTCATTGCTACCACCTGACCACGCAACATACCGGGGCCGTGGTTTCGGGGATGTAACCGAGCGGAGTTAACAAGCCGTTTGCCAAGCTACCTGCGATCCGAGGTGGCTCATCGATCCGCGCCGACAGTCTTTGACTTGGCACCGATTATCGGGTGAAGGCTGTTCCCGCATGTCTTCCGATCTCGTCGAAACCCTGCCTCTGCCCCAGCGCCTCGCCCTGGCGTACGCGCCGAAAAGGACGCAGTCGGCCACGCTGGCCTTGCTCGCACTGGATACCCGCCTGGCGAGCATCATCCGCAACGGTGGAGAGCCGGTGATTGCCCAGATGAAGCTGGCCTGGTGGCGGGAGCGGCTGGAACAGGCCCCCGCACACTGGCCGATTGGAGAACCCTTGCTTGCGTTGTTGCGCCATTGCGGCATCGAGGCAGAGAGGCTCGTGCCGCTGGTCGATGGCTGGGAAATGCTGCTGGCAGAGGCGCTGGGTCGGCGCGAGCTTTCCACGTTCGCTCGCGGCAGGGCGCTGGGCTGGTCGGCCGTCAACGATGCATCCGGGCGAAGCCGGCCCGACGCGCCGGTAGAGCAGGCAGGGCACGAATGGGCGTTGCTGGACCTGGCGATGCATCTGGACAGTGAGGACGAAGCCAAGATGGCTCGCGAGGCCGCGGCCGCATCGGGCGGCGCGCGCATACGCTTGCCGAAAGAGGTGCGCTCCCTTGCAGTGCTGCACAGCCTTTCTCGCAGAGCCCACCGTCTCGGCTCCGGCGAATTGCTGGACGGGGCTGGCGCGATGGCAACGGCCTTGCGTGCAGGCCTGCTGGGCAGGTAGCGTAAGCTCCCGAATCCAAGGGGAATTATCGATGAACCGAGTTATCCTGGGTGCCTTCAGCGCACTGCTGCTTGTGGGGCTGGGGCTGTTCTGGATACAGGGCAGGGCGCAGGTTGAAGAGGGTGCGCCACCGCCAGAGCCCGAGAGCGCGGAAGAAGCCATCGACCCCGATTCGCTGCCGGTGGCCGACGTTTCGAACATCACCGGGCCCGAACCGCCCGAAGCGAGCGAGCTGACGCGCGAGCAGCGCCGCTTCTTCCGTTACGATCGCAACCGTGACCTGAAGATTACGCGTAACGAGATGCTCTCCACGCGCACGGATGCCTTCAGGCGACTCGACACCGACGGCAACAACCTGCTGACGTTCGAGGAATGGGCGATCACCACCAGTTCGCGTTTCGCGGAGATGGACGCGAACGAGGACGACGAGCTGACGCAGGCCGAATTCGCTACCAGCGCACCGAAGCCGAGGACCACAACGCGGCCAAGCTGCAACTGCTAGAGGATCATGCGGGGACGGTCAGGCTTTCCAGCCACACGCCGAAATCCGCCTTGGCACGCGAGGTATAAGCTTCCTTGCGCTGCTTCTTCTTTACGTCGTGCAGCGGCGGAAACAGGCCGAAGTTCACGTTCATGGGCTGGAAGTGGCTGGCATCGGCATCGCCGGTGATATGGCTCAGCAGCGCGCCCATCGCCGTGGTCGCGGGGGGAGGGGACCACGCCTCGCCCGCCAGCTCGCTTGCCGCCATCATGCCTGCCATCAGGCCCACGGCGCTGCTTTCCACGTAGCCTTCGCAGCCCGTCACCTGCCCGGCAAAACGGATGTGCGGCGCCGACTTCAGGCGCAGTTGCCGGTCCAGCAATTCGGGTGAATTGATGAAGGTGTTGCGGTGCATCCCGCCAAGCCGTGCGAACTCGGCATTCTCAAGCCCCGGAATGGTGCGGAACAGCTCTACCTGCGCGCCGTATTTCATCTTGGTCTGGAAGCCGACCATGTTCCACAGCGTGCCCAGCTTGTTGTCCTGACGCAGCTGCACCACGGCGTAGGGCCAGCGGCCCTGCGGATGTTCCTCGGTCCGGTCGTGCGGGTTATCGAGGCCGACGCCCTTCATCGGGCCGTAACGCAAGGTTTCCACGCCGCGCTCTGCCATCACCTCGATCGGCATGCAGCCGTCGAAATAGGGCGTGTCTGCTTCCCACTCCTTGAACTCGCCCTTCTCGGCATCGAGCAGGCCCTGGACGAAGGCTTCGTACTGCTCCTTGTCCATCGGGCAGTTGATGTAGTCGCCATCCTCGTTGGACGCAGCCGTTGTCTTGTTCCAGCGCGACTGGATCCACGCCTTGCTCATGTCGATGCTGTCGCGATAGACGATCGGCGCGATAGCGTCGAAGAAGGCGAGGCGATCCTCGCCCGTGGCGCTGACGATGCTTTGCGCGAGACTGGCGGCGGTGAGCGGACCAGTGGCGACGATGGTCATCCCCTCTGGCGGCAACTGTTCCACCTTCTCGCGCACGATGGTGATGTTGGGATGGGCTTCCAGCCGCTTCTGCACTTCGGCGCTGAACACGTCGCGGTCCACCGCCATGGCGCTGCCCGCAGGAACGCGGGCGATTTCGCCGGCGGACATGATGATCGAATCCAGCCGCCGCATTTCGTGGTGAAGCAGGCCGACGGCGTTCTTCTCGTCATCGTCGCTGCGGAAGGAATTGGAGCACACCAGTTCGGCCAAACCGTCGGTCTGGTGCGCGGCCGTCATCTCGCCCCCGCCGCGCATTTCGGACAGGCGCACTTTCACGCCGCGCTTTGCGAGCTGCCATGCCGCCTCGCTGCCCGCGAGACCGCCGCCGATGATATGGACCTGCTGTGTCATGACAGCGCAAGTAGGCGAGTTGACGGCCAATTTCGAGGGGGTAGTGTCGCGCGATGGCAAATCGTTTCGCGCGCAACCTCGTCACCGCCTTCGCAATATTGTTCGCCTCACCGCTGGCCGCGCAGGAGAGCGCGCCTTGCGAGAACTGCTACACGGCAGAGGAAGCCCGCGAGGACCTGACCACGCTCTACTCCCGTTTGCAGCAGGAGCACGTCGATCTCTTCGCTCGCCGTGGCCGCGCCGAATACGATGCCCATGTCGATAGCCTGCTCAACCGCATCGACGGCCCGGTACCGAAGACAGATTTCCACCTCATGCTGCACGAAGCGATGGCTTTCGGGAACGTGGGCCACGCCAAGACGGAGGCGGCCATGGGAGACCTTTTCGCCTACGTGGGCGAGGGCGGCACGATCATTCCCCTGTCTGTCACCTACCGCGACAGCGCGATGGTGACGGACCAGTGGGCTGGCGAGGGCGACAACCTGCCGCCCGGCTCCCGCATTACCGGCCTTGGCGGAATATCGCTGGCGGAGTTTGAAAGCCGTGTCCGCTCCATCATATCTGCCGACAGCGACCGCCTGCTACGCTCGCAGATCGAGCTTGGGCTGCCCGCCTATCTCTATTTCGTCTTCGGGCCGCGGGAGAGCCTCGCAATCGAATACATCGGGCCGGACGGGCAACCTGCCACCGCGTCAGTGTCGGCCATGGGCCTAGGCGAGATGTACGCGATGCAGGCCGCGCGCCCCGTCTCCGCGCCGGACCGTAGCTCTGGGGCACGTATCCACCGCGACCTTGGCGAGGGCATCTATTACCTCCAGCCCGGCCCGTTCTCAGCAACCGAGGAAGAACGCGGCGAGGACGGCGAGACTTACACCATCGCCCCCTTCCGCGCTTTCGTCGAGGAAGCCTTCACCGCGATCTCGGCCAGCGGAGCGACTGACCTGGTGATCGACCTGCGTGACAACGGCGGCGGCGATGCGAGTTTCTCCGACCTGATCGTGGCGCGACTGGTGGAGGAACCATACCGCTATGCCTCCCGCTACGAAGTTCGCGCCGGGCCGAACACCAAGGCGGCATGGGCCGACCGGGAGGGCGATGCGAATACGCTCGCAGGCCGGATCGCCGCCGCGCTCGCTTCTGCTGACGATGGCCAGGTGGTGTCGGTCGACCTGCCGCTGACGCAGCCGATTGCCGACAACGCGTTCGACGGGCGCGTATGGGTGCTGGTCAACCAGCACAGCTATTCCAACGCGGCGGTGGTAGCGGCACTGATGCAGGATCTTGGCATTGCCACCGTCGTGGGGGAGGAAACGGCTGACCTGCCCACCACATACGGCGCGGTGGAGACTTTTGCGCTGCCTAACTCGGGCGCTGTCATCACCTATCCCAAGGCCTACATGGTGCGCCCCTCGGGCGACCAGTCGACACGCGGCGTGGTGCCGGACTTCGTGATTGCGCCGAACCCAGTGGGAAGCGCGGAAGACGTGATGCTGGAAACCGCACTGGTACAGATCAGGACGGCGCGCTAAGCGCTGGCACATGCCTCCCAAGCAGCCCCATCCTGCGCTGGCGCAGAAACGCCCATTCCTGGTGCTCAGCATCGTTGCGGCGCTGTCCTATTACTACTTGCAGGCGACGAACCTGCCGGAGCTCTATCTCATCCCGATAAAAGGCTTCGGCGTGGGCTTTCTGGCGATCTACGCCTACCTGCGCCACCAGAGCGGGGATTCGCACCGTCTGGCGCTGGCCATGGCCGTGGCAGCATGTGCGGACATGGCCATCGAATTCGACCTGCGCGTGGGCGCGGCGGTGTTCTTCGTGTTCCACATGCTGGCGGTATCGGTCTTCATGCGCCATTCGCGCGGCAAGCTGCACGGGGCGGACCAATGGGCTTTTCTTGCAATCCTGATCCTGCCCCCGGTGATCGGCTATTTCCTGCCCTACGACCGCAATATGGCGTGGGCCGTGGCAATCTACGCCGTCGCGCTCAGCCTCATGGCGGCGAGCGCATGGATGAGCGATTTTCCGCGGATGCGCGTGGCTGCCGGCGCTCTGCTGTTCGTGGTGTCGGACCTGCTGATCTTCGCCCGGCTCGGCCCGCTATCGGGTAGCGAAGTGCCTGAATATCTCGTCTGGCCGATCTACTACCTCGGCCAGTTCCTGATCACCGTGGGCGTGGTGACGACGCTGCGGAAGCGCAACCCGGAACTGCGGGTGGCTTGGCGGCGAGAGGATTAGCCCTCAGGCCCAGCCTGCTTCGCGCATGGCGTAGCCGTCGTTCCAGATCTTGGTCATGTGCGCGATCTTGCCGTCCTCGAACCGGAAGACGTAGCAATAGTCCGAAGCGATGGTCTTGCCTGTTGGCGACACGGGGCCGCCTTCGCCGGAATGGGTGGCCTTGAACACCGCTGCGCCCACGAAAGTCCCGGCGTCTTCATCGACGCCGCAGGCCAGCATTTCATAGTTCATGTTGGGCAGCGGCTGGAGAAGGTGGGCCATCCACTCGGTATAGCCCTCCACCGTGGTCACATCGGCCAGTGCATCGGCTTGCGCTGTGAAGACAGCATCAGGCTGGCACCACTGCTGGCAAACTTCCCAGCCCTTGCCGGTTTCGCAGGCGTCGAAGAACGCGAGTGCATCAGATTTCATCGACATGATCTTTCCCCCAAAAGACGTTGGACTAGATCCTAGGCCATCGGGGGAAAGTAGCGAATCAATTCTCGGCTTCGTCGTCCTCGATGTTGTCGTCGCGATCCACCGTCGTATCGGGCGTGGTCTCGTCTCCGCCGCCGCGACGTTCGAGCATTTCCTCGACGATCGCTTCCTCAGCCTCGTTCTCCGGGCTTTCGTCCTCGTCGATGCGCGCGGCGCCGACGATGTGTTCGCCCTTGGCAACGTCGAAGATACGGATGCCTGACGAGCTGCGGCCATAGATCGCCCAGCCCTGGTGGTTCTCGAAACCGCCATCCACCAGGTGGCGGAAGTTCACCGGCAGGCGGATCAGCTTGGCGCGGTCCGTCACCAGCATCAGCTGCATGCCGTGGCGCACGGGGAAGCTGGCAACGACCGGGCCGTTACGCTCGGGATCGCTGCCGGGCGTGCCGATGTTGGTGATACCCTGACCACCACGACCCGTGGTGCGGTATTCGTAGGCGCTGGAAATCTTGCCGTATCCGTTGGCCGTGATGGTGAGGATGAACTCCTCGCCCTCGGTCATCGCCTCAACCTGCTCTGAGGGCAGGGTGGCCTCGGCGTCGTTGTTCTTCCACGCCGCCGCGCGCAGGTATGCGTCGCGCGTTTCCATGTCGTGGCCCAGCTTCTCCAGCACGGCTAGGGAGACGACCTTCGCCCCGTCCTTCAGGGCCATGCCGCGCACGCCGATGCCGGTGCGGCTCTTGGTTTCGCGCGCATCGGTGGCGGCGAAGCGGATGGCCTTGCCGGCGTCGGAGGCGAGGAAGATTTCCTGCTCCTCGTTCAGCAGGCGCACGCCGATCAGCCGGTCCCCGCTGCCTTCGACAAAGCCCATCGCGTACTTGCCGTTCGACGGCACGTTGGTGAAGGCATCCATCGAGTTGCGGCGAACCATGCCCTGTTCCGTGGCGAAGACGATGTTGAGCGCTTCCCACTCGTCCTCGTTCTCCGGCAGAGGCAGCACGTTGGTGACGCGCTCCTCGTCGCCCAGCGGCAGCAGGTTGACCATCGGGCGGCCCTTGGTCTGCGGGCCGCCTTCGGGCAGCTTCCACACCTTGAGGCGATAGACGCGGCCCGTATTCGTGAAGAAAAGCACAGGGTTATGCGTCGAAGTTACGAACATTTCGACGACAGCGTCCTCGTCCTTCGTAGCCATGCCGCTGCGGCCCTTGCCGCCGTGGCGCTGGGCGCGGAAGGTATCGAGCGGGGTGCGCTTGATGTAGCCGGAGTGGGTGACGGTGACGACCATCTCCTCCCGCTCGATCAGGTCCTCGTCCTCGATCCCGTCCCACGCGGGTGCGATTTCGGAGACGCGCGGCGTGGCGAACTGGTCGCGCACTTCCTGCAATTCCTCGCGCATGACGCCGTAAAGCTTGGCGCGGTCGGCCAGCAGCGAGAGGTAGTACTCGATCTTGTCGGCCAGCTCCTGCAACTCGTCGCCGATCTCGTCGCGGCCGAGGGCCGTCAGGCGATGCAATCGCAGGTCGAGGATGGCTTTCACCTGCCGCTCGGAAAGCTGGTAGGTGCCGCCCGCTTCGTCCGCCGTCGGCTCGATGGCTTCGACAAGGCGGATGTATTGCGCAATGTCGCCAATCGGCCATTCCTTGTCGAGCAGCTTCTGCCGCGCGATCTGCGGGTTGGACGATCCGCGGATCATCGCCACCACCTCGTCGAGGTTGGACACGGCCACCACCAGGCCCAGCAAGACGTGGGCACGGTCCCGCGCCTTGTTCAGCTCGAACTTGGTGCGCCGCGTGATGACCTGTTCGCGGAAAGCGATGAAGCTGGAAATGAAATCGCGCAGGTCCAGCGTTTCCGGCCTGCCGCCACGAATGGCGAGCATGTTGGCCGGGAAACTCGCTTGCGCGGGCGTGTGACGCCATAGCTGGTTCAGCACGACTTCGGGCGTGGCGTCGCGCTTCAGCTCGATCACCACGCGCACACCGGCGCGGCTGGATTCGTCGCGGATGTCGGAAATGCCCTCGATCCGCTTTTCCTTCGCGGCGTCGGCGATTTTCTCTACCAGCCCGGCTTTGCCCACCTGGTAGGGAATGGAAGTCAGCACGATCGACTGGCGATCGTTCTTGCCCGTCTCGATCTCGTGACGGCTCCGCTGCAGGATGGACCCGCGCCCTGTGGTGTAGGCAGAGCGCGCGCCGCTCTTGCCCAGGATCAGTGGGCCGGTGGGAAAATCGGGGCCGGGGATAATCTCGTGCAGCTGCTCTGCCGTGATGCCGGGATCATCCATGTAGGCGAAACAGCCGTCGATCACTTCGCCGAGGTTGTGCGGCGGGATGTTCGTGGCCATGCCCACCGCGATGCCGCCCGCGCCGTTCACCAGCAGGTTGGGGTAGCGTGCAGGCAGGACGGACGGCTCTTTCTCCGAACCATCGTAGTTGTCGACGAAATCGACAGTGTCCTTGTCGAGATCGCTCAGCAGCGGGTCCGCCGCCTTGGCAAGGCGGCTTTCCGTATAGCGCATGGCGGCCGGCGGATCGGGGTCCATCGAGCCGAAGTTGCCCTGGCCGTCGATCAGCGGCAGGCGCATGGACCACGGCTGCACCATGCGGGCCAGCGCATCGTAAATCGCGCTGTCGCCGTGCGGGTGGTACGAACCCATCACTTCACCGACGATCTTCGCCGATTTGCGATATGGGCGCGTGGAGGTGTAGCCGCCGACCTGGGCGGCATAGAGAATACGGCGATGGACGGGCTTCAACCCGTCGCGAACGTCGGGGAGGGCGCGGCTGACGATCACGCTCATGGCGTAATCGAGGTAGCTCGTCTTCATCTCCTCGACGATGTCGATGCGTTCGAATTCGCCCGGATTATCCGGGGCGCCAGTGATTTCGTTCTGGTCGCTCACTAACCTGCAATTCCATTATCGTTCTGGTTGCCTGCAATGTAGGGAACGGGGCCGAGGGGCACCATAGCGAGTAGGCGAAACGCCCGGGAAAACCGCCCGTTTTCCACACCTCACAGCGCCATTTCTGAATTTTGCCGCCTTACCCCGTTAAAACGCCATTCAGCGCTCGACCTGTAGGACATATTTGCAATCTCGGGCTGAGTGTGCATGAGGCCACAACCGGGAACGACGGGCAGTAGCGACGTGTTTACTGCCTGCCAGAATTACCAGGAGAGAATACCACTATGCTTCGCGCTTTCCGCACCACTCGCAACAAATCCATCCGCGGCACCGTCGCCGGTTTCGCCCTTGCCATCGCCCTTGCCGGCGGTGTGTCCATGGGTTCGGTCGCCGTGACGTCCGAAGCCGCGCAGGCGCAGGACAACTCGCGCGGATTCGTTGAAGCCTATCAGCCGGTCGCCGCAATGGTGCAGGGCGAAACCCCGGATGCCGCAGGCGCACGTGCCGCGATCCCGACGATGGTTGCCGCCATCGAAACTCCTGCAGACCGCAACGTGGCGGGCAATCTCATCCTCAACATCGGCAACCAGCTGTCCGAGCCTGCCTTGCAGCGTCAGGGCCTGGAAATGATGCTGGAGAGCGGCCTCGTCGCTCCCGAGCAGGTCGGCCAGTTCAACTGGTTCGTGGGCAGCCTGGCTTTCAACGCCGGTGACTATCCTGCGGCCCGCAACGCGCTGCAGGCCGCCGTGGCCGCCGGCTATTCCGATCCGGAAGCCGACGTGACCGCACTGGTCGCCGAAAGCTATGCGCGCGAAGACAATTACGAAGCTGCCTACAACACCGTGATGGAAGCCGTTGCCGCTGCCGAAGCCGCGGGCACAGCGCCCAACGAGAGCTGGCTGCTGAGCACCCTGCAGCGCACCTACAACAACGACATGCGCGAAGAGGCGCTGACCGCGTCGGAAGCGCTGGTGCGCCATCACGCCAACCAGACGAACTGGGTGAACACCCTCCAGGTCGTGAACGCTCTGTACGAGCTCGAGCCCGAAGTTCGCGTCGACATGTACCGCCTGATGCGTGCCACCGATGCGCTTACCCAGCGCCAGGAATTCGTGCGCTACATCGAGGATCTGGATCCGCGCGTAATGTCGAACGAAGTGCAGGACGTTCTCGCCATGGGCATGACCGCTGGCGTGTTCGATGCCGCTGACCCGTACTACACCGAAGTGAAGGGCATCGTGGATACCCGCGCTCCGCAGGACCGCAGCGGCATCGAAGGCATCGTGTCCGACGGTGAGAGCGGCGACTCGATCGATGCCATGAGCGCTGGCGACGTGCTCTACTCGCTGGGCGATTTTGCCCGCGCCGAAGGCATGTATCGCATGGCGCTGGAGAAGGGCGCAGATGCCAACACCGCCAACACCCGCATCGGCATCGCGCAGGCAGAGCAGGGCAACTACGCAGCCGCTATCGACACCTTCGAAATGGTCGACGGCAGCCGCGAGCCGGTGGCCCGCATGTGGGCCGCCTACGCTGCCTCGATGATGTAAGCAGGCTTAGGAACACAAATACGAAAACGGCGCGGAAACATCGGTTTCCGCGCCGTTTTTCTTTGGGAATGCAGCTCTGCCTAGACGTTGAACTTGAACAGCAGGACGTCGCCGTCCTTCACCAGGTATTCCTTGCCTTCCTGGCGGAGTTTCCCGGCCTCGCGCGCGGGGCCTTCGCCGCCCAGCGCCACGTAGTCATCGTAGGCGATGGTCTCGGCGCGGATGAAGCCCTTCTCGAAATCGGTGTGGATCTCGCCTGCTGCCTGCGGAGCCTTGGCGCTGCCCGGCGTCGTCCACGCGCGCGCTTCCTTGGGGCCGGCGGTGAAGAAGGTCTTGAGGTCGAGCAACTGATAACCGGCGCGGATAACGCGGGCGAGGCCGCTTTCCTCGAGGCCCAGCTCGGCGAGGAATTCGGCGCGTTCCTCGGGTTCCATGCCGACCAGCTCGGATTCGATGGCGGCGGAGACGACGACGGCCTCGGCCCCCTCGGCTTTCGCCTTCTCGAACACCTTTTCGGACAGGGCATTGCCGGTCGCGGCGTCTTCCTCGGCGACGTTGCACACGTAGAGCACGGGCTTCGCCGTCAACAGCTGCGCTTGGCGGAAGAGGCGGGCCTGCTCGTCGTCATTGGGTTCCACAAGGCGCGCAGGCTTGCCGTCTCGCAGCAGTTCCAGCGCCTGGCCCAGCACGTTGGCGAGCATCTTTGCTTCCTTGTCGCCCGCGGTGGCGCGCTTGGCGGCGTTGTCGACGCGCTTTTCCAGGCTTTCGAGGTCGGCCAGCATAAGCTCGGTTTCCACCACTTCCGCATCGGCGATGGGGTCCACCTTGTTGGACACGTGCTGGATATCGTCATCCTCGAAACAGCGCAGCACGTGGACGATGGCATCCACCTCGCGAATGTTGCCGAGGAACTGGTTGCCGAGCCCTTCGCCCGAGCTCGCGCCCTTCACGAGGCCAGCGATATCCACGAACGAAAGCTGCGTGTGGATGATCTTGGCGCTGCCGGCGATCTTGGCGATCTTCTCCAGCCTCTCGTCCGGCACCGCGACCTGGCCCACGTTGGGCTCGATCGTGCAGAACGGATAGTTTGCAGCCTGCGCGGCCTGCGTTTCGGTAAGGGCGTTGAAAAGGGTCGATTTGCCGACGTTGGGCAGACCCACGATCCCGCAGCGGAATCCCATAACTTGCGTGCCTTCATGCGATTGGAAATATGCTTGGCCGCGCCTTAGCCGCCTGTCGGCCGGATTGCCAGCGCCCGCTTTGCGCGATTGGTCATTGCCTGGCGCGGCACTGAGTTCGAAGTTCCAAGAATGCAGGCCGCCATTGCAGCAGCCGGCAGATCAGTCCTGCATCTTCAGGGCGTATTCGCTCATGAAGCGGGCGTCGTCGCCCGCCGCCAGCCAATCCGCGCAGCCGCCGATTGCGCCCAGCATCTGGACCAGGTCGTCCATTTCCGACTTGGCGTAGTTGCCCAGCACGTGTCCGTGGACGCGGTCCTTGTGGCCGGGATGGCCGATCCCGATGCGCACGCGGCGGAAATCGGGGCCGAGGTGGGCGTCGATAGAGCGCAGGCCATTGTGCCCGGCGTGACCGCCGCCACGCTTCACCTTGACCTTGAAGGGCGCAAGGTCGAGCTCGTCGTGGAACACGGTCAACGCCTCGATCGGCAGCTTGTAGAAGCGCATGGCCTCTCCCACGCTGCGGCCGCTCTCGTTCATGAAGGTGCCCGGCTTCAGCAGCAGGACTTTCTCGGACCCGATGCGGCCTTCCTGCAGCCAGCCCTGGAACTTCTTCTGCACCGGGCCGAAGTCGTACATATCGGCCAGCACGTCGCAGGCCATGAAGCCCACGTTGTGGCGCTGCATGGCATAGCGGGGGCCGGGATTGCCGAGGCCTACCCAGAGTTGCATGGGGGTGCTCCCCTTCTAGCGCTGGCCCTGCTGCGGAACGCCGGTCTGCGGCGTGTCTTGCGGGGCATTGGCCTGCTGGCTGGTGTTGCCGAGGACTTGCATCACCGAGAGATAGAAGTTCGCGCAGGTGTTGGCGAAAGTATCAAGCTGCTGGCGATTGGAACTGGCGATAAGGTTGGCTGCGGACCTGAACTGGGACACCGCCTCCGCCGAGGAATAGTGGCTGAGACGTCCGGCATAGAACGCGGAAATGATGGTGAGGTTGTTCAGGATATCCACCCGCTGCTCTGGCGGCAGACTGGCCGTATTCAGCAGCTCCGTCCGGCGCTGCTGCATCAGCACGAAGCACTGGAAGTCCTGCGGATCGGCAGGCAGCGTGCCCTGCTGCTGGGCGAGGGCGGGGGTGGAGGCGGGGACCGACGAAATCGCCAGCCCCGCGCCCAGTGCAAGAGTAGATGCGAGTGCGCGAAGGCGCATTATTCGCTCTTCTCTTCCTGCTCTTCTTCAGCGTCCGCATCGGGACCCTGTTCGGTTGCAGCGACACCGCCTGCATCGACTTCTTCCTCTTCACCCTCTTCATCGTCGGAACGCTTGAGAGCGGAAGGTGCTACAACAGTGGCAATGGTGAAGTCGCGGTCGGTGATCGCGCTTTCGGAACCTTCGGGCAGCGTGACGGCGCTGATGTGCACCGAATCGCCGACTTCGAGGCCGGTAACGTCGATTTCGATCTCGCCCGGAATCTTGTCCGCTTCGCAGATCAGTTCCAGTTCGTGACGGACCACGTTGAGAACGCCGCCCTTCTTGAGGCCGGGGCTTTCTTCTTCGTTGGTGAAGACGACCGGAACGTTCACGTCGATCTTGGCACCCTTTGCAAGGCGCAGGAAATCGACATGGACCGGACGGTCGGAGACGGGGTGAAGGGCCACATCCTTGGGGAGGGTGCGGGTCTTCTTGCCGTCGACAGTGACCTCGACGATGGAGTTCATGAAGTGCCCGGTCATCAACAGCTTGACCAGTTCCTTCTCTTCCACGTGGATCGTGGTGGGTTCTTCCTTGCCGCCATAAATAACGGCGGGTACGCGGCCATCGCGACGCAGCGCACGGGAGGCTCCCTTGCCAGCCCGTTCACGCATCTCGGCCGGCAGAGTCAGAGCGTCGCTCATCAGTATTGCCTTTCGATTGCATATGTATCTGCTACCGCGCCTCCAGGGATGACATCGGCAGCAGGCCGCGCGTCTAGCAGGAAACGCTGCAAAAGCAACTACTGGATACGGCGCACTTCGTAGCCGCGGCGGTCAAGCATTGCGACCACGCCTTCATCCCCGATCACGTGGCCCGCGCCCACCGCGACGAAGGGCCTGCGCCCCGCCTCGATCAGCTCCGCGATACGCGGCACCCAGCGCGCATTCCTCTCGGTCAGCAGCACCCGGCGCAATTCCGGCGAGAATTCGAGCGAATTGTTGACGTGCGAGGCCAGCACCGTTTCGTCGCCGGTCAGCCAGGCGATCAGCATTTCCTGATCCGAATTCGCGTCATGCGAACGCGCCACGCCATAGAGCAGGTCGCTCTGTGCTGCTTGCGACAGGGTATCGAACATGCCGAGCTGGGCGGCGAAACTCTCCAGCCCGATCACCTCGTCGGCATTGTGGATCATCACCCGGTCGACGCCATTGGCGGGATCGCCCGTCCGCACCTCGCCCGACAGCATCATGGCGGCGGCCCAGCTTTCCACCCGGCCGAAATCGGTCCCGGTCATGTCCGCGTCCTCGATGAGCTCGCGAAGGGCAGGGCGTTCGTCGGGCTCGACACGGTCGAGCAGCGGAGGCTGGCCGGGGGTTTCCGAAAGATCGGCAAAAAGTCCCATGCCCGCAGGATCGTCGAGATTGGCCACTTCCACCACCACGACACCGGCGTTTCCGTAGGTTTCGTCGAGCAGGGGCGTGCCCCAATACAGGTCATCCGGCAGGGCGTGAACCGTGCCGAAGATCCAGCCTTTTTCGCCCGAAGGCGCTTTCAGCTCCCAGATGGCGGGCGATGCCTCTGGCCAGTCGCTTTCCGGCACGAAAGGGTCGCCGCAGCTTGCCAGCCACAGCGACCCGATCAGGACAACAGACTTGAGAAGCCTTGGGATCAATTGTCGATCCGCACCACCGTCAGGCCGCGTTCTTCGAGAAGGCTCTGCACGCTGCCTTCACCGGCAAGGTGGCCTGCGCCCACCGCGACGAAGACTGTACCCGGCGCATCCATGCGCGTCTCGATCCAGTCGACCCAGTTGCGGTTGCGGTTCACCAGCAGGCGCTCGTAGAGTTGCGGGTCGTCCATTTCCTCGTTCAGGATTTCGCCCAGCGCGTCGGCATCGCCTTCGAGCCACTCGGCCTTCATGGTTTCCAGCGAGGATACCGCTCGGTCGAGGTTCTCGACCGTGGCATCGAGGAGTTCGAGCTGTGCATCCATGGGGAGGGTGTCGAACAGGGCGATCTGCTCTTCCACCGTTTCCAGCGCGCCGCGCTGCTTGTCGTCGCCGCGCTGGCGCAGGACCATCTCGACACCCGAATTCGGCTGCCATCCCGCCTGCATCAGCGGCAGCATGGCGAGGTTGAGCGTGGCGGCCCACGGCTCTACCGGGTCGAGCGCGGCAGCAGGAACGCCGAGGCCATCGAGAGCCGCTTCGTACTCGGCGCGGTTTTCCTCGGTCATCAGGCTGCGCAGCGTCTGGCCTTCGGGCAGCATGGCCATGGTCGCCATAGTCTGGCCGGCGCTTGCCGCTTCGTCGATGTCGATCTCGAAGACCAGTTCTTCCGAGGCGTCAAAGGCGGTCGCGATGCGATCATCGTACCAGCTTTCGCCTTCGGGCAGGACGTGGATGGTGCCGAACAGGTAGATCGTGGTGTCTTCGTCGGAGAGGCTCCACAGGGCGGGGCCGCTGGCGTCTGCGTGATCGTCTGCCGTTGCAGGCGATGCGAATGCGCCCAGGGAAAGGGCCAGGGCAGATGCGGTGAGGGTCAGTTTGCGAAGCATGTGTCGAATTCCTTAGGTTGGATTGTCGGGCAGTGAAAGTCAGCGCAAGCCCAGCTTGCGCAGGCCGTAGGCGGCCAGCATGACGAAGGCTGTGGCGAAGTAGATTGCGATATGGTCGACTTCGGGCGCCAGACCGAGATCATGGAAGAGCCACCAGCTGGGCATGGCCACGAAGTAGAAATAGAAGGCGATGAGCGTCGCCCAGAGATTGTCGAACAGGTCCAGCTCGTCCACGCGGCGAAAATAGCTCCAGGTGAACCACGTGAAGCTCGCCAGCGCGACACCCCACATCAGAAGTAAGCTCCAGCCCGGCAACACGCCGTCCACAAACAGGTCAGCGGCGTAGCCGGTGACGAAGCCGGTGACGATTGCCATGGCAAAGCCCAATGCGCAGAAAGTCCAGAAGCGGTTGCGGCGGCTTTTCAGGCGAGCCTCGCCCGACAGGGTATCAGTTGCTTGTGTCATCGAAGATCTCCTCGATAGGCATGTCGAACAGGCGGGCGATACGAAAGGCGAGCGGGAGCGATGGATCGTGCTTCCCGGTCTCGATCGCATTAACGGCCTGGCGCGACACATCGAGCCGTCCGGCCAGTTCGGCCTGGCTCCAGTTGCGCTCTGCCCGCAGGACTTTGAGGCGGTTGTTCATCAGACGACCAGCGATACCATCGAACTGACGACGACGGCCCCGATGGAAATCCAGAACGTCAGAGCCTCGTCCCGCGTCAATGGGCGCGACTGGCAGCTATCCAACAACCTGCGAAACATGGTGTGTCTCCGTCATGCGATCCTGACCATATGTCAGGTATGCATGACTATATGTCGCGATTCGCTGACTATGTCAAGATAACCTGACAAAAGGGAAGGTGTGCGCTACATCGCGCAACTTCCCTAACGGAATTACAACAAGTTAGTTGATCCGTTCGGCCTCGAGCCCGCGCTCAGCCAGCTTCACCAGCACCGAATCCGGCCCCTCGAAATGGCCCGCACCAACGGCGAGCAGCACGGTGCCGGGCTGTTCCAGGCGGTTGTCCAGCCACGCGGCCCACTGCGTGTTGCGCCGGTCGAGAAGCACGTCGTTGAAAGCCTCGGCAATCTTGCCGCCGCCGAAGCCGAGGTCGAAATCCTCCTCCACCTCGCCGCGCGCCCAGCTATGCTCCATTTCCCAGTAGTCATCGCCTGTCAGCGCCTGTGTTTCAGGCGCATAGAGCCCATCCAGCGTCTTGCCGCGCCACCGGCGCAGGCGCATGTCGAGTTCGTTGATGATGGGGGCGTCGTCCACGCGGAACAGGCCGTACATCACGCGGCCGAAATCCTCGATGGACTCCACCGGCTTGCCGCTCTCGGCAAATTCGCGCTGGAGCACGGTTTCCACGCCGTGATCGTAGCTGGAAGGATCGCCCTCCAGTCCGGACTGACCGAAGCCCAGCAGGGCAACCATCACCGGGATCGAGTCGGCGTAATCGAACGGAAGACCGCTCATCGCCACCAGTTCGCGCCAGCGCGGGCGGGCTTGCGGCGATAGCTGGGCCGAGGTGGGCGTGCGGTTTGCCAGCTCCCGTGCGATCTTTGGCGCGATAGACCCCATGGCCCCCTCGCTGTCCTCGTCGCTGGTTTCCACCACCAGCACGTCCGCCTCCTCGATGATCGCGTCGAGCTGCGGATTGCGCCAGCGAAATCCCTCGGGCAGCAGGTGGATCGTGCCCAGCATGTAGATCGTCGTATCCTCGTCGGACAGTTCCCACAGCGCCGGGGCCGGCTCGTAATCCTGGGTGAAGGCGTAGCGGTCCGCCTCCTCCTGCGCCAGAAGCGGGGCGGCGAGGGTGGTGGCCAGCACGGCGAGGGCGGCGCTCAAACCCTTGAGGATGCGGGGCGACATGCCGCTACCAGACACCCGCGCGCCCGCTCCTGTCAAGCACGCTTCGCACCTGCGGCATTGACGGCTTGCGGGGCTTGAGCCATTGCGCCGCACCTATGGACCGCAATCCGCAAACGAGCTTCCAGGACATGATCCTCGCCCTCCACGATTTCTGGAGCGCGCAGGGCTGTCTCATCCTGCAACCATACGACATGCGCATGGGCGCAGGCACGTTCCACACCGCCACTACGCTGGGCGCGCTGGGGCCGGAGCCGTGGAACGCCGCCTTCGTGCAGCCGTGCCGCCGCCCGACCGACGGACGCTATGGCGAGAACCCGAACCGCCTTCAGCACTATTACCAGTACCAGGTTATCCTGAAGCCGAGCCCGCCCGACATCCAGGAGCTTTACCTGAAGTCGCTGGAAGTGATCGGCATCGATCCGCTCAAGCACGATATCCGTTTCGTGGAAGACGACTGGGAAAGCCCCACGCTGGGTGCCTGGGGCCTTGGCTGGGAAGTGTGGTGCGACGGGATGGAAGTCACCCAGTTCACCTATTTCCAGCAGATGGGGGGCTTCGACTGCAAGCCTGTGGCCGGCGAACTCACCTACGGCCTCGAACGCCTCGCCATGTACATCCAGGGCGTCGACAACGTCTACGATCTCGACTTCAACGGGCGCGGCGTGTCCTATGGCGAGGTCTTTCTCGAAAACGAGAAGCAGATGTCGAAGTGGAACTTCGAGGTCGCCGAGACGGAGGCCCTTTTCGACCTGTTCAACAAGGCCGAGGCAGAGTGCCGTAATGCGCTCGATGCCGACGTGCCCATCGCCGCCTACGAGCAGGCGGTGGAGGCCAGCCACCTGTTCAACCTGTTGCAGGCGCGCGGCGTGATTTCGGTGCAGGAACGCGCCAGCTACATGGCCCGCGTGCGCGATCTGGCGCGCGGGAGCTGCGAGAAATACGCCGAGAAAATGGCGCCCGAGTGGAAAGAGAAATACCCGGAGTGGTCGCTATGAGTGATTTCCTGCTCGAACTTCGCTCCGAAGAAATCCCCGCCCGGATGCAGGCTGGTGCCCGTGCCGAACTGGAAAAGCTGTTCCGCCGCGAAATGGACGCCGCAGGCGTTGACGTCGGCGAGGTTACGGTCTGGTCCACCCCGCGCCGCCTCGCGCTGATCGCGCGGGGCCTGCCCGAAGCGACCAAGGCCGTCAGCGAAGAAGCCAAGGGGCCGCCGGTCGGCGCACCCGATCAGGCCGTTGAAGGCTTCTGCCGCAAGAACGACATTTCTCGCGACGATCTCGAAGTGCGCGAAGTGAAAGGCCGCGAGACATACTTCGCCGTGAAGAACATTCCCGGCCGCGCGACGAAGGACCTGCTGGCCGAGGCGATCCCGGCGATGGTGCGTGACTTCTCCTGGCCCAAGTCCATGCGCTGGGGCGAGGCATCGCTTTCGACAGAGTCCCTGCGCTGGGTGCGCCCCCTGTCGGGCATTGTCGCGCTGCTGGGCGAGGAATTGGTTGAGTGCGAAGTGCACGGTGTCACGTCCGGCTGGGTCACGCTGGGCCACCGCTTCCACCACTCGGGCGATATCACCATCGGCAGCGCCGACGACTACGCAGAGAAGCTGCGCGCCTGCCACGTGATCGTGGACCACGAGGAACGGCAGGATATCGTGCGCGAACGTGCCGCCGCCGTTGCCTCCGAGGCCGGCCTCAAGCTGGTCGGGGACGAGGGGCTGGTGATCGAGAACGCCGGTCTTACCGAATGGCCGGTGCCGCTGCTGGGCCGCTTCGACGAGGACTTCCTCGACGTGCCGCCCGAAGTCATCCAGCTGACCGCGCGCGTGAACCAGAAGTATTTCGTATGCGAAAGCGCGGACGGAAAACTCGCCAACGCCTTCGTCTGCACCGCGAACATCGAGGCCGCCGATGGCGGCGCAGCGATTGTCGACGGCAACCGCAAGGTGCTGGCCGCGCGGCTAAGCGATGCGCGCTTCTTCTGGGAACTTGACCAGAAGACGCCCCTGCGCGAACACGCGAAGAAGCTGGAACGGATCACTTTCCACGAAAAGCTGGGCACCGTTGCCGACAAGGTGGAGCGGGTGGCGAAACTGGCCGCCTGGCTTACGTCCGATGCGCGCGCTCCGAACGGCGATCACAATCTTGCGCGGCAGGCCGCCGAACTGAGCAAATCCGATCTCGTCACCGAAATGGTCGGCGAATTTCCGGAATTGCAGGGCCTGATGGGCGGCTACTACGCCGAGAAGGAAGGCCTGCCGCAGGAAGTGGCCGATGCCATCCGCGATCATTACAAGCCGGTGGGTCAGGACGACGAAGTTCCGACTGCGCCGCTGACCGTGGCCGTGAGCCTCGCCGACAAGCTGGATAACCTCTTCAGTTTCTTCAACATCGATATCTTGCCCACCGGTTCGAAAGACCCTTTCGCCCTTCGCCGCGCCGCGCTGGGTTACCTGCGCCTGGTGCAGGCCAACGGACTGGAGCTTTCGCTGGAACAGGCCGCGCAGGCGTGGGGCGGGCTCGGCCAGGCGAAGCTCGGTACCCGCGTCGCAGAATTCCTTTCGGATAGGCTGGCGGTGCAGATGCGGGAAGAGGGTGTTCGCCACGACTACATCGCTGCATCGCGCGAATGGCAGGGGCACACGGATGCGCGGACCGACAGGATCGAAGCACGAGCACGCGCGCTCGCCGAATTTCTGAAGACCGACAACGGCGAAAACCTCCTCGCCGGATACAAGCGCGCGGCGAATATCCTCAAGAAGGAAGACTGGCTCGGCATCGAGGGCGAAATTGCCCGCACCGGGGAGGAAGACCCGCTCGCTATCGTGGACGATCCCGATCTCAAGGCCGTCGTCGACGCGAAGATGAGTGAGCGCCATGCCCGCGAACTGTCCTACACGCCCGAACCTGCCGAGAAGGCCCTGATCGAGGCGCTGGACGCGGCGGAACCACGGGCGGCCCAAGCCATTGAAAAGGAAGATTTCGCAGCTGCGATGTCTGCCCTTGCCAGCCTTCGCGCCCCGATCGACGCCTTTTTCGAGGAGGTCACGGTCAATGACGCAGATGAGGACAAGCGCGCTTCGCGGCTGGACCTGCTTGCACGTTTTCGTGCTGCAGTGCACAACGTAGCGGATTTCTCGAAGATCGAGGGGTAGGGCAAAGGTTACAGATCCTTCACGTGGATCGGGGAACATCTGGTGTAAAAACAAAAGTTTGGAACGATATGAGGGTTTTGCAAAACCGCCCCTTCGCCGTTCCAGGTCAAAGGTGAGTACATGACGAAGACGGTCTACACATTCGGCGGCGACGCCCCCCACGACGATCCCCGCCAGCGCGACAAGACCGTGACCGGCGGCAAGGGCGCGAACCTTGCCGAAATGGCTTCCATTGGCCTGCCGGTCCCTCCCGGCTTTACCATCACGACCGAGGAATCGGTCAGCTACCTCAACCGCGGGGAAGCCTTCTCCGACAAGCTGCGCGGCGATGTTGCCGAAGCGCTCGCCCATATCGAGCGTAACGTGGGCAAGCGCTTCGGCGATTCCGCCGATCCGCTGCTCGTCTCGGTCCGCTCCGGCGCGCGCGTCTCGATGCCCGGCATGATGGATACCGTGCTGAACCTGGGCCTGAACGACGAAACGGTGGAGGGCCTTGCCGCCACCTTCGAAGACGCCCGGTTCGCCTGGGACAGTTATCGCCGCTTCATCCAGATGTACTCAGATGTCGTGCTCGGTCTCGATCACGGCGCGTTCGAGGAAGCGCTGGAAATCGCCAAGGAAGATCGCGGCTACTTCACCGACACCGAGATGAGCGCGGACGACTGGCGCGAAATTGTCGGCGAATTCAAGCAGATCGTGGCGGCGGAGCGCGGCAAGCCGTTCCCGCAGGATGTCAACGAACAGCTATGGGGCGCCATCGCCGCCGTCTTCGAAAGCTGGGACGCCGAACGTGCCAAGGTCTATCGCCGCCTCAATGGTATTCCCGGCGACTGGGGCACCGCTGTCAACGTGCAGGCCATGGTGTTCGGCAACATGGGCGACACCTCGGCGACCGGCGTTGCCTTCACCCGCGACCCCTCTACCGGTGAGCGCACCTACTACGGCGAATGGCTCGTCAACGCACAGGGCGAGGACGTCGTGGCCGGCATCCGCACGCCGCAGTACCTCACCAAGGCGCGGCGCGAAGCGGCGGGGGCGGACCTGCCGAGCATGGAAGAAGCCATGCCCGAAGCCTACGAGGAACTGGCCCGCGTCTTCGACCTGCTCGAAAACCATTACAAGGATATGCAGGATATCGAATTCACCGTGCAGCAGGGCACGCTGTGGATGCTGCAGACCCGCAACGGCAAACGCACTGCCAAGGCCGCGCTGAAGATGGCGGTCGACATGGTGGGCGAGGGACTGATCGACGAGAAGACCGCGATCCTGCGCGTCGATCCGATGGCGCTCGACCAGCTGCTCCACCCCACGCTCGATCCCGATGCGCCGCGCGACGAACTCGCCACCGGCCTTCCGGCATCGCCGGGCGCGGCCTCGGGCAAGATCGTACTCGATGCCGATACTGCCGAGCTGTGGGCGAACCGCGAGGAAGACGTTGTTCTCGTCCGCGTGGAGACAAGCCCGGAAGACATCCACGGCATGCACGCAGCGCGCGGCATCCTTACGGCGCGCGGCGGCATGACCAGTCACGCCGCCGTGGTGGCGCGCGGCATGGGTCGCCCCTGCGTCTCGGGCGCGAGCGGCGTCTCGATCAACCTCAAGGACCGCACCCTTCGCATCGGCAATCGCGAGCTGAAGGAAGGCGATGTCATCACCCTGGACGGTGCGACCGGTCAGATCATGGCTGGCCGCGTTCCCACGATCGAACCCGAACTGGCAGGCGATTTCGGCACTTTGATGGAATGGGCGGACAAGCACCGCCGCATGGGCGTGCGCACCAACGCGGAAACGCCGGAAGACTGCAAGACCGCGCGCGGCTTTGGCGCGGAAGGCATCGGCCTTTGCCGCACGGAGCACATGTTCTTCGATGCAAGCCGCATCCTCGCGGTGCGCGAGATGATCCTCGCCGATGACGAGGCCGGCAGGCGCAAGGCGCTGGAGAAGCTGCTGCCCGAACAGCGCAGCGACTTTGCGGAAATCTTCCGCACGATGCACGGCCTGCCGTGCACCATCCGCCTGCTCGATCCGCCGCTCCACGAGTTCATGCCGACCCGTGACGAGGAGTTCGCCGAGCTTTCAGCCAGCCTCGACGTAGATGTCGACCACCTGAAACGCCGCGCGGGCGAGTTGCACGAGTTCAACCCGATGCTGGGCCATCGCGGTTGCCGCTTGGGCATCACTTTCCCCGAAATCTACGAGATGCAGGCGCGCGCCATCTTCGAGGCCGCCTGCGACGTGACCGCCGAGGGCGGGGAGCCCGTCGTTCCCGAAGTGATGATCCCGCTGGTTGCGACGAAGAAGGAACTGGAAATCCTGCGCGCGCTGGTGGTGCGCACGGCCGAGACCGTGTTCGAGGAAAAGGGCGCGAAGGTCGATTACCTCTCGGGCACCATGATCGAGCTGCCACGCGCCGCGCTGATGGCAGGCGAAATCGCCGAGGAAGCGCGCTTCTTCAGCTTTGGCACCAACGACCTGACGCAGACCGCGCTTGGCGTGAGCCGCGACGATGCCGGGCGCTTCCTGTCCCCTTACGTTGACAAGGGCATCTACGCCCGCGACCCGTTCGTCAGCCTCGACGTGGACGGCGTGGGCCAACTGGTGGAAATCGCCGTCGAACGCGGGCGGGCAACGCGGCCCGATATCAAGCTGGGCATCTGCGGCGAACATGGCGGCGACCCGGAAAGCATCGCCTTCTGCGAGAGGGTGGGCCTCGATTACGTCAGCGCCTCGCCCTACCGCGTGCCGATCGCAAGGCTGGCGGCGGCACAGGCGGCACTACGTTCCGGCGAGTGACCGCCTGCCGCTGAGCGTGAGGATGGAAAAGGTCTCCGTGACCCGACCATCCTCGTCCGCCTCCGCCATGAACGCCTGCCGTGCGCGGTCCAGTCCCACGCGCGTCAGGGGCGGGGCAGGAGAAGCGAGCACGTTGCCAAGGCCCTGCTCTCGCAAGTCGGCGATGAGGCGATCCATCGAGCGGTAGCGCACTGTCAGGTCGTGAGAATCGACCACCGGGTCCTTCCACCCTGCGCGTTGCAGCAGCTCCGCCGCCGCGCGCGTGTCCACCAGGGGATGCATCCGCGCAGCTGGCCGGTCCGGCTCCGCCGCGTAGATCGCCTTGCGCAGGGCGGGCAGGGAGCCGGAGCCAGCGAACATGGCGATCACCATGCCGCCCGGTGCCAGCGCCTGTCGCAAATGGATGAGCGCGCCCGGCAGATCGTTCACTGTATCGAGCAGCCCCAGCACGCCGACGAAATCGAAGCCCGTAACGGGAAATGGCCGGGAAAGATCGATGGCGTGCTTGCCTACAAGATCGGCTGCGTTGATGGAGGCGGTGTGCGGCAAGACCTCGTCGGCCATGCGTCCCGTGTAGTCTCCGATCACGAGGACCTTCTCCGGCTCGTGCCGGACGAAAGCGAGCCGTTCGGCCATGTCGTCGACCATGTCATCGAGCACGAAACGAGCTGGGGCCGATATGCCAGCTTGCAATGAAAGCGTACGCAAGCGATTGGCCTTGCGGCGAGAATCCGAAAAGATGGAAGGGGGATTGGTGGCCATGCCCGCTTGCCTACCGATCCTCGCCGGAGCAGCATAGCCCGCATGTCCGTGAAAGATGCATTCGCCCCTCTGGTGGACCTGATATATCCGCCCCGCTGTCCCTTGTGCGGAGAGGCGATCGCGGCACAGCGCGGGCTGTGCCTGGAGTGCTGGTCAACGCTCGAAATGCCCGACGCCGACCCGGATGGCGAAGTGACCGCCGCCACACTCTACAACGACGCTGCCCGCCAACTGGTGCTCAATTTCAAGCACGGCCGCAAGATCGCGCTTGCCGGAATGATGGCGCGGCAGATTTCGGCCCGGCTTCCGGCACTCGAGGGGGACTGGCTCGCAGTGCCGGTGCCGCTCCATCGCACTCGCCTATGGCAACGCGGCTATAACCAATCCGCCCTGATCGCGCGAGAGATCTGCAAACTGCGAGATGTCACGCTGGCCGTCGATGCACTGCTCCGCCCGAAGCGGACCCCGAGCCTCGGGGGGCTCGGGCGAACCGAACGCGCGAAGGTTTTGCATGATGCGATTGCGTGCAACCCGGCCCGGATGCCGCTGCTTCTGGGCGCGAACGTTCTGCTGGTGGACGATGTGCTGACCAGCGGTGCGACGAGCAACGCCTGTATCCACGCGCTCAGGTTGGCGGGAGTTCGCCGGGTGCACGTCGCCTGCTTCTCGCGAGTTGGCGAGGGGCGCCGGGACGATGGATAAGAGACAAAAGCAAAACGCCCGGGCACTATGTCCCGGGCGTTCGCGTGACGATATCGCTGGAACTGTCGCGCCAGCCCCCCAGCAGGCGCGCCTGTTCCGAACCCTCATGAACACGATGCCCCTGATAGTTCAGTGTGGCACCGAGACCCCCCATTCCCTGGCCGGAATGGCAGGCGGCCCGTCAAACCGCGGTACATTCATCTCAAAGAAAGGTTGCGAGGCAAACAGCGATGTCAGCTATTGTTAGTTTTTGCCGCAGGGATGTGTTTATCTTGCAACAAATGCGTACAGGGAGTGCAACCTACTGTGCGATTGCGAAAGGATAAGAGCCATTTCCACCCAAGAAGCAGAACGCGAAAGCGGCAGCACCTTCATGCCGAAATTCGACGCAGCGGGCCTGCTGAGCGCCGTGGTACAGCACGCCGAGACCGGTGAGATCCTGATGCTGGCATTCATGGACGAGCAGGCGCTGGATGCCACGCGCAAGACCGGCATCGCCCACTTCTATTCCCGTAGCCGGGGCAAGCTGTGGATGAAGGGAGAGACTTCGGGGAATGTGCTCAATGTCGAGGCAATCCTTGTGGATTGCGACCAGGATGCACTTGTGCTGAAGGCAATGCCCGCCGGTCCGGCGTGCCATACCGGCGCGCGCAGCTGCTTCTATCGCAAGCTGGCAGGTGACAGGCTCGAACGGGTTGGAGAAGTTTGATGAGCGGATGGTCCGCACCCACGCAAGATACGCTTTTTGTGCTGAATGACGTCCTGAAAATTACCGAAAGCGACCTTCCCGGCTACGACCAGCTGGACGAGGACATCGTGCAGGCCGTGGTGGAAGGCATGGGCAAGTTCTGCGGCGAGGTGCTGGCGCCGCTCAACCCCGTTTCCGATGCACAAGGCTGCACCCGGCACGAAGACGGCAGCGTGTCCACGCCGGAGGGATTCCGGGAAGCCTACGCACAGCTGATCGAATCGGGCTGGAACACCATCGCCATGCCGGAGGAATTCGGCGGACAGGGCATGGGCCACGTGCTGGGCACGGTTTTCGAGGAATACATGAATTCGGCCTGCGCCAGCTTCATGATGTATCCCGGGATCGTCGGCGGTGCGACATCGACGATTATTTCGGCAGGTAGCGACGCGTTGAAGGAAGCCTACGTCGAAAAGATCGTAAGCGGCGAGTATCTGGCCACGATGGCGCTGACCGAGGGGCACGCGGGGACTGATCTCGGCCTGATGCGCACAAAGGCGCAACCGCAGGACGACGGCTCATTTGCGATCACGGGCGAGAAAATCTTCATTTCGGGCGGCGAGCACGACCTGACGGAGAACATCGTGCACCTCGTTCTGGCAAAGCTGCCCGATGCACCTGCCGGTTCTCGCGGAATTTCGCTGTTCCTCGTGCCGAAAATTCTCCCTGATGGCACCCGAAATGCCATTTCCTGCGCGTCTATCGAGCACAAGATGGGCCTGAATGGCAGCGCTACCTGCGTCATGAACTTCGATGGCGCGACGGGTTGGCTGCTCGGCAAGGAACACGGCGGGCTGGCGGCCATGTTCATCATGATGAACGCCGCGCGTCTTGCTGTCGGCGTGCAGGGTCTCGCCCACGCCGAACACTCGTACCAGCGCGCCGCCGCCTACGCGCTGGAACGCAAGCAGGGACGCGGAATGGGCGAGCGGCCCGATCCTTCGGCTGCGGCGGATTCGCTGCTGGTTCACCCCGATGTGCGCCGGATGCTGATGGATGCCCGCGCCTTTGCCGAAGGGTTCCGGGCGCTGGTGCTGTGGACCGCGATGGAGATAGACCGCGCCCACGCTGGGGATAGGGAGGCAGATGCGCTGGTTTCCTTCCTCACCCCGGTCATCAAGGCCTACGGCAGCGACCGCGGGTTCGAGACGGCCGTGGATATGCAGCAGGTCCTTGGCGGCCACGGATACGTCAAGGAATGGGGCATGGAGCAGATCGTGCGCGATGCCCGCATTGCCATGATCTACGAAGGTGCCAACGGTGTGCAGGCGTTGGACCTGGCCGGGCGCAAGCTGGCGAAGGACGGCGGCGCGGTCGCCATGCGCTTCGCAGCCTTGGTGGAAGCAGACCTGAAGGACGCGCCGGAATGGATCGCCGAGCCAATGGCGCGGGCGCTTGGTGACACGCGTGAGGCCGCAGGGTGGATGCTGGAAAACGCAGGCGAAGACCCGAACACGCTCGGTGCGGCGTCCTACGCCTTTCTCGAGATGATCGGCGTGGTGGCGATCGGCTGGATGTGGGTTCGCATGGTGGCTGCCGTGGAAGCGCGCGATGATGGCTTCGCCGAAGCCAAGCGCATTACCGCGCGTCATTATGCCCAGTCGACCCTGCCGCTCACCTCAGCCCTCCGCGCGAAGATAGAAGGCGGGGCGCAGAACCTGATGGCCTTGCCCGAGGACGCTTTCCTGCGGGCCTAGTCTTCCAGCACCTCGTCGAACAGCGAGAGCATCGCGGCCCAGCTTTGCCTGTCCGCGCTGGCATCGTAATCGGTGGCGGGATTGTCGTTCGGGGCAGGGTTTGTGAAGCCGTGCTTCACGCCCGCGTAGGAGTGGAAATGCCAGTCGGCACCGGCATGGTCCATTTCCTCCCAGAACTTCAGCACCTGCTGGCGCGGCACCATTGGGTCCGCATCGCCGTGGCAGACGAGGATGCGGGCGGAGACCCTGCCGGGTTCGGCTGGCATGTCTGTATTCAGCAGCCCGTGGAAACTTACGACGGCTTCCACCGGAGCACCCTCGCGCGCGAGTTCAAGCGCGGCCTGTCCGCCCATGCAGAAACCGATGATCAGGACGGGGAGTTCACTAGCGCCCTTGAGGGACACGAGCGCCCTGAGAGAAACCCGTAACCGTTGGCGATATTGTTCCGGCGTTTCCCGAATCTCAGAGGCGCAGACACGCGCATCGTCGAAGCTTGACGGCGTCTTGCCATAGAAGTCGGCGATCATGGCGAGGTAGCCCGCTTCGGCCAGTTCCCACGCTTTCGCCTCCACGGCAGGGGTGGGGTTCATGATCGTGGGGAACACCAGCACGGCTGCGCGGGGCTGGCCTTCGGGACGTGCGACGTGGCCGTTAAGGCTCGTCCCCGCGTCCTCGTAGGTGACAGGCTCGAAGGCGCTCATTCGCCCGGCCAGAAATCGGGGACGGAGAAGTAACGCTCGCCGGTATCGTAGTTGAATCCGAGCACGCGCGTGCCAGCGTCAAGTTCGGCGAGCTTGCTCTTGATCGCGGCGAGCGTCGCGCCGGAACTGATGCCGACCAGCAGACCCTCTTCCCGCGCACAACTGCGGGCCATTTCCTTGGCTTCTTCGGCATCGACCTTGATCGCGCCGTCGATCGCGTTGGTGTGAAGGTTGCCCGGGATGAAGCCCGCGCCGATGCCCTGGATGGGGTGCGGGCCGGGCTGGCCACCGGAGATGACCGGCGAGAGTTCGGGTTCCACGGCGAAGGCCTTCATCGAGGGCCATTCCTTCTTCAGCGCCTCGGCACATCCTGTGAGGTGGCCGCCGGTGCCAACGCCGGTAATCATGTAATCGATCGGCGCGTCCTTGAAGTCGGCCAAAATTTCTGCGGACGTCGTGCGTGCATGAATCTCGACGTTGGCGGGGTTCTCGAACTGCTGCGGCATCCAGGCATTCTCGGTTTCGCCGACCAGTTCTGCCGCCCGCTCCAGCGCGCCCTTCATGCCCTTTTCCTTGGGCGTCAGATCGAAGCTGGCACCATAGGCCAGCATCAGGCGACGGCGTTCGATGCTCATGCTCTCGGGCATCACGAGGACAAGCTTGTAGCCCTTGACGGCCGCCACCATCGCAAGGCCGATGCCGGTGTTGCCGCTGGTGGGCTCGATAATGGTGCCGCCCGGCTTCAGCGCGCCGCTCTTCTCTGCATCCTCGACCATGGCAAGTGCGATGCGATCCTTGATCGATCCGCCGGGGTTCGCGCGCTCGCTCTTCACCCAGACCTCGTGATCGGGGAACAGGCGCGAAAGGCGGATGTGCGGGGTGTTGCCGATGGATTGCAGGACATTGTCGAACTTCATGGGTTCAGGCTCCCTTGTCTGTCTGTTTGCCGGGCATTGTGCCTTCCGGCGCGTCTTCTGTCTCTACCAATTCTTCAGGCGGGTCGAAGGTCCGGGTGGTGCGTAACACGGGGAAGAGCACGGCCCACAGGCCCACAGTAAGAATCGCACCCACGCCGCCCAATGCCACGGCAGCCACGGGGCCAATCAGGAAAGCCAGGCTGCCGGAGAAGAAATCGCCGAACTCGTTCGAGGCGCTGATCGTAAGCTGCGAGACGGCCGAGACGCGGCCGCGCTTCTCGTCCGGCGTGTGCAACTGGATAAGCGACTGACGGATATAGACGCTGAACATGTCCGCGCAGCCCACGATGAACAGCATGGCCAGGCTCAGCACCATGGAAGTGGAGAAGGCGAACACCACGGTCGCGCCGCCGAACGCCGCCACGGCCATCAGCATCAACGGGCCGACGTTGTTCTTCAGCGGGCGGAACGAGAACCAGAGGGCAGTAAGTGCCGCACCGATGGCAGGCGCCATGGCCAACTGGCTGAGACCCGTTGCCCCCACTTGCAAGATATCTCTCGCATAGACCGGGAACAGCGCGGTAGCTCCGGCGAGGAACACGGCGAACAGGTCCAGCGTGATCGACCCCAGCACCATCTTGTTGCGCCAGACATAGACCATGCCTTCGCGGATCTGCTGGATAGGCCGGGCCGGGCCTCGCGGTTTCTGCTTCGGCAGATCCCCGATGAAGGACAGGCAGATCGCCGCGACGAGGAACAGGACGGCCCCTGCGGCATAGGGCAAAGCCGGCTCGATCTCGTAGAACACACCGCCCACTGCAGGGCCAACGATCATGCCAACTTGCCACGAGATGGAAGACAACGCGATGGCGCTGGGCAGGATCGACTTCGGAACGAGGTTGGGCGCAAGCGCCGAAAGCGCCGGCCCGGCAAATGCGCGGACGACGCCAAGAACCACGGCTACGGCGTAGAGCACCCACAGGCTCATCGCCTCGTTCCAGGTGAAAGTCGCCAGCACGACTGCGCAGACAAGCTGCAACAGCGCGGTAAGACGGCCGAGGTTACGCCTGTCGAAACGGTCTGCTGCCAGACCGGAGAACGGCGTCAGCAGGAACAGCGGTACGAATTGCAGCAATCCGATCAGGGCGAGCTGGCCCGATGCCTCGCCCACGCTCATCCCGCCGTCGCGGCCAAGGTTGTAGGTCTGCCACCCGATGATCAGCATCATCGCGTATTGGGCAAGGGTGGTGGAAAGGCGCGCGAACCAGAAGGCGCGAAAATTGGCGATGCGGAAAGGAGAAGCTTCGGGACTCACCCGCTCGCCATGGCAGCGCCGCCAGCGCTTGCCAAGTCAATCGAAGTTGGGACGGCTAAAGCTTCAGCCGATGCGCCTCAGCTCCGGCGGCGGAGCGCGGGGTTGGGCTGCATTTCCGCGATCATCGTCTCGAAGGAATCGAAGCGGATGATGCGCTCGAACTGGAAACCGGCGCGGTCGTCGGTAATCCAGATGCAGTAGGCCTCGATCCGGCCAACGCTGGGCAGGCGGATAATCATGCGATCGCCGCGGTTGATGCCGTCGACCTTGTCGACCATGAAGCCGTGCGCTGAAATGTTGGAAATGTGCAGCGTCATGTCGCCATGCTGCAAGTGCTCCGCGATGACCGAATAGTCCACCGGATGCCGCGTCGAACGCCGCATATCGGTGACTGAGAGCTGTGCGCCGCCTGCCATGACCTGTTATTTCCTTTCAAGCGATTGACCCGCCGAAGGTAATGTCAGGAAATGGTGGACTTTTCGTAAAGCTACCCGCGCTTGAGGACCGCGTGCTTCTTCTTGCCGAGGCTCAATCGGGCTTCGCTTCCCCCGGCCAGTTCGATCAGGAAGCCCGGATCGGACACCGTTTCGTCATCCAGCTTCACTGCACCCTCGGCCACCTTGCGCTTCGCCTCGCCATTGGACTGGGTGAAGCCCAGCTCGGTTAACGCGGCACCTACACGAATGCCTTCGGACGGCACGATCAGCGTGGGGAGGTCTTCTCCACGCCCACCGCCGGCGAAGGTCTGCTCTGCCGTGGCACGGGCCGATGCGGCGGCTTCCTCGCCGCGCACCAACTTCGTGACTTCGTCGGCCAGCACGATCTTGGCGCCGTTGATCTCGCTGCCTTCGAGCGCTTCCAAGCGAGCGATTTCATCCAGCGGCAGGTCCGTGAACAGCTTCAGGAAGCGGCCCACGTCGCGGTCGTCCGTGTTGCGCCAGAATTGCCAGAAATCGTAAGCAGGCAGCTGGTCCTCGTTGAGCCACACCGCCCCGGAGGCCGTCTTGCCCATCTTGCCGCCGTCGGCAGTGGTCAGCAGCGGCGTAGTGAGGCCGAACAATTCGGTCCCGTCCATCCGGCGGCTCAGTTCCATGCCGTTTACGATGTTGCCCCACTGGTCGCTGCCGCCCATCTGCAGGCGCACGCCCATTTCCTGCGCCAGGTGCCGGAAGTCGTAGCCCTGCAGGATCATGTAGTTGAATTCGAGGAAGGTCATCGGCTGTTCGCGGTCGAGTCGCAACTTCACCGAATCGAACGTCAGCATCCGGTTGATGGTGAAATGGGTGCCGACCTTGCGCAGCATCTCGATGTAGCCGATCCCGCCAAGCCAGTCGTAATTGTCGACCATCACCGCGTCGGTTGGCCCGTCTCCGAACGTCAGGATCTTCTCGAAGACAGTACGGATCGAGGCGATGTTGCTGGCAATGTCTTCTTCCGACAGCATCTTTCGGCTCTCGTCCCGCCCGGTGGGGTCGCCGATGCGCGTGGTCGCGCCGCCCATCAGCACGATCGGCTTATGCCCGGTCTGTTGCAGACGACGCAGCATCATGATCTGCACGAGCGAGCCGACATGCAGCGAGGGGGCGGTCGCGTCGAAACCGATATATCCCGGAACGGTCTGCCGCACAGCCAGGGCATCCAGTCCCGCAGCGTCGGTGACCTGATGGACATAACCGCGCTCATTGAGCACTTGCAAAAGTTCGGAGTCGTAAGTCGTCATTTCGGGGGATTTGGCGTCTTTATTTGTTGAGGACGGGGGCGCGTAGCACGGGGACACTTGCTTGCAAACGCATGATCTGGTCGCACATGCCGCACATCCACCGCTGGCCGTACGCCGGGTGGAGGCGCGAATTCTTTCACTTACCGATAACTGGGTGCGCGTCCGCTGGCGCATCGATGGCCCGCAAAAGCTGGTCCTGCCGCAGTTTGCAGGCAGGGGCAGGGCGGACGAGCTCTGGAAAACCACCTGTTTCGAACTCTTCATGATGGAGAAGGACGGCACGCCGTCTTATTCCGAATTCAACCTGTCCCCGTCGGAACGCTGGGCCGCCTATGATTTCAGGGACTATCGCGAGGGCATGACCGAACGGCCATTTCCGCGCGAACCCGATTGCGTGATGCGCATGGGCACGGCCATGGCCATTTTCGATGCCTCGCTGCCACGCTCGCAGATGCCGGAGCCGCCTGCTGCGATCGGCCTGTCCGCGGTGATCGAGGAAGAGGGCGGCGTGAAAAGCTACTGGGCCATCTCCCATCACGGGGATGAGCCCGATTTTCACGATCCCGCTTGCTTCGAGGGCGCACTTGCGCGAACCCGCGCTGCATGAAATTCGGAATAGACCGGCTGCTGGCCGAACCTGAACTGCTGAAACCGCTCAAGGGAAGACGGGTGGCGCTTGTCGCGCACCCCGCTTCCGTCACGGCAGACCTGACGCACAGCCTTGATGCGCTGATCGGTGCGGGCGTGAATGTCACCAGTGCATTCGGCCCGCAGCACGGGCTTAAGGGCGACAAGCAGGACAACATGGTGGAAACCGCCGATGAGACCGATCCGGTCTACGGCATCCCTGTCTTCAGCCTCTATGGCGAGGTTCGACGACCGACCGGCCAGATGATGGCGAGCGCGGACGTGTTCCTGTTCGACCTGCAGGACCTGGGCTGTCGCATCTACACCTTCGTCACCACGCTGCTCTACCTGCTGGAAGAGGCGGCGAAGCATGGTAAGACGGTGTGGGTTCTCGACCGGCCCAATCCGGCAGGACGTCCCGTGGAGGGCACTCTCCTGCGACCGGGCTACGAAAGCTTCGTAGGCGCGGCCCCCATGCCGATGCGCCACGGTCTGACCATGGGCGAGATTGGGCACTGGTTCATCCGCCACTTCGGACTCGACGTGGATTACCGGGTCATCACCATGCACGACTGGCTTCCCGAAGCTCCCGGCTACGGCTGGCCGCAGAGCCGCGTCTGGATCAATCCCAGCCCCAATGCCGCCAGTCTCAACATGGCCCGCGCCTATGCCGGTACGGTGATGATCGAGGGTGCGACGCTATCCGAGGGGAGGGGCACCACGCGTCCGCTGGAAGTGCTGTTCGGTGCGCCCGATGTGGACGCCAAGCGCGTCATGGCGGAAATGGAGCGCCTTGCGCCCGAATGGCTGGCAGGTTGCGCCTTGCGTGACTGTTGGTTCGAGCCGACCTTTCACAAGCACGTCGGCAAGCTATGCAACGCGCTGATGATCCATGCAGAGGGCGCGTTCTACGATCACGCCGCCTTCCGCCCGTGGCGATTGCAGGCGCTCGCCTTCAAGGCGATCCGCAACCTCTACCCCGATTACCAGATCTGGCGAGGCAAGGATTTCAAGTACGAGTACACGGAAGACGTGCTCGCGATCGACGTGATCAACGGCGGTCCGTCCCTGCGCGAATGGGTGGATGACGCAGGCGCAAGCCCTGCCGATCTCGAAGCGCTGGCTAAACCCGACGAAGCGGCATGGCGCGAAGATGTGGAGCAGCTGCTACTTTACTGAGCCGGTTGCAACGACACCGGTTGGCGGTCGTCGTTTTCGGGCGGGCGCATCAGTGTGCCGTCGGCCAGCACCAGCAGACCGCAGCCGTTCACCTGGTAATCCACCGCGCGGATCGGTTGCAGCGTGTCCGGCCGTGCGGGATCGCGGAACAACTGCGCTTCGGCTTCAGCTCCCGAAATGACCAGCGGATCGTCCTCGCACGCATAGTCGGCATCGGGATCGACGAGAGGTGTCTGCACGGCGTCCCGCGATGCATCGGGCGGAGAGATCACACCGGGCGCGACCGGCTCGTCCGGCGTCGTGGCGCCGATCGTCGCAAGCGCGATAAGGGGAAGAAATACCTTCATTTCCGTTTCACCTTTGACGCGCATCATATCATTGCGCGATAGCTTCTCCAAACAAGAGCAAAGCTCACCAGGGAGAGACCATTGCTGACACTCTACAGTTTCGGGCCGGGCGCGAATTCACTGAAGCCGACATTGGCGCTTTACGAAAAAGGCATGGAATTCAACCATCGCCTGCTGAATCCGGCCAAGTTCGAACATCACGAGGACTGGTTCAAGGCGATCAACCCGCGCGGCCAGGTGCCGGCCCTTGAGGACGAAGGCCGGATCATCACCGAAAGCACGGTGATCTGCGAATACCTGGAAGACGCGCACCCCACTGCGGTAAAACTGCGCCCGGAAAGCCATTTCGACGTCGCGCAGATGCGCGTGTGGACCAAATGGGTGGATGAGTATTTCTGCTGGTGCGTTTCCACCATCGGGTGGCACCGACACGTCAGCAAGATGGTGAAAGACCTGTCGGACGAGGAATTCGAGAAGGTCGTCGCCCGCATCCCGGTGCCTGAGCAGCAAGTGAAGTGGCGGCGCGCACGCGAAGGTTTCCCGCAGGACATGCTCGACGAGGAGATGCGCAAGATCGCCGTGAGCGTGAAGCGGCTGGACGATCACCTGCGCGACAACGAATGGCTGGCGGGCGGCGTCTATTCACTCGCCGACATCTGCAACTTCGCCATCGCCAACGGAATGCAGCACGGTTTTTCCGAACTGGTGAACACCGACGATACGCCGGGCCTCGTGCGCTGGATCGAGCAGATCAACGATCGGCCCGCTGCAAAGGCGATGTTCGCAGCCGTGCCGCGCGAGTTCTAGGCCGGGCTAACCCTGCTTGCGGGTGAGCGTGCGCATCGCATCATCGAGCCCGTCCAGCGTCAGCGGAAACATGCGATCGCCCATGATCTGCCGGATCATCTGGGTGGACTGGGTGTATTGCCATGCGCGCTGCGGGTTGGGGTTCAGCCACGCGACGGCGGGATAGGTGTCCACCACCCGCTGCAGCCAGACTTCACCTGCTTCCTCATTCATGTGCTCGACCGAGCCGCCGGGCCAGGCGATTTCGTATGGGCTCATTGCCGCGTCACCGACGAAAACGATCTTGTAGTCGTGGCCATACTTGTGAAGGATATCCCAGGTCGGGATATGCTCGCTCCAGCGGCGTGTATTGTCCTTCCACACGCTCTCGTAGAGGCAGTTGTGGAAGTAGAAGAACTCCATGTTCTTGAATTCGCTGGTCGCCGCGCTGAACAGTTCCTCGGTCGCCTTCACGTGATCGTCCATCGATCCGCCGACGTCGAGAAACAGCAGCAGTTTCACCGCATTGTGCCGCTCGGGACGCATGCGGATATCGAGCCAGCCCTGCTTCGCTGTTCCGCGAATGGTTGCATCGAGATCCAGTTCGTCTGCCGCGCCCTCGCGCGCAAACCGGCGCAGGCGGCGCAGCGCCACCTTGATGTTGCGCGTGCCTAGTTCCTTGCTGGAATCGAGATTGGCGAATTCGCGTTTTTCCCACACCTTGATGGCGCGCCGGTTACGACTTTCCCCGCCAATGCGGACCCCGGCGGGATTGTAGCCCGAATTACCGAACGGGCTGGTGCCACCGGTGCCGATCCACTTGTTGCCGCCCTGGTGGCGCTCTTCCTGCTCTTCAAGGCGCTTCTTCAGCGTCTCCATGATCTCGTCCCAGTCGCCCAGTTGCTCGATCGCTGCGCGTTCCTCCTCGGTCAGGAATTTCTCGGTGACGGCGCGTAGCCATTCCTCCGGGATTGTCGCCTGATCTTCGCCCAGTTCGGAAAAGACGCCGTGGAAGACCTTGTGAAACACCTGGTCGAACCGGTCGAGCAGGCCCTCGTCCTTCACGTAGGTGGCGCGGGCGAGGTAGTAGAATTCCTCGGGTCGCCGCTCGATCACATCGCTGTCGAGCGCTTCAAGCAGGGTCAGGTGCTCCTTCAGGCTGGCGCGAATACCCGCGCCGCGCAATTCGTCGAGGAAGTTGAGAAGCACGCGGCCCGCCTAGCGGTTTTCGCGCCGGGCCATGAAGGCGAGCCGCTCCAGCAGCATCACGTCCTGCTCGTTCTTCAGCAGCGCGCCGTGCAGCGGCGGAATAGCCTTTGTAGGGTCGCGGTTCTGCAGCACATCCACCGGCATGTCTTCCACCAGCAGCAGCTTCAGCCAGTCGAGCAGTTCGGAGGTCGAGGGCTTCTTCTTCAGGCCCGGCACCTCACGCAGCTCGTAAAAGATTTCCAGCGCCTGCGTCACAAGACGCTTCTGGATGTCGGGGAAGTGCACGTCGATGATCTCGCGCATCGTCTCGTCATCGGGAAACTTGATGTAGTGGAAAAAGCAACGGCGCAGAAACGCGTCGGGCAGTTCCTTCTCGTTGTTCGAGGTGATGACTACGATGGGCCGCTCTTTCGCGGCGATGCGCTCGCCCGTCTCGTAAACGTCGAACTCCATCCGGTCGAGTTCCTGCAGCAGGTCATTCGGAAACTCGATATCGGCCTTGTCGATCTCGTCGATCAGCAGCACGGGCAGCTCGGGGCTCGTGAACGCTTCCCACAGCTTGCCCTTTCTGATGTAGTTGGAAATGTCGTGCACCCGTTCGTCGCCCAGCTGGCCGTCGCGCAGGCGGGCAACCGCGTCATATTCGTAGAGGCCCTGCTGCGCCTTGGTCGTGCTTTTCACGCCCCATTCGATCAGAGGCGCGCCGATGGCCTTGGCGATTTCGTGAGCCAGCACGGTCTTGCCGGTGCCGGGTTCGCCTTTGACCAGCAGGGGACGGCGCAAAGTGACAGCGGCGTTCACCGCCACTTTCAGATCGTCGGTAGCGACGTAGTTTTCGGTGCCGGTGAAGCGCTGGGTCATGTGCCTGCCTGAATTGCGAATGTCTCCGGGCTAGCTAGATATCGCGGCGCAGCATCGCAAGGCGAGTTGGCTATTCTCCCGACGCCAGCGCAATGGCGCGCATCCCCAACAGTTCGAACGCGGACTGGTCGACTGCGGCTTCCGCATTGTTCCAGCTCATCGTGACGACGCGCCAGTCGCCCGAATTATCCCGCAGGAGCCAACTGAGGTTGAGCACACCCGGCTCGGACCCGCCCTTGTAGCCGACATAGTCCCAATCGGCGCGCATGGCATCCGAGACGCCGGAACTGACCGCGAGGATATCAAGCGCCGTCTTGTCCTCCAGTGCCACGATCCGGTTCAGCACAGCGGCAATATCGTTGGCCGAAGCAAGCCATTCGATTTCGATACTGTTCGGACCGGATGTGAAGGCATTGCGCACCTGGGCTTCGTCACGTTCGATGCCTGCCAGACTGGCAAGAGCTTCGCGGCGCCACGTGATATCAGCACCGCGATATTCCTCAGGGTCGATTTCATCGCCGGATTTCAGCACGAACAGCTCGCGGGTGGTGAGGAAGGGGAGCATGGCATGCGGATCGGCGTGGCCCGATGCCGCGACTTCGGCTTCGATAGCGTCGCGGCCCAGAACGTCGATCAGCTGGTCCGTCGCAGTGTTGTCGCTGATCGAGATCATCAGGGTTGCCAGTGTGTGCAGGGTGACGGGCGCGCCCTGCGGCCAGTCCTGCGATACCCCGCTGGGATAGCTGCGCACCGAAAGCGGCACCACGTCGACCCAGTTGCGTTCGCCTGCCGCGATCGAGCGCGCCAGGGCAGACAGGACATAAAGCTTGAACGTGGAGCCAATGGCGAATTGGGTGTCTGCGTTGTGCGCGGCAATCGGTTCGCCATCACCGAGGGTCGTCACGAGGATGCTGGTATCACCGGGTAGGGCAGCGATGTCATCAATCAGTTGCTCGACCGAATCGCCGATGGGGCGGATATCGTTCAATACGAAGCCCGTAATCTCGAAAGGCGCGGCATCTTCGAGTGTGAACGATCCGCTGGCAAGACCGCGCTCGAACCGGATCGCGATCTCAGCCCCATTGGGAGTGACCGGCTTGACTGTTTCGATCCCGATCATCGGCCCGAACTGACTCTCGATCTGGCCGAGGATAGCCAGGAACTGCGCTTCAGGAACGGCATTGACGAAGCCATCAGCGAAGACCTCGCCATAGATTGCCTCGCCGCGCATGGCGGCCGTGATATCTTCGCCGCGCTGTTCAAGCCGAAGGGAGTCTTCGCTGCTCTGGGCGAAAACGGATGACGGCATGATGGTCATCGCGATGGCCAACAACAAATTGCGGATCATGGCTTCCCCCGAATGTTCCTGCGATCAAGCGTCGATCAGGTCCCGATCCAGCTCTCCTGCGCGGTTCTGGATGAAGTTGAAGCGATGTTCCGGATTGCGGCCCATCAACTGGTCGACAAGTTCCTTCACCGCAAAACGCTGCTCATGCTGTTCTGGCAGGGTGATGCGCACCAGTGAACGAGTTTCCGGGTTCATCGTGGTTTCGCGCAGCTGTTGCGGGTTCATCTCGCCGAGGCCCTTGAAGCGCCCCACGTCCACTTTCTTGCCCTTGAAGACGGTCTCCTCGAGTTCGGCGCGATGCTCGTCGTCGCGGGCGTAGCGGCTCTCCTTACCGGCGGTCAGGCGATAGAGTGGCGGCTGCGCGAGGTAGAGGTGCCCCTTGCGCACCAGTTCGGGCATTTCCTGGAAGAAGAACGTCATCAGCAAGGTCGCAATGTGGGCGCCGTCCACATCTGCGTCCGTCATGATGACGACGCGGTCGTAACGCAGGTTCTCCGGGTCGCAATCCTTGCGCATCCCGCAGCCCAGTGCGAGCGCGAGGTCGGCGATTTCGCTGTTCGCACGAATCTTGTCGGCACTCGCGCTGGCGACGTTCAGGATCTTGCCGCGAATTGGCAGGATCGCCTGCGTCTTGCGGTCGCGCGCCTGCTTGGCGCTGCCGCCTGCGGAATCGCCTTCGACGATGAACAGTTCGGTTTCGGCGTCTGTTTCGCCGCTGCAATCGGTCAATTTGCCAGGCAGGCGCAGCTTCTTGGCATTGGTCGCGGTCTTGCGCTTGATCTCGCGTTCCTGCTTGCGCTTGAGGCGTTCTTCCATGCGTTCCATGACAGAACCGAGCAGCGCCTTGCCGCGCTCCATGTTGTCGGACAGGAAATGGTCGAAGTGATCGCGCACCGCATTCTCGACAAGGCGCGCGGCTTCAGGACTGGTAAGGCGGTCCTTCGTCTGGCTCTGGAATTGCGGGTCGCGAATGAAGACCGACAGCATGATCTCCGAGCCGGTCATCACGTCATCGGCGGTGATGTCCTTGGCCTTCTTGGTGCCGGTGAGATCGCCGAAAGCGCGCAGGCCTTTGGTAAGCGCGGCGCGCAGCCCCGCCTCGTGCGTACCGCCATCGGGGGTGGGCACGGTGTTGCAGTACCAACTCGTCGAACCATCGGACCATAGCGGCCACGCCACGGCCCACTCGACGCTGCCCTGTTGCACGCCGTCGTCGCTGTGCGGGAAATCCTGCTTTCCGGTGAAGAAATCGGCAGTGACGCACTCACGCGATCCCACCTGTTCCTTAAGGTGATCGGCAAGGCCGCCCGGGAACTGGAACGTCGCCTCAGCGGGCACTTCCTCACTCGCAAGCGAAGGCGCGCACTTCCAACGAATCTCTACCCCTGCGAACAGGTAGGCTTTCGACCGGGCCAGCTTGAACAGGCGTTTCGGGTTGAACTTGCGATCCCCGAAAATCTCGGTGTCGGGCACGAAGGTGACGCTGGTGCCGCGCCGGTTGGGGGTGTCGCCGACCTTGGCGATGCTTCCCTGCGGCAGACCCTGCGAGAATTCCTGCGCGAAAACCTGCTTGTTCCGCGCCACTTCCACCCGCGTGAAGCTGGAAAGCGCATTGACCACGGAAACGCCGACCCCGTGCAGGCCGCCGCTGGTGGCATAGGCCTTGCCCGAAAACTTGCCGCCCGAGTGTAGCGTAGTCATGATCACTTCGAGCGTGGACTTGCCCGGAAACTTCGGGTGTTCGTCCACCGGCATCCCGCGCCCGTTATCGGTGATGGTCAGGCGGTTGCCTTCTTCCAGCACCATTTCGATGCGATTGGCGTGGCCGGCCACGGCCTCGTCCATCGAGTTGTCGAGCACTTCGGCCGCGAGGTGATGGAGCGCGCGATCGTCCGTGCCGCCGATGTACATGCCGGGGCGGCGGCGGACGGGCTCAAGCCCTTCCAGCACCTCGATGGAGGAGGAATCGTAGTCTCCGCTGCCCTGCGGCGCGTTATCGAACAGGTCGTCACTCATGTTCACGATATAGGCACGGGGAATCCGCGCCTACAAGCGGGCAGGAGCAACTTATCCGTCGGTTAGAAGCCGGTGGGGGCAGGATCGACCACGGTGAACGCCCCATTCCCCACCTGGCGCACTTCCATCGCGCGTTCGCCAAGCCCATTGGTCTGGAAGCGGATCGGGCCATCGAGACCGAGGAAACCGCCGTCAGTCGTCAGCAGGCCCGCAGGCAGGTCGGTGCCCGGCTCCCAGTCACGCGTGAGGCGCAGCGTCAGCAGAACCGCGTCGTAGCCTAAGGTGGCGATCCGGAACGGCTGTTCCCCGAACCGCGATTCGTAGCTGCTGGCGAATTGGCGATAGCGATCGTCGGGCACGGCTGCGAACCATGCACCACGCATCGCGCCTTCGTTCAGCAGACTGTCCTGTCGGCTCCAAAGCTCGGTGCCGATGATCGAGGGCAGGGCATCGCCCGCGTCCTTCAGACGCGGTGCGGCCATCGCGGCGAGGCGCGCGTTGTCGGCGATCAGCACAGTATCGAAGCCGCCCGCCGTCGTCAGCCGGTCCGCTGCGCTGATGATGGAGGTGTTGCCGCGATCGTAGCGCTGCACGTCCACCACGGTGCCGCCGCGAGCCAGGATGGCCTGCTCAGCCGCTGCCGTCGTGCGGTTGCCATAATCACCGCGCGGCGCGAGGATTGCGAACCGGCTCGCGCCCTGGTCGAAAGCAAAATTTACCGAGCGCACCACCGATTGCTCAGGGATGTGGCCCATCACGAACACGTCGGAGCGAGCGACGGTGGTGTCGTTTGAGAAAGTGATCAGCGGAATGTCCCTCGGCCGCGCCTGCTCCAGCACGGCACCCACGTTGTCACGCTGCAAGGGGCCCAGGATGAGGCGGTTGCCGTCGCTGATTGCGCGGCTGGCGGCGGCGCCTGCACCCGCGTTGGTGTCGTAGGTCGTGATGCGCAGGTTCTGCGCGCCGGTATCCAGCAGGGCCATCGTCGTCGCGTTGGCGATGGACTGGCCGACTTCTGCATTGCTGCCGCTCATCGGTACGAGCAGGGCCACGCGGTGCCGGTCCTCGTCCTCGGGCAGGACGGCGGAATCCGGTGCAGTCGGCTGGTCGATCACCGGCCCGCCCGCATCGGGGCGCGGAGCTTCTGCGCCCGGTATTACCTGGCACGCCGCGAGCAGCAGACTGCCCGTGATCGCCGCCATAATGCGTTTGAAATTACCCAACATGCTTGCTTGCTCCGCTGAACCTGGTCCATGGCCGCAATCGTGAGCGAACCATCTTTATCTCCCGGCCTCTATATAGTCGCAACGCCGATTGGCAATCTTGGCGACATCACCAAGCGAGCAGCCGACGTGCTGGCGCGGTGTGACGGGATTGCGTGTGAAGATACGCGCGTGACACAGAAGCTTATCAGGCACTTGGGCGTTTCCAAACCCTTGTGGCGTTATGACGATCACTCTGCGCCGAACGACCGCGCCCGGCTGATCGCGTCGATGCAGGACCGCGCTGTTGCGCTCGTGAGCGATGCCGGGATGCCGCTGGTGTCGGACCCCGGATTTCGTCTGGTGCGCGAAGCGCGCGAGGCTGGCGTGCCCGTCACCGTCCTGCCTGGAGCGAACGCGCCGCTGACCGCTCTGGCGCTGTCCGGCCTGCCCAACGACCGCTTCCTGTTCGCAGGGTTCCTGCCGCCCAAGGAGAAGGCACGGGCGGACGTGCTGGAGGAACTGGGCCGCGTCCAGTCCACGCTGATCTTTTTCGATACCGCACCGCGCCTCGCGAAAAGCCTTGCCGCCATTGCCAAGGTGCTGCCGGGCAGGGAAGTCGCCGTGGCCCGCGAACTGACCAAGATGTTCGAGGAATGCCGGCGCGGATCGCCCGAGGACCTGCTCGCCCATTACGAGGCACATCCACCCAAGGGAGAGATCGTGCTGCTGGTCGGCCCGCCGCCCGAGCAGGAGCACGATGTGCATGATGCCGACGCGATGCTGCGCGAACTGCTGGAAACCGAGAAGCCTTCGCAGGCCGCGGCACAGGTCGCCAAGCTGACCGGGCTTGACCGCAAGGCACTCTACGCCCGCGCGATGGAACTGAAATCGCAATGAAGCGCCAGCTTGCCGAACAGCGCGGCCGCAAGGCCGAGGACGAGGCCGCGCGCTGGCTGGAAGGGCAGGGCTGGCAGATCGTCGCCCGGCGCCGGAAGACCAAGGTGGGCGAGATCGACCTGGTAGCCCGGCGCGAGGGGCTGATCGCTTTCGTCGAGGTAAAGTGGCGACAACGCGCCGCTGACCTCGATCTCGCCATCGACGAGCATCGCCTCTCGCGCGTTGCCGCCGCCGCAACGAGCTTGGCGCACGAATATGCGACTTCAGGCGAGGACATGCGGATCGACGTGATCCTGCTTGCGCCGGGCACGCCGCCTCGCCACATCGAAAACGCCTGGATGCCATGATGGCCCGCAGAACAAGGAAAATACCATGAGCCTTCGCATCGCCGTGCAGATGGACCCGATGGAATCAATCAGGATCGCAGGCGATTCCAGCTTCGCGCTGATGCTGGAAGCGCAGGCGCGCGGGCACTCGCTGTGGCATTATGACGTCGCGACGCTCGCATGGAACGCGGGCAAGATCACCGCCTGGGCCAAGCCCGTCACCGTGCAGCGGGTTGAGGGCGATCACTTCTCCGCCGGGGCGCTGGCGAAGATCGACCTTGCCGAAGATATCGACGTGATCCTGATGCGGCAGGATCCCCCGTTCCACCTCGGCTACATCAGCGCCGCGCTGCTGCTGGACCGGCTGAAGGGCAGGACGCTGGTGAGCAACGATCCGCGCGAAGTCATCAACGCGCCGGAAAAGATGTTCGTGCTGGATTACGCGCGTTTCATGCCGCCCACGCTGATCGCGCGGAAGCTGGAGGACGTGCTGGAATTCCAGAAAGAGCACGGCGCCGTGGTGGTGAAACCGCTGCACGGCAATGGCGGCAAGGCGATCTTCAAGATCGACGAACGCGGGACAAACACCTCCGCCCTTTTCGAGGTGTTCAACCAGACATGGCCCGAACCGCACATGGTCCAGCCGTTCCTCCCCAGCGTAGCGGAAGGCGACAAGCGCATCGTGCTGGTGGACGGCGAGGTGGCGGGCGCGATCAACCGCAAGCCGGGCGAGGGCGAGTTCCGCTCCAACCTCGCCCAGGGCGGCTCTGCCGAGGCCGCGCAACTCACCGAGCGGGAGCAGGAAATCTGCGCCGCCATGGGTCCTGAATTGAAGCGCCGCGGGCTTACCTTCGTCGGCATCGACGTGATCGGCGGCGAATGGCTGACGGAAATCAACGTCACAAGCCCGACGGGCATTGTCGCCATCGACAAGTACAACGGCACGAACACCGCCGGAATGATCTGGGATGCGCTGGAGCGTCGGCACGCCGAGATGTGACAGGACCGATCTGCGTTACTGCGGGTTACTAGAGCATGGACACCCTCATCATCGACCTGATCGAGCGCGGCGGTTACATCGGCATCTTCCTGCTGATGGCGCTGGAGAACATCATTCCGCCCGTGCCCAGCGAAGTCATCATGGGCGTGGGCGGCCTGCTGGTGCAGCGCGGGTCGATGGAGTTCTGGCCTCTGTTGCTGATCGGCACGCTGGGTACCGTGGCCGGGAATTACTGCTGGTACTGGCTGGGGGATACGTACGGCTACCAGCGGCTCGAACCGTTCGTCGATCGCTGGGGCCGCTGGCTGACAGTAGACTGGGAGCATATCGCCAAGGCGCAGCTGTTCTTCGTCAGGCGCGGTCACTGGGTGGTGTTCCTCCTGCGCTTCTCGCCGTTCTTGCGCACGATCATCTCGCTACCCGCTGGCCTCGCTCACATGCCCAAGGGCAAGTTCCTGCTGTTCACCTTCGCCGGGTCGCTCATCTGGAATGCGCTGCTGATCAAGGGCGGAGAGTGGCTGGGACACTGGCTGGAAGATTCGCAGCACATCATCGCCTGGATCATCCTCGGGATGATTGCGCTGACAGTGGCAGGCTACGTCTGGCGCCTGTTCACCTGGACGCCCCGCGCCGAGCGTGAGGACAACTAGTCGTTTTCGCGTGGATGCGCGGAGCGGTAGGCTTCCAGCATCTTTGCTGCATCGACCTTCGTGTAGATCTGCGTCGAGCCAAGGCTCGCGTGGCCGAGAAGTTCCTGCAGGCTGCGAAGGTCCGCTCCCAACCCCAGCAGGTGCGTGGCGAAGCTGTGCCGCAGCGCGTGCGGCGTGGCGGTGGACGGCAAGCCCAGCGCCTTCCGCGCGCGGGCCATCGCCTTCTGCACAATGCCCTGTGACAAGGCTCCGCCGCGTGCGCCTTTGAACAGCGGATCCCCCTTCTCCATCGGGTGAGGGCAGGAATCGGCGTAAGCTGAAACCGCATCGCGCACAACTGGGATGAGCGGCACGACGCGCTGCTTGTTACCCTTGCCGGTCACGACCAGCGTCTCGCCCAGCGGCAGGTCGTCCACCTTCAGGGAGAGGGCTTCGGCGATGCGCAGGCCCGCCCCGTACATCAGCAACAGCACCGCAGCGTCGCGCTTTCCCGTCCAATCGCTGGCTGCGGTGCCATGCACCATTTCCGCAAGGCCGACGGCTTCATCGGGTGTGACGGGGCGCGGCAAGCCCTTCTTGATGCGCGGCCCGCGAAGGCGCGGTGCGGTGCCGGGATCGGCCCCCACCTGCTCGCGGGCGTAGGCGATGAAGCCCTTGAGCGCGGAAAGCTCCCGCGCCGCCGAAACGTTGCCGATTCCGTCGGCACGGCGGGTGGCGAGGTGGCCGCGCAGATCTCGGGCCGAGACTTTTGCCACGTCGTCCCAGTCCGAAAGGCCGATGGCCAGCAGAAGACGTTCCGCCGTGGCCACGTAAGCGCGAACCGTGTGCGGGCTTCTTCTCCTGCCGGTGGCGAGATGATCTCGCCATTGATCGAGCAGGGCCGATGCGCTCATGCCGAAACCAGTTCGTCGGCCACGATTTCAGCCAGCAGCGCGTCGAGCAGCGGCATTCCGTCCGGCGTCACCCCGATGCGCGTGCCATCCTGCCACGCCAAGCCCAGCTTAGCGTAATGCGAAAGTTTGGCGTGGTCGATCAGCGTGCCGGGATCGACCGTCAGGCGATTACCGAGCGCTTCGAGATCGACCCCTTCCGCTAGCCGCAGTCCCATCAGCAGCGCCTCCGATGCCTGCTCTCCGTGAACCAGAACGCGCTCTTCCTTCAGGCCGTGCCCGTTACGGTTGACGGCATCGAGCCAGTTCTCGGGCTTCTTGTGCCGCAGCGTGGCAAGCCCGCCGCGACGGCCGTGGGCTCCGGGTCCGATCCCGGCGTAATCCTCGTATCGCCAGTAGGTGAGATTGTGTCGGCTCTCCTCGCCAAGACGCGCGTGGTTGCTGATCTCGTAGGGTGGCAGGCCCGCTGCCTCGGTCAGTTCACGGGTCAGCGCGAAGAGGTCCGCCGCGCGGTCGTCATCCAGCGGGATGAAGCCGCCGCGTCGCACGTCGGTGGCAAAGCGAGTGCCCGGCTCGATCGTGAGCTGGTAGAGCGAGAGGTGTCCGGTGCCGAAGCCAAGGGCGCGCGAAAGCTGGTCGCGCCAGTGCGCCTCGGTCTGATCGGGCAGGGCGTAGATGAGATCGAAGGAGACGCGGTCGAACACGGCCTGCGCGGTGTCGAGTGCTTTCAGCCCTTCCGTGGCATCGTGCAATCGGCCAAGGAACATCAGCGCGCTATCGTCCAGCGATTGCAGACCCAGCGACACGCGGTTGACCCCCGCCGATGCCAGCGCGGCGAAATTCGCGGCCTCCACGGATGAAGGGTTCGCTTCCAGCGTAATCTCGATACCAGGCGCGAAGCCCCAGAGTTTCTTCACCTCGGCCAGCAGGGTTTCGACCAGTACAGGCGGCATCAGCGAAGGCGTGCCCCCTCCGAAGAAGATCGAGTGCAGCGGCTCACCGCCAGCCACTTCGGCCTCATGCCGCAGATCCGCCAGCAACGCGGCTTGCCATGCGTCTAGCTCCACGCTCTCGCGCATGTGCGAATTGAAGTCGCAGTATGGGCATTTCGCGAGGCAGAAGGGCCAGTGGATGTAAAGCGCGCGGGCCATGGGGTCGTTTTCAGTCTCCGTTAACTTGCAATAGCCAAGGTGGGCGCATGGGAAAAGGACGGGTCGCAATCGCCGCCATAATGGCTGTCGCAACGCTTGGCGCTCTGGGCACGGCGGTTTCGCCGCTGGCCGCGCAACATCGTGAGCGCATCAATCCGTTCGCCATGGGGCTGCTGGAAGAACACAACCGCGCCCGTGCCGATGTGGGCGTGCCGCGCCTCGAATGGAGCAATCGCCTGGCGCGCGAAGCGCACGAGTGGGCACAGCATCTTGCGCGACAGGGCCGGATGATCCACGCCAACCGGGAGCAGCGTGGCGGCGCGGGCGAGAATCTGTGGATGGGCCACGCCGGATACTACGGTCCGGACGTGATGGTCGGCGGCTTCGTCAACGAGCGGCAGCATTTCAGGAACGGCACTTTCCCGCAGGTCTCGCGCACCGGAAACTGGCGCGACGTCGGGCATTACACCCAGGTGATCTGGCGCGGCACACGCGAGGTCGGCTGCGCGGTTGCTAGGGGCCAGACAAACGACTTCCTCGTCTGCCGCTATTTCCCGGCGGGCAACGTCTACAACCAGACGGTTTTCTAGGCGCCGAACTGGTCGGCCTTCAGCTTGGCAAAGGCATCGGCGCGGTGGCTGATCGCGTGCTTTTCCTCCGGGTCCAGCTCGGCAAAGGTCTGCTCTCGTCCCACCGGCACGAAGACCGGATCGTACCCGAAGCCCATCGTGCCGCGCGGCGGCCAAGTGAGCGTGCCATCGGCGCGGCCTTCGTAGACGACGTGCTCGCCATCGGGCCAGGCGAGGGCGAGCACGCAGGAGAACCAGCATTCGCGGGACACGTCCGGCCCCTTGGCCTGCAACATCCCCTCGACCTTGCCCATCGCCATGTACCAGTCACGACCCGGCTCGCCTTCGAAGAACTGCCGCTCGGCCCAGTCGGCGGTGTAGACGCCGGGGCGACCGTCCAGCGCGGCGACCGACAGGCCGCTGTCATCGGCGAGGGCGGGGAGGCCCGAAGCCTCCGCCGCCGCCCGCGCCTTGATCAATGCGTTCTCGACGAAGGTGGTGCCGGTCTCGGGCGGCTCGGGCAGGCCGAGCGAACCCGCCGAGATGCAATCGAGCCCGTACGGCTCCAGCAGCTTGGCGATTTCCTTCAGCTTGCCAGCATTGTGCGTGGCAATCACCAGCTTGCCCGATCCCAGCTTGCGGCTCATTTCGTTGCCGCGTCCTGTGCCTTGAAGATTTCCGCGCAGCCCATCTGGGCGAGGCGCAGCAGGCGCAGCAGGCCTTCCTCGTCGTAGGTCGCACCTTCGGCAGTCGTCTGCACCTCGGCGATCTGGCCGCCTTCGATCAGCACGAAGTTGGCGTCGGCATCGGCGTTCGAATCCTCGTCATAGTCGAGGTCCAGCACCGGGGTGCCCTGGTGGATGCCGCAGGAGATGGCGGCGATCTTGGCCGTCAGCGGATCGTCCTTGATTGCGCCTGCTTCCATCAGCTTGTTCACCGCCATGCGCAGGGCCACCCATGCGCCGCTGATCGAAGCGGTGCGAGTGCCGCCGTCGGCCTGGATCACGTCGCAATCGAGCGTGATCTGGCGCTCACCCAGCTTCTCCATGTCGCACACGGCGCGCAAGCTGCGACCGATCAGACGCTGGATTTCCTGCGTACGCCCGCTCTGCTTGCCCTTCGCTGCTTCGCGCGAACCGCGGGTGTGCGTGGCGCGGGGAAGCATCGAGTATTCGCCCGTGACCCAACCCTGACCCTTGCCGCGCAACCACGGCGGGATGCGTTCTTCAACGCTGGCCGTGCACAGCACGCGCGTATCGCCAAAGCTGATCAGGCAGGAGCCCTCGGCGTGCTTGGTGAAGCCGGTTTCGATGGTAATGGCGCGCATTTCGTCAGGCGCGCGGCCGGAAGGTCGCATGGAATTCTCCGATTGAGGCATTTGCGACTTGCGCCCTAGCGACTAGATAAGGCGCTGTCATGGCTTCTCCACCGATCACCGAACTGACAGCGCGCGCAAAGGAGATTTTCCGCCTCGTGGTGGAGGATTACCTCGCCAGCGGGCAGCCGGTCGGCTCCAAGACCCTGGCACAGCGCGGGGAAGTGAACCTGTCGCCCGCTTCGATCCGCTCCGTGCTGAGTGAACTGGAAGGGGTCGGCCTGCTGGCAGCGCCGCACACCAGTGCCGGGCGAATGCCGACGGACCTTGGTCTGCGCCTGTTCGTGGACGGTATCATGCAGGTTGCCGAGCCGACGCAGGCGGAGCGCGCAGCCATCGCCAAGCAACTGGCGACACCCGGTCCGATTGAGGAAGCGCTGGAGACCACCAGTGCGCTTCTTTCCAACCTATCCGGCGCAGCGGGAATGGTGATGGTGCCCCAGCGCGAGGCGCGGCTTACCCAGTTGAGCCTCGTCCCGCTTGACCAGACCCGCGCTCTCGCGGTGCTGGTGGGCGAGGACGGGCATGTCGAGAACCGCGTGCTTGAACTCGACGCACCCGTTTCACCCAGCGCCTTGCAGGAGGCGGGCAATTACATCTCCGCCCGCTTGCAGGGCCGTACGCTGGCCGAGGCGGGCAAGGCCATGCAGGCCGAGATCGCGTCGGGCAAGAGCGCGCTGGACGAGGCCAGCCAACGCCTGGTAGAAGCCGGGATCGCCACATGGACCGAGGATGCGGCCAAGCGCCCTGTCCTGATCGTGCGCGGCGCGTCCAACCTGATCGACGAAAGCGCGGCGACGGACCTCGAGCGTGTGCGGCAATTGCTCGACGACCTTGAAAACAAGCAGTCGGTGGCGCAATTGCTCGACAGCGCGCGGCAGGCGGAATCGACCCGGATATTCATCGGGGCAGAGAATCGGCTGTTCGCATTGTCCGGCTCGTCCGTCATCGCCGCCCCCTATCGCGACCGCGAGGGCAAGGTGGTCGGCGTGCTGGGCGTAATCGGTCCCACGCGCTTGAATTACGCGCGCGTGGTTCCCATGGTGGACTTCACCGCCCATTCCCTGGGCAAGAGATTTGGTTAGCGAGACACATGATCGAGAACGACAAGAACCGCGACGAAGCGGTTGAAAAGGAATTGGAAGGCGTACCCGAGGAACTGCTGTCGGACGAGCCGACGGAAGAAGAGCAGGGCGGTTTCGAACAGGAACTGGCGCAGCTGCGGTCCGACCTCGAAGCGGCCAAGCAGGAAACGCTCTACGCCAAGGCCGAAGCGCAGAACCAGCGCCGCCGCCTCGAGAAAGAGGTGCAGGACGCGCGCGCCTATGCCGCGACCGGCTTTGCCCGCGACATTCTGAGCGTTGCCGACAACCTCGCCCGCGCTATCGACGCGATCCCGGAAGACCTGCGCGAAGACAGCAAGTTCAAGGGCCTTGTCGCCGGTATCCAGGCGACCCAGCGCGAGCTGGACAAGGTCTTCAGCCAGCACGGCATCACCCGCATCGCGGCTATGGGCCTGCCGCTCGACCCGAACCAGCACCAGGCGATGATGGAAGTGCCCACCGACGAGGCCGAGCCCGGCACCGTGGTGCAGGAAATGCAGGCCGGCTACATGATCAAGGATCGCCTGCTGCGTGCCAGCATGGTGGGTGTTGCGAAGAAGCCCGAATAAGGCGCGGATTCGCGGAACCGATTGGCATGACCAACCGTAAGTCCCTCAATACGGGGGACTTACGGAGAATCGCCATGAATACGAAATTGCTACTCGCCCCCGCGCTGGTCGCCTCGACGATGGGTCTTGGTGCCTGCGCAGACAACTATGCGGTTGAGGGTGGCCTTGCCGGTGCCGCCGCCGGCGCAGCGGGTGCCGCCCTGCTTGGCGGCGATATCGAGACCTACGCGCTTGCCGGTGCCGCAATCGGCGGCGTTGTCGGCTACGCTACCGACAAGAACGACCGCTGCGACGGCTACTACGGCGACGGTCGCTACGTCGATGACGACTGCCGCGGCTACGACGGTTACGAGCGCTACTGGTAAGCGCGCAGATCAGGCGGCTGCTTCGGCAGCCGCCTGTTTCGCCAACATACCTTCAAGTTCGTCGACGGTTCGCAGGTCTGCGAAGACCAGCGCCATGCTGTCGAGCGTGCCTGCATGGGCCTCATCGCTTAGTGCCGCACAGGCGTCGACAGCCATGATCACGCGGTAGTTGAGCTGCATGGCATCGCGCGCCGTGCTTTCGCAGCAGCAATTGGTCAGTGTGCCGGAGATCAGCAGGTTCTCGATGCCGTGTTCGGACAGGATGGAGTGCAGGTCGCAGGTGCCCGGCGTGAAAGCGCTGAAGCGATGCTTGTCGACCAGCAAATCTGCAGCGTCGACCTCGATCTCCGGCCACATTTGCCAGTAATCCGCGCCCTTCGTAAATGCCTCACGGTGGGCGGCTATACCGTCCATCATGCGCTCGGCAAAAATGGGCCAGGCCGCCGGACCATCGGGATCGGGCGTGGTGAAGCGCAGGAAGACATTGACCCCGCTGGCATCGCGCACCGCGCGGCTCAAGCGGTTGATCTCGTCTACCACGCCTCGCGCTTCGGGCACCTCCACCGGCGCACCTTCGGCAACGAAGCCGTTCTGCATGTCCACGATCAGGTGCGCGGTCTTCGCAGGATCGATCGATTGCCAGATATTCCCGATATCCCCGCGCACTTCGGCGTGGCTCTTCAGGATGGCTGCGTGGTCTACCTTGTGCGGCATCGACGGTCCCTTTCTCTCCTTGCGCTTCGCGGCTTCTCTCTTGCTAGCCCGGCCTTGCTGCTCCGGGAAAATTCACCAGCACATCATATGCAGCAGGGTCGCCAACGCCAGCCAGTTTGTAACCGTTACGTAGCAGGAAGGCATGCTCGACGATGCGCGCCTGCTGCTCGATGCCGTACTTTGTCAGCGGCCATCCCGGTTTCAGCGAATAGTCGTAAGTCGCCCACGGCATCCGGTTCAGGACCAGGTACCAGTCTCCGCGCGTCTGGGTCTGCCAGACATGGGTCATTTCGTGGATGAACAGCGCCTGCCGAGTAACGGGTACGCTGGCGAAATCATCGCAATAGGTATCGCCCAGAGGATGGAAATGGATATGGCCGCGCGGAGCCATGGTGATCCGTCTGGGCTGGAAGAACGCCCATTTCCGGCGCCTTATACGGACTTTCGCATAATCGATGGCATCGCCGAACATGCTGCGGGCAAGCGCAACCTCTCCCTCGCTCAGTGGCCTTTCGCCGCCGACGGGGCAGGAGGCCGCGCTGCCTGCATCCATTATTCCGCCCAAATTATTCCGGGTCGCCGCCAGGCGCATCGCCCGGAGCACGGATTTCTACCGGGAAGCTAACCTTGTCGCCACCGACGAAGGTCAGCGTGACTTCGGTCTCTCCGCCGACTTCCAGCGTGTCGGCCAGGTCCATCGCCATCACGTGATAGCTCTCCGGCTCGAATGCCAGGTTGCCGCCCGCGGGCACATCGAGCTGCATCACCTCATCCATGGAAGGCTGCAGGTTCCACTCGCTCATCTGGTGGAGCATGGCGCTGCCCGCACCTTCCACGTAGGCGGAGCGGATCATGCGATTGGTATCGCTCGAATTGCTGACGGTGAAATAGACGGCTGCCGGATTTCCGGAGACGGCGGGAAGGGCCATCCAGCCATCGGAAACGGTGATGCCGGCAGGGGCATCGGGTTCCGCGTCCGCCGCGGGCTCCTCGGCGTCACCGCCGCAGGCTGCCGTTGCCATGACCAGGCCCAGCGCCGCCACGGAAGCCAGAATGCTCTTTGTATTCATCGAATTCCCCTCTCAGAAGATGCGCGGATTTCTAGTCGCCGTGCTCCCTTGTGCCAAGCAAAACCGCTCCTATATCCGCCTTCGACACACAGCTTTTCACGAGCTGCCGAGTGGCCTTGCCATCAGGATCCCCGCGGGATCGGGGGGCCGAACGTGCAGCGTCCAACACTGAAAGAGATGGGGAATTATGAGCAAGATTATCGGTATCGACCTTGGCACCACCAACAGCTGCGTCGCCGTGATGGAAGGCGGCAAGCCCAAGGTTATCGAGAATTCCGAAGGCGCGCGCACGACGCCCTCGATCGTGGCCTTCACCAAGGATGACGAGCGCCTGATCGGCCAGCCTGCCAAGCGCCAGGCCGTCACCAACCCGGACAATACCCTGTTCGCGATCAAGCGCCTGATCGGTCGTCGGTTCGACGATCCGACCACCAAGAAGGACATGGACATCGTTCCCTATGACATCGTCAAGGGCAAGAATGGCGATGCCTGGGTCGAAGCAGGCGGCGAAGAGTATTCGCCCAGCCAGATTTCCGCCTTCATCCTGCAGAAGATGAAGGAAACCGCCGAGAGCTATCTTGGCGAAACCGTGACCAAGGCGGTCATCACCGTTCCCGCCTACTTCAACGATGCGCAGCGCCAGGCAACCAAGGATGCCGGCCAGATCGCCGGGCTTGAAGTAGAGCGCATCATCAACGAGCCTACTGCGGCCGCGCTCGCCTATGGCATGGACAAGGAAGACGGCAAGACCATCGCCGTCTACGACCTTGGCGGCGGTACCTTCGACGTCTCGATCCTCGAAATCGGGGACGGCGTGTTCGAAGTGAAGTCGACCAACGGCGACACCTTCCTGGGCGGTGAAGACTTCGACAACGCAATCGTCGATTACCTGGCCGAGCAGTTCAAATCCAAGGAAAACATGGACCTGAAGACCGACAAGCTCGCTCTTCAGCGCCTGAAGGAAGCTGCCGAAAAGGCCAAGATCGAGCTTTCCAGCAGCCAGACCACGGAAGTGAACCTGCCGTTCATCACCGCGCGCATGGAAGGTGGCTCGTCCACTCCGCTGCACCTGGTGGAAACGATCAGCCGCTCCAAGCTGGAGCAACTGGTGGGTGATCTCATCAAGCGCACGCTGGAGCCGTGCAAGAAGGCGCTGGCCGACGCCGGCGTTGCCAAGGACGGCATCGACGAAGTGATCCTGGTGGGCGGCATGACCCGCATGCCCAAGGTTCGCGAAGTGGTGGAAGAGTTCTTCGGTTCTAAGCCGCATACCGGCGTGAACCCGGACGAAGTCGTGGCCATGGGCGCTGCCATCCAGGCAGGGGTTCTGCAGGGCGACGTGAAGGATGTGCTGCTGCTCGACGTGACCCCGCTTTCACTGGGCATCGAGACGCTGGGCGGCGTGTTCACCCGCATGATCGACCGCAACACCACGATCCCGACCAAGAAGACGCAGGTCTACTCCACCGCCGAGGACAACCAGGGCGCTGTGACGATCCGCGTATTCCAGGGCGAGCGTGAAATGGCGGCGGACAACAAGCTGCTCGGCCAGTTCGACCTTGTCGGCATTCCTCCCGCACCGCGCGGCGTGCCGCAGATCGAAGTGACTTTCGACATCGACGCCAACGGCATCGTGAACGTGTCCGCCAAGGACAAGGGCACGGGCAAGGAACAGCAGATCCGCATCCAGGCCTCCGGCGGCCTATCGGATTCCGACATCGAACAGATGGTGCAGGATGCCGAGAAGTTCGCCGACGAGGACAAGAAGCGCCGCGAATCCGCCGAAGTCCGCAACAACCTCGACAGCCTGGTGCACGCCACCGAGAAGCAGCTCGAGGAAAACGGCGACAAGATCGACGCTGGCCTGAAGGGCGAGATCGAAACCGCGGTTTCCGAAGCGAAGGAAGCTCTGGAAGGCGGCGAGATCGAAGCCATGAAGGCCAAGAGCGAAGCCTTGACGCAGGTCGCCATGAAGATGGGCCAGGCCATTTACGAGAAGGAACAGGCTGCCGGCGCTGATGCCGCTGCCGACGCCGCCGCATCCGACGATGCCTCCGCGCCCGGCGAGGAGGAAGAGGTTGTCGATGCCGAGTTCACCGAGGTGGACGAAGACAACGGCAAGTCCTGATCGGTTTAATGATGGACAAACCAACCGCCACCGACGCTTCCCGCGCCGGTGGCGGTACGGTTTGGGGGTTCTTTAATGTCTGCGACTGAAGTCGATTTCTACGAACTGCTTGGTGTCTCGCGCGATGCCGATGGCGCGACGGTCAAGTCCGCCTATCGCAAGATGGCGATGAAATACCATCCGGATCGCAATCCGGGCGATGCCGAGGCGGAAGCCCGGTTCAAGGCGTGCAGCGCCGCCTACGAAGTGCTGAAAGATCCGCAGAAGCGCGCGGCCTACGACCGCTACGGCCACGAAGCCTTCCAGCAGGGCATGGGTGGCGGTGGTGGCCATCACGGCGCCGAGTTCAGCGATCTCGGCGATATTTTTGAAACGATTTTCGGCAGCGCGTTCGGCGGCGGTGCCAGCGGCCGGGCCCGTCCGCGTCGCGGGGCGGACCTGCGCTACGACATGCAGGTTTCGCTGGAAGAAGCGTTTCACGGCAAGTCCACTCAGATCACCGTCGAAGTGGCCGCGACCTGCGACACCTGCGAAGGCTCCGGCGCGGAGCCGGGCACCGGCAAGCGTCGCTGCGAACTGTGTCACGGCCACGGCAAGGTTCGCGCGCAGCAGGGCCTGTTCGTGATCGAACGCCCGTGCCCCACATGCAGCGGCCGCGGCGAAGTGCTGGAACAGCATTGCCATTCGTGCCGTGGCGAGGGCCGCGTGGACCAGGAACAGGTTCTCGATGTCGAGATACCGCCCGGTGTCGATAACGGCACCCGCATCCGCCTCTCCGGCAAGGGCGAGGCCGGTCCCATGGGCGCACCGGCGGGCGACCTCTACATTTTCGTGCACATCAAGGAACACCCCGTCTTCGCCCGCGAAGGCACGGCCCTGTTCACCCGCGTGCCTGTCAGCTTCACAGTTGCCGCGCTGGGAGATACAATCGAAATTCCCGGTCTCGATGGCGAGAAGCACTCGATCGATATTCCTGCCGGCATCCAGTCCGGCAAGCAGCTGCGCAAGCGCGGCGCCGGCATGCCCGTGCTGCAAGGGCGCGGTCGCGGCGATCTGGTGGTCGAAGTAATGGTGGAAACGCCCACCAAGCTCTCATCCCGCCAGAAGGAACTTCTGCGTGAATTCCGCGAGACCGAAACGGGCGAGGAATGCCCGGAAAGCCGCGGCTTCTTCGACAAGCTAAAGGATGCCTTCGGGGGCTAACCCGCTCCCAGCTTGGCTATGATCTCACCCCGCAGCGCCGCGATCAGTCGCGGGCTGCAATTATCGCGCGCGTCCTCCTCGTCGCAGATTGCCAGGAAAGCATCGCGCTTCACGGCCAGGCAATGCGCCTCGTCGTGGCCGCCGGGGATTGTCGAACAGACGAGGTCGATCATCCGTTCGGCACCGTGAAGGCGACCCCAGAGATAATCGTTCTCGCGGTAGGCGCGGCTGAAGAAGGCGCCGAAATTGAAGAACTCGGTGCCTCTCAACGTGGCCGCCGTGCCGCCATCGCGGATGGCCTTGGCGTCTTCCGGGCTGATCCGGTCGACCTTCACCGGGTCAAATTCCGTCAGGCCCTCGTTCCTCAGCAGTGGAAGCGTGGCCACGTCGTAGAACGGGAAGCCGAGGTAGGCGAGCAGTACGCGACGCCGCAGGTCCTTGGGCATCGCACCCAGCGCCTCGCAAAGCACCTCTTCCGCCGCTTCGTCCGTTGCCCGCAATGCGCGCCGCTGGGCCAGTTCATCGAGGAACCGCGCTGGATCGTCCATCACCCCTGCGGCAATATCGTCGAAACCGGCGCCGAGATTCTGCGGGTCTTCCTTCGCGAAATAAAGCGTCAGCGTGCGATAAACGGCGTCCCGCGCGTCCTCCAGGCCCTCGTCCGGGATATCGGGATCGTGCTCCCAGTCACGTGAGAGCCTGCGGGCCAGCAGGCGGAGGCGGCGGATGCGGAAGGCAAGGTCATGGTCGCGGAAGAACGCGATCGCCGCCTCGCTCGCGCCGCTGCCCTTGGCCGCGCTCAGACTGCTCATGTCGTGCGCGTCGATTTCCTGCCGCAGACGCGCCGCGATAACGGGTGCGCCGGGCATTTCCGCCGTGTTGGCGGCCCGTCGAGCGAGGTCTGCCAGCCTGTCGATAATGCCGCTGAGCTTCGCCTGCGCGTAGGACTGAAAGGCGTAACCGGCCTGTTCCGCCGCTGCCTGCTGGGCCCGCGCGCGCCAGTTGGCGAGGCGCTTGCGATTGGGGCGATCGAGGAACAGCGTTCGGCCAAAAAGCCTGTCCACCGCGCCTTCCACTTCAGGACGCAGCGCCGCCACCATCTTGCGCAACCGCTCCGCTTCGCGCGTCTGCTCTTCCAGCACTTCGAGGTTATCGCGGATCGGCTGTTCGCGTGGGATGGCGGAGAGCGAGCCCGCAATGGCACCGAAGAAACTCACCGGCTTGACGGCCTCGCCTTCCTCGGGACGCGGACGGCGAGGGGAGGGATCGATATAGACGAAGCGCCGGTCCACCTCGCGTTGAGCCGGCCGCACGGTGAGAGCCTCGATAGCACCCTCGAACGGCGCGTTGTTCAGCACCGACCCATCGACCAGCGCGACATGATCCACCGTGCCACGCTTCACGTGGGTTGGCATGATGCGGCGCAGGAACTGTTCGCGTTCCTGCCAGTCTCCGCCGCAAACCTCGTCGATCTCTGCAATTCGCAGAGGAGGAAAAGCGCCCGGAAAACTCGCGGTCGCGCGTGCAGCAAGGGTGAGTTCGCACAGCCGCGCAAGGTTCTGACCACCGTCGAGCGGGGTGTGGGCACGAAAGCCGATGGGCATACGGTGTTCCGGTTCCTCCACCTGCGGCGGGCTGTTGAGCCTGAGAGTCTCGAGCCGCCCGCGAAAATCGGTAGCCGTTACCAGAAGGTCGAGCGGATGGCGCGGCGGCAGGAGCGGGGCGCCGGACTGGCTCTGCTCCATTGCCAACAGGGCGTTATGGATGAGCCGCGAGAAGCCCGCACCGGAGAACGGCGGTTCGAACCAGCGCCCGCGCACCAGGCTCGAAATCTTGCGCCGAACCTCGGTTCGGGTTTCGACCGCAACGGTTTCTGTCACGGTGTTGCCCGGGCCGCGCGTCAGATACCAGACGATCGGCCGCATGTAGACGCGCGCTGCGGGCGACCATGGCCGTGCCTCGGGCTCCACCAGTCGCTCGACATCGGCGTTCTTCAGCCACAGTTCCGTCAGCGGCTCCAGGCTCTGGCCGGAATGGATGGCCTGGGCAAGAAACACGGCGTTGATCCCGCCTGCACTGGCCCCGGTGATGATATCGGGCAGGATCCGCAGGCGCAGGCCGCGCTCTTCCTCGATATGGCGCAGCATATCATGGTAAACCGCCTCGACACCCGATAGTCGAGCGCGATCCGAAGCATGGTAGGCCCGGCTGGCGCGAGCGAGCTTCCAGATTTCCTTGGTAACGCCGTGCATGTAGACCGCCAGGCTGACACCGCCATAACAGACTAGCGCAATTCTTAGCTCTTTCTGCCGCATCACCTGTTCAATGGCAGATGGGACGCGCCGTGGCCAGATGCCGAATTCTACGCGCTTGCGTTCCGCTTTCGTTCCGGTTAGCGGTGAGCCATGGCAAAGCCTAAGAAGCGCTTCATCTGTACCGACTGTGGCAGCGTATCCCACCGCTGGCAGGGGCAGTGCCCCGATTGCTCGCAGTGGAATTCGCTTGTCGAGGACACGCCCGACACGGCGTTTACCGCAAAGCACGATCTCTCCAGCGGCGGCAGGGCGATTGCCTTCGAAACGCTGGATGCGCCGACGAAGCCGCTGTCTCGGCGGACCACCGGCATCGCCGAGTTCGACCGTGCGCTGGGCGGCGGGCTGGTGCCCGGTGCCGCCATCCTGATGGGCGGGGAGCCGGGCATCGGCAAGTCCACCCTGCTGTTGCAAGCGGCAGCCAGGATCGCTCAGGAAGGCGGCAATGCCGTCTATGTCAGCGGAGAAGAAGCGACCGGACAGGTCCGGATGCGCGCGGCGCGGCTGGGCCTGTCCAAGGCCCCGTTGAAGCTGGCGGCGGCAACCTCGGTGCGCGATATCCTCACCACCCTGGGGCAGGACGAGCCACCGCAATTGCTTGTCGTCGATTCGATCCAGACCATGCATTCCGACATGATCGAAGGCGCGCCCGGCACTGTCAGCCAGGTGCGCGCGAGTGCGTTCGAACTCATCCGCTACGCCAAGGAACGCGGCACCGCGCTGGTATTGGTCGGCCACGTTACCAAGGACGGCAATATCGCCGGGCCGCGCGTGCTGGAACACATGGTGGATACCGTGATGAGCTTCGAGGGAGAGCGCAGCCACCAGTACCGCATCCTGCGCTGCCTGAAGAACCGCTTCGGCGCAGTGGACGAGATCGGCGTGTTCGCGATGGAAGGCCACGGGCTGGACGAAGTGGGCAACCCGTCCTCGTTGTTCCTCTCGGGCCGGGACGAGCCTATCGCCGGGGCCGCGGTTTTCCCCGCGCTGGAAGGCACGCGCCCGGTGCTGGTGGAAATACAGGCGCTGATTGTTCGGCTGCAATCGGGCGCGACCCCGCGCCGCGCAGTAGTGGGCTGGGACAGCGGGAGGCTGGCCATGCTGCTGGCCGTGCTGGAGTCGCGCTGCGGCCTCAGTTTTTCAACGGCGGAAGTCTACCTGAACGTCGCGGGCGGATACCGCCTGGCCGATCCCGCCGCGGACCTGGCCGTTGCCGCTGCGCTGATCAGTGCGCTGGCAGACAAGCCGTTGCCGGCCAGCGCAGTGTGGTTTGGCGAACTCGCCCTGTCGGGGGAGGTTCGCCCGGTCGCCCACGGAAATGTGCGACAGAAAGAGGCGGCAAAGCTTGGCTTCAAGACCGCTTTCGGCCCTGCGGACGGGGGGCAGGACGTGTCTGGCTTGCGATATACGGACATCGGCGCGGTCTCGTCTCTCGTTGACCGGGTCATGGCATCAGCATAAGCCCTTCGCCGGATGACGGGATTTGATCTGATCGTTTTGCTGATCGTCGGCGTCGGCGCAATCGGCGGGTTTCTGCGCGGATTCGTGCAGGAAGTCTTGTCGATCATGGCATGGCTCCTGGCGATCTTCGCGATCCGCTTCCTGCATACGGACCTCACCGCCGCCATCCTTGAATTCATGGGTTCGCCCATCACGGCATCGATCCTCGCCTTCGCACTCCTGCTACTCATTCCCTATGCCGCGATGAAGCTGATCGCTCGCATCGCCGGACGATCCACTCGCAAATCGGTGCTGGGGCCGATCGACAGGGTGCTTGGCTTCGGCTTCGGCGCGCTGAAAGGCGTGATTATCGTTGTCATCGCCTTCTCCCTGCTGGTGCTGGGATACGATACCGTCTGGGGCGCAAAAGGTCGCCCGCTGTGGATCGCGGAAGCGCGCAGTTATCAGCTCGTCGATGCCGGATCGCGCGCGATGGTGCAGATCATTGCGGAACGCCGAGCGCGATTGCAGGAAGAAGAGGCGGAATGAGCGCCGAGAGGCTCTATACCCCCCAGATGCTGGCGGCCGCGGTAGAACTGGCGAATGTCCCGCCGCTGACCGGGGCCGACACCCATGGCTCGGCCCGTTCGCCTGCCTGCGGCTCCACGCTGGAGCTTGATCTCCGCATCGACGGGCAGGGGCAGATCGCCAATCTTGGCATGAAGGTGCGTGCCTGCGCAGTGGGTCAAGCCGCCGCCGCCATCTTCGCGCGTCATGCGAAGGGCAGGAGCGCGGCCGAAATCGATTCAGCGCTCGCCGATCTTACGGCATGGCTGGAAAGCGGTTCTGCCCAGCCGGACTGGCCCGATCTCGACCTGATCACACCCGCGCGCGACTATCCCGGTCGTCACGGGGCCATGCTGTTGCCGTGGAAGGCCGCCAGCGAGGCCCTTTCCAGCGCGAACGCGGCGGGCTAACGCTTCTCTCGTCGAATTCTCGGGGGAGCACATGGCGACAACGGCCGCAAGCACACACCACGAACCCAGCGCCAAGGAAATCCGGCTGGTCATCGCCGCCAGTTCCGCCGGGACCATCTTCGAATGGTACGATTTCTTCATCTACGGCACGCTCGCAGCCCTGATTGGCGCGGCGTTTTTCCCAAGCGACAACGAGACGCTGCAACTGCTGCTGGTCTGGGCTGGTTTTGCCGTGGGCTTCGGTTTCCGCCCCCTGGGGGCGATTTTGTTCGGCTTCCTGGGAGACCGGCTGGGTCGCAAGTACACCTTCCTCGTCACCGTCACCCTCATGGGCGTGGCGACAGCGGGCGTTGGCCTGATCCCGACAGCGGCGACCATCGGCATTGCCGCGCCGATCATCGTCATCCTCTTTCGCATCCTGCAAGGGCTGGCGCTGGGCGGTGAATACGGCGGGGCCGCGATCTACGTGGCCGAACACGCGCCGCCGGAAAAGCGAGGCTTCTACACCAGCTTCATCCAGGCCAGCGTGGTCGGCGGATTCGTTCTCTCCATTCTCGTGGTGCTGGCCTGCCGCGCGCTGATCCCTGCTGAGGATTTCGCCGAGTGGGGCTGGCGCGTACCATTCCTGCTTTCCCTCATCCTGCTCGCAATCTCGCTGTGGATGCGTTTCAAGCTTTCGGAAAGCCCGGTGTTCCAGGCCATGAAGGAGGCAGGCGAGACTGCCGGAAATCCCTTCATCGAGAGCTTCACCTATCCGGGCAACAAGCGCCGCATCTTCGTGGCCCTGTTCGGCATTACCGGCATCCTCACCACCATCTGGTACACCGCGTTCTTCTCCAGCCTCTCATTCCTGCGCGGCCCGATGCGCATGGAAGAAGGACTGGTGGAGGTCATCATGCTCGTGTCTGGCGCAATTGCTATGAGCTTCTACCTCGTCGTCGGCAAATGGTCGGACAGGGTGGGGCGCAAGAAGCCGATCATCATCGGCGCGCTGCTAACGCTGGTGCTGATCTTCCCGCTGTTCTGGGGCATGGGCTCGCTCGCCAATCCCGGCCTGCAACGCAGCGCCGAGGAAGCGCCGGTGGTGGTGAGCGGCCCGGACTGCAGCTTCGATCCATTCGCCGAGGTGCAGGCAACCCCCTGCGGCCGCGTGCTTCAGGATCTGACCGCGCTCGGCGTGCCTTACGACCTAGAGGGCGATGCCAGCCAACCCGTCGTCTCCATCGGCGCGGCAAGTCTCGATTACAGCGCGCTCGGTACGGACAATCGCAGGGCGGCCATTCAGGGCGCGCTGGAATCGCAGGGCTATGATTTCTCTGTCCAGACCCCGCCGCTGGCCAACGTCCTTGGCATCGTTGGCCTGCTACTCGGCTTCGGCATGTTATCTGCGCTGACTTACGGTTCGGTCGCGGCACTGCTGGCGGAGATGTTTCCACCGCAGATACGCTATTCCTCGCTCTCGATCCCCTACCACATTGGCGCGGGCTACCTTGGCGGCTTCCTGCCGCTGATTGCAGGCTACATCCAGGCGCGAACGGGGGATGTCTATTCCGGCCTCTGGTACACATGGGCCGTCGTCGCCTTCGGCGCGGTCGTGGCATGGTGGGGCATCAAGGGCGGACCTCCGCGCGAATTCTCCGATGAACATTCCTGAATTGCCGCCGGCGACCCTGCGCCTGCGGATCGACACTGCGGCCCTGTCCGATAACTGGCGCGCGATGAACAGGCTATCCGGCGCCGCCACGGCGGGCGCTGCGGTAAAGGCAGATGGCTACGGCCTCGGCATCGACTACGTGATGCCCACCTTGCTGGGCGCAGGGGCAAGGCAGTTCTTCGTGGCGCACTGGAGCGAGGTGCCCGGCGTACTTGCCTACACTGGTGGCGGTGACATCGCCGTGCTGCACGGGGTGGGAAATACGCAGGAAGCCGCCTTCGCCAAGGCAACAGGCGTCCTACCCGTCATCAATTCGCTCCACCAGGCCCAGGTCTGGCTGGAGGCGGGCGGCGGGCCGTGCCACCTGATGGTGGATACCGGGATGAACCGGCTCGGGGTCGAGACCGGTAACCTCGGCGACCCGGTGATCGGGCAATTGCAGGTCGATACGCTGCTTTCCCACCTGGCGTCGGCGGACGAAGAAACGGCGCAAAACGAGACGCAACTGCGGGCGTTCCGGCAGGCATCGCAGCAGGTGAAGCACAATGCGCTAAGCCTTGCCAACAGCGCCGGAATTGCCTTGGGGCCGGATTATCACTTCGATCTTACGCGGCCCGGCCTTGCTCTTTACGGCGGCGTTCCGCGCGGCACGCTGGCCGGTGTCGTGTCGCAGGTCGCCTACGTCGAGGCCGCCGTGTTGCAGGTGAGGAACCTGAGCCCCGGCGACAAGGTGGGATACAACGCCGTGTTCACCGCAACAAAGCCGATGCGCGCGGCCACGGTATCGCTGGGCTATGCCGATGGAATCCTGCGATCATGGGGCACGAAAGGTGCGATGCAGCATGGGGACCGGAAACTGCCGATAATCGGGCGCATCTCGATGGACATGGTCATCCTGGATTGCACCGGCACCGATCTTTGCGCAGGCGATTTCTGTAGCCTTTCCTATGATTTGCCGCAGGCTTCTCGAACGTCCGGCCTGTCGCAATACGAGCTTTTGACCCTGCTCGGCCACCGCTTCACAAGGGTGTGCTGACGAGAAGGATTGGCAATTTCATGCTGCAAGTGCTAAGCATGAAAAAACAAAAGCGCAGGAAATCGCATTATGGCCGCCAAGAATACTGCCGATGGTGAAACGATCATCATCAAGAAGTACGCCAATCGTCGCCTCTACAACACGCAGTCCTCCAGCTACATCACTCTGGAAGACCTGGCGCGGATGGTGCGCACGGGCGTGGATTTCCAGGTGCTCGACGCCAAGACCGGTGGTGACATCACGCACACGATCCTGACGCAGATCATCATGGAGGAAGAGGCCAACGGGGAGCACATGCTGCCCGTCAGCTTCCTGCGCCAGCTGATCGCCATGTACGGCAATTCCATGCAGGCCATGATGCCGCCCTATCTTGAAGCGACGATGGAAAATTTCCAGTCGAACCAGAGCAAGCTGCGCGAGGCGTTCCAGTCCAGCATGGGGCCCGATGCCTTCACCAAGATGGCCGAACAGAACATGGCGATGTTCCAGGCCGCAGCAGGTGCGTTCATGCCTGGCGCCAATGGCGCGCCGGTGGCTACGCAGCCGGAAACGAAGTCCGACGATATCGATGCCCTGAAAGAGCAGATGGCCGCGATGCAGCGCAAGCTGGACGAACTGGGCAAATAATTCCCCGACTGCGGATAGCCGCTTTCACGCAAAACTCGACATCGCCCCCGCACAGCGTCATGGGGGCGTGCACCTTCTTTCTGCCCGCGAGATTCGCCGATGTCTGCCATTCGCCACGCCCTCAACACCAAGCGCGAGGATGATTTCGCCGCCTGGTACCAGGAAGTCATTTCAGCCGCCGACATGGCCGAGGAATCGGGGGTGCGCGGATGCATGGTCATCAAGCCTTGGGGCTACGGTATCTGGGAACGGATGCAGCGCCTGCTGGATGACCGGATCAAGGCTGCGGGCGTGCAGAACGCCTATTTCCCGCTGTTCATCCCGCTCAAGAATTTCGAGCGCGAGGCCGAGCACGTCGATGGCTTTGCCAAGGAAATGGCCGTCGTCACGCATCACCGCCTGATTGCAGACGGGGAAGGGGGCCTGATCCCCGATCCCGAAGCCAAGCTGGAAGAGCCGCTGGTTGTCCGGCCGACGTCAGAGACGATCATCGGCGATGCCATGAGCCGCTGGATCCAGTCGTGGCGCGACCTGCCGCTGCGGCTCAACCAGTGGGCCAACGTGGTACGCTGGGAAATGCGCACCCGCATGTTCCTGCGCACCAGCGAATTCCTGTGGCAGGAAGGCCATTCCGCCCACGCAAGCGCGGAAGAGGCGCAGGCAGAAACCATGACGGCGTTGGAAATGTATCGCGCCTTTGCCGAGGAAGACGTGGCCATCCCCGTGATCGCGGGCGAGAAACCGGAGAACGAGCGTTTCCCCGGCGCTGTCGAAACCTGGTCGATCGAGGCCATGATGCAGGACGGCAAGGCGCTGCAGGCAGGCACCAGCCACTACCTCGGCACGAATTTCGCCCATGCCGCCAACATCAAGTACCAGAACGACGCCGGGCGCGAGGTGCTGTGCCACACGGTTAGCTGGGGGGTTTCCACCCGGATGGTCGGCGGCCTAATCATGGTGCATGGCGACGATGACGGGCTGCGCGTGCCGCCCGCGCTCGCGCCGTTCCAGGTGGTAATCCTGCCGATGCTGCGCGACAAGCCGGAGGACGAGGCGCTGCTCGACTACTGCGAGGGACTTCGCGCCGCGATCGCCGGGCAGACTGCGCTGGGCGAACCGGCCCGCGTGCTGCTGGACAAGCGCCCCGGCAAGGCCGCGGCCAAGCGCTGGGACTGGGTCCGCAAGGGCGCGCCGGTCATCATCGAGGTTGGTGGACGCGACATGGAAAACGGCGTCGTCAGCCTGCTGCGCCGCGATGCGCTGTGGAACACCGAAACCGGCAAGCCCGCGTTCCAGAACCCGGAGCGCGATCTTTGCGCGCAGAGCATTCCGGGCGTGCTGGCCGACATGCAGAACGGCATGCTGGTGGCAGCGCGCGAGCGGCGCGAGGCGAACATCCGCCGTGACATATCGGACATGGACGCGCTGGCCGAACATTTCAGCCGGGAGGCGAAGTATCCCGGTTGGGTCGAAGTCCAGTGGGCGAAGCCGACCGGCGATGCACTCGCCAAGGTGGTCGAAACCCTGAAGGAGCTTCGCCTCACCCTGCGCAACGTGCCGATGCACGCACCGCCCGCAGACGGCACCTGCATCTTCACCGGCGAACCCGCCGTGGAGCGGGTCTACGTCGCGCGCGCCTATTGATCGGAAAGGGTGAGGCCGCCCGGCCTCATTCCTCCGGCAATCCCTGCTCCAGGTCTTCGCGGAACGCGTCGAACGAGATATCGCGTCCCACGAAATCGCGTACCAGCTCGGCTGCGGGCTTCGTGCCGCCCGGCTCCAGCACCAGTCGGCGATAGTCTGCGGCGGTTTCGGGGTTGGTCAGCCCTTCTGCCTTGAAGCGGCTGAACATGTCCGCAGCGATCACGCGCGACCAGCCGTAGGTGTAGTAGGCCGCGCCGTAGCCATCGAGGTGCCCGAAGGCCGCCTGCATTTCGGATGTGGGGGAGATCGGCACCAGCGAATAGGTCTGCTGCCATTCGCGCGCCGCCTCGCCGAGGTCATCGGGAATCGGCTGCGTGTAGTAGTTGTAGGAGGTGGCCGTCAGCCCCAGCTGGCGCATCTCGAACATGCCCTGGTTGAAATGACGCACGGCGTTCATCCTCTCCACCAGGTCGCGCGGGATCGTCTCGCCCTCTGCGTTCACCGCGAAAGTGGCGAGCGTGTCGTAATCGTAGACCCAGTTTTCGAGGATCTGCGAGGGCGCTTCGATGAAGTCCCACTCCACGCTGATCATCGAGTTGCTGGCCATTTCGTGACGGCTGCCGAAGATAAAATGCAGCACGTGGCCGAATTCGTGCAGGAAGGTGGTCACCTGTCCGTGCTCCATCAGCCCTTCGGGCATGTTCTGCACGAGCGCGGCGACGGGCACCTGCCCATCGGCGGGCGAGCCTGCGTAAAGCGGCACCACATTGGCGTGGGTGTACTTGCCGGGGCGCGGGTGCGAATCGAGATAGAAGCGCCCTATCACTTCGCCGCCTTCCACGAGTTCGTATGCGCCGACGCTGTCGTGCCAGACGGGCGTGTTCCATTCACGCACTTCGACGTCGAACAGTCGCTCGGTCAGGTTGAAGATCCCGTCGCGCACATCGTCGTGCTGGAAGTACTGCCGCGCTTCCTGCGGGTCGTAGTCGTAGTTTGCCTGCTGAACCTTAGGGCCAAGCCAGGCAAGCTGGTAAGGCTCGATCCGCTCGGCACCGGGGCGCAGTTCCTTGAGCATCGCGAACAACTGCGCATAGTCGGCCTCTGCCACCGGTCGCGCCGCCGCATCGGTCTGCTCGATCAGGTCCTCCACCTGGTCGGGCGTGTTGAGCATCCGGTTGTCGAATTGCAGCGCGGCGTAGTTCTCGAAACCGGTCAGTTGCGCCAGTTCGTCGCGCAGCGTGAAGATCTCGCGCAATACCTCGTCGTTGGCGGGCCATGCGCGTTGGCCGTAGAGTTCGGAATAGCGGCGGCGCAGGTCGTCGCTCTCCGCATAGGTCATCACCGGCACATAATCGGGCGACGCCGTGGTGAGCGTAATCATGCCGTTCTCGCCCACTTCGCGCGCATTGATGTAGTCCTGCGGCAGACCGGCGAGCTCTTCGGGCGAGACTTCAATGGTCCGCACGTCCTCGGCAATGTTCTGGGCAAACTCGGTGGAAAGGTCCGCCAGCCGGGCGTTGATTTCCTGCACCCGCGCGCGCTGCGCATCGTCCAGCGAAACGCCTGCGCGACGGAAGGCGTCCATCGTCGTTTCGTAGAAGCGTTGGTTGGCCGGATCGGCACCGGACACGTCGAGTTCCGATAGCCGGTCATATATCGGGCGCGAGAGCGTGATCTCGCTAGCAAGCCCGGCGATCCGCGCCGCGCACGCACCGCCCGCCGCGCGCGCTTCGGGTGTCAGCAGAACTTGCTGGTAAAGCCCTGCTTCCGAACTGGCGGAGAACAGCAGCGCGGAAAGATCGTCGAAGCGGGCGAGGGTGTTGGCAACCGTTGCCGCCTCGGCATCGCCCAGCATGGCATCGCGGTAGAGATCGATCTGGCTGGCGTAGTAGTCGCAGCGATCCTCGATCTGGTCCACCGTGGGGTCGGTCATCACAGGGCCGAGCAGGTTGTAGGCCTCGCCCGCCTGTGCAGGCGATGCAAGCGCGGTGGTGGCAGCCAGTGCCAGTGCAAACTTTCTCACGATGATGTTCCCCTTCATGCCCGGACGGGCGGAAGCGGCGATGCTAGAACGAACCGGTTACACCTGCAATCGGCCACCTTGCATTGGGGCCGGGAATGGGCGACTTCTCGACGAATGCGCCATTATCTCCTGCCAGCGGCATGCATCGCCGCCTTCGCCACGCCCGTCCTCGCCCACGAAACAAGCGGCGATCCCGCCGCGCCCGTTTCGCAGGAGCGGTTGCAGTCCGATGTCGAGACAATGGTCTCCTTCGGCACGCGCCACACGCTTTCCAGCCTCGACGATCCCGAACGCGGCATCGGTGCGGCGCTGGACTGGGGCCGGGCAGAGTTCGAGGAAGCAAGCGCGGCTTGCGGCGGTTGCCTCGACGTCAGCTTCGTGGAGCGCGAGATGGGCGGTCGGCGTATTCCCGAGCCGGTGCTGATCCGCAACGCCGTCGCCATCCAGCGCGGCACGGAGCGTCCGAACGAGGTCGTCATCATCCAGGGCCATATCGACAGCCGCGCTTCCGACGTGATGGACGCGACAAGCGAGGCTCCCGGTGCGAACGACAATGCCAGCGGCAGCGCGCTTGTGCTGGAAGCCGCGCGGGTGCTGAGCCAGCGCGAATATCCCACAACCATCGTCTACGCCCTGCTGATGGGCGAGGAGCAAGGGCTTTACGGCGGGACCCTGCTGGCGGACTACGCGGCGGAGCAGGGCTGGACCGTAAAGGCCGTGCTGAACAATGACGTGGTCGGCGGATCGTGCGGCAGCGACGGGGTTTGCGACGCGGAGCACGTGCGCGTCTTCTCCGAAGGGGTGCGCGCCGACGCGGACGAACAGACCCGCGCCATGATGCGCAGCATGGGCGGCGGCAACGACAGCCCCAGCCGCAACCTCTCGCGCTTCCTCGACCAGTTGGCCGAGGGCGAACCGACCGGTCTCGACGTAAGGCAGACCTGGCGCAGCGATCGCATGGGGCGGGGCGGGGACCACCTGCCGTTCCTCGACCGTGGTTATCCCGCCATCCGCTTCTCTGTCGCCATCGAGGATTACGAGCACCAGCACCAGGACCTGCGCGTGGAAGACGGCACGACCTACGGCGACACCATCGACGAGATGGACTTCGGCTATCTTGCCGATGTGACGCGCCTGAATGTGCGCGCCGCCGACGTGCTGGCCCGCACGCCCATGCCGCCCGTTGTGCAGAGCGATGGCATCGTGCGGCCCGATGTGCTGCTGGAGTGGGAGCCGGTGGCAGGCGCGGTGCGCTACAACGTGTGGCGCAGGCGCACCGATGACCGGGACTGGTCGTGGCGCGAAACGCTGCGGGCGGACCCGGCGGCGGATCTCAATTCCATCGTCCTTGCGCCCGATCGCGGCGATGACTGGATCTTCGGGGTCAGTTCCGTGGCAGCAGACGGGGCGGAAAGCCCGGTCTCCAGCGCGGTGCCCGGCGGACAATTCTATCCGCTACCCGTCGACAGCGGGGAGTAGCGCCCCCATATGCGGGGCATATGAACAAACCGAAGAACACGAAGAAAATTGCCCAGAAGTTCCAGGGCCTGCCCAGCAAGGACCAGATCATGGAATTCATCCGCGGCTCCGACACGCGTGTCGGCAAGCGCGAGATCGCCAAGCATTTCCGTCTCAAGGGGCAGGAAAAGATCGCCCTCAAGGCGCTGCTGAAGGACATGGCCGAGGAAGGCCTGATCGATTCGAGCAAGAGCGCTTTTCACAAGATGGGCGGCGTGCCGCGCGTCACCGTGCTGCGCGTGGTCGAGATCGACGACGGCGAGCCCATCGCCGTGCCCGAAAGCTGGAACCCCGACGATGGCAGCGCCCCGCCGCGCCTCAGGGTGATCGAGAAGAAGAAGCAGGCAGCACTGCGTACAGGCGACCGTATCCTCGCCCGCACGGAAGAAAAGGGCAGCGGCTGGCTGGCGCACCCGATGAAGAAGCTGGCCGTGGCCGAGGACCAGATGCTGGGCGTCATCGAGATCGATGGCGGCGGCAAGGCATGGCTGGCGCCTGTCGACAAACGCATCCGCAATTCGTCCCCCGTCTCCGACCTCGGCAATGCCGAGAAAGGCCAGCTGGTGGTGGCCGAACCCGTCGGGCGCGGTCGCAACTCCTCGGTCAAAGTCACCGAGGTGTTGGGCGACCCGTTGGCACCAAAGAGCTTCAGTCTCATCGCCATTCACAAGTACGGCATCCCCAACCGCTTCTCGCAGGAAGTGCTGGACGAGGCCGAAAAGGCCGCACAACTCCCCTTGAGCGAAGACGACCGCGAAGACCTGCGCCACCTGCCGATCATCGCCATCGATCCCGCCGACGCGCGCGACCATGACGATGCCATCTGGGCCGAGAGCGACGGGGAGGGCGGCTTCAACGCGCTGGTGGCGATTGCCGACGTGTCGTTCTACGTCCGCCCCGGCTCCAACATCGACAAGGAAGCGCGCCGGCGCGGCAATTCGGTATACTTCCCCGACCGTGTGGTTCCCATGCTGCCCGAAGTCTTGTCCGCCGACGTATGCTCGCTGGGCGAGGGCAGGGACCGCGCCGCGATGGCTTGCCACCTTAAGATCGACGCCGATGGCCGCGTGACCGACTGGCGGTTCACCCGCGCCATCCTGCGCATCGAGCAGGTGATCGCCTACGAGGACGCGCAGGCACAGATCGACGCTGGCAATGCCACCGGACCGATAAACGCGCTGTGGGCCTGCTGGAAAGCGCTGAACGCCGCCCGCGATGATCGCGACCCGCTCGATCTCGACCTGCCCGAACGGCGCGTGGAACTGGGCGAGGACGGCAAGATCAAGGGCATCAAGGTGCGTGAGCGACTGGATGCCCACCGCGTGGTGGAAGACTTCATGATCGCCGCCAACGTCGCTGCGGCAAAGGCGCTGGAAAGCAAGGCCAGCCCTGTCGTCTACCGCATTCACGAACCGCCGACACGCGAGAAACTGATCGCGTTGCGCGAATATTTCGAGAGTATCGGCAAGAACCTTGCCCTGGGGCAGGTCATTACGCCGGGCCTGTTCAACCGCATGATCAAGGACATGGGTGACGATCCGGGCGAGAAGGCGCTGGTGATGGAAGCCGTGCTGCGCAGCCAGACGCAGGCCTATTACGGCCCGCAGAATGCGGGCCACTTCGGCCTTGCGCTCGGCAGCTACGCCCACTTCACCTCGCCCATCCGGCGCTATGCCGACCTGCTGGTGCACCGGGCTTTGGTGGACAGCTACAAGCTGGAACAGCCCAAGCCGAAGGGAAACACCATCCCTGCGCATTCGGGCCTGTCGGACAAGGACCGGGCGGACCTCGGCAAGATCACCGATGCCATTTCCATTACCGAACGCCGGGCAATGGAGGCTGAACGCGACACCATCGACCGCTACGTTGCCGCCTGGCTCTCGGGCCGCGTGGGCGAGGTGTTCGAGACGCGCATTACCGGGGTGCAGAAGTTCGGCTTCTTCGCCACCATCGTTGGCATGGGCGGGGATGGCCTCGTGCCGATCTCCACGCTGGGCCGCGAATATTTCCATTACGACGAAGGCGCGCACAAACTGACCGGCGAGGACAGCGGCACGACCTACACCGTGGGCGATGTGCTTGACCTGCGGCTGGGCGAAGCGAACCCGCTGACGGGCGCGCTGAAATTCGAACTGCCCGAAGGCGGCGGCAACCAGCGTGTCGAACCGCGCGGTCGCAGGCCGGAGAAGAAGCCTCGCGGCAAAGGGCCCGGAAAAGGTCCGGGCAGAGGTCCGCGCAAGGACAAGCAGGGCAAGCACACGGTCGGCAAGCGCGGCAGGCCCGGTAACATCCGTCATCAAGGGCGGGGCAAGAAGAAGAAATAGCGGAACGCTAGCGGCGGCGCGGGCATTGATCGGGCAAAGGAGAATTTCATGCTCAAGCCCGGTTTCACCGCCCCCGATATCGACCTGCCGCTCACCATCGATGCGCGCTTCGTGCTGTCGGACCAGACACCAGACAATTATACCATGCTGGTGTTCTATCGCGGGAAGCATTGCCCGATCTGCAAGCGTTACCTCGAGGAAATCGGCGGGCGGCTGGACGACTTCGTCAGCCGCGGCATCAACGTGTTTGCCATCTCCATGGACAGCGAGGAGCGCGCCATGGTGGTCGACAAGGAATGGAAAACCGGCAACCTGCCGCTCGTCCATTCGATGACCGAGGACCAGGCCCGCGAATGGGGCCTCTACATCAGCGAGAAGCGTGATGGCAGCGAGGAACCGGATGTGTTCAGCGAACCCGGCCTGTTCCTGCTCAAGCCCGATCGCACGGTGCACTTCGCCCAGACGCAGAATGCACCGTGGACCCGGCCGTCCCTTGACGACCTGCTGAAAGGCATCGATTTCACGTTGGAGAATGACTACCCGACGCGCGGCACGTTAACTTAACGCGTCGATTTCTTCGCTGGTCAGGCTGCCCGGCACGATGAAAAGCGGGCAGTGCAGGCTGCCGACATTCGTGGAGAAGTGCGTCACCAGCGGACCCGGCGCGCCCTCTGCGGCTGCGCCCAGCACAAGGGCGGCGACTTCAGGGTGTTCGGAAAGGTATTCCGACACGACCGTTTTCGCATCGCCGACGCGGACCGCGATCTGCGGCATCTTGCCGGATTCGTACATCAGCTCGCCCGCAGCAGAGTTCGCCAGCACCTCCGCGCGGTCGCGGGCTTCTTCCTCGATGGTGGCCTGAACGCCGCCGAACGCGTTGAAGGACTGGCGCGGAACCAGGGCAAGCAGGTGCACCACGCCTCCCGTCTTGGCCGCACGGCGCGCAGCGAAACGCAGCGCGGCGCGCGCTTCCTCGGTCTCGTCGACAATGGTGAGATAGACACGCATCATTGGTTCTCCCGCTCACGCGGTATCACGCGAAACCTTGATTTCCGCAAGATGCCTTGCCCCGCGCGGCCAAATTCGTCAGAGAGCATGCCACGCGAACCAACCTCTTCAGGGAGCCCTGCGCCTCTATGCCGATTGCCATTCAGATGCCCGCCCTTTCGCCAACCATGGAGGAAGGCACCCTTGCCAAATGGCTTGTGAAAGTGGGCGACAAGGTTTCCTCCGGCGACATTATGGCCGAGATCGAGACCGACAAGGCCACGATGGAATTCGAAGCCGTCGATGAAGGCACCATTGCCCATATCCAGGTGGAAGAGGGCACCGAAGGCGTAAAGGTCGGCACTGTCATCGCCACGCTTGCCGAGGAAGGCGAGGACGTGGGGGACGTGGACCCGATCAGCGGCGGCGATGCCGCTCCGGCCTCTGCCGCGAAGGACGAAAAGACCGAGGAAGCCGCACCTGCTCCGTCGCCGTCACCAAGCCCCGCACCGGCACCCGAACCGGAGGCATCCGCAGGCCCTGCGCCCACCAAGGACGGCGACCGCATCATCGCCTCGCCGCTCGCGCGCCGGATTGCCGAGCAGAAGGGCCTCGATCTCGCCCGCATCAAGGGCACCGGTCCCAATGGACGCATCGTCAAGGCCGACGTGGAAAGCGCCAAGCCTGGCGCGGCTGCGCCCGCACCCACCGCTACGGAGAAGGAAGCGGCCCCCGCAGTCGAGCAGAAGCCCGCCGAAGCACAGGATTTCGGCATCCCGCACGAGGTGGAAAAGCTGTCCGGCATGCGCAAGACCATCGCGCGCCGCCTGACCGAATCGAAGCAGCAGGTGCCGCACATCTACCTCACGGTGGATATCCGCCTCGATGCGCTGCTCAAGCTGCGCGGCGAGCTGAACCAGGCGCTGGAGCCGCAGGGTATCAAGCTGTCGGTGAACGACATGCTGATCAAGGCGCTGGCCAAGTCGCTGGAGCAGGTGCCCGCCTGCAACGTGCAGTTCGCGGGCGATTCCATGCTCAAGTTCGAGCGTGCCGATATCTCCGTCGCCGTGTCGATCCCCAATGGCCTGATCACCCCCATCGTGAAGGATGCAGGGGCCAAGGCCATGAGCAAGATCAGCACCGAGATGAAGGACCTTGCCACTCGCGCCAAGGACGGCAAGCTGGCGCCGGAAGAATACCAGGGCGGCACCGCCAGCCTTTCCAACATGGGCATGTTCGGTATCAAGCAGTTCGAGGCCGTCATCAATCCGCCCCAGGCGATGATCATGGCCATCGGCGCAGGCGAAAAGCGGCCCTACGTGGTCGACGATGCCCTGCAGATCGCCACGGTGATGAGCGCGACGGGCAGCTTCGACCACCGCGCCATCGACGGGGCGGACGGCGCGCAGCTGATGAAGGTATTCAAGGAACTGGTCGAAGCGCCGCTGGGTCTGGTGGCCTGATCGCTTTCCTACTTTTCGATGAGGTAGCGATAGACCGCCCCATGACGATTTCGCAAACCGCCCCTTTGATCGCCAACTGGCGTGATGACCTGCCGATCTGGAAGGTTACAGCTAGCGGAGCCGTTTCGGCGCGATTTACGGATGCGAGGGGGCTCCGGGCAAGTTTTCCAAAACACCCCGGTCGGTGTTCCATGTTGGATGCGCAAGCCTGATGCCGAAGCGCGATCCCGCCATGCGCGTCACCGCGATGCCCGCCGATGCCAACGCTTACGGCGACATCTTCGGCGGTTGGCTGATGAGCCTGATGGACTCGGGCGCTGGCCTCGTGGCCGCGCGGCGGGCGAAGGGCAGGGCGGTCACCATCGCGATGGACGGGGTGGAGTTTCATCGCCCCGTGAAAGTGGGTGACGAAGTGTCTGTCTATGCCGAGATCACCCGCGTCGGTCGCACGAGCATGGGCATCGACACGCAGGCCTGGCGGCGCGAGCGCCATTCGGAAAACGAGGAACTGGTGACATCGGCCAAGTTCACCTTCGTTGCCGTAGACGACGCCGGTCGTCCGCGTCCGATCGACGGAGGGGGCGCGTGATATGCCGCATTGCCGCCATTGCAGCCCTCGGCTTCGTGACGGCCTGCGCTCCGGCGACGGAAAGCGAGGCCGCGATGACTGAAGCCAGCGCCGACGAACACTATTACGCCTACCCGGCGAACGGCGACGGTCCGAAGCCGTGGATCGTCGTGCTGCCCGGTGGCGGCGGGATCGAGGTGTTCGGCGATACCGAGTTCTACTTCGACGTGGCGCGCCACTGGAACGCGCGCGGCCTCGATGCGCTCGTCGTTCACTACCAGGCCGCCGCGCCCGTGCTCGGTATCGAGAGCGAAGGCATTCCCGGCCCGATGGAGGCGCAGGTCGTGCGCGATGCGCTCGCCTCGGCAGAGCGGGAGGGCTGGCTGGACCTGTCGTGTCCCGGCTTCGTGATCGGCTTCTCGGCCGGCGGATCGGGCGTCATGTCGCTGGCGAACGATCCGGTGCCGGGCCTTGCAGGGGCTATCGGTTACTACCCGCTGGTGCTGGGCCAGCCCGAGGACTTCGAAGCCAAAGTGCCGGTGCTGGTATTGCAGGGCGAAAGCGACGACCTGACGACCGCCGAAGCGCTCGACGCCTTCCTCACCAGCGCGCGCCCTGCGGAGAACTTCACCGTCCACCGCTACCGGGGAGCCGAACACGGCTTCGACATTCCCTCGCTCACGCAGCCCGTCGAATACAACGGCGGGGTTTTCCTCTACCAGGAGGAAGCCGCCGCTGCCGCCGGTCGCGAGGCCGATGCCTTCGTCGCCCGCATCCTTGCCAATCGGCCGGGCGCCGAATGCGGGGGAGCCTAGGCCGTGCGCTGCGCCTCCCTCCTCATCCACACACCACTTTGCCTTCAGGATAGATCATGAGCAATTCCTACGACGTCATCGTTCTCGGTTCCGGCCCCGGCGGCTATGTCGCGGCAATCCGCTGCGCCCAGCTTGGCCTGAAAACCGCCATCGTGGAGCGCGAGAACCTGGGCGGCATCTGTCTCAACTGGGGCTGCATTCCGACGAAGGCGCTGCTGCGCTCGGCAGAGATCCTGCACTATGCCCAGCACGCCAAGGACTATGGCCTGAAGATTGCGGGCGAAATCGAGGCGGACCTGGAAGCCGTGGTGAAGCGCAGCCGCGGGGTTGCCAAGCAGCTTAACCAGGGCGTGACGCACCTGATGAAGAAGAACAAGATCGCCGTTCACATGGGGGAGGGCACGCTGACAGGCCCCACCAGCCTGACGGTGAAGGGCGAGAAGGGCGAGGAAAAGCTCACAGCCAAGCATGTGATCGTCGCCACCGGTGCCCGCGCGCGCGACCTGCCGTTCGCCAAGGCCGACGGCAAGCGCGTGTGGACCTACCGCCACGCCATGACGCCAAGCGAAATGCCGAAGAAGCTGCTGGTGATCGGCTCCGGCGCTATCGGTATCGAATTCGCCAGCTTCTACAACGACATGGGCGCCGACGTTACCGTCGTCGAAATGCTCGACCGGATCGTGCCTGTCGAGGATGCGGAGGTCTCCGCCTTCCTTGAAAAGAGCCTCACCAAGCAGGGCATGACCATCATGACCGGCGCTGGCGTGGAAGACATCAAGGCCACCGACAAGGCAGTGACCGCCAAGATCAAGGGCAAGGACGGCAAGGTTGCCGAAACCGAGTTCAGCCACTGCATCGTCGCCATCGGCATCATGCCGAATACGGAAAACGTGGGCCTCGATAAGCTGGTCGAAATGGATCGCGGCTTCATCCAGATCGACGATTATGGCCGCACCAAGTCCAAGGGCCTGTGGGCGATCGGCGACTGCACGCCGGGGCCGTGGCTGGCGCACAAGGCGAGCCACGAAGGCGTAACGACGGCAGAGGCCATCGCCAAGGAACTGGGCAACAAGGAGGTGCATCCGCACCCCCTCAACCGCGATGCCATTCCCGGCTGCACCTACTGCCACCCGCAAATCGCGTCGGTCGGCATGACCGAGGCCAAGGCCAAGGAAGCAGGCTACGAGGTGAAGGTCGGCGTGTTCCCCTTCATCGGCAATGGGAAGGCCATCGCACTGGGCGAGGCCGAGGGCTTCACCAAGACCGTGTTCGACGCCAAGACCGGCGAACTGCTGGGCGCGCACATGGTGGGCGCGGAAGTGACCGAGATGATCCAGGGTTATGTCGTGGGCAAGACGCTGGAGACGACCGAGGCCGAACTGATGCAGACGGTCTTCCCGCACCCCACGATCTCTGAATCGATGCACGAAAGCGTGCTCGGCGCCTTTGGCCGGGCGATCCACATCTAAGGCGATATTCGCGACGAACCGCTGGTCGCAAATACCGGAAAACAATCACCTCTCACACTTTTTGCGAGTGAGAGGTGATTGCGATGGAATACGAGATTTCAGACCAGCCCCAGGAAGGCTATCGCCCCGAGGGCACGGCAATCGATGGCGTCTCGCCCGAACGCAGGGAAGCGCCGGAGCCGGAAGATCAGCAGATGCAGTAAGCCTTGCTGGCGGACAGGGTGTCCGTCTAATCAGCGACCGCATCCATTCATGAGCGACCGATAAACCGCAGAATTCCAAGCATCATAGAAGAAACACCGGAAATACCCGTTCATCACTGTTCGCTTGCGTTCCCTTAAAACCGCGCTAGTTTATGGGCACAGTTAAGGGAACTCATGATGCCGCGGAAGGTCTACAACGCTCTCACGCCGCTCGCAGTGCGCAGCAAGGGACCAGGGCGTCATGCAGACGGCGGCGGTCTCTATCTACTCGTGAAGGCCAGCGGAGCCCGCTCATGGGTCTACCGGGCGACCGTGGAGGGCAAGGTCTGCGATGTCGGCCTAGGTCCAGCCGCCGGGGCCGAGGCAGTATCACTGGCTGAGGCGCGCGAGAAGGCGCAGGACATGGCTCGCGAAGTACGCAGCGGTGTCACTCCCATGTCGGAGCGAAGAAAGAAGGCGCTCATGTCCAAGGCAGCCGAGCAGGCGCAGCGCATCGCCACCACCACATTCCGCGCCGCAGCCGAACAATACATCGCGCTCAATGAGAGCGGCTGGAAGAATGACAAGCATCGGGCGCAATGGCGTTCGACCCTCGAAACCTATGTGTACCCGCAATTCGGCGACCTACCCGTATGCGACGTTGACACCGAACACGTCATGGCGGCGCTAAAGCCTATTTGGTCCGAGAAGCCCGAGACTGCCAGCCGAGTTCGCGGGCGCATCGAAACAGTACTGGATGCGGCGAAGGTCGAGGGCTTGCGGGAAGGCGAAAACCCGGCGCGGTGGCGGGGACATCTCGACAAGGTACTCCCCAAGGTCAGCAAGGCGAAAAAGCGGCGGAATGCGCGGCTGGGCGTGACCGAGCATCATGAAGCCATGCCCTACGATCAGGTTCCCGCATTCATGGAGGACCTCACCAAACGAACAGGCATGGGGGTGAGGGCGCTTGAGTTCACGATCCTGACCGCCGCGCGAACGGGCGAAACGATCGGAGCGACATGGGGCGAGGTCGACATCGAGGCCGCAGTATGGACCATTCCAGCCGTGCGAATGAAGGCCGAGAAGGAACACACGGTCCCGCTCTCGCCCATGGCCGTGGAGATCCTGAAAGACCTTCGCGACATCGGAGACACCGGTCCGGATGCCCCCCTCTTCCCTGCCACCAAGGGCGGGCACTTGAGCAACATGGCGATGCTCATGCAGCTGCGCCGGATGGTCGACGGGTTCACGGTCCATGGTTTCCGGTCGAGTTTCCGCGATTGGGCGGCCGAGTGTACCGGCTTTCCTCATGAAGTCTGCGAAATGGCGCTGGCTCACACGATCAGGAACGACTCCGAGGCGGCTTACCGTCGCGGCCAGATGTTCGAAAAGCGGCGTAAGCTGATGGACGCTTGGGCGACCTATTGCGCCACCGGCGCCAGCCGCAGCGAAGAGGATAACGTGACGCCGCTGCGGGCGCAAATTTCATAGGGCAATCCCGCCCATGAAGCGGGGGCGCGGCGATGGTGCGATCATGCCGGCCCCCTGACCACCTACGACCTAAGGAGTCGAGAAATGGCTGAGAAGAAAGTTAGCGAAGAAGTGAACCCGGCAATAGCGCGTTATTGGCAATACCGCGCTGCGCAGTCTGCCCATGATGCTCTGTCGTACGAGAAGGCCCTAGAGGACGCGACAATTCCGGACGAACAAATCGACCCGCTGTTTGACCGGCGGGCCGAGACTTTTCGCGATCTGATGTTCGCGCCGGCAGACGACCTTAACGCCCTGCGAGACAAGATGAAGGCGTTCACCATCGAAGATGCCCACGAGGACGTGAACGCGCGCGAGATTATCCAAGTCCTATTCGCCGATGTCGAGCGCATCCGTGAAAAGCTGGGCAACGAAGAGCGGCGGCGCGAGCGGGGCGCGTAGCGTCGCCAGCCAATCGCTGCTATCCAATTGCGCGGGGCTAGATCCGGCCGATCGAAAGGGTGTCGTCCGCCACCTTGCCCCGCCTTCACCAGCGGACCCGGAGCGGACCCGGTGACGACAGATTCCAACCACGATCCTCTGGCATCGCTATTCGCAGCAATGGGCCGCAGTTTCGATGGAGAGTGGCAGACTCTCGACGGGGCCTCGCTAGACGAAGCCCTGCGCTTCATCGGTACTGCCGAAGCGTCGCTTGAGCCGGCCCGCCAGCAAATCGTGAATGCGCTTTTCAAGAGCAGGGTTTGCACTGCCAGGACGGGTGAACACGTCTCCGCTAAGGAAATCCGCGAGGCGGTTAGCGGGATCGAAAAGGCACTGACTAGACTTGGCGAGGGAATGCGAACTCTGGCTCGCGCACGACAGACGACCGACGCCGCAGTTGCCCCTAGACGAGCCGAGGCATTGGAAGCGGCACATTGTCTGATCATCGAGGAAATCTGTAACGCTTTGCCTTACTCTTTCGGGATTGAGCCCAAGCAGGTCGCAGCGTCGGTGCCAAAGTACAGCCGAATGGGGTTCACAGACGAATGGGGCGGTTTTCGGCTGGCTGGGAAGAGCGTGAGCCAGAAACTAGCTAATCTCGACATGAATGCTTTCGCTTTGCCGACACGGATGCCTTCAATCGAGAGGGATGACCTGATCCGCGATCTTGGGGCAATCTACTCCCAAGTGACCGGGAAGGAGCCAACCGCGTGGCGTCCGGAAGGCAATTCCCAAGCGGATGCCAAGTCCGAATTTCATCAATTTCTGGTGAAGATTTGGCACGTCGCCGATATGGATCCGGTACCGTCGCCAGCCGTCATCAACGCCGCTTTGAAGCAATAGCACCTATTAGTGAGGCAATTGGGCTCACAATAGCTGCAATATCGCCAGCGCGAATCGCGTGGCAACTCCGTCCGGACAGAAACGAACGGAGAAAACCATGCACAACCAACGTGTAGAATCCGGCTCCCGCTGGGAGGACACTCGCACCTTCCTCGCGAACTCCCCCTTCAAGAAAACGATCGCGTACAAGTTGCTTGGCGAAGGAAAGCTGAGAGCGAAAAAACTGGGGTCGCGCACCATCTGGGACGCCCAATCGCGCGAAGAATATCTCGCTAGTCTGCCAGACTTCGATCAGGCAGCCTGATCATGACCGCGCGCAGCCCGAGCCGGCCGCCAGAGAAAATCTGGATCCACCGCGATGGATTGGCTTTCGTCGTGTGTGTTCTCGATGCGCCGGTGAGCCCTGATCGCTTTGACGACCGCCGAAAGGCCATCGCATTCGCGGAGATGCTCGCCAAGGCGACCGGATCGGAAATCATCGATGCCAGCGAAGGTTTGGTCCAATGACGACATCCTGCCTTCAAGCTCATCACGAACATGATGGCGATTTATTCGCGGCCTGGGACCCGACATCGCAACACGTCGAGCCTGGCGTCCGGTCCAGCCGCTTTGCGGCCTGGTTGGCACCATTCCCCTCACGAGAAGCAGCGGAACTCGCCTTGATCGACGCAGGCGCAATTATCGAGGGCGGGCGATGAAATGGCCGATGGACCGGGAAAGCGAAAAAAGAAACCGCGCTGGGCGGCAATGCCAGAGCGCGCGATCATGGATCCTGCGCTCAAGCCGCTTGAACTGCGATGCCTTATGGTGATTTCGCTCCATGATGGAATGAGCACCGTCCGCGGCAACGGAGGCGGCTGCTATGCACGCCTTTCGACGCTTGCTGAGAAGGCTCGCACGGACATCACTAACTTTTCCAAAGCAGTGAAGCGCCTAATCGAACTCGGCTACGTCATTCGAGAACAGCAACAGGGAGACAAGCGACGCTTCACTCTTCGCGTCGATTTCGAAAGTGAAGATAGTTGGTGCGGCGACCAACATTCTGACTCTGCCGATAACTACGCTTCGATCGATGAGCCAGCGACGATAGTTGGTGAAGATGCCAACCATGCCGCTGAGATAGTTGGTCACGGCGATCGGGAGAATGGCAGAACTCCGCCAAAAACCACCCCCCACTATATTCCGTTAAACGGGGAACTAAATTCCGATGAATCGGGAGAACTAAATTCCGATGAATCGGCGCACTTCGCTTTTCGCGAAATGCGTCGTGTGGGCGGTTCAAGATCATTGGGAGAACTTCTCCAAGGTGAGAAAGGAGATCCCGCCGAAGCGGGGCTTAGCGAGGGGGAGCAGGCTTCAATCAAAGCGCTCTTGCCGCGAAGCTGGCCTGATCTCTCGACCGACGCCCAGTTGCATCATTTCGAGCGCGCGTTCGGCAAGGTTGGACGGTCGCCCGAACTCCTCATTCCAGTTGAACGGCAGGAATTCGCATCCTGGCTGTTCTCCATCTCTGACAATTTTGCAGGCGAGGCGGTCGCCTACCGCGCTGAGCGCTTGCTCGACCAAATGGAGGCCTGACAGATGTCGACCGTTTTCCCAATTTTCCTTCGCGCCGAACATCGAGACAACCCGGCTGCCCGAACGTCATTTGTCGCCGAAGTTGAAGGCATGACCGACGCCGCCAGCCGAAAGTTTGCCGAGTTCGGAAATGAGGCTCGGCGACAGCTGGACAGCGCCTTGTCCCGGCCCCGCAATAGCGCCGGCAGCTTGGACCTTGGAGTGAGCGAACTTCGCGCCGCGGCGGATGCTCAGGAAGCGAGAGCAGCAGCCGCACGGGAAGTTGCCGCCGCAACTCGGCTCGCTGCCCAGGGAGAGGGAGACTACAGCCAGTCAGCCCGCCTTTCGGTTGCCGCCACGGAAGCACTGGCGCGCGAGGAACGCGAAGCCGCACAGGCTGCTCGCGCCCATGCCGATGCAGCAGAGCAGGTCCAGGCCCAACTTGACCGGCAGAGGTCCGCCACAAGCGCGCTCGTTGTGCAATCCGGCAGGGGCGCCAATGCGACGCGAGCAATGGCCGGATCGGCCGCGGCCTCGCGAACCGCATTCGTTCAACTGGGCCAGCAGATGCAGGATGTCACCGTCCAGGCTCAGCTAGGCACGAACGCCTTCACGATTTTTTCGCAACAGGTTCCTCAGGCAGCCTTCGCGCTCTCCGGCTTGGAACGCAGCGCCAACGCGACGCAGGCCCGCATTGGCCGCTTTGCAACCTTCCTCGCCGGGCCCTGGGGCGCCGCAATCTTCGCAGCAACAGCGGTGCTGGGCCCATTCATCGCCGACCTGATCACGGCGGGCGATGAGGCTGGCGACGCCGAAGACGCGACATTCGAATTTGCCGAAGGGCTGGACGTTCTCGAACTGAGCGCATCGCAAGCCGCGAATGCTATGGAGCAGCTGGCAGAGGCGACCCGCTCTGCCATCGCGGTGCAAGGCAACTTTCTCCGCTCGAACGCCCTGATCGCGGAGCAGTCGGTTTCCTCACTCGAACAGCGGCTGGCTGATGCGCAATCGACGCTGAGCGAACTTGAAAACGAGGGACGCGGGCTCAATGCGCTAATCCCGTTCAATGGCCCGGATTTCATCGCCATCGGTCGCCAGCGTCAGGAAGTCGCGGGCTTGCGTGATGCTCTCCGCGAAGCGCAGATTGCAGCGACGAATTCCCGCATCGCCACGGCGCAACAGGACGTGCTGGAACGGGCAGACCCTGCACTGGCAGCGCGCAACGAGTTCGAGCGGCAGGTCGGCCAGCTTGAGCAGCGATTCCGGCGAAGTCAGGATGACCCGATCGGGGCAACAAGCGCCGGGATATTCATCAGCGAAGCGCAGTACGAAGCTGAGTTCGAACGGCTCACCACCCTTCGCGACACGGCAATCGAAACGGCGCGGGAAGCGAACAGCGCCCGGACACGCGGCGGCGGCAACTCGCGCGCCGAGCGCCTGAGCGATGAGGAACGCGCGCTTCAACAGGCCACAGAGGCCGCAGAATCCTACATCGCAGCACTGGACCGCGAAATCGAAGCGATGGGCGCATCGGCGGGCCAGTTGCGGCAACTGGAGGTCGAACGCGCGAAGGCCGCCGCGCCGAATGACGATCTTCGCCGGCAGATCGAAGAACGCAACGCCTTGCGCGAGGAAGCCATCACGATCCAGCAGCGGCAGGAAGCCGCACGGCGGGACGCGCAGGCAACAGCAGAGTTTGAAAGCGGAACCCTGCAGGGTCTGCGTGATGAAATCGCCCTTCTTGGGCTTGCAGGACCTGCCCGGCAGCGTGCGGCGCTCGCGCTCGAAGAAACCGCGTTCAAGGCCCGGCTGGCTGCGCAGGGTGTCGATGACGTCAACGCCGCGTGGATCCGATACCGCGACCTGCAACTCGACCTCATCAATCGCGAGAGCGTGCTGGAGCGCGAGGCCCAAGCCGCCGAGTTGCTGGCGCGCGAGATTGACCGCCTCAGCGGCGCATTGTCTGGCCTTGGCGGGGCGGCTGGGGCGCTGGGTGGATTGTTCGACTTCATCAACGGGAGACCCCTTGGCGGTCCGCTGGGGGCCATCCTCGACACCACCATCGGTACGCGCACCGGAGATGATGGCGAACTCATCGCTCAAACACTTGGCGATGAACTCCGCGACGTATTCGGGGCGAACGGCGAATTTTCAGAAACCTTGTCGAAGGTGATTGGCGGCGCCGGAACTGGCATTCTGGCCGGAACAGCATTGTTCGGGCGGCAGGATACCATTTCCCAACTGTCCAGCGCGGTAGGCGGCGCGGTCGGCCAGGCAGCGGGCGAGGCGCTGACAGAGGGGCTCTCAGGTATCCTCGGCGCGGCCGGCGGCCCCCTCGGCTCCATCCTCGGCGGCATTGCAGGTGGCTTCCTTGGCGGCCTCATCAGTGGCAGCGACCGCGGCTCCGCCATCATCTCGGGAGGTAGGGTCTCCGGCTTCTACGGCGATACGCAAGAGTTCAAAGACGCATCGGGCCAATTGGCAGGGTCCGCATTGGAGGCGCTGGACCGGTTGGCGGAGGCCCTTGGAGCGCAATTCAACGGCGCCGTAGGCCGGGTATCCATCGGTATTCGCGACGGCGTGTATTCGATAGACCCGCAAGGCAGAGGGTACACCAAGACAAGCGAATTCCCCGATATTCAGACATTCGGCTCTGATGCAGAGGCGGCCGTGCGGGCAGCTATCCTCGACCTTATCAACGATGGCGTGATTGAAGGGCTATCCGCAGCGGAAGAGCGGTTGCTTCGCCAAGGTACGGACATCGAGAAGGCGTTGGCGGATCTCTTGGATTTCCGCAGCGTGTTCGATCGGCTGGCCCAGTTTCGCGACCCGGTGGGCTTCGAAATTGACCAGCTGAATAGCGAATTCGAGGGGCTCATCGATACCTTCACCAGAGCCGGCGCCAGCGCGGCCGAGTTCGCCGAACTGGAAGAACTCTATGCACTGGAGCGAGCGGAGATCATCGAGAAGGCGAGAGCGCGAGTATCAAGTGCGCTTCAAGACTTGCTCAATGACCTGAACATCGGCGACAGCGGGCTCTCCCTTCGCGACCGGCAGGCCAACGCCTTGGCGGAATATGAAGGGCTCGCGGCGCGCGTTGAAGCGGGCGATGTCACAGCGTTTGACGACTTCGCTCAGGCAGCGCGCGACCTGCTTGCCATCGAACGCGAGATATTCGGCAGCGGACAGCAATACTTTGACCGCTTCAACGAGGTACGCAGCCTTAGCGAAGGCGCGCTTTCGGCTCAGGGCCTCGCCTTGGAAGCGGAAGGCAGGGACAGCCCATTCGGCTCGAATGGAATCGACCCGGCAAATGTCCCCATCATCGCCTCGATCGACAGCGGCAATGCTCAAATCGTCAATGAACTCGGCTCGGTTGTCGCCCGGCTGGACGCCGCAAATCGCAACTTGGGGCAGCTGATCGCGAACACGAGCAGCGGCGCGGCGGGCTATCCGTTGCTCGGCGCTGAACCTCAATTCTTCTAACCACAACGAAAGGAGATTCCACATGTCACAGTACAGCCATTTAGGCAGGGCAGGAGCCCGAGCGAATGTATCGGAGCGGCTGGCCGCTATGCGCGGCGACCGTGCGCCGGCACCGCGGCGAACGCCTGCACCGGCCGCGAAGGCCGAGGAAGCGCCCAAGCCTAAGCCAGCGCCTACAGCGTCGGCGAAAGGTCTTGGATTGACCTCGCTCGACGTCGAAGCCGCGCGAAAGGCCGAGCGCCAGCGCGTCGCAGACGTATTCGCCAGCGCCGCTTCGCGGGGCCGTGAACGTACCGCTGCAGACTTCCTCGCTCATGACACCATGGGCGCCGCGGAGATCGTGAAGCACCTTGCCGCATTGCCTACGGACGGCGAATTCGAACGCCGCCGGGCAGCGGACAAGCAGCAGCGATCAACGAATGCATGGGACAAGGCCATTGCGAACCTGGGAGGCCGGAACAATGGATAGAGGCACCATGAAGCGCACCGCCGCCGCCATTGCTGCGCTCGACTTCGCAGATGAGAACCGCCGGCTGGCTGAAATCGAGGAAGAGATTGCGGCGACCGAATCCGCGATCCGAACGGCAACCTCGCGCTGCGAAGCCATCGCGACCGCCATTGCGGAGAAATCTTCGATGGACGGCAAAGCGGTGGCGGCTGCCCTCATGGAGCGAACCGACGCAACAATCGCCTCATACGCCGCTCGCGATGAATCCTCATTGCGCGAAGAGTCCGCTTCGCTTCGCGCCGGCATGAAGGAACTGCAGCACTCCGCGGAAGACTTGCGCTCCGAATTGTCGAGGGTCCGCGCCGAGGCTCAGTCCAGAGTGGCGCGAGCGATCAAACCGCTCGTGGATGAGTTGCTCGCCGAACAGCAGGATCTCGCCCGGCAGATGGTCGCGGGCTTTGCCACCATCTCGGCCTTGGATGCAGGCTTCGGCGGCGCAATGGCGGCGCGGGGTGCGATGGAAAAGGCAGTTGCAGGCATTGCAGGCCAGGACCGGCTGATACCGTGGCGGCGCAGCGAAGCAGTGCCTTCTGAAATCCTCGACCTTTTCCGCGGCATCGATGGCGGGCAGGCATTGCGCGCCCGCTGTCCTTCGGAGATAATGCTACCATGAATGCGGCCGGTCTGGGTTTCCCGGCTGCATAGGCGGGTGAATGGGAACCTCCCATCCCGTCACCCCGGGGCCGATCGGTTAGCGCCGGTCGGCCCTATTTCGTTGTCGTCTGGCGCAATACTGACTGCACCGGCATACCGGCCGGATGATTATCTCGACTCAGTGGTGTGCACTCGGCGTTTGGCCATGCCTTAGCCAAGCGGAATGGGTAGCCGTCTGGAGCGGCATTATCGGAGCGGGCGCCGCATTTCTCCTATCAATTGCATACCAAGCTGTTCGGCGAGGGAGGGAAGGAAGCGCTGCGAGGCGCAATCTCGACAAAGCGCTCGCGGCGTTGCGCACTCACCTTTGTGAACCTGATGACATCGATATGAGGGCAGCATCACAGGCTGTAATTCACGCAAGGGCAGCCTTCAGCTGGGTAATCGCCCATCCTGAGCATTTCCCATTCGATCAATGGACTAAAGTGCACAAAATGAGCGAAGCCATCGAAATCTGGTTCATTGATAACGGTCGATTGGGCGGGTTCCAAAATTCTCTCTATGCTGAGCAGGGATCTCCGAAATACTTGCAGCGCCTGGGCAAGCAACTCGCACCAATCCTCGCTGAAAGAGCAAACTCGAACTTCTGACTCTTGCTAACCTCCGCTCGGGGCTCAGTCCCGAAAAAAGCGGTCTGCAAGCGCTTTGGTATCCGGGTCTTGCTGGGTAGGACCCGCGAATTTCTCAGGCTCCCCCCTCCTCTGCATCACGTAACTGGCGCGCTTCGTGGATCTGCTTGCGGGTTAGGCCAGCATCGGCGGCGGTTGCAGGAACAATACCGTTCTCGTCAGGAACGGTTACGGGTTTACCTTGCCGCCCAATCTCCCCGCGCTCCTGCGCAGCGTCGTACTCATCAGCCAGCCGAGGAATCTCTTGATTTGAAGGAAGCATCGCGCCGAGGTTGGTGCTAGGAGCCGCGATCCACGTAGCATATAGTATTAGTTGCACAGATCGATGAATGATGATCCCTTCTTAGTATCGAAAAACGGCGAGGTTTGGGCGTGCTGGCTGAATGGGAAGCCAGCAGTCAATCTCGGCAGCGAGCAAAACTTCTGGATGGTAGCGGAGAAGCTTTTCAACGAGCTTCACCCGGATGAGCGCTCTGAGTCCGAAATATCAATAACGGACCAGCAGGCTGGGAAAACCAAAGAATTTGCCAAGCCGACGCAGGATCACATTGAGAGGGACGAACCAAGGTACGATGTTACGCTCGACGGCCGGCTGTACGGTACGAATGGCAGTCGGGCGGTGACGATATACGATCTATCGACACGAGGTTGCAGGGTGAAGGACCATACATTGGCAAACCCCGGTTCATTGGTGACGATCAAGATTGGACACGTCGGCCCCATTGCAGCCGTAATCAGATGGCGGCGCGGTAACTTTGTTGGCTTGAAATTTGAAAGCCCGATGCATCCAGCCGTTCTCGATAATATCCGCCAGCAAGAAAGTTTGCGCTGATAAAGCGGAATCTAGCCTGAGTGCGACCTGCCAAACTGGAAGAGACTGTCGCTAATTCTGACGCCGAACGTGGTCAGGGGGAGAGTGATTTGCGGATAGGCGCTCATGGATCACTGTTCGCAGGCATTCGCTCCAAGCGTCACTTTTTTATGGGCGCTATAAAGGGAACAATCGGAACAGCAGTGCAGAAACCGCAGTTTTCCGAGGCTCTCTGGCGGACAGGGTGGGATTCGAACCCACGAAGGGCTTGCACCCTTGCCGGTTTTCAAGACCGGTGCATTCAACCGCTCTGCCACCTGTCCGCGCGAGCAGGCGCTGGCTAACGACAACGGCGGCGATTGTCACCCATCAATCGGCACAACTGGCAGGTGACAGGCGCGAAAGGGCGCGCTAGAAATCGGATGAAGTCAATTTGCCGGGCCAACCGGCTGTCTTGTTCGAGAGGATCGCTCACCATGAATCGCAAGCTTTGCGCTACCCTTGCTGCAACCACCGCCATTGCACTTGCATCTCCCGCGCAGGCGCAAGGTGCATGCGACAGGGCGATGCTGGAAGGTATCGCCGGGGACTGGGTGGAAGCGCTGGAACAGGGCACGATGATGACCATGCAGCTTGGCGAATGGGTGGAGTACAACGAGAACTTCCAGCGCGGTTCGCTTGGCGGTTTTCTCACCCCTGCGCGGGAAGTGAACTGGCACCTTGCCTTGCTCGACACCACGACCTGCGAAATTTTCGTGGAGGCCGTGATGCTAAATGACGAAAGGCCCATCGTCGCTGCCACGCAGATCGGCAACGGGTTCTTCGGGGTCGGCCCGTTCGATAACATCGTGACCGACGAAGGCGACTGGCTGTTCGATGCCGAAGCCACCTACGAGTATGCGCGCCGTGAAGACTGGAGCGATATTCCCGAAAGTGAGCGGGCAACGCGCGACGAACTCATCGCCGCAGCCGATGCCTATCTCGATCTCTTCAACGATCCGACGGTCGAAGTTCCATGGGGCGAGCCGTGCGCGAGGCTGGAAGGCGGCGTCTACACCGGGCGCGGGGAACCGACCGACAGTTGCAACGTCGGCGTGCCCGAGGGCGTCGAGCTGAAAAACCGTCGCTACGTTGTCGATCCGGTAAAGGGCGCGGTGAACGTTTTCCTCGAATTCGGCGATAACGCACTGCCGGACAGCCACACCTTCCGCGTGGAGAACGGCAAGATCCGCTACATCCACACTGTCACCGCCTGCGAAACGGAGAATTGCGGCTTCCGCCCCTTCGCGGAAATGCTGGCAGAAAACCCGGGCATGCAGCCGCCCTACGCTCCGCTGGAGGAGTGAGGGCGGGTAGCCCGGCGCAAGCCAGCGGCACTTCGCCGCATCGGTGAATTGGGGGATTCCATATGCCGGGGCAGTGCAGTAGTCATTGTTCCATGCTTTTCAGAACCCTGCGCCAAGTCGGCGCCCTTGCCACCGTCGCCGTCCTTTCCGCCGCTCCAGCCAGCGCGCAGCAGGAATCGTTCGGCGAGTACCTCGATATCGTCGCCCAGCACGCACGATCCGAGGGGGTGAGCCAGGCGACCATCGACCGGGTGTTCACCGGGCTTACTCCGAACGACCGGGTGCTGGCGCTGGACCGCGACAACGTATCGTCCGGCGGCAGCACGACCAGCACGGGGTTCCCGTCGATGGCGGGATATCTCGCTCGGCACAATACGCCCTCGCGTATCAACGGCGGCGTGCGCAAGCTCTCCGAAGTTCGGTCCATCGGCTACGAAGTCGAGCGCCAGTACGGTGTGCCCGCGGAGATCGTCGTCGCGATCTGGGGGCATGAAACGGCCTACGGGGCGGTGATGGGCAGCTTCGATCTGCCGCGCTCGCTGGCGACACTCGCGTGGGAAGGGCGACGGCGCGAGCTGTTCGAGCGCGAACTGATCGACGTACTCAAGATGGTCGACATGGGAGTGCCGCGCTCCCGCCTGGTCGGAAGCTGGGCTGGCGCATTCGGCAACGGCCAATTCCTCCCCAGCGTGTACCTGCGTCTTGCCGTCGACGGCGATGGCGACGGGGACCGGGACCTGTGGAACTCCGATGTCGACACCATGCATTCGATCGCGAACTATTTCCGTGACGCCGGTTGGCGCACGGGTGAACCCTGGGCGGTGCGCGCCTACGTTCCCAATTCGGCAGATCGCAGCGGTATCGAAAACCGCGTCGTCTCTCCCGTGTGCCCACGCGTGCACGAACGCCACAGCCGCTGGCTGACCGTTCGCGAGTGGCGCGAGAGGGGCATCGAGCCGCGCGCCCCCATCGGTGATGACGTGATGGCATCGCTGTTCGAACCGGATGGCCCTGCGGAACCCGGCTACCTCTTAACCCAGAATTATAAGGTTATCCTCGAATACAACTGCTCGAATTACTACGCGATGAGTGTGGGATTGCTTGCAGATGAGATCGGTAGATAGCCCCAGGACCAGTTTCCAGGCACGCGCCCTGGCAACCATATTGCTTACCGCTGGCCTTGCCGCCTGCGGCGTGTCGGGGCGGGAGAACGTGGCTTCGGCTTCCGACTTGCCGGCTTTCGGCCCTCAGGCGGACTACCCCGTCCTGATCGGCGAGCCTTACGAAGTCGCGGGCATGGTCTACACACCCGCAGACGTGCTCAACTACGACGAGGTCGGCTATATCGCGCTCGATGCAGGAACGACCGGCTATTCCGCAGCGCATCACACCCTTCCGGTGCCGAGCTACGTCGAAGTGACCTCGCTTGAATCCGGACGGACGATACTCGTGCGCCTGGATCGCCGGGGCCCGATGGACACCAATCACATTCTCGCGCTTTCACCTGCGGCCATGGCACAATTGGGTGCAAATGTGGAAACGCCGGTGCGCGTGCGCCGCGTCAATCCGCCCGAAGAGCAGCGCGCGATGCTGCGCCAAGGCAATGCGGCGCCGCTGCGGATGGAGACACCTGGCACCTTGCTCGCTGTCCTGCGTCGCCGCCTGCCGGAAAGTGGCGCGGCTTCCCTGGCTGCCAGCGCACAGGCACCGCAAGCGCTCGAAACTGTCGAGCTGACCGCTTCAACTCTCGCGCCTGAGCCGTCAGGGGCGCTGCCGGAAATCACGACTGCTCTTGTGGAAGCCCATACCGACGTGGCGACGGTTTCCGCCAACGATGCCCAACAGGAGCCTGCGTCCAGCGAGCGCCCGGCGCAGGTCGCCAAGGCCGAAGTCGAGTCCGGCTTCGTTGTGCAGGCTGCAGCCTTTGCGAATCCTGACAATGCCCGCCGCGCGGCCGAAACGCTCGGCGGCGAGGTTTCCCGGTCCGGGCAGTATTTCCGCGTCCGCACCGGCCCCTTCGCGACTCGTGGAGAAGCCGAGGCCTCCCTCGCCAACGTGCAGCGGGCGGGCTATAGCGATGCCCGAATCCTGACCAGCGGCTGAGGCCTTGCCTGCCGCGACAAGCGGTGGAGCGCGTGTGTATCGATTGAAGGCCCTGGCACTGGCATCGGCGGCCTTTTGCCTCGCTGCCACCCCTGCCTTGCCTGCCTCCTCGCAAGCGCCAGTACCCGCTCCGGTGCCGGAAGATATTCCCGTCGGCCTGCTTGTCGACCTGTCGACCGGGCAGACGCTTTTCAGTCGCGAAGAGACGCGGCGCTTCGTCCCCGCGTCCGTTACCAAGGTGATGACGGCCTATACCGCTTTCAAACTGATCGACGAAGGTGAATTGCGCCCGGATATGCGGTTCGAATATCCGGAGGAACTGGAAGATGCCTGGTATAACGAGGGTTCCAACATGTTCCTGCGCGCGGGCGAACAACCCACCATCGGGCAACTGCTTCTGGGGATAACGACCGTCTCCGGCAACGATGCGAGCGTGGCCATGGCCGTCGCGGCAACCGGGTCGCTGGAGAACTGGGTCGCATTGATGAACGCCAATGCGGCAGAACTTGGCATGCGCGACACCCATTTCGGGTCCGCTAACGGCTACCCCGATGGCGGACAGACCTACACGTCCGCGCGGGATCTGGCGAAACTGGGCCGCGCCATCGTGGAGCAATATCCCGGCCTCTACGATCGCTATTTCGGGCATCGATCGTTGCGCTGGCGCGACATCGCGCAGGTCAATCACGATCCGGTGACTGGCCGTGTCGATGGCGCCGACGGTATGAAGACCGGTTACACGCGGGAGGCGGGCTTTACCTTCCTCGGTTCTGCGGAGAGGAATGGTCGCAGGCTTGTGATGGTCCTCGCCGGAGCTCCCGATGGCAGGACGCGGGACGAAACCGCGCGCGCCCTGCTTGAATGGGGTTTCGATGCGTTCGAACAGGAGCTTATCATGCCAGCCCGTGTAGGGGTAGGACGCGCACTGGTGCAGGACGGGGCGGAAAGCAGCGTGGTGCTGCGCACGCCCAAGCCGGTGATCGCCGCTCTTCCGCAAGGTGCCGACACATCGCGCTGGGAAATGGAGATCGAATATCGAGGGCCGATCCAGGCCCCGGTCATCGCGGGCGACCGGATTGCGCAACTTCGCCTGACACTCGGCGGAGAGACGATGCTGGAAGTGCCGCTTGAGGCCGCCGAAACCGTCCCGCAGGCCAATGCCTTCCAGCGCGTCGCCAACGCCCTGAAGAAGTGGCTGGCATGACGAGCGGACGCTTCATTACCCTCGAGGGCGGCGAAGGCGTGGGCAAGTCGACCCAGGCGCGCATGCTGGTTGATGCCCTGCGCGGTCGCGGATTGGGCGTAGTGCAGACGCGTGAACCCGGCGGCACGCCGGGGGCCGAGGCGATCCGCGACCTGCTGCTGGACAAGCGTTTCGACTGGGATACCCGCGCGGAGGCGCTGCTGTTTGCCGCCGCCCGGTCCGACCACGTGAGAAACCTGATCGGCCCGGCGCTGGACCGCGGCGACTGGGTGGTGTGCGATCGCTTCATCGATTCCTCCCGCGCCTACCAGGCTGGGGGGGGGGAGTGGTCGGACGATGCCGTGCTGTCGCTGCATACGCTCGGCTCCCACGCATTGATGCCGGACGTTACCTTCCTGCTCCAGGCCCCGACCGACGAGATCGCCGAGCGATTGCACGCCCGCGATGGCGAGAATTCCGACAGGATCGGCGGCAAGGCGGCCGCCTATCACGCACGCGTCGCAGAGCATTTCCGCAAGATGGCCCAGACCGACCCGGAGCGCTTCGTGATCATCGACGCCAGCGGCACACCGGGCGAGGTGCATGACCGTATCATGCGCGCCATGGCTCCTTTCACCGGGGAAGGCGGTTGACCTACATCGGCCATGAGAAGGCGTGGGACGACTGGCGCCGCGCGCTTTCGGGCGCACGCATGCACCACGGCTGGATCCTCTCGGGGCGAAAGGGCGTGGGCAAGAGCGCCTTTGCGCTGGCCGCCGCCCGCGAGCTCGTGGCCGAGCCCGGCATTCCGCAGCCTGAGGGCGAGCATCCCGATATCCGCTACATCAGCCATCCGCCGAAGAACGATGCGGAGGCGAAGAAGCGCGACGACGGCAAGCCTTACGAACTGGCGCGCAACATCAAGGTGGATCAGGTGCGCGAACTGCAACGCCGCCTCACCACGCGGCCAACGCTGGGAAGCCGCCGGGCCGTCATCATCGATCCGGCGGACGACATGGAAACCAGCGCCGCCAACGCCCTCCTGAAGAGCTTGGAGGAGCCGCCCGCCGGCACCTATTTCCTGCTGATCGCCCATCGCATCGGGCGGCTGCTGCCGACGATCCGTTCGCGTTGCCGGGTGCTGGATTTCCCGCGCATATCCGATCTCGACATGGATGCCGTACTGGCGCGCGAAAGCCCCCAGGCCAGCCCTCAGGAGCGCGCGGCAGCCATTGCTGCGGCCAGTGGTTCGCCCGGCGCCGCCATCGACTTCGTGGAACTGGACCTCGGCAAGATCCATACGCTGATGAAGCAGGTGGTAGAGCAGGGCGATCCGGACTTCGCGCTGCGGGGCAGGCTGGCGAGCGCGATGGGCCAGCGCCCGAGCCGCGAAAAGCAGCTTGCCGCGATCGAGCTGGCCCGGGCCGTCGTGGCGGACCAGATGCGCGTTGTCACACCTGGGCAGATCCCCGCCATGGTCGATACGCATGGCGAACTCGTCCGCCTTGCTGGCCAGGCGCCGACATACAATTTCGACCCCGGCCTGCTGGTGATGGAAATCGGCACCTTGCTTGCAGGTCTGGCGGGTTCTAGGACGCCCGCAAATGGCTGAAACCTTCTATCTGACCACCGCGATTCACTATCCCAACGGCAAGCCGCACATCGGCCATGCCTACGAGACCATTGCGGCTGACGTCCTCGCCCGCTTCCATCGCCAGATGGGCCGCGAAGTGCGCTTCCAGACCGGCACCGACGAGCACGGCCTTAAGATGGCGCAGAAAGCGCGCGATCTCGGCATGAGCCCGCGCGAGCTGGCTGACGAAATGTCCGGTTATTTCCGAGATTTGTTCGAGACTCTCGATATCTCGTATGATCGCTTCATCCGCACGACGGAAGAGGATCATTACCGCGCTAGCCAGGCGATCTGGAAAGCGATGGAGGCCAATGGCGACCTCTACCTCGATCGCTACGAGGGTTGGTATTCGGTCCGTGACGAGGCCTATTACGACGAGAGCGAACTGGAAGAGGGCGAAGACGGCGAAAAGCTTTCTCCTCAAGGCACGCCGGTCGAGTGGACTGCCGAGGAAACGTGGTTCTTCCGCCTTTCCGCCTACGGCGACAAGCTGCTGGCGCTCTACGAGGAGAACCCGGACTTCATCCGGCCCGAAAGCCGCCGCAACGAAGTGATGCGCTTCGTCGAGGGCGGTCTGCGCGATCTTTCCGTCAGCCGCACCAGTTTCGACTGGGGCGTACCGGTGCCGGGCAGCGAGGGGCACGTGATGTACGTGTGGGTCGACGCACTCACCAACTACCTCACCGGACTCGGCTATCCGGACGAGACGGAAAACATGGCGAAGTTCTGGCCTGCGGACCTGCACCTCGTCGGCAAGGATATCACGCGGTTCCACACCGTGTACTGGCCCGCATTCCTGATGAGCGCCGGGATCGAATTGCCCAAACAGGTCTATGCCCATGGCTTCCTGCTCAGCCGCGATGGCAAGAAGGAAAGCAAGTCCGCCGGAAACGTCACCGATCCCGCCGCATTGGTGGATTCCTACGGCGTGGACGTGCTGCGCTATTTCCTCCTGCGCGAATTTTCCTTCGGACAGGATGGCAGCTATTCGGCAGAAGCCATTGTCAACAGGGCGAATTCTGAACTCGCTAACAGCTTTGGCAACCTCGCCCAGCGCGTGATGAGCTTCATTGCCAAGAACTGCGATAGCGCGATCACCGCAGAAGCGCCCGTGGAAGAAGTCGACGAGCAACTGCGCGCCCGCGTGCGGCAGGCCTGCGCCGTCGAACTGCCCGCGCAGTTCGAACAACTCGCCTTTGCCGCCGGCCTCGAAGCATGGATGCAGGCCGTTTACGCCTGCAATGCCTACGTGGATGAACAGGCACCGTGGGCGCTGCGCAAGACGGACCCTGATCGGATGAAGCGGGTACTCGCCACCCTATGTGGCTGTATCCGCGACCTAGCGATCGCCGTTGCCCCGGTCATACCCACCGCTTCGGGCAGGATTCTCGATGCGCTGAGCATTCCGGCGGCCGAGCGCGATTATGCGGCGCTATCTGCTGCCGATCCCGCCATGGGCACGATCACGATCGACAATCCCAAACCCGTCTTCCCGCGCCTGGACATGCCTGCCCGGGAGGGCGCATCGTGACGATCCAAGCTCCGCTGATCGACAGCCATTGCCACCTCAATTACAAGGGCCTTGCCGAGCGGCAGGACGAGGTGCTGGCCAATGCCCGCGCTGCCGGCGTCACTGGCTTCCTCAATATCTCAACCCGCGAAAGCGAATGGCGCGATGTCGTTGCCACGGCGGAGCGGGAGAGCGACGTATGGGCCACCGTGGGCATACACCCGCACGAGGCGGACAAGCATGCCGATCTCGGCCGCCAAGTGCTGCGCGAGGCGACCGACGCCCCGCGAGTGATCGGCATCGGCGAAAGCGGGCTCGACTATTATTACGACAAGTCCGACCGCGCGGTGCAGCGCGACCTTTTCCGCATGCATATCGATGTGGCCCGCGAGACCGGACTGCCGCTGGTGATCCATACGCGCGAGGCGGAAGACGATACCGCCGATATCCTGGCCGATGAAATGGGGAAGGGCACCTTCCCGGCACTCATCCATTGCTTCACCGCCAGCGCCGAATTCGGTCGCAAGGTGCTGGACCTTGGCCTCACGATATCGCTGTCGGGAATCGTCACGTTCAAGAACGCGGCGGAGTTGCAGGAATTCGCGAAAGAGGTCCCCGCCGACAAACTGCTGGTGGAAACCGACAGCCCGTTCCTTGCCCCGGTTCCGCATCGCGGAAAGACCTGTGAGCCGGCTTTCGTGCGCCATACGGCGGAATTCGTGGCGGAACTTCGGAGTGAAGCTGTCGAAGAACTCGCTGCAAATACCTCGCGCAACTTCTTCAATTTGTTCACGAAAGCAGAAGGCGGTTCGTGAAACTGATCGTGCTTGGATGCGGCACGTCCACCGGTGTGCCCCGGATCGGCAACGACTGGGGCGAATGCGATCCCCATGAGCCGAAGAACCGTCGTAGCCGCGTTTCCATAGTTGTCGAAAGCAACGAAGGCGCGCGCGTCCTGGTGGATACTTCTCCGGACCTGCGCAACCAGTTGCTCGCCAACAACATCGGCAAACTCGACGGAGTTTTCTGGACGCACGATCATGCAGACCATTGCCACGGCATCGATGACCTTCGCCCCATGCGATATGGCCGCGGCGGACCGATTGCAGGCTTCGCGTCGACCGAATGCTGTCGCCGGTTGCGCAACCGCTTCGGTTACGTGTTCTCCGGCCAGTACGGCTATCACACGATCGTGGAACTGAACTCGCTGGATACGCTGCGAATTCACGCGGGCTTCGGCGTCGAAAGCGTGGAAATGCCGCACGGGCCGATCACGACGACTGCCTATCGTTTCGAAGCCGACGGTAAATCAATAGGTTACGCGACAGACTTCAGCGAGATTACCGATGACATGATCGATCTGTTCGAGGATGTCGACATTCTCGTGACCGATTGTCTGCGCCGGGAGCCACACCCAACGCATGCGCACCTTGGTATGGCTCTGGAACTTGCCGAGCGGTCGGGAGCGCGCAAGACCGTGCTGTCACATCTCGACAAGAGCATGGATTATGCGGCGTTGAGCGGCGAAGTGCCCGACGGCGTGCTGGTCGGGTATGATGGCATGGAGCTGGTCGCGTGACCGACGCCTCGCTCGTTTCGATGGTGGCCCTGGCGGGCTGGCTGATCCTGGCGCTCGGTGCCTATCGCTCGCATCAAGTCAACATGTCGAAAACGATCCGCATGGCGCTGATCTGGGGCTGCATCTTCACCGGGATGGCGTTTTTCTTCTCGCTGGTGATGTGACCGGGGCGAGGAAGCGGTCTTCTGTATTTTTCAACATAATATATATTATCATTCTTAAATAATGGCTCGCCGGAGCAACGCATGTCCGAACAACTGACCCGCCTCCTCTCCATCATGGCACATCTGCGCGATCCGCAGCGCGGTTGCGAATGGGACGTCGCGCAGACATTCGAGACAATCGCGCCGTACACCATCGAAGAAGCATACGAAGTCGCCGACGCGATCGATCGCGGTGACATGGCTGACCTTCGCGGCGAACTCGGCGACCTGCTGCTGCAGGTCGTATTCCATGCGCGCATGGCCGAGGAAGCCGGGCATTTCGATTTTCACGACGTCGCGCGCGCCATTGCCGACAAGATGGAAGCGCGCCATCCGCATGTCTTCGGTGACGAAGGCGGCGTGATGGACAGCCAGCGGTGGGAAGATATCAAGGCAGCGGAACGCGCGGAAAGCGGATCGAACAGCACGATGGACGGCGTAGCCCGCGCGTTGCCCGCGTTGCTGCGCGCCGAGAAACTGCAGAAACGTGCCGCTCGCGACGGTTTCGACTGGCCCGATCACGAAGGTCCGGCGGACAAGCTGGCCGAAGAAGTGCGCGAGTTGCAGGAAGCCGAAGAGCAGGACCGCGCCGAAGAAGCGGGCGACCTGTTGTTCGCGGCGGTCAATCTCGTGCGGTCATATGGGATCGGCGCGGAAGAAGCCCTCAAGGCTGCAAACGCCAAGTTCGAGCGTCGGTATCGTGCGATGGAAGGACTGGCAGGCGGCGACTTCGCAAGCCGCGACCTCGATGCGCAGGAGGCTCTCTGGAAGGAAGTGAAGCGGCAGGAACGCGAGGCCTAAAGCGTCTCGAACCGTCCCCATTCCTTTTCGGTCAGCCGCACTTCGATGTGACGCATCGGGCCGTCGGCACCCTGCCCGCCGTCATTGTCCGACAGGACCTCGCCGTGCGCATGGAGCCAGGCGATTCGCGCACCGTCGCTTGCGGGAATCATCAGGGAATGACGCCGCGCACCTTGGGTGAGCACCGCGCCCAGCTTTTCGCGCAACCGTTCGATGCCTTCACCGGTCACGGCGGAGATCGGCATCACCTTTTCGTTGTTGGCAGCAACGCCGGAGAGCTCTTCGCGAAGCTCGTCATCCAGCAGGTCCCACTTGTTCCAGACCTCGAGGATGGTCGTAGGCTCCCCTTCCCCATCCTCTTCGTCGATCACGCCGAGATCGGACAGGACCTGCAACACCTGCTTCTTTTGCGAGGCGCTGTCCGGATTGGCGATATCGCGCACATGCAGCACGATATCGGCGGCGGTCACTTCCTCCAGAGTCGCGCGGAACGCGGCGACCAACTGGGTCGGGAGATCGGAAATGAAGCCCACCGTGTCCGAGAGAATGGCCTTCTCCACGCCAGGCAGCGTGATCGCACGCATCGTGGGGTCCAGCGTAGCGAACAGAAGATCCTCCGCCATCACATCTGCGCCGGTCAAGCGGTTGAAAAGCGTGGATTTCCCCGCATTGGTGTATCCGACCAGCGCGATAACCGGCCAGGGTGCCCTGCCCCTGCGCTTACGGTGCAATTCGCGGGTCTTGCGTACTTGTTCCAGTTCGCGCCGCAGCTTTGCCATGCGGTCACGGATGAGGCGTCGGTCGGCCTCGATCTGTGTTTCGCCGGGACCGCCGAGGAAGCCGAAGCCACCGCGCTGACGTTCGAGGTGAGTCCAGCTGCGAACAAGCCGGCTCGCCTGATAGTCGAGGTGCGCCAGCTCCACCTGCAACCGGCCTTCGGCCGTTGCCGCGCGTTCCCCGAAGATTTCCAGGATCAGCCCGGTCCGGTCGATCACCTTGCGACCGATCTTTTCTTCCAGGTTGCGCTGCTGGATTGGCGACAAGGCACCATCGACGATGACCAGTTCCGCCTCGTGCAGTTCGCAATCGGTTGCGATGCGCTGCACCTGCCCTTCCCCGAACAGGGTATTGGGCCGCACTTCGCGAACGGGGATGATGTACGCCTCGGCCACGACGATACCGATCGCGAGCGCCAGACCCTTGGCCTCTTCGAGACGCGCATCGGGATCATCGTCGCGGCGCTGGGCACGGATGTCCGGACAAACGACAAGCGCCCGCGCACCGCGGGTCACTTCGCCTTCAATATCGTCGTCTACAATCAGTCGTTGTCGCCTTCGTCATCGTCCATGTCATCATCGGTCAGATCGACCGGCCTGTCCGGCTGGATCGTGGACACGGCGTGCTTGTAGGCGAGCTGGACGTATCCGTCACGCTCGAGCAGCATGCAAAACAGGTCGAAACTGGCGATACGCCCCTGCAGCATGACGCCGTTCACGAGGAACATTGTCACCTGCACACCCGAATCGCGCACACGGCTGAGGAAAATGTCCTGCAACAGGCGCATCTTCTTGCCGCCGTCGGGACCACTGCCGAACTGGTCAGCATCAACAGGCTGGCCCGGCATGATCGTGGAAATCGCGTGCTTGTAGACCAGTTGCGACTGTCCGTCCCGCCGCAGCAGGATGGAGAAATTGTCGAACCAGGTCACGATGCCCTGTAGCTTCACGCCCTTCACGAGGAACATGGTGACGGGCGTCTTCTCTCGGCGAAGGTGGTTCAGGAAAACATCCTGCAGGTTGGCATTCTTGTTGCCATTTGCAGGTTTTGCGGCGCGCGGTTCGGGCTCTGCCACCGGTCGTGGTCGTGCCGAAAGGGTGCCCTTGGTCATTTCTTTGACTCCATCGTTCTTGGCGAGCCGAAACCCGCAGTCTGGCAATCCCGCATGACAACTGCGAGACTCACCGGCTGCACTTTTGTGCAATGCAGCGTATATGAGCAAAAACTTCCGAGCGGCAAATAGTTCCTGACCTCGGCGAAGTCCTGATCGCTTTTTTTCAGTCTTCGTCGCCGTTCCCGTTGCGCTCGTTCATGCCGAGCAGCTTGAGCTTGCGGTGAAGAGCGGAGCGTTCCATGCCGATAAAGCCTGCTGTCTTGGAGATATTTCCGGAAAAGCGCCGGATCTGGATGCGCAGGTATTCCCGCTCGAAACTCTCGCGCGCCTCGCGCAGGGGAACGCCCATCAACGAGGAGATGCCCCCCGAACCCTCTTCCGAACCTCCGGTGATCTCGGTGGGCAGCATGCCGGGCGTGATGGTCTTGAAATCTTCACGCGGCGCAAGGATTACCGTGCGTTCGATCACGTTGCGCAACTGGCGCACGTTGCCCGGCCAGTCATAGGCCTGCATGGCCGCCAGCGCTTCCGGGGCGATGGTGGGCGGTTCCAGACCCTGCTCTCGCGCGTAGCGAGTGAAGAAATGGTCCGCCAGCGCGGGAATGTCGTCGCGGCGTTCGGACAGGGGCGGAATCTCGATCGGCACCACGTTCAAGCGATAGAACAGGTCTTCGCGGAAGCGCTTTTCCTCGATCTCCGTCAGCAAGTCCCGCGCAGTCGACGAAACGACGCGAACATCGACCCCGACCTGCCGGTTGCCACCAACGCGAACGAAGCTCTGGTCGGTCAGGACGCGCAGGATACGCGCTTGCGTGCTTTCCGGCATGTCGGCAACCTCATCGAGGTAGAGAGTGCCGCCATCGGCCATTTCCAGCAGCCCGGCTCGCACCAGCTTGCCGTCGGCCTCTTCGCCGAAGAGCTCGTGCTCGAAGCGCTCGGCAGTGATGCGCGCGGAATTGACCGTCACGAAGGCCTTGTCGGCGCGCGGGCTCCAGGCATGCAGCAGGCGCGCCGCCACTTCCTTGCCCGCCCCTGCCGGGCCGCTCACCAGAACGCGACTGCCGGTATTGGCCACGCGCTTCAGCGTAGCGCGCACGGCATTGATGGCGCTGGAATTGCCCGTGAACTCGTCGTGAGAAGCCATGCCTTCGCGCAGGCGCTCGTTCTCGCGGCGCAGGCGCTCGGTTTCGGTCGCGCGCGCGACAAGGTGAAGCAGCTTTTCTGCTTCGAACGGCTTCTCGATGAAATCCATCGCCCCGCGGCTGACTGCCGACACCGCCGTATCGACGTTGCCGTGGCCGGAGAAGATGATGACGGGCAGGTTCGGCTCGCGCTGTTTGATGGCATCGAGCACTTCGAGCCCGTCCATCGGGCTGCCGTGCAGCCACACGTCCAGCAGCACGAGGCTGGGCCGACGTTCGTCGATCATCGCCAGCGCGCCGTCGCTGTCTCCGGCAGTGCGGCATTCGTAGCCTTCGTCGCTGAGTACGCCGGCGACGAGATCGCGAATGTCGCGTTCATCGTCGACGACGAGGATATCGAGTGCCATTCAGTGCTCTCCTGCAAAAATCATTCAGCCGCCTCGCTGTTCTCATCCAGATCGCCCGGGTGGATGGCGAAGCGCAGTATTGCCTTGGTGCCCCCATCCGGGAGGGCGGAAAATTCGAGGTCACCGGCGTGTTCCTCGACAATCTTCTTCACGATCGCGAGGCCAAGGCCGGTCCCTTTCTCGCGCGTGGTGACATAGGGTTCGATGACGTTCTCCCCGCCTTGCGGCAGGCCGATGCCATTGTCCGTTATGGCGATCTCGATGTGCTCCCCGTCCTGGCGCATTGCGACGTTGATGCGGCCACGCCAGTCGGCCGGTGCATCCGGCATGCGCGCGTCGACGGCCTCGGCAGCGTTCTTCAAGACGTTGGTCATGGCCTGGCCAACCTGGTGGCGATCGCACTCGACCGGGGGAATGTCGCGCTCGGCAGAGAAGCCGTAGGTGATTTCGGGATGCGCCACTTCCTGCAGGAACAGCGCCTGGCGTACGAGATCGACTGCGTCCTCGCTGCGGAACACGGGCTTGGGCAATCGCGCAAAGCTGGAGAATTCGTCGACCATCTTGCGCAGGTCGCCCACCTGCCGGATGATCGTGCCGGTCAGTTCGTCGAACAGCTCGACATCCTTGTCGATCTGCTTGGAATAGCGCCGCTTCAGCCGCTCCGTCGCCAGCTGGATGGGGGTGAGCGGGTTCTTGATCTCGTGCGCGATGCGCCGCGCCACATCGCTCCAGGCTGCCTGCCGCTGATCCAGCAGCTGACGGGTGATATCCTCGAAAGTGATGACGTAGCCATCGGCATCGGGCGCAAGCTGCACCGCCAGCGTGAGCAGTTCACCGCCGCGGCTGAGCTGGATGATTTCACTCATCGAGCCTTCGTTGACCAGCTTGGCCATCTGCGGCGCCACTTCCTCCAGCGGCATGTTCACGGGAACCGGCCCTTCCTGCCCCAGCAGCAGGCGCTGGGCGGAATTGTTCATCAGCTGGATGCGCCCCTCGCCGTCGATCGAAACGATACCGGCAGTGATCGATTGCAGCACGGCCTCGATAAAGGCGCGGCGTTCGTCAAGCTGCTGGTTCGCGCCGAGCAGGGCATCGGTCTGCCGCTCGATCTGGGCAGTCATCCGGTTGAAGGCGCGATTGAGCAGGCCGATCTCGTCCTGCCCGGTGCGGCCCGACACCCGCATGGCGTAATTGCCCGCGCCGATCTCCTGCGCAACTTCAGCCAGTTCGGCAAGCGGCTTCACCTGTCGGTCGGCAAAGCGCAGCGCGGCCCAGACGGCAAGGGCCACAAGGGCCAGGGATACGCCGAACAGGGCAAAGTTGAACTGCAATTGCAGGACCCGCGCCCGTTCCGTGAGATCGTCATAGGCGCCTGCGACATTTTGCGCCTGACGATAGAGCCGCGCCGCTTCAGGCCGGGCATCGCGGGCGACATAGACATACAAGTCCAGTTCCTCGTCGAGCCTGGCTATAGCCTCTGTCCGCTCCGGCGTGGAGGCCACGGTAAACGACTGTCCATCGCGCAGCGGGGCGACCGCCTCGTTCGTGATGCGCTGGCGCTCTCGATCGTCGTCGGGATCGGCCAGGGCTATCAGGCGATATTCCCCGTCTTCGGGAAGACGGATTATCGCCGCCTCGCTCAGTTCGCGCGAATAGGTCTGGTACAGGAACTGGTCGATGAATTCGTTGCTCGCCACGGGCACGGTCTGCATGATGAAACGCATGTCGCCTGCCATGGCCACGGCATTGTTGCCCACGCCTCTGAGGTTCTCGTTGTAATATCCCTCGGCCAGGTTGTTGGCGCTTTCCAGGATGCCGCGAGAATCGTCGCTGAACCAGAATTGCACGCCGGACTGGAAAAGGATGGAGGCAAATACCGCGACGAACAAAGTCGGGATCGCTGCAAGCAGCGAGAAAAAGAACACCAGATTCACGTGCAGCCGGGCGGTCGTGCTGCCTGCCCGGCGAATAGCGATGCGCCGGCCCCAAAGCACGATCAGGCCCAGCGCCGGGAGCAGGGTTCCCACCAGCAACGCAGCCGCCTGCCACGAGGGGATCGGCTCTCCGTAAGCGGGGCGGCCTGCCAGCGTGAACCAGACCGTCAGCACCATCAGCGCTAGCGCGATGTAGCACAGGATTTCGAGCCAGAAGAACAGGTTGAGGCGCCGCGACGCCACTGCTGCGCGGCGGAGGAAGCGTGAGCTCTTCGGGGCGTTGCTGGCCGTGTCGGGGTGTGGCGTTTCTGTCACGTTGCAGGCATACAACAACGCTGTTGCCGCTTTGCAAGTTAAAAGCGCCGTTATCCCCTAATTGCGCGAGAAACTCTCCGGATCGATGTCGAGTTCTGACAGGCGCTTGCGCAGAGTGTTACGGTTTATGCCGAGGAGCTGCGCGGCCTTCAACTGGTTGCCACCGGTTTTCGATAGAGCATGGCGGAACAGCGGCCGCTCTAATTCGGCAAGGGCGTCATGATAGAGATTGCCCTCGCCGAACCGGCTGCTCTCGAGCCAGCGCGTGATGGTGCTCCCGATATCCTGCGCTTCTGAATTGCCACTGCCTTGCGGCGCAGTGTCGAGGAGGGATTCTACTGTCTCGGCGTCGATCACGTCGTCGCGCGAAAGCAGCGCGGCGCGGTAGATCAGGTTCTGCAATTCGCGCACGTTGCCGCGCCACGGCTGCTGGGTCAGCAGTTGCGCCGCATCCTCTCCCAACGATCTCTTGGGTAGCCCTTCACCCGCAGCGCGCGAAAGGAAGTGCAGGGCGAGAGGGGCAATGTCGCCAGCCCTGTCGCGCAAGGGCGGCAGTTTGATCGGCACGACGTTTAGGCGATAGTAGAGGTCCTCGCGAAACTCGCCAGCCGCAATCATCGGCAGCAGGTCGCGATTGGTGGCCGCGATGATGCGCACGTTGACGGCGATTTCCTCGCTTCCTCCCACGCGGCGGATGCGGCCCGATTGCAGGGCGCGCAGCAGGCGGGTCTGCGCTTCGGCAGGCATGTCGCCGATTTCGTCGAGGAAGAGCGTGCCGCCCTGCGCCTGCTCGAACTTGCCGATGCTGCGCGCGGTTGCGCCGGTGAAGGCACCCTTCTCGTGGCCGAACAACTCGCTCTCGATCAGTTCGCGCGGGATCGCGGCAGTGTTGACGGGCACGAAGGGCCCCGTCTTGCGGGCACCGAGTTCGTGAATTGCCTCGGCAACCAGTTCCTTGCCCGTCCCGCTTTCTCCCAGAACCAGTACGGTCAGATCGTTATGCAGCACGCGCGTGATGAGGCGATAGACTTCCTGCATTGCCTGGCTGCGCCCGATCAGAGGCAAGCCCTGCCCCGGGTCCTCCTCCCCGGAGATACTGCTCTTCCCGCTCTCCACTGCTTGCCGCGTCGCGCGAACCAGTTCGTCGAGGTCGAAAGGTTTTGGAAAGTATTCGAAGGCGCCCCGATCGGTCGCGCGCACAGCGGTATCCAGCGTGTTCTGGGCCGAAAGTATAATGACCGGCATGTCCGGATATTCGTCCCTCACGGCGCCCAGCGTTTCTATGCCGTCGCCGTCGAGGAGTATCACGTCGGTCAGCATCACGTCATAATGGCGCGCCGCCAGGGCCTCGTCGCGGCCTGCCACCGCATCGGTGCTGTCGACTTCGAACCCTTCATCCTCCAGCGCGGCACGGATGACCGTGGCGATGGCGTTGTCGTCTTCTACCAGCAGGGCGCGTTGTGCCATGCCTTCCCCTCTCGAATTCTAGCGGGCCATGGGCAGGTGTATGCGGAAATGCGTCCACCCCCCGGCCTCGTCACGTTCATGGCTGACCCGACCGTCCATGTCGCGCACCAGTTTCTGAACCAGTGCCAGCCCCAGCCCCTGCCCGTTCGTCTTGCTGGACACGAAGGGCTCGAAGATGTCGTCGCGGATCGAGGGATCGATGCCCGGACCATTGTCGCTGATGCAGATTTCGATGGGCAGCTTCACCGGGCGGCCAAGGCGGATCACGTTCATCACCATGCCGCTGACGAAGCGAGTGCGTACCGTCACTTGCGGCGCAACGCTGTCGCTGCAGGCATCGCAGGCATTGGCCATCAGGTTTACCAGCACCTGCACCAGCGCGCCTTCGTTGCCGAGGACCGGGGGCAAGGAAGGGTCGAACTCATCCCGCCATGCGACCGTGGTATCGCTTGAAATGCGTACAGTTTCCTGCGCCCGGCGGATGGCCTGGTGCAGGGTCACGGGGCCGACAGGCTCTGCCCTCTCGCGCCCCAGGCGCTGCATCCGGTCGATCAACTGCGCGATGCGATCCACTTCGTCGGCAATCAGTCCAGTCAGCGCCGCTTCGCCCTCGCCCACTTTCCTTTGCAGCAATTGCGCCGCCCCGCGAATGGCGGCCAGCGGGTTTTTGATCTCGTGTGCCAGCACGGCAGGGCCACGCAATTGCCCGCGTCGCTCGTGCTCCCCGAACCGTTCGCCCTGACTTGCGTCGGAAAGCGTCGCCATGCGCCAGCCGGGGTGATTGGAAAGCGTGGACAAGGTGATGTTGAGGCGCAGATCGCGCTTGCCGACACTCACGTCCACGCCGCGCGCCACCAGCTGTCGCTCCGTATCCATGAGACGGTCCTTCACACCGCTGTGCCCGAATTCAAGGATGTCGAGGAAGGACTTCCCGCGCATCCGCTTCATGCTGAGGCCCAGCAGGCTTTCCGCCGCGGGATTGACTTCGCGAATGACGTGTCGGGGGTCCAGCAGCAACATGCCGAAGCCAAGGCCGTTCAACTGTTCGCGCGGGCCCGGTAGCGGCGGATTGGGTAGCGCCGGATCGGACTGCGCGGGCGATTGCTCGCTCACGCGGCCCGGCGCCTCAGGAACGGCTCGTAGAACCGCTCCAGTTCACCCTTCACCTGCGCGGGATCGTCGATGAAGTTCACCTTGTTGCGGAAATCGGCGCTGCCGTGCATTCCCTTGGTGTACCAGCCAAGGTGCTTGCGGGCGATCTTCACGCCCACGTCCTCGCCGTAATGCTCCAGCATGGCATCGTAATGTTCGGTGACGGTTTCGTATTGCTCGTCGAAGCTCGGGCTTTCCAGCATCTCTCCGGTGCGCCACCAGTGCATGACCTGCCCCAGTAGCCACGGCCTGCCATAAGCGCCGCGCCCGATCATCAGCCCGTCCGCACCCGATTGCTCCAGCGCCTGCGCGGCATCCTGGATGGAGCAGATATCGCCATTGACGATCACAGGGATCGACACCGCGTCCTTCACCTTGCGGATGAATGACCAGTCTGCGCTGCCCTTGTACATCTGGTTGCGGGTGCGGCCGTGGACGGTGATCATCTTCACGCCCAGGTCCTCGGCAATGCGACTGAGTTCAGGGGCGTTCAGGCTGGCATGGTCCCAGCCCATGCGCATCTTCACCGTCACCGGCACGGAGACAGCCTTGACCGTCGCTTCCATCAGCTTTGTGGCAAGCCCCACCTCGCGCATCAGGGCGGAGCCTGCGAGCTGGCCGACGACCTTGCGCACCGGACATCCGAAGTTGATGTCGATCACCGCCGCGCCGTTGTCTTCCTGAAGCTTGGCAGCTTCGCCCATCGAAACAGGATCGCAGCCGACAAGCTGCATCGATACCGGTTCCTCGGTCGGATGCCACTCGGCCTTCTGAATGGACTGGCGCGTTTCGCGGATAGCCGCCTCGCTAGCGATCATCTCGGTTACATTCAGGCCGGAGCCGTATCGGCGCACCAGCGTGCGGAACGGCAGGTCGGTCACGCCCGTCATCGGTGCGAGCACGACCGGGCAATCGATCCGCACGGGACCGATGTCGATGGGCGTGATCGCCGGGGGCGAAGGGATAGCGTGGGTGCTCATAAGAATTGTGCCTAAAATATAGGCAGGCGCATAGTGGATTGCGAGGACAGTCTCAAGCCGCTAGCGCGCGGCTGTGTCAGAGAGCCCAGCAAGCCCCCCTGCCCCCAGCTTCGCGGCGGTAATCGTCGCCGCCGGGAAGGGCACGCGTTCCGGCCAGTCGGTGCCGAAACAGTTCGCACCGTGGAAAGGCAAGCCGGTGCTTGCTCACTCGGTGGCTGCCCTGCGAGAGGCGGGCTGCGGAATGATCGTAATCGCTGCGCCCTCGGGCAGGCACCAGATGGCGCTCGACGCGGCAGGCGTAGAAGAGAGCGTGGTGGTGATCGACGGTGGCGAGACACGCCAGCAGTCGGTCGCGGCGGGCCTCGAACTGCTTGCCGAGTTCGAATTCGCAAACGTCCTGATCCATGATGCGGCGCGGCCCGACCTGCCGCAAGCGGTCGTCGCGCGCTTGCTCGCAGCGCTGGAAGACCATCCCGGTGCAATCCCCGTGCTGCCGGTGGTGGATTCGATGGTGGTCGCCGATGGCGGACTGATGGCCGCCGACGCCAGGCGGGAAACACTTCGCCGGGTACAGACCCCGCAGGCTTTCCGCTTCGCCGATATCCTTGCTGCCCATCGCGGCTGGGAAGGTGCCGCGACAGCCGGAGACGACGCACAGGTACTGCGCGCCGCCGGCGGAGAAGTCGCACTGGTCGCGGGTGACGAGCGCCTGAAGAAACTTACTTACGCGGAGGATTTCGTGTCCGAGACTGGCTTACCCTCACCCGTGCGTGTCGGCATGGGATACGACGTTCACCGGCTCGCGGCGGGTGAAGAGTTGTGGCTCTGCGGGATCGAGATCGACTATCACAAGGGCCTTGCGGGGCACTCCGATGCCGATGTCGGCCTGCACGCCGTGGTCGACGCGATACTGGGTGCGGTGGCACAGGGCGATATCGGCCAGCATTTCCCGCCCAGCGATCCCCGCTGGAAAGGCGCGCGTTCGGCGCAATTCGTCGAGCACGCGGTGAAACTTGCCGCAGAGGCAGGTTACGCGGTGGGCAACGTCGACCTCACGCTGATCTGCGAGGCACCCAAGATCGGCCCGCATCGCGATGCCATGCGGGCAAGGCTGGCGGAACTGCTGGGCGTTGCCGTGGGTTCTGTCAGCGTGAAGGCCACGACGACCGAAAAACTTGGCTTCACCGGGCGCGGCGAAGGTATCGCTGCGCAGGCCGTGGCAACGATGGTGGCAAAAGCATGAACGACTTCCTCCTTCCCGAAGATATCGTGGCTCTCGCCCGCCGTGTGGTGGAGGAGAACACGGCCGCCGGACGCAAGGTTGCGCTGGCGGAAAGCTGCACCGGTGGCCTCGTCGCTGCCGCCATTACCGAGATTCCCGGCAGCTCCGCAGTCCTGGACCGATCCTTCGTCACCTATTCGAACGAGGCGAAACAGGGTGAACTCGGCGTCGCGAGCGATATTATCGAGGCTTTCGGGGCCGTCTCCGTCGCCTGCGTCTATGCCATGGCGCGCGGTGCGCTGGAACGCAGTGATGCGGACGTTGCCGTTGCCATCAGCGGCATCGCAGGCCCTGGCGGCGGCAGCGACACGAAGCCTGTCGGCACGGTGGTGTTCGCGCGGCTGGAAAAGGGGCAGGATGAGCCCGAGGCGGAGGACCGGTTGTTCAGGAACACCGGCCGTTCCGGCGTGCGCCGTCAGGCGACGCTTTGCGCGCTGGAACTGTTGTTGCCGTAAAGCTCGTGGGCGCGTTTCTCGAAGGCGTCCACCATCTTGCGGAAGGCGCGGTCGATGTATTGGCCGGCCAGCGTTTCGAACATGATGTTCTTGAAGCTGAAATCGACGCAGAAATCGATCTCGCAGCAATTCTCGCCGCAATCGCGGAAGGTCCAGTTGTTGTCGAGATCGCGCAGGGGCCCATCGACGTAGTGAACGTTGATCGAGTTGGGGCGATCCTTCACCACCTTTGACGTGAACTTCTCGCGCAGCGCCTTGAAGCCCACCAGCATGTCGGCGGTCATTTCCGTATCGCTGTCGCGCCTGACGCGCGTCGCCACGACCCACGGCAGGAATTCCGGGTACTTGTCGACATCGGCGACAAGGTCGAACATCTGCTCTGCCGTGTAGGGCAGGCGGTGCGTTTCGCGGATGGAGGGCATCAGGCCCCCTTCCCTTCCTTCGCGCGCTGCTTCGCCAGCTTGGCTTCGCGGGCAGCCTGCATCTGGGCGAAATCGTCGCCCGCATGGTAGCTGGACCGCGTCAGCGGGGTGGAGGCGACCTGAAGGAAGCCCTTGGCCCGCGCGATCGAACCGAATGCATCGAACGCCTTGGGCGTGACGAAGTCTTCCACCTTGGCGTGTTTCGGCGTGGGCTGAAGATATTGGCCCATCGTGATGAAATCGACGTCCGCGCTGCGCATGTCGTCCATCACCTGGTGCACTTCCAGCCGCTGCTCGCCCAGGCCCAGCATGATGCCGGACTTGGTGAAGATCAGCGGATTGTGGCTCTTCACCTCTTCCAGCAATCGTAACGATGCATAGTAGCGCGCACCGGGACGAATGGTGGGATAGAGACGTGGCACGGTTTCGAGGTTATGGTTGTAAACGTCTGGCCCGGCTTCACAAATCGCCTCCACCGCCGCGCGCATCTTGCCGCGAAAATCGGGAGTGAGGATCTCGATCGTCGTGTTCGGGGTCTCGCGCCGCAGGGCCTGGATAACCTTCACGAACTGGCCAGCGCCGCCGTCTGGAAGGTCGTCACGGTCAACGCTGGTGATGACGATGTGCTCCAGCCCCATCTTGGCAGCCGCGATGGCGGTATTCTCCGGCTCCATCGGGTCGACGATGCGGGGCATGCCGGTCTTGACGTTGCAGAAGGCGCAGGCGCGGGTGCAGACGTCGCCAAGGATCATCACCGTGGCGTGCTTCTTGCTCCAGCATTCGCCGATGTTCGGGCACGCCGCCTCTTCGCACACCGTGTTCAGGTTGAGCTCGCGCATCATCTTGCGCGTCTCGTGATAACCCTTGCTGACGGGGGCCTTTACGCGGATCCAGTCGGGCTTGCGCTGGCGGACCGGGCGATCGTCTTCGGGGGCGGGCGTGGATGAGAGGTCGTTCATTGGCTGCCCACTTAGTGCCCTGTCCCGCCCTGGGCAACCCGCATGCGGCCTTGAGCCCTTGCCGAATCCCGAAAATCACGGCAGCGATGCGCGCATGAAGACATTCGATGAAATGATCGACGGCTACGGCCGATTTCGCGAAACCGACTGGCAGCACCAGCGCGAACGCTGGGAAGAACTGAGAGAAGGCCAGTCACCGCAGGTGATGGTGATCTCCTGTTCCGACAGCCGCGTGGACCCGGCGCAGATCTTCGACGTTGCTCCCGGCGAACTGTTCGTGGTGCGCAATGTCGCCGCGCTCGTCCCCCCGTTCGAGACCACGCCGGGGCGTCACGGCGTTTCCGCCGCGCTGGAATTTGCCGTCCAGTTCCTGAAAGTGAAGGAAGTGGTGGTCATGGGCCACGGCATGTGCGGTGGCTGCCAGGCCGCGCTGACGCAGGATTTGCACGGTAATGATCTCGGGGCGGGCGGCTTCGTGGCCCACTGGATCGACATGCTGGACGAAACGCGAGAGCCGATTGCCGAGAAATTCGGCACCGCCGGCCGCGAAGCGGAACGCGCGATGGAACTGGCGGCGGTGAAGGTAAGCCTCGCCAACTTGCGCACTTTCCCGTGCGTCCAGGAAAAAGAAGCGTCGGGCGAATTGAAGCTGCGCGGAGCCTATTTCGCCATTTCCGATGGCGTGCTGCATCTGCTCGACGAGGAAAGCGGCGAATTCCGGCCTGCATAAACAAAACCCCCGCGCCATTGCTGACGCGGGGGTCTTCTTTGTCCGAAGGCGGTCGGCTTACATGTTGTCGACAGCCTTGCTGACGAGAATGTTCACCGAAACGCGGCGGTTCTGCGCCCGGCCGGCCGCAGTGGTGTTGTCAGCCAGGGGGTCCGCCTCGGCCATGCCGGTAGGCGTCAGCATGCGCCAGGGTGCCCAGTCGCACTCCTGCTGGAGGTAGTTGACCACGCGGCCCGCGCGGCGCTCGCTCAGCGTCTGGTTGTAGTCGTAGTCACCAACGTCGTCGGTGTAGCCGACCACGAGCAACAGGGCGTTGTCCATCTCGCTCGCTTCACGCGCGGCGTTGCAGAGATCGCGCTGCGCTGCGGGCGTGAGGTTCCACTTGCCGGTATCGAAATAGACATTGGCCGTACCGCGCACATTGTACTGGTCGATGTTGGCAACCCGGCCACGCAGGGCTTCGGTGGCAACCGCGTTTTCCTCGATCGCCATCTCGTTCTCGGTGAAGCGCTGGTTGGTCGCGCCGCGGATCATTTCGGCGGTCTCAAGGTCATCGTCCTTGAAGCGCACGCTGCTGGCGACGAGGCCGCCTTCCCACTGCACCGTTTCCACGGTGACGGGCAAGCCGTTGAGCAGGGCTTCGGGGCCGAGCTCCGTGCGGCCGAGTCCGAGGAAGCCACCGCGCGCACGAATGTCCGTGGTGTCTGCCACGAACACATTGGTGGCCGCGCCGTTTTCGGTCGTCACCGTCAGTTCACGGCCGCGACGCTGGGAGATGAAGCCATCGAGTTCGGGGCCTTCGGCAAGACCGGAAAGGTCCGTCGGCAGGGAACCGACGACGTCGATCCGCTCTTCGCGTACTTGTGCACTGGAAGATGCCGGATCGAGTTCCTGGGCGGAGAGGCTGCCAGCGGTCGGCAGGGCCAGGGCGGCAACCAGAGCCAGCCCGATCGGCTTTTTCGCGGTGGTAATCATGTCGTACTCCTTCTGTAAGGCAGACCCGTCCAAAGGGGGACATGGCACGTGGTAGGAATGCCATATTGGCCGGGGCGGCCGGAAAACTGCAATAGTCTCCATCGAAATGCGGCCTCGCACAGGGCGAAAACCGCGGGTTGCGAATTCGAGGCGGGCTGACTGTTCAGGTTTCCCTGTCTGTTAAATGAACGCCTGTGAAAGACAGCGGGATGCAGGGGCCATTGGAGATGCCTGTGCGATGAGTTGAGCCGCTTTGGCAATCGCGTCGTCACTTTTTTGCCGCAATCGCGATGGGCCTTGCCTCTACCGCGCCCATACCCGGCAATCGCGCGGCCGCTCTTGCTTTCACGCAGGCATGCCGCCATTTCATCGCCCATGCCGGAAGCAAACCTGAAGAACATCGCCCTGCTGATCGATGCAGACAATGCCAGCCATCACGGCATCGACCCCGTGCTGACCGTGCTGGCGGAACTGGGGCAGGTGAATATCCGCAGGGCCTATGGCAACTGGGCCAAGCCCGCGCTTTCCAACTGGAACAAGATCTCGCACCGCTACGGCCTGCAACCGGTGCAGCAGTTCGACCTGACCAAAGGCAAGAACGCCACCGACATCGCCATGACCATCGATGCCATCGACCTGCTGAACGCAGGCAAGGTGGATGGCTTCGGCATCATGAGCAGCGACAGCGACTTCACTCCGCTCGTCACCCGCCTGCGGCAGGACGGGCTGATCGTCTACGGCTTCGGAAGCGACAAGGCGCCCAATGCCTTCAAGACGGCCTGCACGCGCTACATCGACGTCGATCAGCTGATCCGCACCTCCGCTGACGAGGACGGCAAGCCCGATAGCGGCGAGGCGATCGACAGCGAACTCATCGGCCTGCTGGGCGCCGCGTGGAAGGCAGCCAGCCGCGATGACGAGGGCTATGCGCGCCTCCATGAAGTCGGACAGATCGCGGGCAACCGTTCCAGCTTCGATGTTCGCAACCACGGCTTCAAGCGTCTTTCCGACCTGATGCGGGCGGCCAGCGACAACTTCAAGATGGAACGCCGCGACGACAATCAGCTCTATGTGAAGCGGCTGCGCTAGCCCCCTTCCCTACATCGCTGTATCGGACCATCCCCGCAGGGTATGGCGAACAACTCCCGAAGCCTTCGAACCGCAGCGTGCAGATGGAAATCTCGGCCCGCCGGTTTTCCGTTCCTGAACAGTGTTCCAGGTGTTCCAGGTTCCCTGCGTCGAAACGTGCTCGGCACAATCTGGCCGTTCGCCCGTTGCTGGGAAAACGGTTCAGAGGAGTGACCCAGCGATGGTCGACAAGTCCGAGAAATTCAACTGGCTGGTAAGGGTTGGCTATTTCAGCCGCGCAATCCTTTACGCGGTCGTAGGCATCATTGCCCTCACCAGCGCGCAGAAGATTGCCGATGGCACCAACGGCGTGTTCCGCGCCATCGAGGATTTCCCCGCGGGAACGGCAATCCTCTGGATCATGGTGGTGGGTCTTGCTGCCTATGGCCTGTTCCGCCTCTGCTCCCCCTTGTTCGATATCGAGAATGAGGGATCCGATGCGAAGGGCTGGGGCAAGCGCCTTGGCCACCTCGGCAGCGCGGTAGGCCACTTTGCGCTCGCCTATTCCGCATACAAGTTCGCCAGCAGCGATGGTGGCGGTTCCGGCGGCGGCGGCGCGCAGGAAGCGGCCTCTGGCGTGCTGTCGGTCGAGTTCGGCGGGATCATTCTCGGCCTGCTCGGTATCGCCTTCTTCATCGCCGCCTTCGCGCAGGCGAAGAAGGGCTACACCGGCGAATTCATGCACCGGATCTCCGCCCAGGCCCCCGATCATACCCGCACCATAGGCCGGATCGGTTACTTCGCCCGCTCGGTCGTTTTCGTGGTGATCGGCTGGTCACTGTTCCAGGCCGGGTTCATGTCTGCCGGCAGCGAGCAGGTGAAGACGCTGGGCGACGCCGTCGCCAGCCTGGCCGATGACGGCGCGATCTTTACGCTCGTGGCCATCGGCCTGATCGCCTTTGGCCTGCTCTCGCTCATCCTCGCCCGCTACCGGATCATCCCGGACATGGGCCCCGAAGGAAAGGTACCCAGCTTCCGCGCATGAACGACATGAGCAACAATCTCGACACCCAGGCCAACTCAGGGGCGCGCGGCGAAAAGACCGCGCGCCTCTACCGCATGGTGATGGAGAAGCATGTCTGTCCCTACGGACTGAAGGCGAAGTGGCAGCTCGAGCGGAAAGGTTACTCGGTCGAGGATCACTACCTCACCACGCGCGAAGAAACAGACGCATTCAAGGAAAAGCATGACGTCAAGACGACGCCGCAGGTCTTCATTGGTGACCGGCGGATTGGCGGGTACGACGCCCTGCGCGAACATTTCGGCGAGGAAACTAAGGACGAGGGTGAAACAAGCTACACCCCGGTGATTGCTGTTTTCGCGGTTGGTCTTGGCCTCGCTCTAGCGTTGAGTTGGTGGAGTTTCGGAACGCCGCTTACGATCCGCGCCGCCGAATGGTTCGTGGCTTTCTCGATGGCCATGCTCGCCATGCTCAAGCTGCAGGACGTGGAACAGTTTTCCACGATGTTCCTGGGGTATGACCTGCTGGCGAAAAGGTGGGTGCCCTATGCCTACCTCTATCCGTTTCTCGAGGCAGGTGCCGCAATCCTCATGGCCGGGCACCTGTTGCCCTGGCTCTCGATACCCGTCGCGCTGTTCATCGGCACGATCGGTGCGGCAAGCGTCTTCTACGCGGTGTACATCCAGAAGCGAGACATCAAATGCGCCTGCGTGGGCGGCAGCGGAAACGTGCCTCTGGGGTTCGTTTCGCTGACCGAAAACCTGGCGATGATGGCTATGGGTTTCTGGATGCTGCTGCGGCCTGCCGTCCTGTAAAGGTCAGGCGCCGCAGTTCACCGCGCCCGTGCCCTGGTAAATGACCCGGTCCCACCGGTCGCGCAGCCATACGGTGCCTTCGAAGAAAGCCACACCGGTTTCCGTCTCGGCTTCCGCCTCTTTCTCGATGATATCCAGCCGCAACGAATACTCGCGTCCGTTGTAAAGCGAGCGGCTCTTGGCCGGCAATTCGCGTGAGCCGGGATCGGCGGCGAAACGGATGACATCGCCGTCGAGTTTCACGAAGGCGTCCGCTTCCCTGGCGATGACCCTCGCCCCCATGCTGGTTCCCGGTGCATAGGAGCAGGCGAGACCAAAAAGGTCGTGCGCCTCCATGTCGGGATAGAGAATAGGTTCCGGCACGACCTCGACCAGGGGCGGCGCAGCTTCGTTCACTTCGCGCACCCGTTCCACCACGGCGCGATCTCGCTCGGCGCGCTCGGCTTCGCTCAATTCGTCACCGCAAGAAGCCAGGGCGGCAGACAGGCACACAATCAAGGGCAAGCGCATCAATGCCTCCCAAAGAGTTTTTCAACGTCGTCCATCGACAGTTTCACCCATGTTGGACGCCCATGGTTGCACTGTCCTGAACGCGGCGTGGCTTCCATCTCTCGCAGGAGGGCATTCATCTCGGCGACGTTCAAAGTCCGCCCCGCCCTTACCGATCCGTGACAGGCCATGGTCGCAAGGACGTGCTCGATCTTCTCGCCCAGCAATAGGGAAGAGCCATGCTTCGCCAGGTCATCCGCCAGGTCGTATAGCAGTTTTTCCGGGTCCGCCTTTCGTAGCGTGCCGGGCAACGCCCGCACCAGCATTGCGCCCGGACCAAAGCGCTCGATTACAAGGCCGAGCGAGGCGAAATGGTCGATCTGCTCCTCGAGGCGGTCGCAGGCGGGCTCGTCCATTTCCACTACCTCGGGCATGAGGAGCGCCTGGCTCGCGGCGACCTTGTCGCTGGCATCGGCGGCGCGGAGTCGTTCAAGGACGATCCGTTCGTGGGCGGCGTGCTGATCCACAAGGACAAGCCCGTCCGCCGCCTCGGCAACGATATAGGTGTTCGCGACCTGGCCGCGCGCGATACCAAGCGGATATTGCGCTGCGTTTTCCGGCAAACTCTGGGCTTCCTCCGCCCTGCCCTGCGGCGCGGCCATCACCCCTGCTTCTCCTGCCCATTCCATTCGTTTCTCGGACACGTGGGACACGGAAGGGGCGGGAGCGGACCAGTCTCGGCCGGCAAAGATCGAACGAAGCGCAGGCGCAGGTTCGTCGCGCGCCGGCTCCTGCTGCCAGCGGCTCATTGCTCCTGAATCAGGACTTTGTGCCGAGCGCCTGTCCCCAGTCGACAAGGCCTGGCGTAATCCGGAAACTATGAAGCCGCGAACGGCGGCGGCATCGCGAAAGCGCACCTCTGTCTTGGCGGGATGCACGTTCACATCCACATCGCCGAAAGGGATGGTCAGGAACAGCGCCAGCACCGCGTGGCGATCGCGCGCCAGCATGTCGGCATAGGCGCCGCGCACCGCGCCGGTCAGCAGGCGATCCTTCACGGGCCGACCGTTGACGAACAGGTACTGGTGATCGGCAATACCGCGGTTGTAAGTCGGCAGTCCGGCAACGCCTGTCAGCCGCATGACCCCATCTTGGCCGCTTGGCCGCTCCAGGTCGATGGAAACACCGTTGTCGGCGAGTTCGCGCGCCACGATCTGCGCGACACGCGCTTCGGTGCCCTCCCCGCCCTGCACCTGGAATATGCGCCTGCCGCCGTGTTCGAACGTGAATCCGATATCGGGCCGCGCCATGGCAAGGCGCTTCACCACGTCCTGGCAGGCGGCGTACTCGCTGCGCGGTGTGCGCAGGAACTTGCGGCGTGCGGGAATCTTGCCGAACAGGTTCTCAACGCGAACGCGCGTTCCCGGCGGCAGCGCGGCAGGACCTTCCTCCGCCAGCGCGCCATGGTCGACCACGCGTTTCCATCCCTGCTCCGCACCGCGAACGCGGCTTTCCAGAGTTAGGCGCGACACGCTGCCGATGGAGGGCAGCGCCTCTCCGCGAAATCCAAGCGTTCCGACTTCCTCGATGGCTTCGTCCGGAAGTTTCGATGTTGCATGGCGTTCCAGTGCCAGCGCCATTTCCTCCGGCGACATGCCGCAGCCGTCATCGGTTATCTCGATGGAATCGAAGCCGCCTTCGATGATCGATACGGCAATCCGGGTGGCTCCTGCGTCGATCGCATTCTCGACCAGTTCCTTCAGTGCAGACGCCGGACGTTCCACCACCTCGCCGGCGGCGATGCGGTTGACCAGGGTCTCGGGGAGGCGGCGAATTTGCGGCATCCAGTCATCCTATCGGCCACTTGCCGCATTTTCGAGGCAAACCGGGGCAAAACTGCGTCTTTGTCGACAAATTTTTTGGCCTTTGCCGCAATCAGGCGTTAAAGAGCCGCCAATCCCGGAACACCTGCGGCGGATGTGCGGAGTCTCTCCACCACCAAGCTTACCTAAGATACGGATTTCTCGATGAGTTCTTTCTTCTCCAATTTCTTCAAGTTCGGCTCCCAGAACATGGCCATCGACCTCGGTACGGCCAACACGCTGGTTTACGTGCAGGATCGCGGGATCGTCCTGAACGAGCCGTCGGTCGTCGCCATCGAGACGCTGAACGGCGTGAAGCGGGTGAAGGCAGTGGGCGAAGATGCGAAGATGATGATGGGCAAGACGCCCGACACCATCGAGGCGATCCGCCCCTTGCGCGACGGCGTTATCGCCGACATCGAAATCGCCGAGGAGATGATCAAGCACTTCATCCGCAAGGTGCACAACAAGCGCACGCTGCTGCGCTATCCCGAAATCGTGATCTGCGTGCCGTCGGGCTCGACCTCGGTCGAACGCCGCGCCATTCGCGACGCCGCCAGCAATGCCGGCGCGTCCGAAGTCTTCCTGATCCTCGAACCGATGGCAGCCGCCATCGGCGCGGACATGCCTGTGACCGAGCCGGTCGGCTCCATGGTGGTCGACATCGGTGGCGGCACGACCGAAGTCGCCGTGCTCTCGCTTCGGGGTCTTGCCTACACCACCTCTGTGCGCACCGGGGGTGACAAGATGGACGAAGCCATCGTTTCCTACGTCCGCCGACACCACAATCTGCTGATCGGCGATGCCACGGCAGAACGAATCAAGAAGGAATACGGCTGCGCCACCGTGCCGGAGGACGGCGTTGGCGAAAGCATCATCATCAAGGGTCGTGACCTGGTGAACGGCGTGCCCAAGGAAATCACCATAAACCAGGCGCACATCGCCGAAGCGCTATCCGAACCGATCGGCGCAATCGTGGAAGGCGTGCGTATCGCCCTCGAAAACACGGCACCCGAATTGGCGGCAGACATCGTCGACCAGGGTATCGTGCTGACCGGTGGTGGCGCCTTGATCCAGGGTCTCGACGATCACATCAAGGAAGAAACCGGCCTTCCCGTCAGCATTGCCGAAGACCCGCTGACCTGCGTTGCCATCGGCACCGGCAAGGCGATGGAAGACCCGATCTATCGCGGCGTGTTGATGACCGCGTAATCGACCCAAGTTACTGGAGGTATCGGCGGTTATGGCGCCGCCATCGACTAAGAGAGCAGGATCGAACAAGAAGGCGCAGCTTGGGCTGTTCGCCGGGTATCTTGCTGCTGGTCTGGGTGCCACGTTGGGGGCCCTGCTCCTTGCGATTTCCCTCTGGCGGCCCGAAACTTTCAATGGCCTGCGCTCCATGGCCAGCGATGCCGCCGCCCCCGTGGGCGAAGTGGGCGCGGCCGGGCGCGTGGGGTCGCGCAACTTCTTCGAAGCCATTGCCGGATACTACGATGCCGGCAGCAAGAACGCGGAGCTGGAGGAAGAAATCCGCATCGCCCGCGTGCGCCTGGCAGAAGCCCGCGCGCTGGAGCAGGAAAACCAGCGCCTGCGCGCGGTCCTCGAACTGGCGGAAGGCGATGTGGAGCCTGTAACAACCGCGCGGCTGATCGGCTCCACCTCCAGCAGCGCGCGCCGCTTCGCCTACCTGTCCGCAGGCAGGCGTGACGGCGTCGAGCCCGGCATGCCTGTCACTTCGCCGCTTGGCCTCGTCGGCCGTGTGCTGGAAGTGGGAGCGAACACCTCCCGCGTCCTGCTGCTGACGGATACCGACAGCGTCGTTCCCGTTCGCCGCGCGACCGATAACGTCGTGGCTTTTGCTGAAGGCCGCGCCAACGGCTCGCTGCGTATCCGTCTCATCAATCTTGGCATCAATCCGCTGGAGGAAGGCGATATCTTCGTGACTTCGGGCGCGGGCGGCCTGTTCCATCCGGGCACAGCCGTTGCGATGGTGACCGAAGTTACCGACGATGGTGCGATCGGCCAGTTGCTGAGCAATCCTGCGGCGACGGACGTCGTGATCGTCAAGCCGATATGGCAGGGCGACGTTATCAGGAGCATGGAGGCGCCGCTTGATTCCGGGCTCGACGCCGGACCCGAAGCCGAGCCCGATGCGGCGCAGGCGGAAGAGTAATGGAGCGACTTGCTTCCAACGCGCGCCGCGATGCCTACGGCAGCAAGATCAATCGCGACCATTCGCCGGTTCTCGCATACGGTGTCCCCTGGATCACGATCATGCTGGGCTCTCTCACGCCGCTGCTGCCGGTAATCGCGCCGGCTCCGATCCTGCCGCCGCTCGGCTACCTGCTGCTGCTCGCCTGGCGCATGCTGCGGCCCGGCGTCCTGCCGATGTGGGCGGGACTTCCGCTTGGCCTGTTCAACGATCTTTACTCGGGCCAGCCCATCGGCAGCGGCATACTGCTCTTCTCCGTCACGATGATCGCGCTGGAACTGCTGGAAATCCGGTTTCCCTGGCGCAGTTTCTGGCAGGACTGGCTGGTCGCCGCGTTGTTCATCCCGGTCTTCCTGCTCTTCAGCGCCTTGTTTTCAGGCGCATCCATCGGGGTCAGGCAACTTGCCCTGCTCGTCCCCCAGCTCTTGCTCTCGGTCATCGCCTTTCCCATTATAGCAAAGATGGTATCCCTTCTCGACCGACTGCGATTGACGCGCGTGAGGCGCATCGGCTGAGCCATGGACCGCAAACTCACGTCGAATTCCCTAAAGCAGACTTTTGACAGGCGCAGTTTCGTTGTCGGCTCGATACAGGGCGGCATCGGACTGCTGCTGGCCGCGCGCATGGGCTACATCGCGGTGGCCGAGAACGAGAAATACGAGATGGAAGCGGAGAGCAATCGGGTAAACCTTACCCTGATCCCTCCGCGCCGGGGCTGGATTCTCGATCGTAACGGCTCCCCCCTCGCCTCCAACCGCGCGGATTTCCGCGTCGACATCATTCCCGAACGGCTTGAAGACCCCGACGCCACGGTCGACATGCTCGCCGAACTGCTGGACTTCACGGAACCGGAAAAGGCCGACCTTCGCGACCGGCTGGAGGAATCGCGCGGCTTCGCGGCCGTGCCGGTCGCCAACGGGCTGGACTACGAGAAATTCGCCGCCGTCAGCGTTCGCATTCCCGAACTTCCCGGGGTCATCCCCCAGCGCGGCTATTCGCGCTTCTATCCCACGGGAGCATCGGTGGGCCACTTGCTGGGTTACGTCGGAGCGCCCAGTCGCGAGGAATACGACGCCGACCCGCAACCCCTGCTTCTCACTCCCGGCTTCAAACTGGGGAAAGACGGGATCGAGCAGCAGTTCGAACAGCAGTTGCGCGGAGAGCCCGGCGCGCGCCGCGTCGAAGTCACCGCTTCTGGCCGTATCGTGCGTGATCTGGAAACGCGCGAAGACGTTCAGGGCGATGCCGTTCACCTGACGATCGATGGCCCGCTGCAGGATTACGCTGCACGGCGCCTGGGGCTGGAATCAGGCTCCGTCGTCGTGATGGACTGCGTGACCGGCGAACTACTGTGCATGGCCTCCATGCCCAGCTTCGACCCGAACAGCTTCTCCGACGGAATCGGTCGTGTCGAATTCGCCATGCTGCGCGAGAACGACCGTGTGCCCTTGCGCAACAAGACGCTGAAGGGACTTTACCCGCCCGGCTCCACGGTGAAGCCCATGCACTCCATGGCCTTCATGCACGAAGGAGTGGACCCGTCGGAAAGCATCGTGTGCGGCGGCGGTCGGCGTATCGGCAACCGTTTCTTCAATTGCTGGAGCAACCACGGCACGGTGGATATGGCCAAGGCCATCTACCAGAGCTGCGACAGCTATTATTATCACTTCGCGCAGCAGGTGGGCTTCGACAAGGTCGCCGCCTACGCCCGGCAGTTCGGCCTTGGCCAGCAGTTCGACCTGCCCGTGGCAAGCCAGTTCTACGGGACCGTGCCGGACCCTGCCTGGAAGCTGGAGAAATACGGGCGCGAGTGGCAACCCTACGACACCGTCAACGCGTCCATCGGCCAGGGTTACTACCTGACCAGCCCGCTGCAACTTGCCGTTATGACCGCGCGAATTGCCACCGGGATGAGCGTCAATCCCTCCCTGATCAAATCGGCGACGGCGCCGCAGTTCAGATCGATGGATTATCGCCAGGACGAGATCGACTACGTGCGCCAGGCGATGAGCGACGTGGTCAACGGCCCCGGCACCGCAGGGCGTGCGCGCCTCCCGCTGGAAGACGTCCTGCTGGCGGGAAAGACGGGGACGGCGCAGGTGGTAAGCCTCAGCGTCTCGGACGGGCGATCCGGCCCTTGGAAGTACCGCGACCACGGCCTGTTCGTGTTCTTCGCGCCGTTTGACAACCCGCGCTATGCCGGCGCCGTGGTGATTGAACACGGCGGCGGCTCCGGCTCCGCCTATCCCGTCGCGCGCGACGTGATGACGTTCCTGCTCGATCCGCAGAAGGGTCTGGACGCGCTCCATGCTCTGGAAGAGCAATGGGGCGGTACGGCCCAGCAGCGGCTCGACGCGCAATACCAGGCCTATGCCGCGGCCGCCGGGGTTGACCTGCCACCCGCCCCTCCCCCTGTCACGTTGGCGGAGCAGGTGGATGCGGAGGCACGCGCTGCCTATTCCGGTCCGGAAGAGGCAGACAGCACGGTCTTCGCGCCGCGCGGGGAGGCCAATCCGCGATCCGAGGAGTCCTCGACATGAGAGGCGAGATGAGCCTGCCCGCGCCCATCGCGGAATTTCCCTGGCGCGTCGTCATCCCGCTTACCCTGCTCGTCGCATTTGGTGCAGCCGTGCTGCATTCGGCGGGCGGCGGCTCGTTCAGTCCCTATGCCGACTCGCATCTTATCCGGTTCGGCGTCTTCCTCGTCATGGCCCTGGTCATGTCCTATTTTCCGGAGGAGTGGGCTCGGCTCGCAGCAGTGCCGGTCTACGTCGTCGTGCTCTTGCTGCTGGTGGCGGTGGAAGCGGTGGGACAACTGGGCGGCGGCAGCCAGCGATGGCTGGAACTGGGATTCATGCGTCTTCAGCCATCGGAGCTGATGAAGCCGGGCATTGTCCTGATCATCGCTGCGTTCTTCCATTCCATGCCGGTCGGCATGATAGGAAGCTGGCGTGCCCTGCTGGTGCCTGCCGGTCTAATCGCGATGCCGATGGGCCTTGTCCTGCTGCAACCGGACCTCGGCACATCGCTCGCCATTGCGTTTGGCGGCGTGGTCGTGATGTTCCTCGCCGGAATCCCGCAAAAGTGGTTCATCGGTGGCGGCGTGGCGGCAATTTTCCTGATCCCGCTGGCCTACTTCTTCGGATTGCAGCCCTATCAGCAGCAGCGCGTTCTGACTTTCCTCGATCCCGCCAGCGACCCGCAGGGCAGCGGCTACCACATCATCCAGTCGAAGATCGCCATCGGATCGGGCGGCCTGTTCGGCAAGGGCTTTGGCGAGGGCTCGCAGAGCCAGCTCGACTACTTGCCCGAGCCCCATACCGATTTCGTCTTCGCCACCATGGCCGAGGAATGGGGTCTGATCGGCGGGCTGTTCGTGCTGCTGGTGTTCGGCATCGTCCTTCGCTGGGGCCTGATCACGGCTCGCGAGGCTACGACGCGCTTCTCCAGGCTGCTGGCAGGCGGCATGACGGCGACGATTTTCTTCTACGTTGCAGTCAACTTGATGATGGTGATGGGCCTCGCCCCGGTGGTCGGGATCCCGCTGCCATTCATGAGCCACGGCGGCTCTTCCATGATGACGAACATGATCTGCGTTGGAGCGCTGATGATGATCGAGCGGTGGAACCGGCACTCGACTTCGTCGGGTTTGTGAAACTGGCCCTTTACACGCCCGCAACAATCGCTATTTGAGCGCCTCCCCCGCCGACTCGCTAACGCGAATCGCAGGGGCCATCGGCACCGCCGGTATGGACGCATAGCTCAGTTGGTAGAGCAGCTGACTCTTAATCAGCGGGTCCTAGGTTCGAGCCCTAGTGCGTCCACCATTTTCCTGCATTATATCAATAACTTACACGGCCTGGAATTTGGGCCAAGACGATTCGTCGTCGCGCTAGGTAGCTGCCTAGGTAGCACCGCTAGCTGTCGATTATTTTTTCGGTTGTGGCTCCGCAGGAGAATCGTGGCCTCGAAATGGCCCGCCTGTCTGGCGTCACTGGAGGGCAGGAAGGGCTGCACCAGCTCGAAAGCAGATCTTCGCACCAATGTGCGACTTAGCTCGCCGATCTATGGTTGAAATTTGAGACGCAGAGCTTCGGCATGCGCCTTTACCGCAGGGGGCGCGGCCGACACAGCAAAGCGATCCAGCCAGTCGGCCCAACTCGTCGCAGCAAAGCGAACACGTGCGCCGCGCACTGCGGCAGAGAAGACTTCGATTTCCGCGCGATGGTCTGAACAAGCGAAGGCAGCCACACGCGATGGCTCGGCGTAGAGATACAGCAAGACCGGCGCTCGACTGACACGCCTGGCTTCGGTCGAGAGTCCAAAAGCGTGCTTCACGAGCTGCGCTGCATCAAGGTAGCGATAGGTGAGCGGATCCTTTCGCAAGGCATCGCGCATGGCCAGCCAAGGCTCCATAGCCTCGCCCCAAACATCGCGGTCATACGCTTGAGCCAGAGCGGCTTGCTTCCTGTCACGAAATGGCTCGTATCGTTTGGATTCCACCCCGATGAGATGGGTTTCGGTCACAACGGCGGCATCAAGCCAAGGGTGACGACCGCCCTGCCAAGGAAAGCGCATCTGGCGCTCAATCTCGACCGAGAGGGGTCGCCATTTGATGTCATCGAGCCCGGGGAAAGCCGGGAGCAGGCTTGGCCTCTCCATGAACCAGCCAAACCCATTCGCCGCCAAAGCGGCGCTGCTTTCGGGACTGGCGAATTTACCGGAGGCGAGTTCGTTACCACCCGCCCTATCTAATGACAGGCGGACCAGGTCAGCTGGCACTCCTGGGAGAAACAGTTCACTCATCATCGCCTCATACTTCGGGCATCCGTCAGAAGCGGTCGTAGCTCAGACCTGCAAACCGCAACTGCACGCGGTCAAAGTGGGTGGCTCCCGGTTGATGATCCTCTACCTATGGACACCCCATCCCGGTTCGTCGCCGAGGTCGATCGCCAATTGCCGCATCCGTTCATCGACAACGGTGGGGAACCTCGCCACGACATCCTGACGGTCCCAGGCCTGATATTCGTAGTGAGCGCCGATCAGAGCGCCACAGTGGGCGCATCCGTTGCTCAGGTAACGAAAACCAGCCTCTCGGCTGTTGCGGTGCATGATACGGCCAAGCGATGCTTGTGCAGGGATCGCCTGCAAGGTCCTCCGCACGAGATCAGGGCAATTGCCGAGATCTGGGATGGTCGCCGAGAGCTTATGGGGACCAATGCTGATATCGAGTCCAATGATGATCTGCGTCTCGGCCCCGCACTTCCAGCAATCCAAATTGCCGCAACGGACCTCAACGTCCGCCGCCGCGCCGAGCGGCAGGCCAAATTGATACTGCCGGTTCAAGGCAGCAGAAATGAACGACGAGAGTGGCAGAACCTGCTCGCCGGCGCCGGTCGGAACGAAGACATCATAACCATCGAATGGGTTGCCGCTGATTCGAACAGCAGGAATCTCCTCGGAAGTGTCAAAACGCGGTTGCCGAAAGAGCCAGAGACCGCGTACGCCGGACGAAGCGTAACGGGACTGTCGGCGAGCGGTCTCATCTTGGCTCTGCCTCGACCATTGCACCTCGATTGCGATGCGGACGCGCCCCTTGGTCAGCAGCACGTCGGCCCTCCATGGCTCACTGTCGCTGCTCAGCCCGTCGAATTCCGCCACTGCGTTCCAGCCACCGGCTATCGCCGTTTCGACAATCACACGCTTCACTTGACGATGGTCTTCGCTTTCCGGTGAGCTCGTGCAGGCGCCGCGAAACCTGTGAACGAAGTGCTGGGTGCCGAGTTTGGAACGCCTGAGTATTATCTCGGCCTGACAGCAAGGTGCGCGGAGATGCCGTTCGCGCGCATTTTGGGCGGCAAGAGCCTGCCAATCCTGTGGCGCAAATTCGAACGCATGAAGGCTCTTGCCTGAATGTGTGTCGATACATCGCAGCGCCACTGTAGCCCCCGGCGAGATCAGCGAGACGACGCGAGCGGCGATGTCCACGTGCTTTGGCAGGCACAGGCCATGCTATTCGAGCAATTCGTAAACATAGGCAGTCGTCGAACTGTTGCTGGGGCCAATTCGTCGGGTGAGGTTCACCCGGCACAGTTCAGCGATCTTTCTCCCGCTGAGTGCCTGGCAAACCGAGGGGAACGCGTTGCGCAGCCCGAGCGCATCGTGAATTTCCCGTGCTGAGATTTCAACAATGGACCGGCCGGCATCCCGGGCCGGATCGAAGAACCGGCTCTCGGCATAGTCGCGAATGCGGTCGGCGGTTTTCGTTCTCTGGTCGGGAGCAGCGGATCCGAAGGCGTGCGTGCTATCGGACGAATTGGCCTGCGGGAGTTCCGTCGATGCAGAGGGTATCACCGCAGGGGCTCTGTTGCAAACTCTGACACGGTTTCCAAGATTGGGCTCATGTACTGTCAAGGTCAGTTGCGATGAAC